>CANPVD010000031.1 GCA_947581615.1 Candidatus Humimonas hydrogenitrophica
CCGCCGCGCCTCTCTCGCCACCCTCGCCGCGGCTCCCGCCTGGATCGCCGCCGGCTGCCGGCCGGCCGGGTCGGCCCGGTCGGCCCCGGAGCCGCCCGCCACCCGCCGCGACACGGCCACCTTCACTGTGCACGGACAGCAGTTCACGGATCCGTACCTGTGGCTCGCAGACGGGAGCGCCCCGCAGGTCCGCACCTGGATCGCGGCCGAGAGCGCCTACGCCGAGCGCGTGGTCGGCGAGACGCCGCTGCGCGACTCCCTGCGGGCCGAGCTCCGGCGGCTGGAGGACATCCCCCGGATCGGGAGTCCTCGCCGGGCGGAGACGTGGGACTACTTCAGCCTGAGGCGGCCGGGCGACCCGGTGGCGGGCATCTTCCGCCGTCTCGCCCCGCCGGCGGACTCCATTGTGCCGATCGATCCGGCCGGGACGTACCAGGAGGTCGTCGACCCGCTCGCCGTCGACTCGACCGGGTGGACGCGGGTCGAGCTCCGGGACGTGTCCCACGACGGGCGCCTGGTGCTCTACGACCTCCGTGACGGGGGCGCGGACGAGACCGCCCTCCGGGTGCGCGACGTGGGCCGGGGGACGGACCTCCCCGACCGCTTGCCGCCCGCCCTGTACGACGAGGCCTCCTTCGCGCCGGACGGCCGCGCGATCACCTACGTGCTGCGCTCCCGGGAGACGGGCTCGCGGCTGTACCGGCACCGCCTCGGCACCGACCCGGCCGGGGACTCCGTGGTCTACGACCCGCACGCCGGGCCGGACCGCTTCGTGGGCGTGCGCACCCTGGACGACGGCCGCCGCCTGGTGACCGAGGCGGTGGGGTGGCTCAGAGACGAGGCGTGGATCGAGAACGCCGACGGTAGGCACCGCGTGTCGGTGACCGGCGGGCTCCCGATGCACGCGCGGATCCGCGCCCACGACGGCAAGCTGTGGATCCTCACCGACTGGCTGGCGCCCCGCTACCGACTGGTGGTGGCCGATCCCTCCCGGCCCGGCCCGGACGGCTGGAGGGAGGTCCTGCCCCAGACCGGCGACGTGCTCACCGGCTACGCCTTCATCGGGAAGAAGATCTACGCCACCTACCTGCACGACGTCTCGGCCCGGATCCGGGTGTTTGGCCTGGACGGGACGCCGGAGGGCGAAGTGCCGGTCCCGCCGCTGTCCAGCGCGAGCATCCGCCCGGCCCCGGGCGGCAAGGCGTTCCTGTCCGTGCGCTCGTTCACCAGCCCCGGGGTCACCTTCGTTCTCGACCCGAAGACCGGCGCGCGGGCCGTGTACGAGCCGTCACGGGTGCCGTTCGACTCGGCGGGGCTCGAGGTCGAGCAGGTGTGGTACCGCTCGAAGGACGGCACGCGGGTGCCGATGTTCCTGGTGCACCGCCGGGACCTCCCGGCCGGCAGGCCCGTGCCCACCATGCTCACGGGCTACGGCGGCTTCGACGTGGCCATCACCCCGCGCTTCAGCGCCGAGGCGGTCCTGTGGGCCGAGCGGGGCGGGATCTGGGCGGAGGCCAACCTGCGGGGTGGGAGCGAGCTCGGCGAGGCGTGGCACGAGGGGGGCATGCTGAAGAACAAGCAGCACGTGTTCGACGACTTCCTGGCCGCGGCCCGCTGGCTGGAGGACCGCGGCTACACGAAGCCCTCGATGCTGGCCATCCACGGCGAGAGCAACGGGGGGCTGCTCATGGGCGCGGCCGTCACGCAGGGGCCCGAGCTGTTCCGGGCCGTGCTGTGCGGCTTCCCCGACCTCGACATGGACCGCTTCGTGACCTTCACGCGGCGCAACAACATGCCCGCCATCCACGAGTACGGGGACGCGGCCGACCCGGTGCAGTTCCGCTGGCTGGAGGCGTTCTCGCCCTACGAGCACGTGACCGACGGCACCCGCTACCCGGCCGTGTTCGTGTTCTCGGGCGGCCACGACACCCGGGTCCCGCCGCGGCAGGGCCGCGGCTTCGCGGCGGAGCTCCAGCACGCCACCACCTCGGGCCTCCCGGTGATCTACCGGCTCCGTGCCCGCGAGGGACACGCCGCGGGCCGGGGGCGGCCGTTCGACGTCTCGATCGAGGACCAGGCCATGGAGCAGGCGTTCGCCATGCGGCAGGTCGGACTGGGAGGGAAGTGATGCGTGCACGGTGGTCCACGCTTCTCGCCCTCGGCGGCGCCCCCCTCGTCGCGGCCCGGCGCTCGGCCCTGCCCCGGCCGAATCTCCCGAGCCTCCTCGCCGTGGCCTTCGCCCTCCTCTTGCCGGCGCTGCTCCGTCCCTCCCCGGCCTCCGCCCAGCAGCTCGATCCCTCCCACCTGCAGCAGCTCCGCTACCGGTTCATCGGGCCGGGGGGGAACCGGGTGAGCGCGGTGGTGGGCGAGCCGGGGAACCCCAACGTCTACTACGTGGGCGCGGCCTCGGGCGGGGTGTGGAAGTCCACGGACGCCGGCGCCCACTGGTGGCCCGTGTTCGACTCGACCGACGTCCAGTCCATCGGGTCGATCGCGATCGACCCGGGCCGCCCGCACACGGTGTGGGTGGGCACGGGCGAGCCCTTCATCCGGAGCAACGTCTCCCTGGGGGACGGGATCTACAAGTCGACGGACGGCGGCCGCACCTGGAGCCACCTGGGGCTCGAGGCCACCGGCCGCATCGGGCGCATCGTGATCGACCCGCGCGACCCCGACCGCGTGTACGCCTGCGCCATGGGGCGGGGCTACGGCGATCAGCCCGAGCGCGGCGTGTACCGCACCGAGGACGGCGGCCGCACCTGGACCAAGGTCCTGTTCGTGGACGAGCACACGGGCTGCTCGGGGCTCGCCCTCGACCCGCACGACCCGGACGTCCTGTTCGCGGGCATGTGGCAGTTCGTCATCCACACCTGGGGGCAGAACTCGGGCGGACCCGGCAGCGGCGTGTTCGTGACCCGGGACGGGGGCGACCACTGGAGCCGGCTCGGTCCGCAGGACGGCCTCCCCCCCTCCCCCGTCGGCAAGATCGACGTGGCCGTGGCGCGCAGCGACCCGGCCCGCGTGTACGCGCTCATCGAGACGGGCGGGAAGGGCTCCCTGTGGCGCTCGGACGACGGCGGCCGCCGCTGGCGGATCGTGAGCTGGAACCGGCTCATCGACGAGCGTCCCCACTACTACACCCGCATGCTGGTCGCCCCCGACGACGCGGGAACGGTGTGGTTCCCCTCCAACTACATGTACGTGACCCACGACGGCGGGGAGACGATCCAGCGGGTTCCGTGGGGCGGCGACGACCACGACATGTGGGCCGACCCGCACGACCCCCGCCGCATGATGATCGGCTACGACGGCGGCGTCATGATCAGCGTGGACCGGGGCCGCTCCTGGAACCCGATCGTCCTCCCCATCGGCCAGATGTACCACGTGGCCGTGGACGATCGGGTCCCCTACTTCGTGTACAGCAACATGCAGGACGACGGCTCGGTGCGGGGGCCGAGCAACAGCCTCACCGGGGGCGGGATCTCCTCGGCCATCTGGACCACGACGGCGGGCTGCGAGTCGGGCTTCACGTGGCCCGACACGGTGAGCGGCCGCTGGGTGTGGGGAGGCTGCTACTCGGGCGAGGTGGAGCGCTTCGACCTCAAGACCGGCCACCGCCAGTCGGTGAGCCCGTGGCCCGACAAGTCGCTGGACTCGCCGGCGAAGGTGCTCAGGTACCGCTGGAACTGGACGCAGCCCATCGCGCTCTCGCCGGAGGACCCGAGCCACGTGTACGTGGGGAGCCAGGTCGTGCACGAGACCACGGACGGGGGGCGGAGCTGGAAGGTGATCAGCCCCGACCTCACCCTGGACGACACGAGCCGCATGGGGAGCTCGGGCGGGCTCACCCCCGACAACCTGGGGGTCGAGTACGGCGGCACCCTGTTCGCGATCGCCGAGTCGCCGCTCGAGGCGGGCGTGATCTGGGCCGGGAGCAACGACGGGCTCGTGCACGTGACCCGGGACGGAGGGGCGCACTGGACGAACGTGACCCCCGACATCCCGGACCTGCCGCCGTGGGGCACGATCAGCAACATCGACCCCTCCCTGCACCAGAAGGGGAAGGCGTACATCTCGGTCGACTTCCACCAGGTGGACGACCGCCGGCCCTACATCTACGAGACGGACGACTACGGGAAGAGCTGGAAGAAGCTGAGCGGCGGCATCCCGGCCTCGCCCCTGAGCTACGTGCACGTGGTGCGCGAGGACCCGGTCCGGGCCGGGCTCCTGTACGCCGGCACCGAGGACGCGCTGTACGTGTCGCCGGACGACGGGGCGCACTGGACCAGGCTCATGAGCGGGCTCCCGCCCGCGCCGGTCACCTGGCTCACGGTGCAAAGCCACTTCCACGACCTGGTGGTGGCCACCAAGGGGCGCGGCCTCTACATCCTGGACGACATATCGCCGCTCGAGCAGCTCACGCCGGCCGTGCTCGCCTCGCGGGCGCACCTGTTCCGGCCGCGCGACGCCTACCGCTTCCGGACGGTGAGCACGCCGCGCGGGGTCCCCAACGACCGCTCCCGAGGCCGGAACCCGCCCTACGGGGCCGACCTCGACTACTTCCTGAAGTCGAAGGCGAAGGGACCGGTGCGGGTCACGATCACGGACGACTCGGGCCGGGTGGTGCGCCGGCTCACGGGCCGGGGCGAGGCGGGGATCGACCGGGTATGGTGGGACCTCCGCTACCCGCCCACCGACGAGGTCGAGCTCCGCACCACGCCGGCCGCGCACCCCCACATCTGGGAGGAGAAGCGCTTCCGCGGGAAGAAGACGCGCGAGATCTACCACTGGGGCATCGAGCCCCCCAAGCGCGGGCCGCTCGTGAACCCGGGGACCTACACGGTCACGGTCGTGGCCGACGGCGACACCCTCACCGCCCCCCTCACGGTCCTCAAGGACCCCAACACGGCCGGCACGCTGGACGACGTGCGGGCGCAGACGAAGCTGTGGAAGGCCGTGTACGACGACATCGACGCGGTGGTCTCGATGATCAACCGCACCGAGGTCGTCCGGAAGCAGATCGAGGACCTGCCGGTCTCGCTGCAGGGCCGGGCCGACTCCGCGACGGTCATGGAGGCCGCCCGGGCCGTGGACGACAGCGCGCTGGCCGTCGAGGACCTCCTGTTCCAGCGCTACCTGGCCGCCGCGGACGTCAAGACCTATCCGGCCGAGATGAAGCTCTACCTGAAGCTCGTGTGGCTGGCGGGGGAGGTGGGCGACGGGGCGGGCGACGTGGCCGGGAGCCCCGACCTCGCCCCCACCACGCAGGACGTGGAGGTCTTCCACCTCCTCGAGGGCCGGCTGGAGGAGGCGCGGACGGAGTTCGACCACCTGATGGGCACGACCGTGCCGGCCTTCAACGCGGCCATGGACGCGAAGGGAATCGGGCTGGTGGTGCCGGGGGCCTGAGGGGCGGAGCCCGGCGATATCGACTCGCAATGCGTCGGAGTGGAGTGGGTTTGGACCGGGTCGGGGTTGACACATTGTCAAATTAGTCGAAATTGATGAAGATAGGTTGAGATCAACCCTTCGGTAAGGAGACTGCCATGAAGCGAGCCATTTGGATTCTGGCTATGGGGTTGATGAGCGTGGCCCTCATGATCCCGGTTGGAGCGGCTCGGGCCCAGTCCTGTCATGACGTTGAGTGCCATCTTAGCCTGGACTGCGGCGTTGTATGCGGTGCGTGCGACAATCCGGTTCCAATACTGCCCGGAAACTGCACTCCATAGGGACATTACGGGCGGCGGCCTTGGAACCCAGAGTGCTGCGATGCCGGTTCCGACTTGATCCGTGATCGTGCCCTGACCGGCTTGGCTGTGGCCGCAACGGTCGCGACGGCCCTTTTGCTTGGACAGAGGTTAGTCCACGGCCGGCGGGTTGCCAGACCTCCAGCGCAGTTCAAGCCACGAGTTGTTAGCAACTGGAGTGAGACGGCGGCGGAGGGCATTCGTACAGGTCCCCAAAGTGCTAGGGTGACACTTGGGGTCTTCACGGATTATCTGTGCGAGCCGTGCGCACTGGCCGCTCGAGACATAGCCTCGATCCAGCAGGAGTTCCCTCAGCGCATTTCGGTCGTTTGGCATCAAGACCCCTGGCGTACGGAGTTGTCCCGGTCAGCTGCGATTGCTGCCATTTGCTCGCACCGCTTTGGGAAATTCCTATCCTTGAGTGCGGTCCTCTTTGGCGCGGCAGACAGTCTCGGCTTGATAAGCTGGTCCACTCTGGCACGGAAAGCAGGAATTCGCGACACAGCGGCCTTCAAAACGTGTTTGTCGAGCGAAGCTGCTGACTCGGCCGTCTCACGAGACCGTGAACTAGCTCGAAGCCTGCACATCAATCATACGCCAGCGCTTCTCGTGGACAGCCTACTCATCGAAGGCTATCCAGGCGCAAGGTATCTCAGGGCGTTGGTTCGCCCCTAGGATTTCAGTGGGATTCACGACGCGAGTGGTGGGCCGTCCCGGGAGAGTGCGGTTGCCCATCCACATCTACATGCCGCCGAGTGGGAGGGCCGGAGGAAGTTCGGGGGCCCAGACATCTGCTAGACCCCACCCACTAGGCGCCCGCATCCTTCGCGGAATGCTCGCATTCATTTGTAGGGGACCGAGGGCTCTCTGTCTTGCTGGGACTGGCCTCAGTCTATTATCCACCGCATGTGGTCGTTCGACACCACCTGACACACAGCCTGGCAACAGCCGTTTCCACACGGACGTCAGGCCTGCCTTGGTCGAAACAGCACAGCGGCTGGCCGGGTCGATCACGTTGGATTCGGTCGTGCAACTTGGGAGCTCCGAGGATCCGGCCTCTATCATGGCGGACGCACCGTTCCGCGCCTGCTCCGTTGGACGGCTTGGATCGGGCCGCTTCGTCGTTAGCGCCATAGTAGGAGGCGGTCAGCTTGCCGTCTACAGTCGTCACGGGCGCTTCTCTCGAGACATCGGAGGCCCGGGGGCAGGGCCGCGTGAATTTGGCTCGCACCTAAGGGTGCTGGTCGGCCGCGGGGACACGCTATATGTGGCCGACAACTCGAACGCACGGATGGTCACCCTGACATCGGCGGGCCGGGTGGCCCATCTGTTCCGCACTCGTCGACCCGTGAGTGACCTGGCCTTGATCGGGCCCGATACCATCCTCGTCCACAGCCGTCCGCCGGGAGCGAGCGAGGGCGACACGCGCCTCTTTGAACTCCTCGATCCGTCCGGGGACACCCTGGCGTCGTTTGGGGAGCCATCGTCCCGGCTAGGACCGCTGGACCAATGGATTCTCGCACCCGATCAGCAGGGCGGTTTTTGGGCCGCGGGCCTATGGCGCTACGCACTCTATCATTGGTCCGACGACCGTGTAGTCACGCGGGTCCTAATTCGACGCGCTGACTGGTTTCCCACGACACAGGACCTCTCGCCGAAGCGGCTCAGCGGTCTCTATACTTTGGGTCCGCCTCCCGCCATGATGAACGCGCTCGCGCTGGACAACCAGGGGCGACTTTGGGTGTATGCGCTGGTTCCGGACGCTCACTGGGCGACTGCGGACCCAAAGCCGACTTCCCCACGCTTCTTCCGAGGTCAGTTCGACACGATCGTCGAGGTGCTGGACATCGCTGGCGCCGGACCACCCAGGGTGCTGGCCCGGCGCCGCGTCGACTCGGTGCTGGGGAGCGTTTGCGGCACCAGCCTCGCCTTCAGCGTGGTGCAGACCTCGGCCGGAGACACGCGATTGCAGGTCCTGGCGCCGGAGCTGAACGCGGGCCCGGGCCGAGGCACAGGGCAGGCTGAAGGTGCGGGGTCTTGAGGCTCCCGAGGCACCCCAGTTGGTCGCCGTCGCTCGGAATAGCTTCGGTCGCCGCCGTAGCCAGCATAATCCTCACGGGCGCTCCCGCGCTGCGCGCCGTCCGTGCGCCGCGGAGAGCCGCGATCGGAGGCTGGAAGGCGGCGATCGACACGGGAGCCGTCGTCCAGGGCACGATCACGCGAGCGGACTTCCACTCGCCGGTCGAGGGGGCACGGGTGGAGCTTGTCGATCGAGAGCGGACTGCGTTCACCGGCAAGGATGGGCGCTACCGGTTCGCCGACGTGAAGCCGGGACGGATCACGATCGAGGTCGACTTCCTCGGGTCGGCCCCGGTGCAGCGTGGGACCACCCTGCGCCCCGGAGAGACCCTCACGGCCGACATCGAAGTTCCCGTCAAGCCGATACCTCAAGAGGAGCTCCGGGCCACTGTGCGCGGAACGCCCGGCGCCCTGGAAAGGTTCGAGCGACGCGTGGCGGCGGGCCGAGGGCAGCTCGTCACGGAGCGGGACATCGAGCGCTATCACGGTGAGCTGGGCACGCTGCTGGCCACCCGCAACGTCTACGGCCCCGGCACGAAGATGCGTCGGCCGCTGGGCAAGTACTGCGAGCCCCAGTACTTTGTGAATGGTCGGCGAGCCGACTGGCTCAGGAACCGCGCCCAGACCGTGACCGGGCGCCCCGCCGATTATTACCCCAAGTACGACGTGACCGCCGTCGAGATCTACCCGCCCGACCAGCTTCCGCCCGAGCTGACCACCGAGGTGTCGATGCGCTGCGGTGCCATCGTCCTCTGGCTGAAATCCTATACGGGCGCTCCTCCAGGCTAGACGCTCCGTAGCGGGTGCAGACCAGAACATCCTATCCTACTCCTCGCCGCGATCCTCCCCGATCGCGAACTCGTGCGGGGGCTCGGCGCCCAGGAGGTTCCGTACGAAGTAGTCCCACCGGCGGCGGACCATGTAGGGCTCGGCCCCGAAGCCGTGGCGGCGGTTGGGCAGCGCGATCAGGTCGAAGTCCTTGTTGGCGGCGATGAGGGAGTCCACGACGAGCAGCGTGTTGTAGGGCGGCACGTTGTCGTCGGTGGTCCCGTAGGCTAGGAGGAGCTTCCCCTTCAGCTTCCTGGCCACGAGCTCGTTGGCCTGGTTGTCGTAGCTCGTCTTCCCGTCCGGGCCCGTGGTCAGGAGGCCCTGCCACTTCTCGCCCCAGTCGTCCTCGTAGTCACGGTTGTCGTGATTCCCCGCCTCGGCGATCCCGACCTTGAAGAAGTCGGGGTAACGGAACATGGCGTCCGCCGTGGCGAAGCCGCCGCCCGAGTGCCCGTAGATCCCGGCGCGCGACAGGTCGATCCACGGGTAGCGCGCCGCCAGCTCCCTCATGCCCGCCACCTGGTCGGGGAGCCCGTTGTCCCCCATGTCGCCGTACCACGCGGCCTGGAAGGAGTGGGAGCGCATCGGGGTGCCGAGCGCGTCGATCTCCACCACCACGAAGCCGAGCTCGGCCAGCGCCTGGGCGTCTCCGCGTGAGGCCTCGAAGCTGCGGCTTCCCACGCTCCCGGTCTGGGGACCCGGGTAGATGTGGTTCACGACCGGGTAGGCCTTCGTGGAGTCCAGGTCCGTCGGCGTGAACAGGAGCCCGTACAGCTCGGTCTTCCCGTCCCTCGCCTTCACGGTGATCGACGCCGGCGGCTTCCACCCGGCGGCCACGAGCCGCGAGATGTCCGCCCTCTCGAGCTCCATCGCCTTCCGGCCGCGCGCGTCCCGGAGCACGGTCGTGGGCGGCGTCTGCGGGGTCGAGGCCCGGTCCACCAGCCAGCGTCCATCGGGCGACATCGTCACCTGGTGGTCGGCGCTGTCGGGGGCGAGGAGGGTGAGGTGACTCCCGTCCGTGCGGACACTGTAGAAGCGCTGGAAGTAGGGGTCGCCGGGCTCGCGGCCGGCGCCGGTGAACCAGATCGTGCCGCTGGCGGGGTCCACCCGCCGCACCTGGAGCACGTTCCACGGCCCGCTGGTGATGCGGTGCTCCAGCTTGCCCGTGCTCAGGTCGTACAGGTACAAGTGCCCGTAGTCGTCCCGCTCCGAGTACCAGATGACCTCGTTCTTCGAGGGGAGCACCCGCCAGTCGGTCTGGTTGTAGCCCGTCTCCAGGAAGTCCTTCGCGCTCTCCGACAGGATGTCCCGCACCTTTCCCGTCTCGGGGTCGGCCTCGCGCAGGGTCTCGTGCCGGTGGTCGCGCGAGGTGGACACGAAGAACAGCCGCGAGCCGTCCGGGCTCCACTGCACGTCGGCGAAGTCGCCGGCCGGGTTCCCACGCCCGCACGCCACGTGGTCGCACACGCCGGAGCGGTGCTGGTCGGGGGGCATGTCGAGCCGCACGACCTTCGGGCCGCCCGCGGCGTCCAGGTCGACCACGACACGCTGAATGGTGGTGATCACGCTGTCGCCCGGCAGCGGGTACTTCCACGCGTCCAGGGTCGGGTGGCCGATCTTCGTGTGGACCAGGTACATCTCGCCGACGCCGCGCTGGTCCTGCTGGAAGGTTGCGATCCGCTTCGAGTCCGGGGACCACAGGATCACGGGCCGATCAGAGCGGATCCAGCCGGCGTTGTTGGTGGCGTAGCCGAAATCCTTCACCCCGTCGGCCGTGACCTGCGTCTCCTTCCCCGTGGCGAAGTCGCGCACCCACAGGTTCCATCCCTTGAGGAAGGCCCCGAGCTTCCCGTCGGGGGAGACGACCACGTCGCGGCCCGGTCCCTCCGAGGCGGCGGCGCCGGCGCACTTCGTCCCGCCGACATCGCACGTGTAGGCCCTGCCGCCCGCCTCGAAGCGGATCGCCTTCCCCCCGCGCGCGTACTCGAAGGACCGGAACGGCAGGTGCCAGGCGTCGTAGGTCGTGTCGGCCGCCGCCGACAGCGCCGCGGCCACCTTCTCCTGATCGAAGGCCGGCCCCTTCCGTCGGTGGGAGGGATCGACGAGGACGAACTCGAAGCCCTTCGCCGTCCGCACCCGGTACCAGAAGCGCCCGTCCGGCAGCCAGGTGGGCCGCACGTCGGCCCGCAGCACCAGCGGCGTCGTGGACGCGCGCAGGAAGCGCTCGGCGTGCGCGTAGCGGGCGGCCGTGACCGAGTCGGGCGCATAGGGGGTCGGCGCCTGGGCGCGGGAGGGGCGGGCCGCCAGCGGGAGGGCGGTCAGGGCCAGGAAGGCGAGCGGGAGCGTGCGCTGGCGCATGTGGAGCCTCTGTCTCGAGAGCGGCCGGAGCGACGATGGACGCGCCGCGTCGGGTGCCCGGGATCGGCGGTGTCCAGGTCGAGCCATGTGGGCGACCAACATGGGCGCGGGACGCGGAGCCGGCAACGGAGGCGAGCCCGGACGACGCGGCAGGTCGGTTCGCGACAGGGGGTTGGCAGACCCCACTCTTCCTTTCACATTGGCTGGGGCGCCCGGTCGGTCCCGACGTGACGACGGGCCATTCACTTCCGAAAGGGGGAAGGACATGGCGGAAGGACACCTCCACACGCTGGTCACGCTCCGAGCCCAACCCGACAGGGTCGAGGAGCTTCGGGAGACGCTCCTGGGGCTGTTCGAGGCGACCCGGGCCGAGCCCGGCTCGGTCAGCTACCACCTGTGGCAGAACCGCGAGGACCCCACCGAGTTCACCTTCGTCGAGGCGTGGCGGGACGAAGACGCGCTGGCGGCGCATTTCGAGACGGACCACATCCAGGAGGCGCTGACGCGCATGCCCGACCTGCTCGCGGCGGACATGGAGCTGCGCCAGTACGACTTCCTGGCCTGAGCCCGGCGGTGCGCAACCGAACCGGCCGGGCCGCCCGCTTCACTCCGATCGCCGCCGCGCTCACGCTCCTGTCCGTGACCGCGCCGCTCCGGGCCGCCCCGAGCCCGCTGCCGGCCCGCGGCACCGCCCGTCCGGCCGCGCCGGCGTCCTCCGCCGTCCCGTGGCGGGCGTCCGCGCCGGACACCATCGACGCGTGGGTCGAGGCCTACATGCGCGCCCACCACATCCCGGGTCTCGCGCTCGGGATCTACCGGGCCGGGCGGATCGTGAAGGCCAAGGGCTACGGGCTGGCCGACGTGGAGCTGGACGTCCCCGTGACGCCCCACACGATCTTCCAGTCCGGCTCGGTCGGAAAGCAGTTCACCTCGGCCATGATTCTCCTCCTGGCCCGCGACGGGAAGCTGGCCCTGGACGATCCGATCACGAAGTACCTGCCGGAGGGCGCCGACGTCTGGAAGGGGATCACGATCCGGAACCTCCTCACCCACACCTCGGGGATCCAGGACTACGAGAACGCGGATCCCCCGATCGTGGACCTGCGCCGCGACTACACGGACGCCCAGCTCGCGCACCTCTTCGCGCGGCTGCCCCTGGTCTTCCCGCCGGGCACCACCTGGAGCTACAGCAACACGGGCTACGTCCTCCTCGGGATCATCATCGACCGGGTGACGGGCGCCCACTGGAACGTGTTCCTGCACGACCGGGTGTTCGGGCCGCTCGGCATGAAGACGGCGCGCATGATCGGCCTCCCGGACATCATCCCGAACCGGGCCTCGGGCTACGTGATGGACGACGGCCACCTGGCCAACCAGGAGTGGGTGTCGCCCACCTGGGAGCACACGGCCGACGGGGCGCTGTACTTCACGGTCCTGGACCTGGCCCGCTGGGACGCGGGCCTGTCGGGCGACGCGTTCCTCACGGCGGCGGAGAAGCGCGAGATGTGGACGCCCGTCCACCTGGCCGACGGCACGACCACCAGCTACGGGTTCGGCTGGGAGGTGCGCGGCCGACCCGGCCACCGGGTGGTCGAGCACGCGGGCGGGTGGCAGGGGTTCAGCACCCACATCGTCCGCTACGTGGACGACTCCGTGACGGTCGCGGTGCTCACCAACCTCGCGGGCGCGGCCACGCCCCACATCGCGCACGAGGTGGCGTGGCTGTACGACCCGGCCCTGCGGCCGCCGGAGCCCCACGCGATGCGACTCGATCCCGGGAAGCTCGAGTCGTACGCGGGCCTGTACCGCTTCCCGGAGGGGGACACGCTCCGCCTCACGGCGTCGAGCGGCGCTCTCCGCCTCGAGACGCCGCGCGGGACCACGCTGGAGTTTCGGCCCTCGGCGCCGGACTCGTTCTTCGTGGCCGGCACCGAGTGGCGCCTGAGGTTCGAGCGGGACCCGAAGGATGGATCGGTCGCCTGGGTGCGGGTGCTCCGCACGCTGGGCTCGCCGGACCGGGCCCGGCGCGTGCGCTAGCGCCTGCCGGACCCACCGCCGGGCACGGGTCGGGCGCCGCGTCGCGCGTCACGTCTCAGCACGCCACGCGCGGCTTTCGGCCGTGCGAAACCCCGCTCCGGGTCGCTACATTGGGCGCGTCACCCCACTCCCGCCTTTGGGGCGGGCCGGCGCCCACGTCGAGCCCCTGGCGGCCCCGGGCCGCGAGCGGACGCACCCAGGATCACGCGCGAGGCCGGAGGACGGCATGGGGAGTCCCGTGGTGCACTTCGAGATCGGCTGCGAGGACCGTGAGCGGGCCGAGACCTTCTACGGCCTGCTGTTCGGGTGGAAGAGCCGCCCCTACGGACCCTCTTCCGTGCGCATGACGACGTGCGCCGAGCGGGGCATAGACGGGCACATCACCTCGCTCGGGCACGATCCGAAGCGCTACGTGATGCTGTACGTCGAGGTCGACGATCTGGAGGCCGCGTGCGAACGGGCGGAGTCGCTGGGCGGGCACGTCGTGGTTCCCGCGACGCCGCTCCCCGAGGGCGAGGGCCGGTTCGCGTGGCTGAGGGACCCGGAGGGGAACTACGTGGGGATCCTGGAAGGCGAGATTTCGGAGGAGACGTAGCCGTGGTCCGCAGCGCCGCCGCCACGGTCGAAGCCTACCTGGCCGACCTGCCCGAGGAACGGCGGGCCGTGGTCTCGGCCGTGCGCGAGCTCGTCCTCGCCCACCTGCCGGAGGGCTACCGGGAGACCATGGACTGGGGCATGATCAGCTACGAGGTGCCCCTCGAGCGCTGTCCGGACACGTACAACGGCCGCCCCCTCTCCTACATCGGCCTCGCGGCGCAGAAGCGACACTACGCCCTCTACCTGATGGGCGCCTACCAGGACTCGAGGACCGAGGCCGAGCTGCGCGAGGCGTTCGCGCGCGCCGGGAAGAAGCTGGATCTCGGCAAGTGCTGTCTTCGCTTCCGGAGGTTGGACGACCTGGTCCTCGACGCGGTCGCCGACGCGGTGGCCGCCACGCCGGTCGACGAGCTCATCGCCCGCCACGAGGGATCGCGACGCCGGGGCTGAGCCCGACGTGCCGGATGGGCGTCCGATGCCGGCGGCACGAAGAAGTCGCGCCCGGAGGCGGAGGTGTCCGGGTCCCCTCTGGCGAACGACGGCGCCCGCGCATCATGGTGTCCGGAGCGGCGGCCGCAGGCGGCCGCCAACCCACGACCCGGAGACGCCCCATGGCCACCGAACCCGAGCCCGCCCCGACCCGCTCCCGGACGACCACCCGTGCCGCGGTGGCCCTCCTCGGCCTCCTGTTCGTCCTTCCCGCCGCGGGCACGGCCCCGGTTCGGGCTCAGACGCCGCCAGCGCACTACCACGTCACGAAGCGGATCCCGATCGGGGGACCGGACGCCTTCTGGGACTACCTCACCGTGGACACCGCCGGAAACCGGCTGTTCGTCTCGCACGGCACGCACATGCAGGTGCTGGACCTGACTTCCGATTCCGTGGTCGGGGACATCCCGGGCACGCCCGGCGTGCACGGGATCGCGCTCGCTCACGCCCTCGGCCGCGGCTACACGAGCAACGGGCGCGACTCGACCGTGACTGTGGTCGACCTGGGTACGCTCAAGCCGATCACCACGATCCAGGTCACCGGCCGCAACCCGGACGCGATCCTGTACGATCCGTTCACGCGGCGCGTGTTCACCTTCAACCACTCCCGCGGCAACGTCACCGCGATCGACGCGGCCGGAGACTCGGTGGTGGGCACCGTTCCCGTGGGCGGCACGCTCGAGTTCGCGGTCTCCGACCACGCCGGGCACCTGTTCGACAACGTCGAGGACAGCAGTCAGCTGGTGGAGATCGACCCGAAGGGGCTGAAAGTGGAAGCGCGCTGGCCACTGGCTCCCTGCCGTGAGCCGACGGGGCTGTCCATCGACCGGGCCCATCACCGGCTGTTCGTGGGCTGCGGCAATGGCCTCATGGCCGTCGTGAATGCGGCGACCGGGGCGGTCATCACCACGCTGCCCGTGGGGGACGGCGTGGACGCGACGCGCTTCGACCCGGGTACGGGCCTGGCCTTCGCCTCGGCGGGGGCGGGGACGATCACCGTCGTACGAGAGGTGGACCCGGACCACTACACGGTGCTCGCCAACGTCCCCACCGAGCGCGGCGCACGCACCATGGGACTGGATGAGCGCACGCACCGCCTGTACACGGTGACCATGAAGTTCGGACCCGCGCCGGCGTCGACGGCCCAGCGTCCACATCCGCGGCCGCGTCCGGTGCCCGGCTCCTTCGCGGTGCTCGTGCTCGAACCCTGAGGGAGGGAGGGGGCGGGCGGAGCCCCGAAGGAGGCCGGCCCGGGACGCCCGGCCGGTCGGCCGAGGGGGCGACGGCTGGCACGACAGCCGCCCCCGCGGGCCGCCTCTCGTGGGGCGAGCTCCGGCGGGCGCTGGGGCCGGGGCTCATCTGGGCCGGGACCGCCATCGGCGTCTCCCACCTGGTGCAGTCCACCCGTGCCGGCGCGGACGCCGGGTTCGGCCTCGCCGGCGTCGTCCTCGTCGCCCTGGTGCTCAAGTACCCGTTCTTCGAGTACGGGCCCCGCTACGCGGCCGCCACGGGCGAGAGCCTGGTGGAGGGCTACCGCCGCATCGGCGGCTGGGCGGTGTGGCTCTACCTGGCCCTCACGCTGGCCACGGCGTTCATCGTGGACGCGGCCATCGTCCTCCTCACCGGCTTCCTGCTCCAGTCCGTGCTCGGAGTCCACGTCTCCCCGGTGGTGGCCGGCGGGGCCGTCTACCTGGCCTGCGGGCTCCTCCTGGTGGCCGGCCGCTACCGCCTCCTGGACCGGACGATGAAGGTCCTCCTGGTCACCCTCGCGCTCTCGACCCTCGTCGCGGCCGCCGTCGCCTTCCCGCGCGCGAACCTGGCCACGCTGACGCCGTGGCCGAAGGTCACGCTCCGGGGTCCGGCGACC
>CANPVD010000032.1 GCA_947581615.1 Candidatus Humimonas hydrogenitrophica
ATCCCGCCTACTACGGCGACTACTTCGGGAACGGCAAGAAGGGCTTGAGGAAGCTGCTGCCGTTCGGGTAGGGGGTCGGAGGACTGCCTGGCCCGTTGCCGCGGCCCGTGAGCGCTGCTCGGATCGTCGAAAGGCTCGGCGTCCGGGCGCCGGGGTCACGTCCCGACGGCTCGTCGGCGCGCGTGCGTGATTTCGGTCGGTGAGACAGGACGCACCATGTCGGCTTCCAGCGTCACCACGGCGGCCGTCCGCCCGTCCAGCGCGAGAAACTCCACCTCGAAGGCACGCCCGTCCATGTAGACGTGGACTATGGTTCCCACATCGCCCGCCTCCAGCTGTCGGGACGGGACGGGAACAGTCAGTACGACTCGTTCGTGTTCCTTCATCTCGCTTGTCCTCCCGTGGCTGGATACGCCGTTACCAGCCTTGGCGTGTCGTGCCCTCGGTCCAGGATCCAGACCGTTCGGACAAAAGCCCGCGTACCTCGCGGCCCCGTGATCTCACCATCCAGAATGTACTTGACGCCGTGCTGCGAAGGTACCGCCCGGGCGGCGAGACTGCGCGTCGCTAGCTGCCGCAGGGCGCGGGCGAGAGCCCGCCAGTCAGACCTCCGGAACCCGAGGCTCTCGAAGAACGAGGCCTTGCCGCCGTTGTCGGGATGCGCCGGGTTCAGGAGATACGATAGGAGCTTGTCAGGGTCGATGAGGGCTCGGTGTCCGTTGGGAAGCTGCAAGACGAAATCGTCCCGGCTCGGCAGGATCGTCTGGGGGTCGCGCGGGAGGATGCGCGAGGGACGCAACACGGAATCATCGTCCATCGGCACGAGCCCTGGGGCCGCATATCGCTTGACGCCCTTGTCTTGGCGCCCCCAGTTTGTAGGTCTACTTATAGGGCGTCTCATACAGCACACCAGGAGTCTGTCATGAGAGCGGTGGCGCAGGCGCCGGGCGGGGAGATCCGAAAGACCAGCTTCCGACTGCCGGTGAAGCTCCTCGACGCCGTGGCCCGCGCGGTGGAGCGGGGGGAGGCCGAGACCCAGACGGCCTTCGTGGAGCGCGCGCTCCGGC
Source organism: Candidatus Humimonas hydrogenitrophica (assembly GCA_947581615.1). Lineage (GTDB taxonomy): Bacteria > Gemmatimonadota > Gemmatimonadetes > Palauibacterales > Palauibacteraceae > Humimonas > Humimonas hydrogenitrophica. The sequence goes on from CANPVD010000032.1 coordinate 1,068, forward strand.
ACGAGCTCGCCTCCCTCCGCCGCAGCGAGCTCCGGGAGGCCTACGCGGCGGCGGCCCGTGACGAGCGCTTCAAGGAAGAGGCGGATGCCGTCGACCGGGAGTTCGACCCGGCGGTGGGGGACGGGCTGAGCTGACCCATGGCCTACCGAGGGAACGTCTTCCGGTGGGAGATCTATCGAGCCGACCTCGAGCCCCACGTCGGACACGAGCAGGCGGGCGAGAGCCGGCCGGTTCTGATCGTCTCCAACGACGAGTTCAACGCCTCGGGCCTGGGCGTCCATGCGGTGCTGCCCCTGACGAAGCTGGAGGGGAAGACGCGGAAGGCCTATTCGTTCGAGGTCGCGCTCCCGACCGGTGCGGTTTCCAGCGGCATCACGTCCATCGTGATGCCGCACCAGATTCGGACCATCTCCAGGCACCGGCTCCTCGAGCGCATGGGCCGCGTCGACGATCCGGAGCTGCGGCGCGCGATCGAGGATCGGCTGCTGGAGCACCTCGGAATCGAATTCACCTACTGAAGGGGGCGCGGAAGCCGCTGGCGCTTTGGGGGTGCGGTGAGCCCGGCGGCCGGCCCGCTCTTCAGAGCACCCGCCGCCACGGGGCCGCCAGGACCCCGTCTCCGATCCAGAACGTCTCGTCGCCATCGTGGAGGATCAAGCCGCCCGAAGCCAGGTCCCCGTACTCCTCCAGGAACGCCCGCAGCCCCCGGGCGTCCGCGGTCCGCACGCGCGACCCGCTCTTCACCTCGACCGGAAGGACCCGCTCGCCCCACTCGATCACGAAGTCGACCTCGGTGCCCTTCGAGGTCCGCCAGTAGAGGACCCGGGGCGCGGGCGTCGGGAGCTCGCGCCACACCAGGAGGTCGCCCAGGACCAGGTTCTCCAGGTGCGCCCCGCGTGGGCGCGCCTCCTGGGCCAGGTGGAGCGCCAGACCCGTGTCGCTCCAGAACAGCTTCGGGCTCTTGACGAGGCGCTTCGTTCGGTTCATGGCGAACGGCTCGAGCCTGATGAGCTGGTAGGACGTCTCCAGCAGCCCCAGGTAGCGCTGCGCCGTCGACGGCGGGAGGCCGACGTCCCGCGCCAGCTCGGCCTGGTTGAGGACGTTGCCCAGCCGGAGACAGGCGGCGCGCATCAGGCGGCGGAAGTCCGCCAGGTTCTCGATCGCCGACAGGTCCCTCAGGTCCCGCTCCAGGTACGTGCGCACGTATCCGTCGAACCACAGGGCGCGCTGCTCCTCGGAGTCGAGCTGATAGGCGGGCGTCGGGTAGCCGCCCCGCCGGGCCAGCTCCTCCCACGGTGAGGTCAGCGTGACCTCGGCTCCGGCCACGGCGTCCCGCCACCGCGCCACGGGCTCGTCGAAGAAGGTCGACCACCGGCCGGCCCGGCCCCGCCCCGCGCGCTCGGCCACGGTAAGCGGCCACAGGGTCACGTAGGCGGCCCGCCCCGCCAGGGACTCGGACACGTCCCGCATGAGGAGCAGGTTGGCCGAACCCGTGAGGAGGAAGCGGCCTGGGGTTCGCTCGCGGTCGACCTCCCGCTTGATGGCCAGGAGGAGCGCGGGCTCGCGCTGCACTTCGTCGACCGTCATGCGCGGGGCGCGCCGCAGGAGCTGCCGGGGCTCGCGCCTGGCCTGGTCGAGGATGTCCAGGTCGTCGAGGGTGACGTACAGGCGGTCCCGGTCGGGCAGCGCCCGGGCGAGGGTCGTCTTGCCGGTCTGCCTGGCGCCGACGATGGCGACGACCGGGAAGGTGTCGAGCCGGGTCCGGAGGCCGGGCTCGACGGCTCGGGCCAGGTAGGGTTTGTCCGGGGGCATCGGGCGCTCCGGGCCAGGGGTGTTCCGGACGGTGGTGCAAATCACCCGCATCGTGGGTGAATATCACCCACACAATGGGTGATTTGCACAGAGGAGTCAAGGCCGTCCGGTGCCGTGACTATCGTTCTGCTGCATCCGCGTCGTACTCATGGCGTCACTCCTCGTTTCGGGCCACACGTCGCGTCAGGCCCGCGCGGAGGTCCGCCCGCGGCGCATTCTCACCCCCTGCCCAGTGCGAGAGGGAGGCCATCTCGACGCGCCCGGGCCGTGGTCGAGCAGCTGCGGTGAACCGGCCGGTCATTCAACTGGCCGGAAGGGGCTTGACAGGATTCTGTTGACGGCGGCGAGGAGGTCCGGACCCCGCTCCTGGCGCGCCCCCGAGCCCCTCTGACGCCCCCTCTCCCGGCCGCCGGCCGGTCCCTCCCCTTCGCGCCTCCTCCAGGCCGCCGTTGATCCCGCAGCAGCCGCCTCCGGAGGCCGGAAATCGGCCGATTATACTGTAAGGGTGTGAGTTTCGTGACTTCTCGGGCCTCGCGAAGAGAGCCCGGAGGGCCGGGGCGTGGGTTGGGAATGGGAGGGGACGATGGGAGCGACGGTGCTGGCGCTGCGGGAAGTGGCCGAGACCGGGTACGGGGAGGAGAAGCCGGTTCAGGGTTCGGGCTCCGGCTCCGGTCGCGGTTCCGCGGAACCGGGCCGAGCGGCCGGCGACCGGGCAGAGGGCCAAGGGTCGAGCGCCGCTGACGAGGCCCCAGGCCCCGACCTCCTCGACGAGCTCGGCGACGAGATCGCCACCCTGGCGGCCCACATCCATGCCGCCACCCACCGGCTGCTCACCCTGATCGCCCGCTTCGACCGGCTTCGGGGCTGGGAGGCGGCCGGCCACCGGGGCTGCGCCGAGTGGCTGGCGTGGCGCACCGGCATGGACAAGCGCACGGCGAGAGAGCACGTGCGGGTGGCCCACGCCCTGGAGGCGCTCCCCGAGACGAGCCGCTCCATGGCCCGGGGCCGGCTCTCCTTCTCCAAGGTGCGGGCCCTCACCCGGGTGGCCGACCCGGAGAGCGAGGCCGACCTCCTCGAGCTGGCCGAGGGGGTGACCGCCGCCCGGCTGGAGCGAGTGGTGCGCGCCTGGAAGAAGGGGAGCCGCCAGGACGAGGCGGCCCGGGCCGAGGAGGTCCGCCGCCTGCGCCGGCTCTCGGTGTTCCCCGACGACGAGGGCATGTACGTCATCCGGGGCCGGCTGGAGCCGGAGGTGGGAGCCCTCCTCATGCGGGCCATCGAGGCCGCCAGCGATGCGCTCTACAGGGAGGAGCGCTCGAGAAAGGAGGAGCGGTCCCCGGCCCCTGCAACGGAGCCGTCACCCCGCTCTGCCGCCGACGGTTCCGCGGAACCGCCCGATCGCGTCCCCGCGGGGACGTGCCGCGCCGAGCCGGACACGGGCCGCGAGGCGGCCCGCCGCCGGGTCGACGCCCTCGGGCTGTTGGCCGAGCGGGCGCTGGCCGCCGGCTTCGGGGGCGGGGATTCCCCCTCCGACGTCCCGATCAGCGGCACCCGGGCCGAGCGCTACCAGGTCCTCCTGCACGTGGACGTGGACACCCTGTCCGAGGACCGGGAGCCCGGCCGCTCCGAGCTCGAGGACGGCACCCGCGTCTCCCCGGAGACGTCCCGGAGGCTCGCCTGTGACGCCGCGTTGATACGGGTCACCCATGCCCCGGAGGAGGGCCCGAGCCCCGACGGTTCGATGACCGGCGCCGCGGCCCCCGCCGGCACCGGTCATCGAACCGTCGGGGCTCGGGC
>CANPVD010000033.1 GCA_947581615.1 Candidatus Humimonas hydrogenitrophica
CGCCCTGGTCGGGTTCGCGCTGGTCTCGGTGGGGAGCCACTCGGTGCGCTGGGGCGTGGTCGCCAAGGTCTCGGCCAGCTGGGTCCTCTCTCCGATCCTGGGCGCCATGGTCGCAGCCGGGATGTTCCTGTTCGTCTCCCACGGTATACTCCGACGGGAGGATCCCGCGGGAGCCACCCGGAGGCTGGGTCCACACCTGGTGGGAGCCGTGGCGTTCCTGCTGGTCCTGAGCTTCATCTACAAGGTCCTGGGCCACATCATCACCTCGCCCCCCTGGTGGTCGGTCGTCGGCGTGGCGGCGGTCCTGGCGGGCCTCGCCTTCCTGATGACGAAAGCCCTCATCGAACGGGGATGGCAGCAGCCGGAACAGCCCTTCGCGTACGTGGAGCGGGTGTTCGGCCGGCTCCAGATCGTCACGGCCTGCTATGTGGCGTTCGCGCACGGGGCCAACGACGTGGCCAACGCCGTGGGCCCGGCGGCCGCGGTCGTGCAGATCCACTCCCTCGGGTCGCTGCCCCCGAACGTCCCGGTGCCGGAGTGGATCCTGGTCGCGGGCGGCATCGGGATCGTGGTGGGCCTGGCCACCTGGGGCTACAAGGTCATCGCCACGGTGGGCGGGGCGATCACCGAGCTCACCCCGACCCGGGGTTTCAGCGCCGAGTTCGGCGCCGCCACCACCGTGCTGGTCGCGTCGCGCATGGGGCTCCCCGTCTCGACGACCCACTGCCTCGTGGGCGCGGTGATCGGCGTGGGGCTGGCCCGGGGGCTGGCGGCGATCAACCTGCGCATGGTCGGGCGCATCGTGAATTCCTGGATCGTGACGCTCCCGGTCGCGGGAGCCCTGGCGGTGGGCCTGTTCGAGGTGCTGCGGTACTTCCTGGCTTGAGGCGTCGATCCTCGGAGACGGCCGCCGAGGGGCACGGCCGGTTGAGCCCGACGGGTTCCGGGAGTAGCTTCGGCGCCGCCGGCAGGCGCGGTAGCGACGGCTCCGCCCGTGACCCGGCAGGATCCATCTCCCGACCCGAACAGCGAAGGCCCCTTTCCGCATGACGCGCCGCATCCACATCCTCCCCGACCGGGTCGCCAACCAGATCGCCGCCGGCGAAGTGGTCGAGCGCCCGGCCTCGGTGGTCAAGGAGCTGGTCGAAAACGCGCTCGACGCCGCCAGCCAGCGGATCGAGGTGTCGCTGCGCGGCGGCGGTAAGACCGAGATCCGGGTGGCCGACGATGGAAGCGGCATGGAGCGGGAGGACGCCCTCCTCGCCCTCGACCGCCACGCCACCAGCAAGATCCGCGAGGCCGAGGACCTGCACCGTGTTTCCTCCTTCGGCTTCCGGGGGGAGGCGCTCCCCTCCATCGCGGCCGTGAGCCGATTCGAGCTCGAAACGGCACCCGCCGCCGGCGGCGTCGGTACCCGGATCCGGGTGCGGAGTGGGCGGGTCGGGTCGGTGGACGACGCGGCCCGGCGGCCGGGCACGACGGTCACGGTGCGGGCCCTGTTCGGGGACCTGCCGGCGCGCGCCAAGTTCCTGAGGTCGGCCTCGGGCGAAACGCGGGCGTGCAGCGAGGCCGTCTTGCTGCTGGCGCTGGCCAACCTGCCGGTGGCCTTCCGGCTCGAGTCCAACGGCCGGGTGCTCCTCGATCTCCCGTCCGCCGGGAGTCTGCGTGCGCGCGTGGCCGACTTGTGGGGGGAGGAATCGGCGGCGGAGTTGCTCGAGGTCGACCGCTCGACGGGCGAGATCCGGGTCGGGGGCCTGATCCAGCGTCCGGAGGCGGCGGGACGGGGGACCAGCCGCCGCTACCTGTTCGTGAACGGGCGTCCGTTCCGCTCCGCGGCCCTCCACCGGATGGTGGACGAAGCCTATCGGACGACCGTCCCGGGACAGGTCCGCCCGGCCTTCCTCCTCTATCTGAGCGTCGAGCCGCGAGAGGTGGACGTCAACGTCCACCCGGCCAAGGCGGAGGTGCGCTTCCGGGACCGACCCGCCGTCGAGGCGGCCCTACGGTCCGCGGTGCGGGTGGGGCTGGGTGGCCTGGAGAGCGCGGCGCCCGCGAAGCCGGAAGGCGCAGGGACCGCCGGGGTCGCCGCGCCGGCCCGCCCGGCCGCGGCTTCCGCCGTCCGGGAGCGGGGCCCCGGTGGCGACGCCGGCGCGGCGGATGCCTCTCACCGGAGCCACGACCGGCCGTCTCCGTCCCAGCTCGCCCTGTTCGTGCCGGGGGGCGCGCGGACCGGCGAGGACCGATCCGCCGCCGGGGAGGAGGCGCCCGGCGCGCCCGCCGTGCGCCGACGACCCCTGCTGTGGCAGCTCCACGACCGTTACATCCTGGCCTCGGTACGCGACGGCCTCCTCCTCATCGACCAGCACTCCGCCCACGAGCGGGTCCTGTTCGAGGAGATCATGCGCCGCTTCGAAAAGGGAAGGGGGGCCTCGCAGCGGCTGCTGTTCCCGGTGACCCTGCGCCTCGGGCCCGATGAGTACGCGGCGGTCGAGGAGCTGGCGGGCCTGCTCCGGCAGACCGGGTTCGAGATCGAGCCGTTCGGCGACCGGACCGTGATCATCCACGCCGGACCGCAGCCCCATCCCGGCTTCGATGCCGAGGGGTGCTTCCGGGCCATGATCGACGAGCTCACCCACGGCTCGCCTCTGGTGGACTCGGCCCGCAACCAGCACGAGCGCATCGCCAAGAGCCTGGCGTGCAAGGGGGCGATCAAGGCGGGACAGCCCCTGACCTTCGACGAGATGGCCGAGCTCGTCGATCGCCTGTTCGCCACCGAGCTCCCGGGCCACGACGTGCACGGGCGGCCGACGATCCTGCGGCTCACCCTGGAGGAGCTCGAGCGTCGCTTCGGTCGAACGTGAGGGACGCGCGGCGCCGCGTGGACACCGGCGGCGCGCTCCCGGTCGGGCTCGCTCTCGTCGGCCCCACGGCGACCGGAAAGAGCGAGCTCGCGGTGGCCGTGGCGGCGGCGCTCGACGGCGAGGTGATCTCCGTCGACAGCCGCCAGGCGTATCGCGGCCTCGAGGTGGGGACCGCGGCGCCCACTCCGGCCCAGCGGGAGGCGGTGGCTCATCACGGGGTCGCCTTCCTGGATCCGGGCGAGCGCTACTCGGCCGGCCACTTCTCGCGGCTGGCGCGCGGGTGGATCGAGGAGATCCGGGCTCGGGGGCGCGTTCCGATCCTGGCCGGCGGGACCGGCTTCTTCCTGGCCGCGCTCACCGACCCGGTGTTCCGCGAGCCGCCCCTGGACGCCGGTCGGCGGGAGTCCCTGCGCGGGTGGCTGGAAGCCCGCCCCCCGGGTGAGCTCCGGCGCTGGACCGCCCGGCTCGACCCGGACCTGTCTCGCACGCTGGACGCCCTCGACCCGCAGCGCTGCGTCCGCACCCTGGAGCTGGCCCTCCTCGCCGGTCGTCCGGTCACCTGGTGGCAGGCACACGGTGACCCGGAGGCCCCTCCGCTGCTCCTCCTGGTGTTCGCGCTCGAGCTGTCTCCGGCGAAGCTCCGGGAGAGGATCCGGGCGCGCACCCGCCGGCTGGTCGAGGGCGGCTGGCCGGCGGAGGTCCGACGGCTCCTGGCCGCCGGAGCCGGGGAGGGAGACCCGGCCCTCAGCGCGCTCGGCTACCCGGAGGTCGCGCGACTGGTGCGCGGGGAATGCGACGCCGCCGAGGTGATCGAGGCCGTGACGACGCTGACGTGGCAGTACGCGCGGCGGCAGCGGACCTGGTTTCGCCACCAACTCCCCGGGACCGCGGTGCGGCTCGATGCCGAGCGGCCGACCGGAGAGCTGGTGGCCAGGGTGGTGGCGGACTGGCGTGAGGCGGTGGACGCCCCCGGCGGCTCCTAGCCGCCGTCGGTGGCCGTGTCGCCGGTGGCCGTGTCGCCGGTGGCCGGCGCGAACAGCTGCGTGTGGATGCGCCAGCGGTCGTGGCTCAGCCGACGCAGAGACATCACGAAGGTGCCGCGCTCGGTGCGTCCGGCGGCATCGTTGTATCGATAGTCGCCGAGCACGAAAGCCAGGTTCTCTCCGGCGTCGAAGTCCCGGATCTGGAGGCCCATCGAGCCCACCCGCGCCAGCATGTCGCGGTACGTCACCTCGATCGCCTTCTTCCCCTCGATCATCGGACCGCCCGGAACGAGCTGGATGTGGGCGCTGTCCGCGTACTGCCCGGCCAGGGCGCCGGCGTCGTCGTTGGTCCAGTCGTCCTGCCACTGGGCCAGCTGGCGCGAAATGGCGACCATCGCCTCGGCCCGCACCCGTGCCAGGCCCGCCTTGAAGCGCGACAGCTGCTCTCCCGGCCTGCCGCCCGGCACCTGGGCGACGGACGGAGCGGTGGGAGCGAGGACGAGCCCGAGGAAGAGGAGGGTGGGAAGGGCGATTCGGACACGGTATCGGGACATGACGGTAGCTCCGGAGTTTGGGCCGGCGGCCCGGGGAGGCCGCCGGCTTAAAGCGGCCTCCGATCCAGGAGCCGACGAGGCCGCGAAGTTCGTGAAAAACGATGGCGCTTCGTGCCACGGAGGGCAAGCCGCGCGGCGACCGGAGGCCGCACGGGCCCTCCCGGCATGCACCGGCTCCGGACGCGCGGCCGCCGCGTGCCTACGGCTGGACGACCGGGGGCCGGCGGGCGAAGTTGCACGCCATGCGAGGATGCGGCGCGCGCCTCGGGACGCGGCACGAGCGGGATCGAAGGCCCGGCGGGAGGCTGGATGAAGGTCGGAATCACCTGTTATCCGACGTACGGGGGATCGGGGGCGGTGGCCACCGAGCTCGGTCTGGAGCTCGCTCATCGGGGGCACGAGGTGCACTTCGTCTCCTACGCGCAGCCCTTCCGGCTGACCAGCTTCCGCCCGGGCGTCTTCTTCCACGAGGTGGAGATGATGCCCTACCCGTTGTTCGAGTACCCTCCGTACTCGCTGGCGCTGGCCGTGGCCCTCCACAGGGTCACGCTCGACCACGCCCTCGATCTCCTGCACGTGCACTATGCGGTGCCGCACGCCACCAGCGCCTGGGTCGCGCGCGAGATGCTCCGGGCGGACGGGGGGGACGTGAAGATCATCACGACGCTTCACGGAACCGACATCACGCTCGTGGGCCAGGACCCCTCGTTCGAGCCGATCACCCGATTCTCGATCGAGCGCTCCGACGGCCTGACGGCCGTGTCCGAGCACCTCAAGCAGCGCACGCTGGATGCCTTCGGCTGTGACGGCCGCCGCATCCAGGTCGTACCGAACTTCATCGACCCGTCCCGTTACGATCGGGAGAACACCCCATGTCACCGGGGTGACCTGGTCCGTGCCGGAGAGCGGCTGGTGATGCACATCTCCAATTTCCGCAAGGTGAAGCGGGTGGACGACGTGGTCCGGGTGTTCGCGCGGATCCAGGCCAGGGTTCCGTCCCGTCTCGTGCTCATCGGAGACGGTCCGGAACGCGCCACGGCCGTTCAGGTGGCGGAGCAGGAGGGCGTGACCGACCGGACGATGTTCCTGGGCAAGCTGGAGTCGGTGGCCGAGCTCCTCTCCTGCGCCGATCTCTTCCTGCTGCCGAGCGAGGAGGAGTCGTTCGGGCTCGTGGCGCTGGAGGCGCAGGCCAGCGGTGTCCCGGTCGTGGGATCGGCCGGGAGCGGCCTCGACGAGGTGCTCGAAGGTGGCGTGACGGGATGGCTCCACCCGGTGGGTGACGTGGAAGCCATGGCCGCGAGTGGGATCCGCGTCCTCGACGACGCTGACCTGTGGATCCGGACCTCGAACGCCGCGCGGGAGCGAGCGGCAGGCCGATTTGCGGCGGATCGCATCGTGCCGCTGTACGAGGCCTTCTACGAGGAGGTCATGGCCGGCGGCGGAGGTCGAACCCGGGGGACCGACGCGGGCGCGCCGGGCGCGAACGGGACGCTGGAGCCCGGGGCGGAGCCCGGGCGCGGAGAGGCGGGGTGATCCGCGCGCGGCGGGGGTCGCTCCGTCCGGATGAGCTGGTGGCCGCGGCGCTCGCGGAGGACATCGGCGACGGCGATCGCACGACAGCGTGGACGGTCCCGGACGATCTGCCGGGACGGGCCCGCATCATCGCTCGGGAGGCCGGCGTCGTGGCCGGCACGCGCGTCGCCGGGGCGACCTTCCTCGCGGTGGAGCCGGCCCTGGAGCTGCGCTGGGAGCGTGAGGACGGAGAGGCGGTGAGCGCGGAGGAGACCGTGATGACCGTGAGTGGTCCGCTCGGAGGCGTGCTCACCGCCGAGCGGACGGCCCTCAACTTCCTGGCCCGCCTGTCGGGGATCGCTACGCTGACCGCCCGGTTTGCGGAAGCGGTCCGGGGCACCGGCTGCAGGGTGACGGACACCCGCAAGACCACCCCGGGCTGGAGGACCCTGGAGAAGGCCGCCACGGCAGCGGGCGGGGCCGTGAACCACCGCATGGGCCTGTACGACATGGTGCTCGTCAAGGAGAACCACATCCGGGCGGCCGGCGGCATCGGACCGGCCCTGCAGCGCGTGCGGGAGCCGGCCGCGCGGGAGGGCCTCGAGGTCGAGATCGAGGTCACCTCCCTCGAGGAGCTGGAGGAAGCGCTGGAGGCGGCGCCGGACCGGATCCTGCTGGACAACATGGACCCCTCGTCGCTGCGTAGCGCGGTCGGGCGGGTCCGGCGGCGTTCCGGGCCCCGGCCCCTCCTCGAGGCATCCGGGGGGGTCGATCTCGAATCCGTGCGCGAGGTGGCGGGGACCGGGGTCGACCTGGTCTCGGTCGGGGCTCTCACCCACTCCGCGCCCGCCCTCGATCTGTCCCTGCTGGTGGAGGCTGGATGACGACAAGGAAGGCGAAGACGTGGGCCGGCCTGTCGGCCGCGGAGCTCCGAGACCGCTGGAATCGAGAGGACGTCCACCTGTACGGCGCCGTGGACTCCACCAACGACCTGGCCCGGGAGCTGGCCGACGGGGGCGCGCCCGCGGGCACCGTGGTCCTGGCTCGCGAGCAGAAGGGGGGACGGGGCCGCGCGGGGCGCTCGTGGCACTCGCCGGCGGGCGGGCTCTACTTGAGCATGGTGTTCCGTCCGGGCCGGGTGGAGAACCCCGAGCTCCTGCCGCTGCTGGCCGGACTCGGCATCGTGCGCGAGCTGGAGCGCCGCTTCGAGGGGCTACGGCCCGGGCTCAAGTGGCCCAACGACCTCATGGCCGAGGATCGCAAGGTGGGCGGCATCCTCAGCGAGGCGGTGTGGGGCGACGAGGGGATCCGCCACCTCGTGATCGGCGCGGGGGTGAACGTGGCGCCGCTGAAGAGCGGAGCCCCGCGCGGCCTCCGGAGCCGCGCCTCCTCGCTCGAGGCGGTCCTCGAGCGGGACGTGCCGCTCGAGGAGGTCGCCGACGCGGTGATCGCGGGGCTGGAGGCGTTCGTGCCCCGGGCTCCGGAGCGGCTCGATGCCGCCCTGCTCTCGTTGGCCGACCGCTACGACTGGCTCCGCGACCGCCGGGTGGGGGTCACGCCCCTGGACGGGGGCGACTCGGTGGCCGGAACCTGCGTGGGGATCGCGCCGGACGGTGCGCTCCTGTTCCGTCCCGACCGGGGCGCCCTGCGGCGCCTGACTCGGGTGAGCGTGGAGGCGGAGTCGTGATCCTGACCATCGACGTCGGGAACACCGAGACGGTGCTCGGTCTGTTCCACGAGCTGGACCCGAAGGTGGAGCCGAGCGAGGCCGGAGCCGACCTGCGGCCCGTGCACGCCTGGCGCCTGGCCACCGACCGGCGCCGCACGGCCGACGAGCACGCTTCCGTCCTGCAGGGATTCCTGGACCGCTCCCTGTCGCCATCCGACGGCCCCCTGCGTCGCGGCGTCATGGCCTGTGTGGTGCCCGTGATGGATCGCGTGTGGAAGCGGGCGTGCGAGTCCCTGGGCCTGTCGCTGGTCGCCGTGGACGCGGACGCGGAGCTGCCCATCCGCCTCGACGTGGAGGACCCGGCGGGCGTGGGCGCCGACCGGATCGTGAACACGCTTGCGGCCGCACGACTGTACGGTCGGGACACCGTGATCGTCGACCTCGGCACGGCGACGACGTTCGACTGCATCACGGCCGAGGGCGTCTTCCTGGGTGGGGTCATTGCGCCGGGCCCGCGCGCCGGTCTCGAGCGGCTGACAGAGGCTGCGTCCCGGCTCCCACAGGTGGAGATCGCCGCCCCACCGGTCGTCATCGGCCGCCGTACGGAGGCGTGCTTGAGCTCGGGCGTGTTCTACTCGATCGTGGACGGGATCGATGGGCTGGTGCGGCGCATCCTGGAAGAATGGGGGCCCGAGGACCCCCTTGTCGTGGCGACCGGTGGGCTGGTGGGGTTGCTGGCTCCCCACTGCCGCAGCGTGCAGAGGATCGAGCCCCATCTGACCCTGATCGGACTGGCCCTGGCGGACCGGGAGCTGGCGGCGCGCTGAGGCGCCGGCCGTGTCAACTCCCGTTCTGGAGGCGCGAGCGGTACTTCTCCGCCAGGTCCGGTCGGACCAGCCTCAGGATGAAGTAGCCGACCAGGAGCACGAGGGCGACCTTGACCGCCACCATGGCCAGGGGCAGGAGCACCCCGAGCAGCAGCCCCAGGGCCACCATCCCCACGATCCCCACCACGAACAACATCAGCAGCGCACGGATCATCGATTCCTCCTCGTCCCGCTCCGGCGCCGCCTCGCAGGGTTGCGACGCGGCACCACGGGTTCCGGGTGCTCGATCCATTCTCTCAAGTCGCGTGCCGGACTCTCCGGCCCGCACGCCTCCCTACGTGGCCGGATCGCTCCCGGTTTCAGGCGGAATCGGTCGCCGCGGCCGCTGGCGTACGTCATTGTGACAGGTTAGCGTCAGGCTGGCAGCCGCGGGGGGGCCGGAGGGGGCCGGCCGCGGGGCCTTATGGCTGGCATGTATAGTGCACTAGGCAGTCCGCGTGGGATCGAGAGCCCGTTCGGGCCCGCTCCCGTTTTTTCAGACCGTCTTCTTAGCACTCGCGGAGGATGAGTGCTAGCAGGAGACGTCAGGACGACTTCAGCGAACAGGCAAGGAGGACCCGGGAGATGGCAACCGCATCGAAGGCCAAGGCGACGGTGAGCGTGCGACCGCTGGCCGACCGTGTCGTAGTGGAGCCCCTCGAGGAGACCGAGGAAATGCGCGGCGGGCTCTACATTCCAGACACGGCCAAGGAGAAGCCGCAGCAGGGGAAGGTGGTCGCCGTGGGCCCCGGCCGCCTGACCGACGAGGGCGAGCGGATCGAGGTCGAGCTGCAGGTCGGCGACCGGGTGCTGTACGGCAAGTATTCCGGCACCGAGGTCACGCTGGATGGGCACGACGTCCTCATCGTTCGCGAGAGCGACGTCCTCGCGGTGCTCGAAAGCTAGGCGACCGATTGGACGCACCCGGCGGGTGGCCGGGCGGAGCCTCTCTCCGCCGCGCCGGACCGCCGGTCGAACGGGCGAACATCGACACAGGACAGGAGTGAAGCACCATGGCGAAGGACCTTGAATTCGATACGAGCGCACGGCAGCGCCTCAAGAGCGGCGTGGACAAGCTGGCCCGTGCGGTGAAGGTGACGCTCGGCCCCAAGGGCCGGAACGTCGTCCTCGAGAAGAAGTTCGGCAGCCCCACGATCACCAAGGATGGCGTCACGGTCGCCAAGGAGATCGAGCTCCAGGACCCGGTGGAGAACCTGGGCGCCAAGATGGTCAAGGAGGTCGCGACCAAGACCTCCGACACGGCCGGTGACGGCACCACGACCGCCACGGTCCTGGCCCAGGCGATCTTCCGCGAGGGCCTCAAGAGCGTCACGGCGGGCGTGAACCCGATGGCCCTGAAGCGCGGCATCGACTCGGCCGTGCAGAAGGTGGTCGAGAACCTCCACCAGGCCTCGATCGAGACGACGGGCAAGAAGGAGATCGCCCAGGTCGCCACGATCTCGGCCAACAACGACCGGGAGATCGGCAACCTGATCGCCGACGCGATGGAGAAGGTCGGCAAGGACGGCGTGATCACGGTCGAGGAGGCCAAGGGTCTCGAGACCACGCTGGAGACGGTCGAGGGCATGCAGTTCGACCGCGGCTACCTGTCGCCCTATTTCGTGACGGACTCCGAGAAGATGGAGGCCGTGCTCGAGGAGCCCCTGATCCTCATCCACGACAAGAAGGTGTCCTCGATGAAGGACCTCCTTCCGATCCTGGAGAAGGTGGCCCAGATGGGCCGTCCCCTCCTGATCGTGGCCGAGGACGTCGAGGGCGAGGCGCTGGCCACCCTCGTGGTCAACAAGCTGCGCCAGACGCTCAAAGTGTGTGCGGTCAAGGCGCCCGGCTTCGGTGATCGCCGCAAGCAGATGCTCCAGGACATCGCCACCCTCACGGGCGGCCAGGTGATCAGCGAGGAGCTCGGCTTCAAGCTCGAGAACGTGGTCGTCAGCGACCTGGGCGAGGCCAAGCGCGTCGTGATCGACAAGGACACCACGACGCTCGTGGATGGGGCCGGCGAGGAAGACGACATCAAGGGCCGCATCAACGAGATCAAGGTGGCCATCGAGAAGTCCACCTCCGACTACGACCGTGAGAAGCTGCAGGAGCGGCTGGCCAAGCTGGCCGGCGGCGTGGCGGTCATCAACGTCGGCGCGGCCACCGAGACGGAGATGAAGGAGAAGAAGGCCCGCGTCGAGGATGCCCTGCACGCCACGCGTGCGGCGGTCGAGGAGGGCATCGTCCCGGGGGGCGGCGTGGCGCTCCTGTGGTGCCAGTCCGCGCTCGACGAGCTGCGCTCCATGGGCGTCAAGAAGGACTCCGACGAGGCGATCGGTGTCAGCATCATCCGCCGCTCCCTGGAGGAGCCCATTCGCCAGATCGCCCACAACGCGGGTGCGGAAGGCTCGATCATCGTCGAGCGCGTCCGCGAGAAGAACGAGCTCAACTGGGGCTACAACGCCGCGACCGACACCTACGAGGACCTGGTGGCGGCCGGCGTGATCGACCCCACCATGGTGACGCGGACCGCCCTGCAGAACGCCTCTTCGATCGCGGGTCTCCTGCTGACCACCGAGTGCGTGGTCACGGAGCATCCCGAGGAGGAGAGCGACGAAGGCATGGGTGGTGCCGGAGGCGGCATGGGCGGTATGGGAGGCATGTACTAGAGCCCGCCCCTCCGGGTTGGCTGCCGGGCCCGATGTCCGTGCAGCTCGCCCGTCGCCGAAGTGCGGAGAGCCCGGCCTCGTGCCGGGCTCTCGGCGTTTCGGGAATCGAGGAACGCGTTTAGGGGGACCTTTCGTTGCCCAAGGGAGGTAGCCAAGCCCTTGGTGGGGTGGGTGACGGAGGCCGCTCGGACTTCGTCTTCGACCAGAAGCCGGGACCCGCGACCGGGGAAGGGGAGCGATGGCAGGCAAGCGGACAATGGGCCCGAGGAGCCGGGATGGGACTGCCGCTCGTGCGGCGATCTTCGTGGGCTTCGCGGCCCTGCTGGTCGGCTGCGGAGGCGGCACGACGGCTCCCAAGCCGACGGGCGACAGCACCGCCGTCAACCTCGACCTGGCCCTCGGACAGGGTCAGACGGTGACGGCGGACGGCAAGATCCTCAAGCTGCAGTTTCCGGCGGCCAGCGGGGCCCGTGAATACCGGCTCGCCGTGCAGAGCGCGTCCCAGACCACGGCCTCCACCTCCATGAAGCTGGTCACCTCGGCGTCGGGCTCGGGCTCGGCGGACGTCCGTACGCGGTACGCGGCGGCGCCACGCCTTTCATCCGGCCTCGCCCAACGCTGGGCGCAGCGCGATGCGATGGAGCTCAGGCTGCGGCTCAACATCCGGGCCTACCTGCGCGACCATCCGCTGCAGCCGGCGCGACCCGGCTCCGGGGGCGGGGGACCGGCCTTCGCTCTCCGCGCCGCCACGGCCCCCGCGGTGGGCGACACGCTGCACTTCAACTACCCGGTGCAGAAGACCGACCTCACCATCACCTGTGACACCACGAAGGACAGCCGGATCACCGCCGTGGTCGAGAAGGTCGGCCAGCGAGCCGTCTTCGTGGCGGACACGGGCAACACCGCCGATTTCTCGGCCACCGACTACCAGCAGCTCGCCGATGAGTTCGACAATTACATCTTCGCCATCGACAGCGCCTACTTCGGCGGGCCGGCCGACATCGACAACAACGGCCACGTGATCGTGCTGTTCACCAAGGAGGTGAACGCGCTCACCTCCAAGGGCTCCCAGACCTTCATCGGCGGTTTCTTCATCCCCACGGACCTGGCGCGTCGCAACGCGAGCTCGACGGCCGGGTCGCAGACGGCGGGTACGTGCCCGACCAGCAACCAGGCCGAGATGCTGTACCTGCTGGCGCCCGATCCGAACGGCGACTTCAGCGACGCCGTGTCGATCACCCGAGCCAAGGAGAACGCCCGCAGCGTGAGCTCGCACGAGTTCCAGCATCTGCTGGGGGCCGAGGACCGGATCATCAAGTCGGACGGTACCTTCAACGACCTCAACGACGTGTGGCTGGACGAGGGACTGTCCCACGTGGCCGAGGAGCTGGTCGGCCTGGCGGCAGGCGGGCACGGCGTGCGGAACAACCTCACCTTCAACGACGTGACCGGGAGCGGTCCGGCGCCCATCGGGGTGACCGAGACCCAGACAAAAGTGTTCAACACCTTTTTCCTGGACGACTTCGGCCGTCTGGCGCGGTATTTCCTGAACCCCTCTGGGACGCAGACGGTGGTCGCCGACAAGGACCCCGGCGGTATCGCCTCGCTCGAGATGCGCGGCTTCGCCTGGGTGTTCCTGCGCTGGCTCGGTGACCACTACGGCCCCGCGGGCGGCGGCGCGATCCCGGGCAGCGACGAGCAGGTCCTGTTTCAGCGACTCGCCAGCGGCGGCCCCACGCACCAGGCGGGCATCGACGACATCATCGGCGCGATCGCGGACGTGACGGGCCAGCAGGTGACCTGGCCGGAGCTGCTGGCCGACTTCTCGATCATGCCGGACGTGGACGACGTTGGGGTGTCGCTGTCGTCGAGCCTTCAGGACCTGCCCACATGGGACCTGAGGGACGTCTATCTGGGGCTGCACAACAACAGCGGATCGGGACAGAACCCGGAGTTCCTGAAGCCCTATCCGCTTACCGTGACCAGCTCCGACTTCGTGGCCGATACCGTGTCGTTCTCGGTCAACGGGAGCGCGGAGAAGTACTTCGAGTTCAGCGGAACGAGCTCGGTTCCGACGTTCGAGTTGAAATTCACCGACCCGTCGGGCGGGGCGGTGGCGGGCTCGGCGAGCCTGCAGGTCACGGTGGTGCGAACGCAATAGACCCCGGGGACGGGCGGCGGGAGCCGGCGGAGGGCGACCGCTCCCGCGGCCGGAGGCGACCGAGGCGAGAGGAGGCGCGGATGATCAGGACGGTTCGGACGGCGCTCGTGCTGCTCCTCGCGACGGGAGGGCCGGCGGCGTGCGCGCGCCAGGCGCGCGTCGAGTCCGGCCCCGCCGACAGCGCGGCCACCGATACCGCGACCGGCACGGTCCGGCAGGTCGGCAATACGCCCTTCGTGCGCACGATCGTGGAGGATCCGTCCGGGGCGGTTCGGATCGTGGGTCCGTACGAGAGCGAGATCAGCCGCCTGGTGGGAGCGCGCGTGCAGGCGGTGGGGGTCATCGACTCCGCCTCCCGTGGCCGGGCCATGGGGCCGGACCTGCGGGCCTCCGGCTACACGATCCTCTCGGTGGACGGCGACCGTCCCACGGTCGGCTATCTGCGCCGCTCGGACGCCGGAGACTTCTTCCTGCGGACCGAGGAGGGGCACGACGTGCCCCTGAGCTCCGTCTCGAGCGCGCTGGCGGACCAGGTCGGCGCCAAGGTGTGGGTGGTGACCAATGCGCAGGGAGCCGTGGCGCGGTACGGCATCCTGAAGCGGCCCTGATTCGGGCCGGTCCGCCGCTTTCGGCGGGCCCTCGGCGGGCCTAGGTTCTGCGGCCCGGGCGTCGCCGACGCCCGGGCCGACTCACATCACGGATCATCGACGGGTATGCGATGAGCGACCAGACGATCACGATCACCCTCCCCGACGGCTCCACGAGGGATCTGCCGGCCGGGACCACGGCCGCGGACCTGGCCGCCTCGATCGGACCGGGCCTGGCCCGCGACGCGGTGGCGGCCAGAACGGACGGCGAGCTGCGGGACCTGGATCGGCCGCTGCCCGACGGAGCCCGAACCTCGATCGTGACCCGGGACGACGACAGCGCCGATGCGCTGTACGTCCTGCGGCACACGGCGGCCCACGTGCTGGCCTCGGCGGTGCGCGAGCTCCACCCGGAGGCCGGGATCGGTTTCGGTCCGCCCATCGAGGAAGGGTTCTACTACGACTTCGACGTCCCGGAGCCGTTCACCCCCGACGACCTCGAGCGCATCGAGGCCGCCATGCGGGACGTGGTCGAGGCCGACCTCCCCATGCAGCGGCGGGAGGTGAGCCGGGAGGAGGCGCGCGGGCTGTTCGAGGGAGACCCCTACAAGCTCGAGCGGCTGGCGGAGATCCCCGAGGACGAGACGATCTCGATCTACCGAGACGGCGAGTTCGTGGACCTGTGCCGGGGACCTCACGTGCCGCGTACGGGCGAGGTGCGCCACTTCCGGCTCCTGTCGGCCGCCGGCGCCTACTGGAGAGGCGACGAGCACCGGCCCATGCTGCAGCGCATCTACGGCACGGCCTTCTATTCGGAAGCCGCACTCGAGAAGCACCTGCACCAGCTCGAGGAGGCCCGCAAGCGGGACCATCGCAAGCTGGGCCAGGAGCTCGACCTGTTCAGCATCGAGGAGGACGCCGGGGCCGGGCTCGTGTTCTGGCATCCCAAGGGGGCCACGGTGCAGCTCCACCTGCGCCGCTGGATCGAGGACCTCCTGGCGGCCCAGGACTACGATTTCGTGTTCACGCCGCACGTGAGCAGCGAGAAGCTGTTCGCCCGCTCCGGTCACCTGCAGACGTATGCCGAGAACATGTTCCCGCGCATGCAGGGGGAAGGCGAAGGTGAGGCCTACCGCGTCAAGCCCATGAACTGCCCGGGGCACATCCTGATCTACGCCTCTCGCCAGAGAAGCTACAGGGACCTGCCGCTGCGTCTGTCCGAGATCGCCAACGTGTACCGGTACGAGCGCTCGGGCACCCTGCACGGGCTCCTGCGCGTCCGCATGCTGACCATGGACGATGGGCACCTGTTCTGCACGCCCGAGCAGGTGGAGGACGAGATCTTCACCTGCCTGGACCTGGTCGACACGGTCATGGGCACCCTGGGCCTCGAATACCGCTTCGACCTCTCCACCCGGCCGGAGAACCGGATCGGCGACGACGAGGTGTGGGACCGGGCCGAGTCCGCCCTGCGGCAGGCGCTGGAGAGGGCCGGGGCCGACTACGGCCTCGACGAAGGGGGCGGCGCCTTCTACGGCCCCAAGATCGACATCAAGTTCCGGGACGCCATTGGCCGCGAGTGGCAGGGAGCCACGATCCAGCTGGACTTCAACCTGCCCGAGCGCTTCGAGCTGGAGTTCATCGGTCCCGACAACGCACCGCACCGGCCGGTCATGATCCACCGCGCCATCTTCGGTACGTTGGAGCGGTTCACGGGCGTGCTCATCGAGCACTTCGGCGGAGCCTTCCCGACGTGGCTGGCGCCGGTACAGGCCAGGGTGATCCCGATCACCGAGGACCAGGAGGAAGCGGCCGGCGATGTGGTCCGTGCGCTCAAGGCGGCAGGGATCCGGGTCGAGATCGATGCCCGCTCCGACACGCTGAGCTACCGGGTGCGGGATGGTGAGCTGCAGAAGGTGCCCTACCTCCTGGTGGTGGGAGCCCGCGAGGTGGAGGCGGGCACCGTGGCGGTGCGGGCCCGCGGGGCCGAAAAGAAGCAGGAGGTCATGTCGGTGGAGGCCTTCGTGGACCGCGTCGCGCGCGAGATCGATACTCGGTCGCTGGCCCCGGCCTGAGCGGGTTCCCGGGAGGCCCCGCGGCGGGCGGCGCGGCTCAGCCGCCCGAGGCTTCCCCGCTCGTCGCCCCGCTCTTCGGATGCTCGTGCTCGTGCTCTTCGCTGCTCTCGGCGGGGGTCGTGGCCACCAGCGAGTCGTACTGGGCGGCGGTCATGCCCCGGCGCAGCCGGTTCACGAACGCGACCATGTCCCAGATCTCGGCGTCGGAGTGGGAGCCGCCGAAGGCGGGCATCCCGGTCATCTCGACGCCGTACTTGACCTTCCAGAAGTTGTGCTGGTTCTCCCGCATCTCGTGCGCCTCGCGGTCCGCGCCTCCGCCGGATCGCCGGCCCTCTCCCGCCTCCGCGCTCCGGGCCTCCATCTGCTGCCGACGGGCCCGCAGGCGGGCCAGGTCCTCGGGCGTGCGGAAGAAGCGTGGTGGCACGGGGTTCATGTCGGAGGCGAACTCCTCACGGCCCTTTCCGGGCACGCCGTGGCAGTCCACGCACGATTCGCGGTAGTGGATAAAGCCCTTGCGGATGCGGGCCGTGTCGTCGAGGTCGGGGACGGTCAGGTTCTTCGCCCGCCGCTCGATGGAGTGGCTGCGGACGGTGTTGAGCACCCAGCGCTCGAGGCCCGAGGTCGGCGCGGAGGCCGCCACGTCGAAGGTGCCGGAGACCATGAAAAGCCAGATGGCGCCCGCCGCCACGACGAGGCAGACGACGACGGTTCCGATGATCGTGAGTGCCCTGGATCCCTTCAAGGTCTCCCCCGCTCGCTTCCCATGGAGTGCTCCTGTGTGCGGTGCGCGGCTGCCCAGTCTAGGGCACCGGGCGTCGTGCGTCGAGTCGGACGTCGCCTCCTCGACGGCCCGGCGTCCGGCCGTGACTCCGCGCGCGACGCGGGGCTTGTCCCGCGAACGCCGTGCCGGAGTCCGAGAAGGGGGGCGCCGTCGGCCGAGTCCTCGATTGACGATGGGAGCCGCATCGCCTAGCTTCTCCTTCACAACGAGGCAAGTGGAGCGGAGGCTCCCACCTTTCGGCGCGCCCGTGGACGGGCGCGGCCGCCGGGTCGCAGGGGACGAGGCGAGCGCGCGGGGCGCGGTCGCTTCGCCGTGACTGCACCCGGTCGGCTCTGCCGAACCGGGTTTTTTCGTGCCGTCGGGCGCAGCGTGGCCGCCGGGCCCCGGCGGCGGACGGCTGTCGGCCGCGAGGTCCAGTTGAGCCAGGGCGAGCTCCGCGTCAACGACGCGATCCGGATCAGCCCGGTGCGTCTGGTGGACGAGACGGGTGCCCAGGTCGGCGTCCTGCCCATCGAGGAGGCCCGGTCCATGGCCGAGGAACGTGGCCTGGACCTGGTGGAGGTGGCGCCGGACTCCCGGCCTCCGGTGTGCCGGATCATGGACTACGGGAAGTACAGGTACGAGCTGGCGCGGAAGACCAGGGAATCGCGCCGCAAGCAGCACGTCGTGCACGTCAAGGAGGTCAAGCTCCGCCCGGCCATCGACGAGCACGACCTGGGCGTGAAGCTGCGCCGGGCCCGCGAGTTCCTGGCCGCGGGCGACCGGGTCAAGTTCACGGTCAGGTTCCGGGGCCGAGAAGTGACGCGCCCGGAGTTCGGGCACCGGCTCCTGGAGCGGATCCGGACGGAGCTCGAGGAGCTGGCCGTGGTGGACTCGGGCCTGAGCCACGAGGGCCGGAACATGAGCCTCGTACTGGCCCCGCGCCGCTGATGCGGCTCGGACGAGAGATCGGACCACAGAGGACGCGATCATGCCGAAGATGAAGACCAACCGTTCGGCCGCGAAGCGCTTCAAGAAGACGGGAAGCGGCAAGTACCGGCGGAACCGGGCGTTCAAGAGCCACATCCTGACCAAGAAGACGACCAAGCGGAAGCGCCGTCTGCGCCACTCGACGCTGGTGTCCAAGGCCGACGAGAAGCGCGTGCGCCGCCTGCTGGCGGGGGGCTGACATGCCGCGCGTGAAGACGAACGTGGCGCGCAACAAGCGCCGAAAGAAGATCCTCGAGGAGGCCAAGGGCTACTTCGGGGGCCGCTCCAAGCTGTATCGTCCGGCCAAGAACGCCGTCGAGCGCGGCTGGCAGTACGCCTACCGCGATCGCCGGAGGAAGAAGCGGGACTTCCGCCGCCTGTGGATCAGCCGGATCAACGCCGCCGCGCGGCAGAATGGTCTGTCCTATTCTCGCTTCATCAATGGACTAAAGACCGCTGACATCAAGCTCAATCGCAAGGTCCTCGCGGACCTGGCGGTGCGCGAGCCGGAGGCTTTCGCCGAGTTGACCCGCATCGCCGCCGAGCAGATCGGTTGAGCGAGGGGGGTAACCCCCTCCTCGAACGGCTCGCGGCCATCGAGGAGGAGGGGGTGGCCGCCCTCCGGGACGCCGCTGACGAAGAGGCACTGGAAACGGCCCGCGTCCGGTACCTGGGGCGCAGCGGAGCGGTGGCCGACGTGCTGGGCCGAATCGGGTCGCTGCCGGCCGACCAGCGTCGGCCCGTCGGACAGAAGGGCAACGCGGTCAAGCGCGCCCTCGAGGAGACGCACGAGACGCGCGCCGCGGAGCTGCGGATGAGGGAGAGCGCCCGCGCGGCGGCCGATCGCGACCTGACCCGGCCCGGCCGGACCGCCTGGCCGGGGGGCTCCCATCCGGTCACGGCCGTCATCGACGAGATCTGCGACATCTTCCGGGAGCTCGGCTTCACGCGCGTGCGGGGTCCCGAGGTGGAGACCGAGTGGTACAACTTCACCGCCCTCAACATCCCGCTCGACCATCCCGCGGCCGACGTGCACGACACCTTCTATCTCGAGGACGGGGTCGTCCTGCGCACCCACACCTCGCCCGTGCAGGCGAGGACCATGCAGACCCACCAACCTCCGGTGCGGGTGGTGGTGCCCGGCGTGTGCTACCGGCGTGAGTCCATCGACGCCTCCCACGCCGCGGTCTTCGACCAGATCGAGGGCCTCGCCGTGGACGAGGGCGTGGACTTCGTCGAATTCCGGTCCACCATCGAGCACTTCGTGAGGCGTTTCTTCGGCGCCGAGACCCGCACGCGCTTCCGACCGGACTTCTTCCCCTTCACGGAGCCCTCCGCCCAGGTCGAAGTGAGCTGCACGATCTGCGGGGGCTCGGGCTGCGCGACCTGCAAGGGCACCGGGTGGATCGAGATCATGGGCTCGGGCATGGTGGACCCGGCGGTGTTCGAGGCCGTGGGCTACGACCCGGAGCGCTACACCGGCTACGCCTTCGGGATGGGGCCGGGGCGGATGGCCCTCCTGCGGCACGGGATCCCCGACCTTCGGCTCCTGCACGAGGGCGACGTGCGCTTCCTGCGCCAGTTCGCCTCCACCTGAGCGGACGGGGCAGGGCGTGCGCGTCTCGCTGAACTGGCTCCGGCAGCTCGTGCCGGGGCTCGAGGGCACGGCCGAGGAGCTCGCCGACCGGCTGGCCATGACCGTCACCGGCGTCGAGGAGATCGTGCCGGTGGGACGGGGCCTCGAGGACATCCGCGTGGCGCGGGTGCTGGAGCTCCGCGAGCATCCCGACGCGGACCGGCTCAGCCTGTGCCTGGTGGATGGCGGCGAAGACCCCGTGGAGGTGGTGTGTGGAGCCCCCGTGATCCACGAGGGGGGCCTGTATCCCTTCATCGCTCCGGGCTCGACCCTTCCGGGAGGGTTGCGCATCGAGGAGCGGGCCATCCGGGGGGTCACCAGCCACGGGATGCTGTGCTCGGAGCGGGAACTCGCTCTGGGATCCGATGCGTCGGGAATCCTCCGGCTTCCGGACGGTCTCGAACCGGGCACCCCGCTGGTGCAGGCCTTCGACCTCCCCGACGCGGCCCTCGAACTCGAGATCACGCCCAACCGGGTCGACCTGGCCTGCCACGTCGGCGTGGCGCGCGAGCTGGCGGCCGAGGCTGGCCTCGAGGTCCGGGTGCCGCCAGTGGAGGGCGCCGACTGGGAGCCGACGTGGCGCGACGGCCACGAGGCGGCGAGCGCCGGAGGCGTGACGGTGGGGATCGAGGATGCGGCACGCTGCGGTCGGTACCTGGGGGCCGTCGTGCGCGGCGTGGAGGTGAAGCCGTCGCCCGCCTGGCTGCAGGCCAGGCTCCGCGCCGTCGGGGCCCGTCCCATCAACAACGTGGTCGACGCCACCAACTACGTTCTCCGGGAGCTGAACCAGCCGCTGCACGCCTTCGACCTGGCCCGGGTCCGGGGCGGGCGGATCGGCGTGCGGGCGGCCCGGGCCGGGGAGCGGCTCCGCACGCTGGATGGCGTGGAGCGGGCACTCGAACCGGCCGCCACGGTGATCACCGACGCCGAGGGGCCCGTGGCGGTGGCCGGGGTGATGGGTGGGGAGGAGAGCGAGGTCACGGCCGGGACCACCGACGTGTTCCTGGAGTGCGCCTGGTTCGACCCTTCGCACACGCGTCACACCGCGCGGTCCCTGGAGCTGAGCACCGATGCCTCCTACCGGTTCGAACGCGGTGTGGACCGCCGGGGCTGTGAGGCGGCGCTCGCGCGCTGCGTGCGGCTCATCCTGGCCACTGCGGGAGGGAAGGCGGAGGCCGATGCCGTCCGCGTCGGAGAGCTGCCGGGACCGAGGACCGTGGTGCCCCTGCGTCCGGAGCGCGTCCAGCGTC
Organism: Candidatus Humimonas hydrogenitrophica; assembly: GCA_947581615.1. Classification (GTDB taxonomy): domain Bacteria; phylum Gemmatimonadota; class Gemmatimonadetes; order Palauibacterales; family Palauibacteraceae; genus Humimonas; species Humimonas hydrogenitrophica. Next base: position 20,574 of record CANPVD010000033.1, read on the forward strand.
TCCTCGGCCTGGTCCTCGATGCCGGGGCGATCGAGGGCCTGCTGGCGCCGCTCGGCTTCGAGCGCGACGAGACCGGGGGCCTGGCCTTCCGAATCCCTGGCTGGCGGGAAGGGGACATCCGGCGGGAGGTGGACCTCATCGAGGAGGTGGCGCGCCGGCACGGCTACGAGCGCTTCCCCACGGCCACGCGCCCCACCCGGCCCTCGACGGTACCCGACGATCCGTCCTTCGCGCGGAGCGACCGGGTCCGAAGGCTGCTGGAGTCGCGCGGCCTGCTGGAGGCGAGGAGCTCGAGCCTGGTGGCCCGGTCCGAGGCCGACGCGGAGCGGCCCGTCGACCTCCTCCATCCGATCTCCGCGGAGGAAGGATTCCTCCGCGGAGCGCTGGTGCCCGTCCTCCTGCGCCGCCTCGAGCACAACTGGGCTCGCGGGACCGGCGACGTACGGCTCTACGAGATCGGCACGGTGTTCCGCCGGCGTGCCGAGGACGAGTCGGGCGAGGTGCCCGTGGCCGAGGAGCTTCGCGTCGGGGCGCTGCTCACGGGTCGGCGGCGGCCGCCGCACTGGTCGGAAGAGCCTGCCGCCGTGGACGTGTGGGACCTCAAGGGCCTGGCCGAGGAAGTGGCGTCCGGACTATGCGGGGCGACGGTGGAGCCGCTTCCGCTCGCCTCCGGAGATGAAGCCCCGGCGCTCGGGCGCTTCGGAGCGGCGAGATGGCTGGGCGCGGAGCGGTTCGAGCTGGTGGGCCCGGCGGGCCGGATCGGGGTGGCCGGCGGCGTGCGTCGGGAGGCCGTCGACGCGCCGCCGTGGGCGGAGGCCGTGTGGGCGCTCGAGTTCGGCCTCGGAGCTGTCGAGCTCGCCGCGCCGACCCCGTACCGTCCGCTCTCGACCTTCCCGGCCGTGCCCCGCGACCTGGCCCTGGCGGTGCCGGCGAGCGTCCGGGCCGCCGAGGTCGAAGCGGTCATCCGGGAGGCCGCGCCGGAGTGGCTCGAGGACGTGCGGCTGTTCGACGTGTACGAGGGCGACGGCGTCGAAGGCGGACGGCGGAGCCTGGCCTTCCGCTTTCGCTTCCGGGCGCGGGACCGTACGCTGGAAGACGCGGAGGTGGAGAGCGCGCTGAAGCAGATCATCCGCCGACTCGAGGAGCGCTGCGATGCCCGCGTCCGATCGGCCTGAACCAGAGACGGCGCCCGCGCCCCCCGCGGCCGAGCGCCGCAGGGAGGGTCGACCCGACCCCGAATCCGAGCTGCACAGCCTCGCCGCGGCCGTCGAGCGGCTGCTGGAGGCGTACGGCGAGCTCCGGGCCCGGGCCGAACGGGCCGAGTCCACCGAGCGCAGCCTGGCCGACGCGCTGGAGGGCGCCGACCTGGAGGGCATGGACGCGGAAGAGATCGCTTTGCGCCTCCAGGAGATAGCTGACCAGAACCGTAGCCTGCGGCAGGTGATCGAGGAGAGCCGCGAGCGCGCGCAGCGGATCCGCAGCCGTCTCATCCTCATGGAGGATGAGGCATGAGCGACGAGGCGGCCAAGCGCTCGGTCAGGGTCGAGATCTTCGGCGAGGAGTATACGCTCCGCTCCGAGGCCGACGAGGAGTACACCAGGGCCTGCGCCCGGTACGTGGACGAGGCCATCCGGGAGGCCCACCTCCAGAGCCGGGTCTCCGAGCCGCACCGTGCCGCCATCCTGGCGGCGCTCGAGATCACCGACGAGCTCTTTCGTCTGCGCTACCACACCCGGCGACAGGATGAGCGTAGCGCGACCCGCGCCTCCGAGCTCCGCAGCCGGATCGAGGAGGCGCTGGAGGACTGAACCGGCGCCGTTCCGATGCGCTTGCGGGGGGCCCGCGCCGCAGGCAACTTGGAGGTCGATGATGCGGCTTCGCCGGCGCGGCAGGGACCCTCGCGGGATCCAGACACTATAGATCGCCACGGTACGACGGCTGGCGACACCATGCGCGAGACCACGGCCGGCGGGGTCATCGATTCCGCTGGCTTTTTCGTGTCCGGGACCGATCCGGAACGCCGCGAGGGGAGTCGGAGACCGGGAAGCGGCCTTCTTCTTCATAGATCCGGGGAACGGCGGTATGAGCGTCCAGTGGATCCTCCTCATCCTGGTGGCCGCGCTCGTCGCCGGGCTGATCCTGGGCCGCCTGTGGGCAGGCGGACTCTCCAGGCGTCGTCGTGGCGCGGCCGAAGACGAGGCCAGGGACCTGGTCGAGGCCGCGACGCGGGAGGCCACCAGCATCCGCCGGGAGGCCGAGCTGGCGGGCCGCGAGGAGGTCTACCGCCTCAAGGAAGAGCTCGAGGTGGAGGCCCGCGACCGGCGCGGCGAGCTGGAGCGGGCCGAGAGCCGGCTCGACGAGCGCGAGCGCATGCTGGAGCGCAAGCTCGAGCTCCTCGACGAGCGCCAGACGCGCCAGGAGGAGCGCCTCCAGAAGCTCGAGGAGCGCGAGGAAGCCCTGGAGACCCGGGCCGGCTCCGTGGAGGACCGCGAGTCCGAGGCCCGGAAGCGCCTGGAGGCCCTGGCCGGGCTGACGGCCGAGGAAGCCCGCACGATGCTGATCTCCCGCCTGGAGGACGAGGCCCGCGCCGAAGCCGCACAGCACGTGCGCGAGCTCAGGGAGCGGGCTCGCCGGGACGCGGAGCGCGAGGCCCGAAAGATCATCTCGATGGCCATCGAGAAGCTCGCCGTGGACCATTCCTCCGAGACCACGGTGAGTGTCGTCGCCCTCCCCAGCGACGACATGAAGGGCCGCATCATCGGCCGCGAGGGCCGCAACATCCGGGCTTTCGAGGCCATCACCGGCGTGGACGTGGTGGTGGACGACACCCCCGAGGCCGTGATCCTCTCCTGCTTCGATCCGATCCGGCGGGAGATCGCCCGCCTGGCCATGGAGCGCCTGGTGGCCGACGGGCGCATCCACCCGGGCCGCATCGAGGAGGTGGTGGAGAAGGCCAGGGGCGACGTCGACGCCTCCATGCGCGAGGCCGCCGAGGAGGTGCTCTACGAGCTCGGGATCCACGATGTGAACCCGCACCTCGTGGACCTGCTCGGCCACCTGCGCTACCGGACCAGCTACGGCCAGAACCAGCTGCAGCACGCCCGGGAGGTGGCGCTCCTGGCGGCCAACATGGCGGCCGAGCTGGGGCTGGACGTTCAGATGACCAAGCGCATGGGACTGCTGCACGACATCGGCAAGGCGCTGAGCCACGAGCACGAGGGGAGCCACGTCGAGCTCGGCTACGAGGTGGCCAAGCGCTACGGGGAGCCGGACCAGGTGCTCAACGCCATCCGCGCCCACCACGACGAGGAGCCGGCTCGCTATCCGGAGAGCTTCCTGGTCACGGCGGCCGACGCGATCTCGGGCGCGCGTCCGGGCGCGCGACGCGAGTCCTTCGAGCACTACGTGAAGCGGCTCGAGAAGCTGGAGGCGATCGCGGCCTCGTTCGAGGGCGTCGAGAAGGTGTACGCGATTCAGGCGGGCCGGGAGATCCGGGTCATGGTGATGCCCGATCGGATCACCGACGAGGAGATGGCCGAGCTGTCCGAGAAGACGGCCCGGACCCTCGAGGAGGAGCTCCAGTATCCGGGGCAGATCAAGGTGGTCGTCGTCCGCGAGACGCGGGCGGTCGACTTTGCGCGATAGACACACAGGGGACGGAATGGCGGCAGAGCTGATCGACGGCAGGGCCGTCGCACGCGACGTGCGGCGGGAGGTGGCCGAGGGGACGGCGGAGCTGACGGCGGCCGGCACGCGACCCGGACTGGCGGTGGTGCTGGTGGGAGAGGACCCCGCCTCGCAGGTGTACGTGCGCATGAAGACGCGCGCCTGCGAGGAGGCGGGCATCGAGGCCCGCGACACCAAGCTGCCCGCCGACACGCCCCAGGCGGAGCTCGAGGCCGTGGTGGACGAGCTCAACGCCGACCCGGACGTCCACGCGATCCTCGTGCAGCTTCCGCTGCCCGAGGGCCTGGACGAGAAGGCGATCGTGGAGCGGGTGCGGCCTGAGAAGGACGTGGACGGCCTTCACCCCGTGAACGTGGGCCGGCTGGCCCTCGGCGACCCCGCCGCCATCCGGCCCTGCACGCCGGCCGGCGTGCAGGAGCTGCTGCGGCGCATCGGCTTCGACCCGGAGGGACGGCGAGCCGTGATCGTGGGACGCTCGAACCTGGTGGGCCGGCCGCTGGCCTCCATCCTTCTCCAGCGCGAGCCGTTCGCCAACGCCACGGTGACGGTGGCGCACAGCCGCACCCGGGACCTGGCGGCCGTGACCCGCGAGGCCGAGCTGCTGGTGGCCGCCGTGGGACGCCCGGAGCTCATCACGGCGGACATGGTGCGCGAGGGCGCCGTCGTGATCGACGTGGGCGTGAACCGGGTGGACGATCCCTCGGCCGAGAAGGGCTACCGCCTGGTCGGCGACGTGGCGTTCGACGAGGTGCGGAAGCGGGCGGGCTGGATCACGCCGGTGCCGGGGGGCGTCGGGCCGATGACCATCGCCATGCTCCTCAGGAACACGCTGGCGGCGGCCCGCCGGGCCGCGGGCCGCACGGTCGGGGCGGCGTCGCCGGCCGGGGGCGCGTGACGGCGGACCGCGAGGCCGGGTCCACGGGGGAGAGCGCCGAGACGCAGATCTCGCTGTTCGGGTCGCCCCCGGAAGACGGGGCCGCCTCGACTCCCGCTGGCCGCGCCGCCGGGGCGGAGGACGGGACTCCGGCGGCTCCAACCTGGGGCGCAGCGGCGAAGAGCGAGCCCGCGCCCCACGCTGCCCTCGAGCCCGCCGGCCCTCCGGGCTCCTCCCGGGAATCGCCGGTCTCCGTCTCGGCTCTCAACGCCGCCGCGCGGCGGATCCTGGAGGAGAGCTTCCCATCCCTGTGGGTGGTGGGCGAGGTGGCCAACTGGCGGCGGGTGAGCTCGGGCCACTGCTACTTCAGCCTCCGCGACGAGGACGCCCAGATCGCCTGCGTCCTGTGGCGGAGAGACGCCCGCCGCCTGCCGACCGACCCGGAGGAAGGCATGGAGGTCCTCGGGTTCGGCGAGGTGTCGCTGTACGAGGCGCGCGGCTCCTACCAGCTCATCGTGCGCAAGCTGGAGGCCCGCGGGGAGGGGCTGTGGCGCCTGGCCTTCGAGCGGCTCAAGCGGAAGCTGGCGGCCGAGGGACTCCTCGAGGAGGCGCGAAAGCGGCCCCTGCCGCGCGTGCCGCTCCGGGTGGGCGTGGTCACCTCGCGCACGGGAGCGGCGCTCCGCGACGTGATCACGGTGGTACGCCGGCGCGCGCCGTGGACCGAGCTCCTGGTGTCGGACTGCCGGGTGCAGGGAGAGGAGGCGGCCGGCGAGATCGTCCGGGCCCTGGACCGCCTCGTGCGGGACGGGCGGGTGGAGGTCATCGTGGTCACGCGCGGCGGCGGGTCCGTGGAGGACCTGTGGTGCTTCAACGAGGAGGCCGTGGCCCGGGCCGTGGCGGCCTGTCCCGTCCCGGTGATCTCGGCGGTGGGGCACGAGATCGACGTCACGATCACGGACCTGGTGGCCGACGTGCGCGCCCCGACGCCTTCGGCGGCGGGCGAGCTGGTGGTCCCGGACGCCCGCGTCCTGCGCGCCGACCTGCGCAAGCTGGGCGACCGGCTGGTGTCGGGCCTCCGCCAGCGAACGGTCCGGGGCGAGGAGCGGGCGCGGCGGGCCGCCGACCGGCTCCTGGGGGGGATGGACCGCCGGCTGGAACGGCTGGCGGGTCGACTGGAGGGACTCGGTGGCCGGCTGGACGCTCTGAGTCCCCTCGGCACCCTGCGCCGCGGGTACGCCGTGCCGCTGGCCGGGGACGGACGGGTGCTGCGCCATCTGGAGGATTTCCGGCAGGGGGACCGCTTCCGCCTCCGGGTCGTGGATGGGCGGGTCGCGTGTGCCGTGGAGGGGACCGAGGCGATGACGGAGGAGGAGACGGGTGGCTGAGGAGCCGTCGCGCACGTCGGAGTTCGAGGCGGCGCTGGCCGAGCTGGAGCGCATCGTGGCGCGGCTCGACCGCGAGGAGCTGTCGCTGGACGAGGCCCTGGAGATGTTCGAGACGGGCGTCTCTCATCTGCGCACGGCCAGCCGTCTTTTGGACGACGCCCGGGGCGTGGTGGAGGAGCTCATCGAGGATGCCTCGGGGGAGCTGGCCACCGTGGACTTCGACCTCCCGGTGGGAGAGGCCGCCGATGGCGACGGCGGTGACTGAGGCCCTGGGCACGCGGCGCCCCGGCCCGGAGCTCGCGGCGCTGGGAGCGCGCGTCGCGGCGGCGCTTGCCGTGGTGCTCGACCGCGAGCTGAGGGGTACTTCCGACGCCGTGGCCGGCCCGGTGCGGTATGCCGTCCTCGGACCCGGCAAACGGCTCCGGCCGCTGCTGCTCCTGGCGGCGTGGCGCGCCGCGGGAGGGGAGGCGGGAGCGGCGCCGACCGAGGGCGATCCGGCGGCGGCCCTGGCCTGCAGCGTGGAGCTCGTCCACGCCTACTCCCTCGTGCACGACGACCTGCCGTGCATGGACGACGACGTGCTGCGCCGCGGCCGGCCCACGGTGCACGTTCGCTTCGGGACCCCGGCGGCCGTACTCGCCGGGGCCGGGCTCATGCCCATGGCCGCCCGGACCGTGTGGCGGGCGGCCGGGGCGCTGGGCCTCGAGCCCGTCCGCGCACGCCGCCTCCTCTCGATACTGGCGGACGCGGCGGGGGCGGGGGGCATGGTGGGCGGCCAGCTCCTGGACCTGCGGGCGGAGGGCCGCGCCACCACCCGGGAGGAGCTCGAGCGGATCCACCGCGGCAAGACGGCCGCCCTCATGGCGGCGTCGGTGCGCATGGGGGCGGTCGCGGCCCGCGCTCCCGAGGAAGTCGTCGAGCGACTGGGGCGGTTCGGGGTGGCCCTCGGGCTCGCTTTCCAGGCGGTCGACGACATACTGGACGTCACGGGCGAGGAGGCGGAGATCGGCAAGACGAGCGGCAGGGACGTGGCGCTCGGCAAGGCCACCTACCCGTCCGTGCTCGGGCTGGAGGCGTCCGAGCAGGTGAGCCGCGAGCTGGCCGGCCTGGCGCGGCGGGAGCTCGCCGGCCTGGAGGACACCCGCGAGCTGGAGCTCCTGGCGGAGCTCGTGGTGGAGCGACGCCGATGAGCGTCTTCAGGTTGGGCGTGCTCGGCAACGCCGAGCACCGGGAGATGGCCGAGGTCCTCGAGCGGGTGCTGCGGAGCGCCGACGAGCTCGGAGCCGACGTGGCCCTGGGGGAGGCGACGGCCCGTCTGGCCCGGGAGGAGCTCGGCGTGCAGGGGGTGGCCAGGCTCGAGGACGCCTGGGAGGGGCTGGACGTGCTCCTCACGCTGGGCGGCGACGGGACCCTGCTCAGCGGTGCCCGCCGGGCGGGTCCGCGCGACGTGCCGGTCGTGGGCTGCAACCTGGGCCGGCTGGGTTTCATGACCGCCGGTCCCTCGGAGAGCCTCGAGCGCATGCTCGGCCGCCTCGTAGCCGGCGAGTACGAGATCGAGGAGCGGCTGGCCCTGGACGTCACCGTGGTGCGCTCGGGGAGCCAGCCGGGTCCGCCGGGCTACTACGCGCTCAACGACGTCGTCGTACACAAGAGCGGCTTCGCGCGGCTCATCACGCTGAGGCTGTGGTCGGAGGGAGAGGAGATCGCCCAGTACAGCGCCGACGGGATCATCGTGTCGACCCCCACGGGCTCGACCGCCTACAGCCTGTCGGCCGGGGGGCCGGTCCTGGTCCCGACGCTGGACGCCCTGGTGGCCACACCGATCTCCCCGCACACGCTCGCGGTTCGGCCGGTGGTGATCCCGGCCGACGGCCGCGTCACGATCGAGGTGTGCCCGCACAGCGCCGAGACCATCGTCACGGTGGACGGGCAGGTGGGCAGCGACCTCGAGGTCGGCGACCGGGTGGAGGCGGGCCGCTCCGAGCGGCCGGTCCGACTCATCCGCTTCCCGGACCACAGCTTCTTCTCGGTGCTCCGCAGGAAGCTCCGCTGGGGCGACGTGCGGCCGCGGGATCGCTGAGACCGCGTTGAAGTCGCGTGACAGCGTCGGGGGCCGGCGGCGCCCACCACAATTCCGGGTGAAGACGTGCTGAGAGAGCTCCGCGTCCAGAACTACGCGGTCATCGACGACCTGACCCTCGAGCTCGGGCCCGGCCTCACCGCCCTGACCGGAGAGACGGGAGCCGGGAAGTCCCTCATCGTGGGTGCGCTGTCCCTCCTCCTCGGCGAGCGGGCCTCCTCGGACGATGTGCGGTCCGGCGAGGAACGGGCGCGGGTCGAGGCGGCTTTCGACGTGAGCGGCCGCCCCGAGGTGCTCGAACGCTGCTCCGACGCCGGGATCGAGGTCGAGGACGGGTGGCTGATCCTCCGGCGCGAGGTCCAGCGAGAGGGACGGAACCGGGCCTGGGCCAACGGCTCACCCGTCACCGCGAGCCTCATCTGGGAGCTGGGCGCCTCCCTGGTGGAGCTGCACGGGCAGCACGAGCACCAGAGGCTCCTGCGTCGCGTGGAGCAGCGTCATCTTCTCGACGCGTTCGCGCGTGCAGAGGATGCGGTCGCCGCGGTGGGAGAAGCGCACCGGGCCCTGTCGGACGTGCGATCCGAGGCCGAGGAGGTGCGGACGCGCGCTCGGGAGACGGCGGAGCGGGCCGAATGGCTGCGGTTCAAGGCCGAGGAGATCGAGAAGGCGCGGCTCGAGGATGGCGAGGAGGAGGTGCTGCGGGGTGAAGCGCGGCGGCTCGAGCACTCCGAGGAGCTCCTGGAGCTGTCCGCAGGGCTGCACGAGGCCGTGTACGGGGACGAGGCCTCGGTGGTCGACCGGCTGGGCGAGCTGCGCCGCCCGCTCAGGGAGCTGCTCCGGATCGACCCGGACGCCGCCCCGATGGAAGAGCTCCTGGACTCGGGGCTGGCCTCCGTGGAGGAGCTGGGGCGCGAGCTGGCCCGCTACCGGGACACGGTGGACCACGATCCGGCCCGGCTCGAGCGGGTGCGCTCCCGCCTCGACCTCGTCTTCCGCCTCGTCCGCAAGTACGGGGAAACCGTCGAGGACGTGATCGAGCAGGGTCGCGCCGCCCGGGCGGAGCTGGACGCGCTGGAGGGCTCGGACGAGCGGCTGCGGGAGCTCGAGGGCCGCGAGCGGGAGCTGGCGGGGGAGCTCGGGCGCCGGGCCGCGGAGCTCACGGAGGTCCGCCGGGAGGGCGCCACTGGGCTCGATGAGGCGGTGTCGCCGCTCCTCGCCGAGCTCGGCATGGAGGGCGGAGTGTTCCGGGTGGCATTCGAGGCGCGCGAGGAGCCCGGCCCGACCGGGTCCGAGACGGTGGAGTTTCTCGTCTCCCTCAATCCGGGCTTCGAGCCGGGCCCCCTCGACCGCATCGCCTCCGGGGGCGAGCTCAGCCGCCTGATGCTGGCGCTCAAGACCGTCCTCGTGCGAGGCGACCGGATCCCGACGCTCGTGTTCGATGAGATCGACGCCGGCATCGGGGGCGAGGTGGCGCACCGGGTCGCCGAGCGGCTGGCCGCGGTGGCGCGCGAGCACCAGGTGTTCGTGATCACCCACCTGCCGCAGATCGCGGCCCGGGCCGACGCGCACGTGCGGGTCGAGAAGGGATCGGTGGCCGGGAAGGCCGCCACCCGGGTGCAGCGGCTGGCGGGGGAGGAGCGGATCGAGGAGCTGGCCCGCATGCTGGGCGGCGATCCTGAGAGCGGGGTGGCCCGGCGTCACGCCCGGGAGCTGCTCGGCGTGGCCTGACTCCGTCCGGCCTGGCCCGCCCCGGCTCGGCCTAGAAGATGTGGGCGGGCACCCGGATGTGGAAGGTGGCCAGGTCGGCCACCGGCGTCGTCACCCCCTTGCCGCCGATGGCGACCTGGTAGACGAAGCCGAGTTCGGCCCCCGATTCTGCGCCCCCGGGCCGATAGGTGGCCGCGACCCCCAGGCGGTGCCGTGTCTGGGCGGACAGGGTCGCCAGGATGGCCGCGGCCTCGTTCGTCCCGCCGCCCGTCAGCCGGTAGTGGTCGGCCGCCTTGTGCCAGTACCGGTACTCGACGCCCACCAGCACGTGCGGATCCAGCGCCAGGTGCAGGTTGATCCGGAGGCGGAGGTAATCCCCCAGGTTCCGATCCACCTGCACCGCCGTGCCCGGCGTGGCGAAGGGTTGGCCCGGCGGGTGGAGACGGATCTCGAGCTGGTCGGCCATCTGCACGCCGTAGGTCGCCGCGGCGTTGACCTCGAACGCGCGCCCGATCCGGACATCCTGGTACAGGCTGAGGGCCACGTCGCGCTGCCCGTCGCCGACCGGGACGCCCACGAAGTCGCCGGGGACCTGGTACGGCAGGGATCCGGAGCCCCGAAGCGCCAGCCGCGCGAGAAGCCCGACCGTCGTGCGGAGCTCGATGCCCCCGGCGAGGGAGTCGGGCCGGTAGCCGTCCACCAGGGCGACCCGGGCCCCGAACTCGAGCTCCCCGGCCGTCCAGCTCCGCACCGTGGCCCCGAGCGGCTCCCCCTGGAGGAAGGCGCCGCCGAACCAGCCGCGCAGGTCGGCCGAGGTGGCCACGTCGGGCAGGCTGAAGTCAGGAGACTGGAGACCAAACGAGCCGAACTGCTGCTGGAGGCTCGCGTAGTAGGCCAGGAGCTGTTGGCCCGCGGTCGTGGTCGCCAGGGGGAGGAGATCCCCGGTGATGATGCGTCGCTGGATGGCCTCCAGGAAGGCCGTCGAAGTCGAGATCAGCGCCTCTGCCTGGGCCTGCTGGCTCGAGGGGATGGTCCCGGCCTGGAGCCGCGCGGCGAGCGTGTCCCGGGCCCCGCCGAGCTGCCCGAAGAACTGGACGGGATTCGCCAGCGCGTTCGAGCCCGACAGGACTGTGGCGCCGGCGGAGTCGAACCCGAAGAAGGGCTCCGCCTTGGTCCACACGATCGGGAGGGAGGCCTCGATCGAGAACCGGTCCAGGAAGCCGAGCTCGAGGCGGAGCGGGATGACCCGGATCTCGCGGTTGAGCTCCGCCACGTGCAGCGTGCCCAGCGAGGCCTCGTCGGCGGCGACGTCCGTGTAGCCCAGCGCCGAGGCGTCGACGTTGAGGTCGGCCGCGACGGCCTCGGGACCGGGGAAGAGCCGGGAGGCGAGGGGCCCGTCGTAGGCATCGGCGAGGGGCACCCGGCCGCCGTGGGCGCCGAAGTGCTCGTCCCACCCCTGGAAGACCGGGGCCACCTCGATCCACAGCTCGCCGTGCCTGGGGACCTGGGCCGTGACCGTGCGGGCCGTCACGTTCTGCGCGGCAGCGGGCGCGGCGGGCAGCCCCCACAGGGCCCCGGCCGCGAGCAGCAGCGCGGCGGCGCGCCGGGCGGGTGACGTTCGTGACGCGGACTGGGCGGGCACGTGGCTCCGGCTCGGACGGGGCGGGCTCGGCGTCGTCGGGGGCGGCCGGCGGTGGAGCCCGCAGCCCGGCCGGACCGCCCGAGCCGGGAGTATAGGCGAGCCGGCGCGCCCGCGACAGGCGACGCCGACGGGCTTTTCGCGGCGCGCCCGTCGTCCTACCCTGTACGGGACGGCGCCGTGGCCGAGTGGCTAGGCAGGGGCCTGCAAAGCCCCCTACTCCGGTTCGAATCCGGACGGCGCCTCTCTCTCGCCTCACCCTTCCTCCCGTGCCGAGGCCCGCAGAGGCTCGCGGCGCTTCGCTGCGTCGAGGTTGACACGCGTGACGCCTCATACTATAGATGATCTATATAAAGATCCTCTCACTAACGGGAGCGAGCCCGGTGTCGCTGGACATGCAGACCGTCGGTCGCCGCATCAACGAGCTGCTCGTGCTGTCGAGCCTCCGGGAGGAGGCCAAGCACGGCTACCAGATCGCGCTCGACGTCGAGCAGGACACCCGGGGAGCGTTCGAGCTCCAGCACGGGACCCTGTACCCGATCCTCCACCGGCTCGAGAAGGAGGGCGCCATCGAGGGGCGGTGGACGGAGGAAGGCCGCCGCCGGAAGGAGTACCACCTCACGGCGGCGGGGCGGCGCCGGCTTGGAGAGGAGGCGGGCAGCCTGTCGGCCGTGTTCGACCGGCTCATGGACATCCTCGAGGAGGTCAGGCGTGGAAGTCTTCGAGCGCGTCCTGCGGAGGGCTGAGGCCGGGCTCCGGGTCCCGGAGCCGCGCCGCTCCCGGATCCTGCTCGAGATGGCCTCCGACCTCGAGGACCTCTACCGCAGCTACCGGGAGCGGGGGCTGGACGAGGAGGAGGCGCGCGAGCGCGCCGTGCGCCTCCTGGGCGCCTCCCCGGAGGTGCTGGCCGAGCTGGGCCGGACGCACGGCTCCCGGATGGCGGGAGTGCTGGACCGGGTGGCGGGCGCGGGGGCGCACCGGCTGGAGAGCGCCCTCGTCGTGCTGGTGGCGGCGCTCGCGGCGGCGGTGGGCGCCTACGCGGTGTGGCGGTCCCCCGTGGCCGCCGAGCCGTCCCCGTGGACGTGGGCGGTCCTCGCCCTGGCGGGGCTGGGAGCGGGGGCGGGCCTGGCGCACGGCCTCGCGCTGTTCGTGCGGCCGCGCCGGATCACGGCCCACCCCGTCGCCAGCCTGCGGGTCCTTCCGGGCCTGGCCATGGCCTGTGTCACGGCGAGCGCGCTCGGCGGCCTGGTGGTCCTGGCCGGGATCGCCGACGCCGCGGAGCACGGCCGGTCCGGATCGGCCGTCCTGTGGCACGGGATCGCACAGGCGGCGGGGCTCGGCACCCTGGGACTCACGTCGGCTCTGGTGCTCGCCGGCGTGTGGCTCCTGCTCCGGCGGCGGGCCCGGGCGGTCGAGCGGGCGCGCGCCGCGGTGCGGGAAGCCCTGGCGGACGGGATCGGGCCCCCGACCGGTCCCGCGCGGGCCGGCGAGCCTGGAACCTCTACCGAAGGAGACATCCGATGAGTGAGTGGTTCAGGGACGGAGGCGTGATGATGTGGCCGATCCTCGGGACGGCGGTCCTCGTGGTGGGCGCGGCCGCTCAGGAGGGGTGGAAGATGTGGGCCGGCCGGGGCCGCGGCGCGGCGGAGGCCGAGCCCGGGATCGTGCTCGCCTGGGGAGGACTGGGCGCCGTGCTGGGCGTCCTCGGCACGCTGGTCGGCTGGGCCATGATGGCGAACGTGGCCGAGCGCGTGACCGCGCGGGGCGGGGTCCAGCCGGCGCTCCTGTGGGGAGGCCTCAAGGTCTCGCTCACCACGAGCATCTTCGGCTTTCTCGTGCTGGGCGTCGCCCTCCTGCTGTGGTTCGGGCTCCGGGCGCTGCGGGGGCGGACGCGGGCGGAGAGGCCGGCTCCCGCCTCCTGAGCGCTTCTCCGACGATCTCGGCCTGACTCCCGCGGGGGCGGACGCGGGCGGAGAGGTCGGCTCCCGCCTCCTGAGCGCCCCTCCGGCGCTCTCCGCCTGCCCGAACCACGCCGCCTCCGGCAGCGGCTCCGCTTGCCGGTCTCCCCGGGTCCACCCATTTTTTTCTGAATCTCCCGGGCAAGCCGTCCCCTCCCGCGGGATCGTGCCTCATGCGGATCCGGAGTACAGCCGCGCTCGCGGCGATCGGCCTCGCCAGCCTCGGCGCGCTCGGCAGCGGGTGCGGCGGATCGGGCGGCGGGTCGGCGTCCCTCACTCGCACCGACTCGGCCGGCGTCGCGATCGTGCGCAACGTCGACGCGGACCGGCCCCTCGCCTGGACCCTGAAGCCGCTGTTCACGGTGGGAGGGGCCGAGTCGGGACCCGAGTCGTTCTTCCGGGTGGCGGGACTGGGGGCGGACTCGGCGGGCGACCTCTACGTGCTGGATGAGGGGAACAAACGGGTCGTCGTCTTCGGCCCGAAGGGCGACCTGGTGCGCACCGAGGGGGAGGCCGGGCAGGGTCCCGGCGAGCTCTCCATGCCCTTCTCGATCACCGTGCGGCCGGATGGGACGGTCCGGGTCTACGACGAGCGCTTCCAGGGGTTCGTCGGCTACGCTCCGTCGGGCGAGCCGCTCCCCTCCCGTCACCTGTCCATCTTCGCGTGGGGAGCCCCGATGGCGACGCCGAGGGGGTTCGTGGGCGTGTTCCAGGACGTGACGCGCCGCGACTCCGTGGTCCGCCGCCTCCTGGACGTCGCGGGATCGGACACGACGGAGCTGGCCCGCCTGAGCCTCGGCCAGACCTCGGGGGCCACCTTCGAGAGCTGCGGCATCGGGCTGCGCATGTCCCCGGTCTTCTCCCCCCGCATTCGCTGGGCCGGCCGCGGCGACGAGGTGGTGGCGACGAACGGCGTCGATTACGTCGTGAACCGGTTCCGCGGGGACTCGCTCGTGGCCTCCTACCGCCGCGACCTCCGGCCCCGGCCGGCCAGCGACGCGCTGGCCCGCCGCGAGCTCGGGGACGGCCTGCACATCGGGGTCGGGGGAGGGAGCCCCCGGGTGTGCAAGGCGGACGAGGTGGTGCGGAAGGTGGGTGTCGCCTCCTTCGTGCCCGTCATCGCCGGGCTCGCCCTCGTCCCGGACGGCTCGGTGCGGATCGAACGGAAGGCGGTCGGGCGCGACGCGCACGGTCCGATCGACGTCCTCTCGGCGCGGGGAGAGTACCTCGGCACGCTGCCGGCGGGCACGCCGCTGCCCGGAGCCTTCCTCCCCGGTCGGCGGGTGGCGGCCGTGGCCAAGGACTCGCTCGGCGTGGAACGGGTCACGGAGTACCGGATCGAGCGCTCGGCCTCATGAGGGCTTGGTCGTGGACGGTCGCGCTCCTCTCCTTCGGCGCGACGACCTTCGGAGTCTGCGGCGGGAGGGAAGCGCGTCCGGGGTGGAGCGGCTCGATCTGTCGAGGGCTTGACGACAATCGTTGGGAGGGATTAGAATCAAAATCGTGGAAGTTTGTGGGATCGAATCACGTTCGGGGCATGGAGATGGCGGCTTGAGATCGGGCGCTGCAGACCCATCGTGCGAGTGGGCGTGCAGTGCCGAATGAGGAATTCTCTCGCGACCCATACGAGGCAGCCCGGCTGTTTCGAACACCGCTTCGCCCATGCCCTACGGCTGCCGACTCGCAGCTACCGGAACCTGTGAGGCGCAGGACGAGACACCTACCCCTACCCCTGCGCCTTCGTCTCCTTCTGCTGCCGATAGCCTTGGTCGGGTGCCAGGGGCGACGGCCGCCACCCGCTCCTTCACCTTCCACCGAGGTGATCTTCCCGGTCGATAGCCTTCAACTGCCCCCGAAACTGTGGCTCGGGTTCGCGGCCGATATGGTACTGTGGCCGTCTCATGGCGCCCTGTTCGCCGCTGATGGGGTCGGCAGCAGGATCATCCGTATCGATCTGGCCACGCGGAGTTCGCGGGTCATCTGTGCGACCGGGTCTGGACCGAACGAAGTACGCAGTCCCACGGCCCTGGAAGTCCTGGGTGATCGCCTCTGGATCGTCGACAGTGGGAATGGCCGTATCCTCCTCGTGTCCTCGAACTGCGCGGATGGCCGTTCCTTTCCCCTCGAGGCTCGTGCCTATTCAACCAACACGGCGCTGGGCCCGACGGGTATGGTGCTCAACCCTACAGGCGGATTCGACGGCCATTTGCTCACACTCCATGACTCCACCGGGAGACTGGGCAGTCTGGTACCTGTACCGCCGCTTCCTCTTCCCCTCTCTCCGACGGATCTCAAGCGCGAGGTGGCCCGTCACGAGTTGCCCCAGCTGTTCGCCAACAACGTGCTGGTAGCACAGGACGCCTCGGAAGATGTGTACGTCGCCTCTCTGGGCGCCGGGTGGTTGAGGAAGTACTCGTGCGATTCGACGCTGGTTTGGGGGACGACGCTGGACGATCCGTTGTTCACGAAGCTCTTGGAAGCGTACAGGGCCCAGAACCTGAACGAGCCGAATCCCCGACGGATACATCCCTACCGACTCTTCGCCGATCTCGAGCTCGCCGAGAAGGACGAGGAGGTCTGGCTCTTGAGCTCGCCGGACGCCGACTCCGCCATCGTATGGCAGTTCGCCTCCGGGACAGGCCATCTCGATGGGCGCCTGAGCCTTCATGGGGTGTCGTCTCCCGGGGCCTTGACGGTGGATGACCACGGAGGTCGGTTCTTCGTGATGGCGGACAACGGTGAGAGGGTCTTTGTCTTTTCGACCGACGGCAGTCGATGATCGCGGCATCTGGATCCAGACGGGGCCTGTGGGTGCTCGTCGCTGGAGTGTGCATATGCGGTTGCAGTCGTTCTGAGCCGCTCCTGGTCTCGGGCACGACGGTGCGCGATCTCGTTTCTGACGATTCCACAATTGTCGTGCTCTATGATCCGGCTAGGTGCCTGAGTTGCGACCCCAATATGCTGATGTGGCAGGGGTTGAAAGTGAAAGATCCAGATGCTGTGCGGTGGATGGCCATGTCGTGGTTCGTGAAGAATCACGCGTCGATGCGGAGGTCGTCAATCTTGGTCGGCGGCTGTTGAGGGAATAGGTGAGGGGTTCTCTCACATTCAATCCCAGAAATGGACGGTGAGAAATGCAGGTACGGAAACGAACACGAGCTTGGAAGTGGGGACTCGTGCTGTCTTTCGCCCTAGGATTTGCGGCTGCTGTGCATCCACCGCGGGTGATGACTGCGGAAACGAACGCCGGGTTTTGGACTTGGAACATCAATGGCTGTCTACAGAAGTGCGACCCTACGCAACCGGGGGGCTGCCCCTGCTAGAGCGGTGCGTGCCTGGTCGTCTGGCTACAGACGCGATCACGTCTAGGACCACATCGGGCAGGGATCGCGTTGTGCAGACCCAAGCGACAATCACGTAGACCATGATCCGACGTGAGGCCCCTCACCGCTGTTCCGTCCGCGTTCTGGCTGGTCACGATTTGGTGGCGCGGCTGATTCTGTATCTCGTGGCAGTCATAGCCATGACTGCCAGCTGTGGTGGCGAAGAGGTCCGCTCCTTCCCTCGAGTCGTCACAGAATCAGGCCCGGAATGGATCAGGTTGGAAACAACCGTCTTGGCCGACCCCAAAGGAAGACAGATAGGAATCCCAGTTGGTCTCGCAGTGGGCAGGCGCGACGGCGACTACTACGTTGCGGACCGGCTCTTCGGGACCGTATGGCGCTTCGGCCGGGATGGAAGTCTCATACGCCGGTACGGTGGGCTACGGAGTGGCCGAGCATCTGCTCAAAATGTCGCCGGCGTGGCAGTCGTTGGCGATAGCGTTCTCCTCTTCGATATTGGTTCTTCACGCATACAGATCTTTGCACGGATGACAGGTCGCCTAGTTGGGGATGCCGATCTCATAGGCGTGCCGTCTGTTAACCTGGGGGGCTCAAGGTCCGAACTGCGATTTGGAACTCACCTCCAGGGTGGACACGGAGGTCTGTTTGTGTGGGACCGCGCGGCGGGCACCGCGAAGCATATCGCAGACGTTCCCAGCATCTTTGGCCGGGTGCCAGTGCTGGAGCATATCAACTCGATTCCGATCACACAGTGGGGCGATTCCGTGGTAGTTGGGTTCGGACCGTTGAGAGCCCTCTTGATCGGGTCCGAGGCCGGAGATTGGACCGACACCGTGTACATACCCGTATCGCGACGACGAGGATTGGATGTTCGAACGTTGAGTGACCCTCGGGCGACGCGATCAGAGGTGCTGAACAGTTCGTCGTTCTTGGGGGCACTGTACGAACTTCCGGACGACGATATCCTGGCGATCCACTACGACTATGTCTTCGATGAGGCTAACCCCAGTACGACGCCAGCAAAGCTGTATGCCACAGTGATTGACCGGGAGCACCGAACTGCTTGCGTCGACGGCAAGTTTCCCGACGAGCTGTCCACCCAGCCCCGCGTGGCCTTTCGTGGCGATACGGTGGTGGTCTTGGGGAAGAAATTCGAGAAGCACGGCGCCGTGACAATCGTCAGCAGATGGATGCTGACAACGGAGGGTTGCGAGTGGGTGCATCTTCCGAGCTGGACTGGCATGTGGTGAACTCCGAGGCCGTTCGCCCGATGTTTCGTGGTAGTGTACTCCAGGTCTTCGAGACATTGGTCCCTCGGGGTTCTGAGAAATCGGCGATCGGAGGAGGAAACAAAGGTAAAGGCGTCGGAGGTCGCCGAGAAGCTGGGCTTCGTGCCCTCGATCCGGACGATCAAGGACCTGTCCCTCGCGCCGGACGGCACGGTGTGGATCCAGCGGAAGGTCATCGGTCGCGGCACTCCCGGGCCGATCGACGTCCTGTCGCCGCAGGGAGAGTATCTAGTACACGTTGCCACAAGTATGATCACGTATAGATCTGGCGCAACCAGGGGCTCGGCGGTATCGCTTCCTCACACTCAGGGTGGAGGGGACGATGCCGCGGAAAAGCCCGTACACCATCGATCTGACGCGGGAGGAGAGGGAGAC
>CANPVD010000034.1 GCA_947581615.1 Candidatus Humimonas hydrogenitrophica
ATGTTCGCCGTCCGGCCGATGATCGACCTCGTCTCGGACTCGGCCGCGCGCGCCCGGCTGTACGCCATCCTTCTCGGCACGTTCGCCGGGCTGGCCCTGCTGCTGGCGGCGGTGGGGATGTACGGCGTCATGGCCTACGTGGTCACGCGGAGGACGGCCGAGTTCGGCGTGCGAATCGCGCTGGGGGCGAAGGCGGCGGACATCCTGGGACTCGTGCTGCGACGCGGCGTGCTGCTGTCGCTCCTCGGGGCCGCGCTGGGCCTCGCCGGAGCCGTGGCGGCCGGCCGGGTCCTTTCGGGACTCCTGTACGGTGTCACGCCCACCGACCCGATCACGCTCGTCGCCGTGCCGGTCGTGCTCTCCGGGGTGGCGATCGCGGCCTGTCTCGTCCCCGCGCGGCGGGCGACCTCGACGGACCCCATGACCGTGCTGAGGGCGGAGTGACCGACCGATGAGAAGGGGCTGACCATGCTCGACACCCTTCGCCAGGACCTCCGGTTCGCCTTCCGGCAGCTCCGTCGGAGCCCCGGCTTCGCGGCCGCGGCGACCCTCACGCTGGCCCTCGGGATCGGCGCGAACACCGCCATCTTCAGCATCGCGGATGCGGCGCTCCTCCGGAAGCCGCCCGTCGTGCAGCCCGACCGCCTCGCCGCCGTGTACACCACGTGCCGGCGTGGCGCGCCCCGGTGCTCCTCGTCGTACCCCGACTACCTGGACTATCGGGCCCGTGCCTCGAGACTGAGCGACCTGGCGGCGTACACGTGGTTCACGGCGAGCCTCGGGGCAGGCGCCGGCTCGGAGAGCCCGGACCTCGTCGCGGTCCAGCTCGTCTCGGGCAATTACTTCTCGCTGCTCGGCGTCCTCCCCGGGCGCGGCCGGCTGATCCGCCCGGACGACGACCGCAGGGACGGCGCGCGTCGGGTCGCGGTCCTCAGCCGAGCCCTGTGGCGAAGCCGGTTCGGCTCCGACCCCGACGTGGTGGGCCGGACGATCGACGTCGACGGCTCGAGCTTCCGGGTCGTCGGGATCGCACCGGCCGGATTCACGGGGCTGCAGCTCCAGGGAGGGCCGGATCTCTACGTGCCGATGCTCGCCGGCGGCGCCATCACGAAGGGCTTCTTCGACCTCGACGCCCGCTTCGACGAACGGGGCTCGCGCTGGATCTTCGGCCTCGTCGGACGGCTCGCCCCTGGCGCCACCATCGAGCAGGTGCGCGGCCAGCTGCTCTCGATCTCCGACGCGCTACGGAAGGAGGATCCCGACGCGCGCGGTCCACGCTCGATCACCGTGGACCCCGTCTCCGGCTACATCCTCCCGGTCATGGCTCGGGACGCGCTGGTGCGTTTCGTGGTCCTGCTCGTGGGCGTCGTCGCCTTCACCCTCCTCCTCGCGGGCGCCAACCTGGCCAACCTGCTGCTGGCCCGCGCGGCCCGACGCCGGCGCGAGATCGGGATGCGCGTGGCCCTCGGCGCCGGTCGCGGCCGCCTGGTCGGGCAGTTCCTGACCGAGAGCCTGACGCTCGCCGCCATCGGGGGCGCCGCGGGCGTCCTCGTGGGAGCGTGGACGGTGCGCCTCCTGGCGGGCTTCGACCTTCCGGGCGGCGTGACGATCGGGGACCTCGGCGTTTCGCTCGACGGCCACATGCTCCTCATCGCCCTCGGGGTCTCGGTCGGCACGGGCCTCCTGTTCGGAGTGATTCCGGCGCTCAGGGCCACGAGGTCGGACCCGGCCGAGGTCCTCAAGGCCGGTCACGGATCCAGGGTCCTCGGCGGCGGGAGCCGGCTGCGCCGGCTCCTGGTGGCCGTGCAGGTAGCGCTGTGCCTCACCCTGCTCGTGGGCTCGGGGCTCTTCCTCCGAACGCTGGACCGGAGCCTGGCGTTCGATCCCGGCTTCCGGCCGGGCGGAGTGGCCGTGGGACGCTTCGACCTGAGCCTCCTGCGCTACGGAAGCGCCGATGGGCAGCGGTTCGTCGCCAACCTCGTTGGCCGTGCCCGGCGGCTCCCGGGCGTGGACGCCGCTTCGGTCGGCAGCATCGTCCCCTTCCAGCAGGGCGGCTTCTCGGCGACGCTGGCGAAAGTAGACGGCTACCAGCCGGGACCCGACGAGGAGCTCCGCGTCGTCTACGCCTACGTGGCGCCGGACTTCTTCCGCGCGCTCGGGATTCCGCTCCTGCGCGGTCGGAGGATCGAGGCCTCCGACGACGGCTCGGCTCCGCACGTGATGGTGGTGAGCCGGGCCATGGCCCGGCGGTGGTGGCCGGGCCGTGATGCGGTCGGGGGACGGGTGACGCTGGGCTCGACCAGCTTCCGCGTGGTCGGCGTGGCGGACGACGCCGAGTGGCGCAGTCTCGGGGAGACGGCCGTCCCGTACGCGTTCCTGCCCCTGGCCCAGTCTCCCGACCGAGCCGCCGGAGGGCCGCTCACCCTCATCGTGCACCGGCCGGGAGACGCCGGCTCCCTGCTACCGGCGGTCCGCTCGGAGGCCCGGTCACTGGATCCACGGGTCTCGTTCAGGACCCTGCGCACGTTGCGGGACCAGCTGGCGCGTCTGCTCATGCCCCAGCGCATGGGCGCAGTGCTCCTCACCCTGTTCGCGATCCTGGGCCTGGTGCTGGCCACGGTCGGGATCTTCGGCGTGGTGAGCTTCACGGTGGCCCGCGAGACGCGGCACATCGGGATCCGCATGGCGCTCGGAGCCCGGAGGAGGGACGTGATATCGATGGTGGTCCGGGGGATGGCGCTCCCGGTGCTCGGCGGACTGGCTGTCGGCGTCGGCGCCTCGCTCCTGCTCGCCGGCTCGCTGCGCCAGTTCCTGTTCGGCGTGGAACCCCGGGACCCGCTCACCTTCGTCGCTCTGGGGACGCTGCTCGCCGTGGCGGCGCTGGCCGCCACGCTCGTCCCTGCGCGCCGCGCGGCCCGCATCGATCCGATGGAGGCCCTCCGGTATGAATGACCTGAAGTACGCCCTCCGGCAGCTCCGCCGGAGCCCCGGCTTCGCCCTCGTCGCCATCCTGACCCTGGCGCTCGGCATCGGTGCCACCACGGCCGTGTTCAGCGTCGTGGACCAGCTGCTGCTTCGGCCACTGGGCTATCCACATCCGGACCGCATCGTCCGGCTCCTCGACGTCCAGGCCGGCGGCGGGCGGGGCACGATCTCTTCCCCGGACTTTCACGACTGGATGGCGCAGTCGAGCTCCTTCCAGTCGGCCGCGCTGTACGACGAGTACGCACCGACCCTGAGCGTGAACGGCACGCCGCGGAAGCTCCCGGCCGCGTCGGTGGGCGCCTCCTACTTCGACGTCCTGGGCGTGAAGCCGGAGGTGGGGCGGTTCTTCCTTCCGGCTGAAGACGAAGGCGGGTCGAGCCGGGTCGTGCTCAGCTGGGGGCTGTGGCACGACGGGTTCGGCGCCGATCCGGGCGTGGTGGGGCGGGTCGTCGACCTGAGCGGCTTTCCATACACGATCGTCGGCGTGGCGCCCCCCATGGAGGACCCGGGCCTGTCGGGCGGCCACGGCGACGCCCCGCGTCTGTGGCGCTCGACGCCGCGCTATTTCGGCACCAACGGACGCGGCGGACGCTCGTTCACGGCCATCGCGCGGCTGAAGCGCGGGGTGACGATCGGAGAGACCCGATCCGAGCTCGCCGCGATTCAGGCCCGCCTGGCCCGGAGGTATCCGGAGGCCGACGCCGGACACTCGGCTACCGTGGTGTCGCTCAAGGACAGCCTGGTCGGTAAGGTCCGGCCGATGATGTGGCTGCTCCTCGCGGCCGTGGGACTGGTCCTGCTGATCGCCTGCGCCAACGTCGCCAACCTGCTCCTGTTTCGCGCGTCGGGTCGGGCCGGCGAGATCGCGGTGCGCTCCGCGCTGGGGGCTTCCCGCGGCCGGGTCGTGCGCCAGCTCATGGTGGAGAACCTCCTTCTGGCGTTCCTCGGAACGGCGGCGGGCCTCGGCCTCGCAGCCACGATCACGAGAGGGCTCGTGGCCCTGGCCGCTGGTCAGCTCCCGCGCATCGGCTCCGTGGGCCTCGACCCGCGGATGCTGGTCGTCGCCGCCGCGATCGGAGGCCTGGCCGTGCTCCTGTTCGGGCTCCTGCCGGCCCGGCGCGCCGCCCGGGTCGACCTCCGCGGAACCCTCGTCGAGGGCGGGCGGGGAACGGTCGCGAGCGGCGGCCGCCTCCGGGCCGCGGCGCTGGGCGCGCAGGTGGCCATGGCGGTGCTGGTCATGCTGGGGGCCGGAGTCCTGGGTCGCTCGCTGCTCCGGCTACGGGCCGTGGATCCGGGAGTGTCCGCGGACCGGGCGCTCGTTCTCCGCATCGATCCGCCCTCGCGGCCGTACGACCCGTCGACCGAGGCCGGAGAGGCGGCTACGCTGCGCCTGTACGAGCGCATCCGGGACCGGCTCCGGACTCTCCCCGGTGTGCGGGCCGTGGGCATGATCGACCTCCTTCCGATGTCCGGGAACTTCGACGGCAACGGCTTCTCGATCGAGGGGCGGCCCGCGCCCGCTCCGGGTCACGGCCTCACCGCCGAGACCCGGGCCGTGAGCCCGGGCTACTTCGACGCCATGGGGATCCCCCTGGTCGAAGGACGCGGCATGGCGGCCAGCGACAACCGGACAGACAGCTCCGAGAACGTGCTTTTCGTCAACCAGGCCTTCGCGCGTCGTCACTTCCCGGATGGCCACGTGCTGGGCGCCCGGGTGCGCGTCTTCTCCCCGGACGCCCCGCCGGCCCGCGTCGTGGGCGTGGTCGGCGACGTGACCCAGTTCAGCCTCGACCAGCCACCGGTTCCCGTGATCTACGTGCCGCAGTCCCGGGCTCCCGATTGGCTGCAGGACGAGCCCTGGATCGTGCTCCGGGCCGCCGGGAGCGATCCCGGGGCGCTGGCGAGCGCCGCGCGCACCGCCATCCACGACCTGGAGCCGAACACGCCGATCTACGGGGTCCGGTCGATGACGGCCGTGGTGAGCGCCACCCTGGCTCGTCCGCGCTTCCGAGCCGTCCTGCTGTCGGCGTTCGCCTTCCTCGCCTTCCTGCTGGCCGGCGTCGGCGTGTACGGGGTCGTCGCCTACTCCGTCTCGCAGCGGCTGCCGGAGCTCGGGATCCGGGTAGCGCTCGGCGCCGACGCGACCGACATCCTCGGCTTCGTGGTGGGCCACGGTCTCCGACCGGTCCTTGGCGGCGCGGCCCTCGGACTGGCGGCGGGCCTCATGGCCGTGCGTCTCCTCGGCGGCCTCGTATACGGCGTTTCGACACTGGACCCCAGCACGTTCGCCGCCGTGCCGCTCCTGCTGATCGGGGCGGCGGCGCTGGCCGCGTGGATCCCTGCGCGGCGCGCGAGCCGGGTGAGCCCGATGACGATCCTGCGGTCGGAGTAGAACATCACCATGTTCGACGACCTTCGTCAGGACCTGCGCTACACCCTCCGGAATTCCCTCCGGTCTCCCGCCTTCGCTCTCTCGGCCATCGGCATCCTCGGCCTCGGCATCGGGGCCACGACCGCGATCTTCACGGTCGTCGACGGGGTCCTCCTGCGGCCGCTCCCGTACCCCCACCCCGATCGCATCGTGTGGGTGCGGGAGGTCGCGGCCGACGGTCATGGAATGAACGTGGCCGACGCCAACTACCAGGACCTCCGCCGGCAGGCGGGAAGCTTCGCGGCGCTGACGGAGATGAGCGGGGCCGTGCCGGTGTCGGTGAGCGGGGGCGCGGAGCCGGTCCGGACCACGTTCACGGCCGTCTCCGGCGACTTCTTCCGCGTCATGGGCGTGGACCCGGCTCGGGGTCGGTCCTTCACCCCCGAGGAGGAGCGGCAGGGGGCGGCGCCGGCCGTCATCGTGAGCTGGAACCTCTGGCGCCACGTGCTGGACGGCGGAGCGCTGGCCGGAAAGACGCTGAAGTTCCATGGCCAGCTCTACTCGGTCGTCGGCGTGATGCCCCGTGGGTTCGACTACCCGCGCGGCGCCGACCTGTGGATCCCGGCGGCGCTCTTCTCGCGCACCTCCAGCCGCACCGCGCACAACTGGAGAGTGGTCGGACGGCTGGCTGACGGGGCGACGCTCGGGAGCGCCCGAGCCGAACTCCGCGCGATCGCGCACCGACTCCAGTCGGCCTACGGACACGACCTGGACCTCGTGGACGTCTCCGCCACGCCGCTCCGGGACGCCATGGTGGGCGAGGTGCGCGCGCCGCTCCTCGTCTTGCTCGGCGCCTCGGCCTTCCTCCTCCTGATCGCCGTCGCGAACGTCGGCAACCTCCTGCTGGCACGGATGACCGCGCGACAGCGAGAGCTCGCCGTGCGCCGGGCCCTGGGCGCGAGCCGGGGGCGGCTGCTGCGGCAGCTCCTGACGGAATCGCTCGTCCTGGGTCTGGGTGCCGGCGCGCTCGGAATCGTGCTCGCGTACGCGGGCACGCGGGCGCTCCTCGCCTTCGGTCCCTCCTACCTGCCGAGGCTCTCCGACGTGGGCGTCGACGGCAGCGTGCTCCTGTTCGCGCTGGCCGTCTCCCTGGTCACCGCCCTGGGATTGGGCTCGGCGGCGGCCCTCAGCGGCCCCGGGGACCTGCGGGGAGCGCTGGCGAGCGGGCAGCGCACGGTGACCGGGAGCGGCGGGGGCCGACTGGCGCGCGATGCCCTCGTGGTGGGGCAGACGGCGCTCACGCTGGTGCTCCTGGCGGGTGCCGCCCTCATGGCGCGGAGCCTCCTCGGCCTCCTTTCCGTACAGACGGGCTTCCGAACGCACGGCCTCCTCGTGATGAACGTGGCGGCCTCTTCCCCGGAGGACCCCGGCCTCGTGCGATCGTTCGACGAGCGGCTCATGGAGCGCCTGCGCCGCATCCCGGGCGTCCAGGCGGTGGGGGGGATCAGCGACTTTCCCCTCCAGGACGAGGGCGCCGACGGGACTTATCTCGTGCTGGACCGTCCCGACGAGGCGACGACGGTCGAGGGCTTGAGGGCGCTGGCCAGGCAGCCGGGTCGGACCGGCTCGGCATGGTGGCGCGTGGCCAGCGAGGACTACTTCCGTGCCATGGGCATCCCCCTGCTCCGGGGACGAGGATTCTCGGACCAGGACGCGCCCGACGCCCCGGTCGACGTGGCCCTGGTGAGCCAGTCCTTCGCCGCGCGCAAGTGGAGGCACGGCGACGCGCTCGGAAAGCTCATCGAGTACGGCAACATGGACGGTGACGTGCGGCCGCTCCGCATCGTGGGCGTGGTGGGCGACGTCCGCGGTCGCTCCATGGCCTCCGGACCGCAGCCCACCCTGTACGCCTACTCCCGGCAGCGCCCGACGACCGCGGCGGACTTCCACGTCGTCCTGCACACGCGCGGGGACCCGAAGGCCCTCATACCCGCGGCCCGCGAGGTCCTGCACGAGGTCGACCCGCAGGTTCCTCCGACCTTCCGGACCGTCGGGCAGATCGTCGGAAGCAGCACCTCCGACCGGCGCTTCGCGCTCCTGCTCCTGGGCGCCTTCGGGGCGGCCGCGCTCCTCCTGGCCGTCGGGGGCATCTACGCCGTGGTCGCTTATTTGGCCTCTCGGCGCACCCGGGAGATCGGCGTGCGGATCGCCTTCGGGGCCAGGCCGGCGGACGTGGTGCGGCTCCTGGTCGGGCGGAGCGCCATCCTCGCCGGAATCGGCATCGCGCTCGGCATCGCGGCCGCCCTGGCGGTCACCCGCCTCCTGGAAGGCCTTCTCTACGGGGTGACGGCGACCGATCCGCTGGCCTACGTGGCGGGGGCCGCGGTGCTGGGGATCTCGGTCCTCGCGGCCAGCTGGCTGCCGGCGCGGCGCGCCGGACGGCTCGATCCCGCGTCCACCCTTCGACTCGACTGAAGGAGCCGGCCATGCTCGACACCCTGCGCCACGACGTGCGTCATGCCCTCCGGCAGCTGCGGCGGAGCCCGGGCTTCACGCTGGTCGCCGTCCTCACCCTCGGTCTCGGCATCGGGGCCACCACGGCGGTCTACAGCGTCGTGGACGGGGTGCTGCTGCGGCCCGCGCTGTTCCCGTCGGCCCATCGGCTGGTCATGGTGTGGGAGACGGACCGCAACAGCGGCACCACGAGGGAGCCGGGATCGTGGCCCGACCTGCAGGACTACCAGGCCGACAGCCGCACGCTATCCGACGTGGGCGGGTTCGTGGCGCTGCAGAAGACGCTCACGTCCTCGGACCGGGATCCTTCCCGGGTATCCGTCGTTCTGGCTACGCACCAGTTGCTCCCGATGCTGGGCGTGAAGCCTCTGACGGGCCGGCTGTTCGATGCGCAGGAGGATCAGCCGGGCGGACCGAAGGTCGCCCTCCTGGGCGAGCGCTTCTGGCGTACCCGATTCGGCGGAGATCCCGGCGTGATCGAGCGATCCTTCAGCCTGGACGGGGTGCCGTACACGGTGATCGGCGTCCTTCCCGCGGGTGCCGACCTGGGTGTCAACCAGGTCAACGCCCACGCCGCCTACCATGCGCCCTTCGAGGGCCGGGGCCACATACAGGTGTGGATCCCGCTGCAGGCCAGCGCGCAGATCTTGCCTCGCTCCACGCACCCGGTGTTCTTCGTGGGTCGGCTGGCGCCGGGCGCCACGCTGTCGGTGGCCCGGCAGGAGCTGGGTCGGATCGCCTCCCGGCTCGAGACGGACTACCGGGTCAACCGCGGTCGCGGGGTCCATATCGAGTCCCTGACGCAGGTCGTGTTCGGATCCGCACGTCGGACGCTGCGGCTGCTGCTCGGGGCCGTGGCGCTCGTGCTGATCATCGCGTGCGCCAACGTGGCCAACCTGCTCCTGGCCCGCGGCACGGGACGGACCCGGGAGGTGGCGGTGCGGAGCGCGCTCGGAGCGGGAACATCCCGGCTGGCGGGCCAGTTCCTGGTGGAGAGCCTCGTGCTGACCCTGGCGGGAACGGTCCTCGGCGTCGTGGTGGCGGACGGAGGGTTGCATCTGCTGCTGAGGGTCGCGCCCGCGGGCATCCCGCGGCTGGACCAGGTGGGGATCGACGGCCGGGTGCTCCTCGTGACCAGCGCCGTGGCTGCTGCGATCGCCGTCCTCTTCTCGCTCGTGCCCACCCTCCAGTCGCGGCGCCTCGACCTGGCGACCGCGCTCCGCGCCGAAGGCGGGCGCGGACTCTCCGCCTCCGGCGGCCGGCGCTGGCTGCGCTCGTCGCTGGTCGTCGGCGAGGTCGCCCTGGCGGTGGTCGTCCTCGTGGGAGCCGCGCTGCTCCTGGACAGCTTCCACCGCCTCAGCCACGTGGACCCGGGCTTCCGGGTGAGCGGCACGCTCAAGGTCCGCTACGACCTCCCGGCCAGCCGCTACCCGCAGGACTATTCGAACTACCCGAAGTGGTCGGAGGTCGTGGGCTTCGACCACTCGCTGCTGCAGCGGGTTCGGGCGCTCCCCGGCGTCGGCTCTGCCGCGGTGGCCGGCGTGGATCCGCTGGACGCCGGGTTCACGAACTCCTTCGTCATCGTCGGCCGCGAGGCGGAAGCCGCGAACCAGCCCGAAATACGCGTGCGCCAGGCGAGCCCGGCCTACCTGGCCACGGCGGGCATTCCGCTCGTCACGGGCCGGGGCATTCGGGCTTCGGATGATGGCTCGTCGTCACCGGTGGCCCTGATCAACCGCGCCGCCGTCCGGCGATTCTTCCCCGACGGGAGCCCGATCGGCCAGCAGATCCGCTTCTGGGGCGCGAGCCGCACGATCGTAGGGGTGGTGGGAGACGTGAAGTTCGAGGGCCTGCGGGAGGCGACCCCGCCGGCCGTGTACGTCCCCCTCGACCAGGCGCCGACGGCCGGCGGCAGCCTGCTGGTGCGCACCACGGTGGACCCGGCCTCGCTCGAGGCCCCCATCCGCGCGGTCGTCCACGACCTGGACCCGGATCTGGCCGTGTACGGGATGGAGCCCATGTCCGCGGCGCTCGGGGGCCTGCTCGCCGAGCAGCGGTTCGTGACCGTCCTCCTGGGCCTGTTCGCTTCCCTGGCCGTGCTGCTGGCTCTCGTGGGCGTGGAGAGCGTGCTCGCCTACGCCGTCGCCCGGCGGCGCCCGGAGCTGGGCATCCGCATGGCCCTGGGCGCCGAAGCCCGGCGCATCCGCGCCATGGTCATCGGGGATGGCCTCCGGCTCGCGGGCCTCGGCCTCGCCGCGGGACTGGCCGCGGCGGTCGTCGCGGCGCGCCTCCTCGGGAGCCTCCTGTTCGAGGTGAAGCCGGTGAGTCCGGAGATCTACGCGGCCGTCGCCCTGGCCGTCCTCTCGGCCGCCGTGGTCGCCTCCTGGCTCCCCGCCCTGCGCGCCACCCGCGTCGATCCGATGACCGTGCTCCGGGAGGAATGACCGTGCTGGACGCTGTGAGGCAGGACCTGCGCTACGCCCTCCGGCAGCTGCGCCACAGCCCCGGCTTCGCGGCCGTGGCGGTGCTCACGCTGGCACTGGGGATCGGGGCCAACGCCGCCGTGTTCAGCGTGGTGGATGGGCTCTTCCTGCGACCGCCTGCGCGGGTGAGCCACCCGGACCGACTGGTGTGGATCTACACGAGCGACTTCAGCGGGCCGCCGTACAGCGCCTCCTCGTACCCGGACTTCGAGGCGTTCCGGGACCAGAAGGACCTCCTGTCCGGGGCGGCGGCCTTCTCTCCCAGGCCCTTGAACCTGGTCGCGGGCGACCGCACGACGCGGCTCATGTCCGAGCTGGTGAGCGCCGACTACTTCGGCGTGCTCGGCGTGCGGCCGGAGCTCGGGCGCGGCTTCCGGGCGGACGAGGGCGAAGCGCCCACCCCGGTGGCGGTGATCGGATTCGGGCTGTGGCAGCGCCGCTTCGGCGGCGACCCGGCCATCGTCGGAAAGCCGATCCACCTGAACGGGGGCACCTTCACGGTCGTGGGCGTGGCCCCGCAGGACTTCCGCGGCTCCATCCGCGGTCTGCGGGTCGACGTGTGGGTGCCGTTCCAGGCCGCGCCCCTGCTCACGGGCTCCCAGCCCTACGTGGGCCACCGGAGCAACCGGGGCCTGTTCGTGATCGGCCGTCTGGCCCCCGACGTGACGGCGGCGCGGGCGCAGGCCGGCTTTCGGGTCGTGGCCGCGCGGCTGCACCACGCCTACCCCGACGCCTGGACGGACGCGCACGACGAGGGCCGAAGCATCACCGTGGTTCCCGAGCGGCTCTCCCGGGTCCCCATGATGATCCGAGGCACGGCGGTCGGCCTGGCCGGGCTCCTCATGGGCGTCGTGGGGCTCGTCCTCCTCCTGTGCTGCGCCAACGTGGCCAACCTCCTGCTCGCGCGGGCGGCCGGCCGCTCCCGGGAGTTCGCGGTGCGGCGCTCCCTGGGCGCCGGGCGGGGCCGGCTGATCCGTCAGCTCCTCACCGAGAGCGCCAGCCTCGGCCTGCTCGGCGGCGGTGCGGGTCTCCTCCTGGCGGCCTGGGCGGTCCGGCTGTTCCCGAGGCTTCTTCCACCCCTGCCCGTGCCGCTCCAGTTCGACGTCTCGCCCGACTGGAGGGTGCTCGCCTTCACCGCCGGGGCGAGCCTCGTCACCGCCCTCCTGTTCGGTCTGGCGCCAGCGCTGCGCGCCTCCCGGGCGGAGGTCGCCTCCTCGCTCAAGGAGGGCCGGCCGACGGGGACGGGCCGGAGGGTCACGGTCCAGAACGGTCTCGTGGTAGCGCAGGTCGCCGTGTCGCTCGTGCTGTTGGTGGGCGCCGGTCTCTTCCTGCGCAGCCTGGCGGCCGCCCGCGACGTGGACGTGGGACTCGATCCCGATGGCGTGCTGGTCGCCGGCGTCGACCTGGGCACCCAGGGCTATTCGAAGGCGCGGGAGGTCCAGTTCTACCGGAGCCTCGAGGCACGACTCGACCGGCTGCCGGGCGTCACCGGCGTGGCTCTGGGCTCGGCCGTCCCGCTGGATGGCACGTCGAGTCGCACGGGGACCGGGGTCGCGGGCTACGAGCCCCGCAAGGGCGAGGACATGGAGTTCCACTTCGCCGTGGTGGGTCCGGGCTACTTCCGCGTCCTCCACGTCCCGCTGCTGCGCGGGCGCGGCTTCACGGCGGACGACCGGGAAGGGGCGCCGGCCGCGGCCGTGGTGAACGAGGCGTTCGCCCGGCGCTTCTGGCCCGACCAGGACCCGCTCGGCAAGCAGCTAACCTACAGCTCGAACCTGGAGCACCTGACCGTCGTCGGGGTCGTGCCGACCGGCAAGTACACGAGCCTCGGGGAGGACCCGACGCCGTTCATCTACCTCCCCTTCCTGCAGACGCCCCAGGACGTGAAGGTGCACGTCCGGACCCGCGGCGACCCGGCCCGTCTCGTGGCGGACGTGCGGGCGGCCATCCACGACGTGGATCCGGACCTCCCGATCACGACGCTGGCGCCGATGCCGAAGCTCATGGAGGCCTCGCTCCTGCCGCAGCGGGTCGGCGCGGCCCTGCTGTCGCTGTTCGCCGCCCTCGCCCTGCTCCTCGCCGCCATCGGCCTGTACGGCGTCCTCGCCTACGTGGTGAGCCGGCGAACCCGCGAGATCGGAATCCGCATGGCGCTGGGCGCGGACCGCGCCTCCGTCCTCCGGCTCGTGGTGCTCCGCGGCCTCGCCGTCACGGCGGTCGGCCTCGGCGTCGGCCTGGGGCTGGCCGCGCTGCTGGGCCGGGTCGCATCCCGCTTCCTGTTCGGAGTATCGCCGCTCGACCCGGTGGCGTTCGGAGTCGTAACCGCCGTTCTCGCGGTCGCGGCCATGCTGGCTTCGTGGCTCCCGGCCCGCCGCGCCGCTTCCGTCGATCCCGCGTCCGCGCTCAGGGAGGAATGACCGTGCTGGATGCCGTCAGACAGGACCTGCGCTACGCTCTCCGGCAGCTCCGCAGCCATCCCGGCTTCGCGGCGGTCGTGCTTCTCACCCTGGGGCTCGGCATCGGGGCCAACACGGCCATGTTCAGCGTGGTGGACGCCGTGCTCCTCCGGCCCCTGCCCTACCCGGAGGCGAACCGCCTCGTCCTCCTCCAGGGACACAAGGAGGGGATCGGCAACGAGTCCGCTTCGGTCCCGGACTTCCTGGACTGGAAGGCACAGAGCCGCTCCTTCTCCGGCATGACGGCCTTCGCCGGCGCCAGCCTCAACCTGGCCGGGAGCGAGGGACGGCCGCCGGAGCGGCTCATCGCGGCCCGCGTCACCTCCGACTTCTTCCGCACCCTGGGCGTGGGTCCGTCTCCCGGCCGCGGGTTCACCCGGGAGGAAGATCGGGCCGGAGCCGGCAAGGTCGTGGTCCTGGGCCGCTCGCTGTGGAAGGACCGCTTCGGCGGCGACCCGGACGTGATCGGGCGTGCGGTCACCCTGAACGGGGAGCCGTACACGGTGGTCGGGATCGCGGCGCCCGGCTTCCAGTTCCCCTCCTGGGCGCAGGCGTGGACCCCGGTGGCGCCGCAGCCCGGCTCCCCCGGCCAGGGCCGGCGCAGCGACTTCCTGGGCGTGGTGGGACGCCTGGCACCCGGGGTCACGCTGCGGACCGCGCGGGCGGAGATGACCGCCATCGGCCGACGACTGGAACGGCAGTATCCCGCCACCAACACGGGCTGGAGCGTGGCCGTCACCTCGCTTCGGGAACGCATCGTGGGCGACGTGCGTCCGGCGCTGCTCGTGCTCCTCGGGGCCGTGGGCCTGGTTCTGCTCATCGCGTGCGCCAACGTCGCCAACCTCCTCCTGGCGCGCGGCGCCGCCCGCGGGCGCGAGCTGGCGCTCCGCTCCGCCCTGGGGGCGCGGCGCGGGCGCCTGATCGGCCAGCTCCTGGCCGAGAGCCTGGTGCTCTCGCTGCTGGGCGCGGCGCTCGGCGTGCTGCTGGCCTACTGGGGGACGCGGGCCCTGGTGGGCCTCGACCCCGGGGCGCTGCCCCGCCTGGGCGAAGTCCGCATCGACGGCCTGGTTCTCCTCTTCGCCCTCGGCGCCGCCGTCCTCACGGCGGCCGTGTTCGGGCTCGCACCCGCCCTGCGACTGGCACGGCCCGACCTCCGCCGGGCCCTGGTGGAGGGTGGACGTTCCTCGGGGATGAGGGGGGGCGGCTTCCTGGACCGGGGGCTGGTGGCCGGGCAGGTCGCGGTGGCCCTCGTGCTCCTGGTGGGCGCCGGGCTCCTGATCCGCAGCTTCGCGCGCCTCGAGGGAGTGGATCCCGGGTTCCGGGCGCGCGGCGTTCTCACGGCCCGGGTGTCCCTGCCCGAGAGCCGCTATCCGGACGATCCCCGAATGCGCGAGTTCTGGAACGGCCTCCTGGCCCGGCTCGGGAAGTTGCCGGGGGTCACGGCGGCCGGTGCCACCAGCGACCTGCCACTCCAGAGCGGCAGCTACCTCTCCTTCCGGATCGAGGGTCGGCCGGCGCCCGGCCCGGACGTCGTCCAGGACGCGGTCGTGTGCGCCGAGGGGGGCGACTACTTCCGCTCGCTCGGGATCTCGCTCGTGCGGGGACGCCTACCGGACGCGCGGGACGGCCCGGAAGGCCGGCCGGTGGCCGTGGTCGACCGGGCCATGGCGCGGCGATACTGGGGGCACGACGACCCGATCGGGGACCGGATGTCCTTCGACGGCACCAGGTGGTACACGATCGTCGGGATCGTCGGGGACGTGCGGACCGAGAGCCTCGACCGCCCCGGCTATCCGCACGCGTACCTGAGCTACCGGCAGAGCCCCCGACACGGCATGGCGCTCACCCTCCGCACCGACGGGGACCCGGCCGCGCTGGCCGGACCGGTGCGGGCCGCGGTCGGCGACATCGATCCGACGCTCCCGGTCTACTCGGTGCACACGATGCGGGAGATCGTCGCGACGTCCATCCTCGGCCCGCGCTTCGACGTCGTGACGCTGGGCGCGTTCGCCGGCCTGGCGCTGCTCCTCGCCCTGATCGGCATCTACGGGGTGCTCTCCTACGCGGTGACCCGCCGGCTACGCGAGCTGGGCATCCGCATGGTGCTGGGCGCGGACCGCGGCGCCACGCTGCGCTACGTGCTCCGGCTCGGGATGATCCCGGTCCTGACGGGGATCGCGATCGGCCTGGTCGGGGCCCTGCTGTCCGTGCGGGTGCTCTCCGGGCTCCTGTACGGTGTGGCCCCTCTGGATCCGGTCACCTTCCTCCTGGTGCCGGCGGCGCTCGCCGCCGTGGCCGCGCTGGCCTGCTGGATCCCCGCGCGGCGGGCCACGCGGGTCGACCCGATCCACGCGCTCCGAAACGAATGAGCACGCAGACAGCAGGCAGGCCGCGACCGGAGTCCGGTTCGGATTCGCGCTCCGACGGCCGCTCCACGACCGGAGGCTGACATGCTACAGGACCTGCGCTACGCCGTTCGCCAGCTGGCTCGTCGGCCCGGCTTCGTCGCCGTCGCCGTGCTCACGCTCGCGCTCGGCATCGGGGCCAACACGGCCGTGTTCTCGGCGGTCTACGCCGCGCTGCTCGCGCGACCGCCCTATCCGGACAGCGACCAGCTCCAGGTCCTGATGCCCACCCTGACGCAGCCCAGCGGTACCGTCGACTCGATGCGCTACTGGTCTTATCCCGAGTACGAGGCCCTCCGGGACGCGGCTCCCGACGTCACGGTGGCGGCCTACACGCCGGATGCTCTGTCCTTCAACCTGTCGGCGGCGGGGCACCCCGCGCGGGCCCGGGTCGAGCTCGTCTCGGCCAGCTACTTCGGGGTGCTCGGGGTGCGCGCCGCGCGAGGCCGGACGTTCGCGCCGGGCGAGGATGCGGCACCGGACGCCGGGACCGTGGCCGTGATCGGCGATGGGCTGTGGCGGTCGGCCTTCGGCCGCGACCCGGGCGTGGTGGGCCGCACCGTCACCCTGAACGGCGTACAGCTCACGGTCGTGGGGATCATGCCGGCCGGATTCACCGGCCTGTCCGGCGAGGCCGACGTATGGGTGCCGATCACGATGGCGCCGACGCTCGTGTTCAGGAATCGCCTGCGCCAGCAGCTCTCCTTCTGGCACTCGGTGGTGGCTCGGGTTCCGAGGGCGGAAGCTCCACTGGCGGCCGCCGAGCTGGCCGCGGCAGCGCGGACGATGTCGAGCCGCATCCCGTTCACCGACGCCTTCGGGTCGGTACGGGTCGCAGTCGCATCGCGGCCCCTGGCGGCGGTCGGGGTGGACCGGTCGCTCGGCCGAGCGCTGCTCATCCTCCTCGGCGCCGTGGGGTGTGTGCTCCTCATCGCGTGCGTCAACCTGGCGAACCTCCTGCTCGCGAGCGGCGTCCGCCGCTCGCGCGAGCTCGGGCTCCGAGTGGCCCTCGGCGCCAGCCGGCGGCGCCTGGCGCGTCAACTCCTGACGGAGTCCGCGGTGCTGGGGGCGCTGGGCGGCGGAGCCGCCGTCCTGGTGGCGTGGGGAGGGCTGTTGCTGGCCCGGACACTGCGACCGGCCGCTCTGGCTCCCGGCACCCTGCAGGGCCTCGGCCTGTCGATCCCCGTCCTCGCGTTCAACGTCTCCGTGGCCATCCTCGCCGCCCTGGCCTTCGGAGCCGCGCCGGCTTTCGCGGCCACCCGCAAGGATCCGCGCGACCTGCTGGGTTCCGCGGGCGCGGATCGTCGGCGGAGTGGGCCGCGGGCCGCGCTCGTGGCGACCGAAGTCGCGCTGGCCGCGGTGCTGCTCATCGGGGCCGGCCTCCTCGTGCGGAGCCTCGGCCACCTGCGGGCGACGCCGCCCGGCTTTCGGCCGGACCACGTGTTCACCGCGTGGGTGAACGTGCCCCGCCAGGGGTACAGCGGGCAGGAAGCGACGTCACTGTTCATGCAGACGACGCGCCGGCTGCAGGCGCACCCGGGGGTGGAGCGGGCGGCTGTCGCCAACTGCCTCCCGGCCCACGTGAAGGCCGTGGCCGGCGGCGGCGGATGCGATCACGTCCAGATGCACATCCAGGGCGAGACGGCCGACCGCCAGGGCCGCGAAGTGTGGCTCGACATGGTGTCCGCCGGCTACTTCGCCGCCATGGGCATTCCCATCGTCGAAGGCCGCGGCGTGGCCGAGCGCGACCGCGAAGGAGCGCCGAGGGTGGCGGTCGTCACCCAGGCCGCGGCGGACCGCTACTGGCCGGGCCGCGATCCCGTCGGCCAGCGCATCCAGCTCAGCGTGTGGGACCCGTCGGAAGGGTGGGCGGAGGTGGTGGGCGTCGTGGGCGACGTGGTGGGACAGAGCCTCCGCGAGGCGGCCCGGCCCGGAGTCTACCTGGCATTCCCGCAGTTCTCCTACCGCTCCAACTACCTGGTCGCGCGCACGGAGGGCGACCCGCACGCCATCGCCGGCGTCGCCCGCTCCGTGATCGGGGAGCTCGACCCCGAACTGCCCCTGTGGGATGTGCGAAC
Organism: Candidatus Humimonas hydrogenitrophica; assembly: GCA_947581615.1. Lineage (GTDB taxonomy): Bacteria > Gemmatimonadota > Gemmatimonadetes > Palauibacterales > Palauibacteraceae > Humimonas > Humimonas hydrogenitrophica. The sequence continues at coordinate 17,293 of CANPVD010000034.1, forward strand.
CATGGAGGAGCGGCTGAACCGGGTGACGGCCCGGGACCGGTTCAGCGCGGTCCTGCTCGGAGCGTTCGGGGGCCTGGCCCTGCTGCTGGCGGCCATCGGAATCTACGGCGTCCTGGGCTACGCGGTGGCGACACGGACGCGGGAGATGGGGCTCCGCATGGCCATCGGCGCCCGCCGCGGCGACGTCGTCCACCTGGTCGTGGCCGAGGGGCTCCGCTTCACCCTCGTCGGACTCGGGGTGGGGCTCGTGCTGGCCGGGGCGCTCAGCCGGCTCCTGGAGAGCCAGCTGTACCAGGTCTCGCCACTCGACCCGGCGGCGTTCGCGTCCGCGGCGCTGATCCTCCTCGTGACAGCGACGCTCGCTTGCTGGGTGCCGGCGCGCCGGGCCACCCGCATCGATCCGATGGAAGCCCTCCGCCATGAGTGAGGTGGCAGCGGCCCCCGTTCGGACGCCGACCGCGAACGACTCCGCGCGGGCGGACCCCGCGCTGGCGAGAAGGTGACGCCCGTGGACGCCCTCGTGCAGGACCTGCGCTTCGCGCTGCGGCAGCTCCGCCGCAGCCCGGGCTACGCCGCCGTCGCCGTGCTCACGCTGGCCCTCGGGGTCGGGGCGACGACGGCGCTGTTCACGGTGGTGAACGGCGTGCTCCTGCGGCCGCTGCCCTACCCCCATCCGGACCAGCTGGTGGTCCTGCGCGGGGGCCCCTGGGGCCCGGCCGAGATCCCCATCGACCTGGCGCGCGGCTCGACGGTCTTCCGGGACGTGTCGGCCTACTACCCCGAGCCATTCGCCGTGTCGGAGGGTGATCACGCCTACCAGCTGGAGGGGTCGCGCGTCACGCCCGACCTGCTGCCGATGCTCGGGGCGAGGATGGCCCTCGGCCGCGGGTTCACGGCGGCGGACGCCCGGCCTGCCGCGCCTCCCACGGCGATCCTCAGCTACCGGGTGTGGCAGACCCGGTTCGGCGGGCGCCGCGACGTCCTCGGGCGCACCGTGCGCATCAACGATCGAGCCCACCGGATCGTCGGGGTCGCTGCCCGCGGCTTCCGCCAGCTCGGGCCCCGTCTGGACGACCCGGGGATCTGGACGCCGCTCGCCCTGCGGCCGTGGGACGCCGACGGCCGGATGATGTGGGTCATCCCCCTGGCGCGCCTCGAGGCCGGCGCCTCGCTCGGGCAAGCGCAGACCGCGCTCGACCGGGAGCTCGTCCACTTCAGGGAACGGCACCCGGACGTCGCCTCGAACGGTCGCTGGGCGCTGCGGCTGGCCACGCTCAAGTCCGAGATGGTGCGGGACGTCCGCACGGGGCTGCTCCTGCTGCAGCTTGCCACGGGAGTGCTGCTGCTCATCGCCTGCGTGAACATCGCCAACCTCCTGCTGGCGCGGGCCGGCTCGCGGCAGCGGGAGATGGCCATCCGGGCCGCCCTGGGCGCCGGGCGCCGCCGCCTCGCCCAGGGGCTCCTCGCCGAGAGCCTGGTCCTCGGTCTGCTGGGGGGCCTCGCGGGAGTGTTCCTGATGCGAGTCGCCCTGGGCGTCCTGGTGCGCGCGGCGCCGGCGGGCATCCCCCGCCTGGGTCAGGTCCACGTGGACGTCCCCGTGCTGCTGTTCGCCCTGGGGATCTCGGTCGCCACGGGGTGTCTGTTCGGGATCGTCCCGGCCCTCGTCTCCACAGGTCGATCGCCGCACGAGGCTCTCGCGGAAGGCGGACGAAGTCAGTCGCTCACCGCCCGCCACCACAGGGTGAGCCAGGGACTCGCGATCACGGAGATCGCCCTCGGCGTGGTCCTCCTGGTCGGAGCCGGGCTCGTGGTCCGCAGCTTCTTCCTGTTGATGGCACAGGACACGGGCTTCCGCACGAGGGACGTGCTCACCGTGGCGGTCCGGATCCTTCCGACGCGCTACGACAGCGTGCCGGAGCTCGATGCCTTCTACTTCCGGACTCTCGAGCGGCTTCGCGCCGTGCCCGGCGTGGAGTACGTGGCGCTCGCCAACAATCTTCCCATCGACCGCGGGCACGCCATCCGAGACTACGTGGTCGAGGGAAGCGCCCAGGCCGCCGAGCGGCAAGCGCAATACGGGGTCGTGAGTCCCGACTACTTTCGCACGCTGGGGATCGACCTGGTCCGGGGCCGCTCCTTCCGAGAGAGCGACGACCGCGGCGCCACCAGGGTGGCCATCATCGACGAGGCCATGGCGCGGGAGGCCTTCCACGGCCGCGACCCGATCGGCCGACGCTTCCGCTTCGAGGAGGGAGACAACGCCTGGCTCACCGTGGTGGGCGTAGCGGCCGACATCCGCGGCGGCGGTCTCGCCCGGGAGCCGGGACCGGGCTTCTATGTACCCTACGGGCAGCGGCCGTCGACCGTCCCGGAGATCACCATGGGCCACCAGGCCGTCTTCCTGGTGCGCTCCGGGCTCGGAGCGGGCGCGCTGGCCGGACCGCTCCGCCGGGCCATCTGGTCGGTGGACGCGCGGCAACCCGTTCCCGAGGTCTCGACGCTGGCCGGCGATGTCGCCCGCGGGGCCGCCCCGCAGCGCTTCCGGGCGGAGCTGCTCGGGAGCTTCGCCGGTCTCGCGCTGCTCCTTGTGCTGGTCGGAGTCTACGGGGTCGTCGAATTCGCCGTCTCCGAACGGACGCGGGAGTTCGGGATCCGCATGGCGCTGGGCGCCGACCGGGGCGCCATCCTGCGCGGCGTGCTGCTTCGGGGTCTGCGCCTGACCGCGGCGGGAGCTATCCTTGGGGTGGTCGTCGTGGTCGTCGTGAACCGATACCTGAGGAGCCTGCTGTTCGGCGTGACGCCGACCGATCTTCGGACGGTGGCCGTCGCGCTGGGCGTGACGGTCGTGGCCTCGCTGGCGGCCTGCGTGGTCCCGGCGCTGAGAGCCACCCGGGTCGACCCGCTGGTGGCGCTGCGGGCCGAGGGACGGCTGCCAGGGCACCGTGACCGCTAGAAGTCGAAGCCGTCGGGCGCCGTCCATCTGAAACGGAGAGATCTTCCTTGATCGAGCTATGCAACCTCGAGAAGTCCTACAGCTACAAGGGCGGAGAGACCTTCGTCCTCCGCCGCATCGACCTGGAGGTCCGCGCGGGCGACTTCGTGACCATCATGGGGCCGTCCGGGGCCGGGAAGTCGACCCTGCTCGGCATTCTGGGCATGCTGGACGGCGAGTACCGGGGTGAATACCGCTTCCTCGATTCGCCGGTGCACGAGCTCTCGAACAAGGAACGGAGCCGCCTGCACCGCGAGCACATCGGGTTCGTGTTCCAGCAGTATCACCTCCTGGACGATCTCACGGTGGCCGAGAACCTCGAGGTCCCCCTCTCCTACCGGGACGTCCGGCGCGCGGAGCGGGAGGCGCGAGTTGCCGACATGCTGGACCGCTTCCACATCGTGGGGAAGAAGGACCTGTTCCCGTCGCAGCTCTCCGGCGGCCAGCAGCAGATC
>CANPVD010000035.1 GCA_947581615.1 Candidatus Humimonas hydrogenitrophica
AACACGGACCTGGCGTGGGGCTCCAGCCCGGTGGGCGAGGGGGGCAACAGCTATCTGCCGCTCTACGTGCTCGAGAAGCAGGACCTGGTGACCGGCGACCAGCTGGCCGACGCAGGGCCCGCCACGCGCGATCCCACCTACAACCAGCCTGTCGTCCCCTTCACGATGACCCGGCGGGGCGCCCGCATGTTCGAGCGCGGCACCAGCCGCCACGTCGGTGACTTCATGGCCATCGTGCTGGACGGCAAGGTGCAGAGCGCACCGGTCATCAAGCAGACCCTGAGCCGCCGGGCCCAGATCGAGATGGGCACCGGGTCCTCGCTGCAGGAGGCCCAGGACCTGGCCCTCGTGCTGCGGGCCGGCGCCCTGCCCGTGAAGATCAAGATCGTCGAGGAGCGTACGGTCGGGCCCTCGCTGGGCGCCGACTCGATCCGCAAGGGCAAGCTCGCCTTCGCGATCGGCATCGTCGCGGTCATCTTCATCATGGTCGGCTACTACCGGGTGGCGGGGTTCATGGCCGTGTGCGCGCTGGCGGTCTACATCCTTCTCGTCCTCGGCGGCCTGGCGGGCCTCAAGGCCACGCTGACCCTGCCCGGGATCGCGGGCCTCATCCTGTCGGTGGGGATGGCCGTGGACGCCAACGTGCTCATCTTCGAACGCGTGCGGGAAGAGCTGGATCGCGGGAAATCGGCGCGGACCGCGGTCGAGGCGGGTTTCCAGGAGGCCATGTCGGCCATCGTGGACTCGAACCTGACGACCCTGATCACGGCCGTCATCCTGTTCCAGTTCGGGACCGGTCCCGTGCAGGGCTTCGCGGTCACGCTGTCGATCGGCATCGTGGCGTCGTTCTTCACGGCTGTATTCGTTACGCGCACCTTCTTCATGATCTACCTCGAGCGCCACAAGACCGGCGAGCCGGTCAGCATCTAAGCGGAACACAGGACAGGTCACAGCCGGGACGCCATGAGACTGTTCAAGAACGCGCACTACGATTTCCTCGGAATCCGGCGGCGGGCGTACATCTTCTCCGCCGCCTTGATCCTGATGGGAGGCTTCTTCCTGTTCGTCCACCACGGCCTCCACTACGGTGTGGACTTCACGGGCGGTACGCTCATGCAGGTCCGCTTCGACTCGGCCACCAGCGTGGGGGCCGTGCGCGGCGCCATCTCGGGGTTGAGCGGCGGCGAGGCCCAGATCCAGCAGTTCGGGACCAGCAACGAGTACGTGATCCGCTTGCCCAGCTTCCAGGCGACCTCGCAGAAAGACGTGGGCGAGGACCTGCGCAACGCCCTGACGGGCACGTTCGGGAAGGACTACCAGGTGGTCCGTACCGAGGCGGTGGGACCCAAGGTGGGCAACGAGTTGCAGCGCAAGGCGCTCGAGGCGATCCTCATCGCCTTCGGGTTGACCCTGATCTACCTGGCGTTCCGGTTCGAGTGGCGCTTCGGCGTGGCGGCGGTCGTCGCGACGGCGCACGACATCATCATTACCTTCGGCTTCATCTCCGCCTTCAACGTGGACATCACGCTGGCCACGGTGGCGGCCGTGCTCACGATCGTGGGTTACTCGCTGAACGACACGATCATCGTGTTCGACCGGATGCGCGAGAACTTCAAGGGGAAGCGGAAGGAAGAGTACGTCCAGACGCTGAACCGGAGCATCAACGAGACGCTGCCGCGCACGATCCTCACCAGCGGCACCACGCTGGCTACCCTGATCGCGCTGTTCATCTTCGGGGGCGACGTGATCCGGCCCTTCGCGCTCGTCCTCATCCTCGGGATCGGCATCGGAACCTTCTCCTCGATCTTCGTGGCCTCCCCGGTGCTCCTCGAGATCGAGAACTGGTACCGCCGCCGGGAGGCGAGCGCGTAGCAGGGTGACGCCGGCGCGCCTCTTCGACTCGCACCTCCACCTCACGGACGAGAGCCTCCTCCCGGACCTGGAGGCCGTCCTCGCCGCGGCGAGGTCGGTCGGCGTGGAGGAGTTGGTCACGATCGGGACCACGCCCGAGGATGCGGCCGCGGCCTGCGGTATCGCGGGCTCGAGGCCGGGGATCCGAGCCAGCGCGGGGCTCCATCCCCACGAGGCCTCCCGCTTCGACGATGCCGTCCTCGGCGAGCTGGATCGGCTGGCCGGACGCCCCGAAGTGGTGGCGATCGGCGAGACCGGATTGGACTACCACTACGACAGCGCGCCCCGGGACGCGCAGCGCGCGGCGTTCCGTGCCCAGGCGGAGCTCGCCGCACGCCACGGCCTCCCGGTCGTCGTCCACACCCGTGACGCGGACGGGGACACGGCCGACCTGATCCGCGACATGGGCCGGGACGTGACGGGGGTGCTCCACTGCTTCACGGGGGGGAACGCCCTCCTGGACACGGCGCTCGAGGCCGGCTGGTACGTTTCCTTCTCCGGCATCGTCACCTTCCGGAGCTTCGACGGGGCGGAGCGGGTGGCCCGCGTGCCGGGTGACCGGCTTCTCATCGAGACCGACAGCCCCTATCTGGCCCCCGTGCCGGAGCGGGGCCACCGAAACGAACCGGCCTTCCTGGTGCACACCTGCCGCGCGGTGGCCCGGCTGCGGGGGGAGGAAACCGACCAGGTGGCTGCCTCCACGCGGGCCGCCGCCCGGACGTTCTATGGACTTCGGGAGCTGTCGGGCTGAGTCGATAGCCGCGCCGGGCCTCCGGACCGCCGAGAGGAGGTGACGCCATGCGCACGATCCACCAGTTGTTCGGTACTTCGCCGTTCGGTCCCCTGGTCGAGCACACGAAGCGAGTGCACGCGACCGTCGAGCTCGTCCGTCCGCTGCTGGACGCGTACCTGGACGAGCAATGGGATCGCCTGGAGGAGCTGTACGAGGAGATCTCGAAGCGGGAGCACAAGGCAGACGTCCAGAAGAACGAGATCCGAGACCACCTTCCCAAGTTCCTCTTCCTCCCCGTGGACCGCGGCGACCTGCTGTCCTACCTGAAAGAGCAGGACGCCATCGCGGACGCCACCGAGGACCTGGCGGTCATGCTCACCTTCCGGCCCCGGCCGACGCCCGAGACCCTCAAGCCCATGATCCGGGACTTCGCCGACCAGGTCATCCGGACGAGCGAGCTCCTGGTCGAGGCCGGCTCCGAGCTGGTGGATCTGTTCGAGGCGTCCTTCGGCGGACCCGAGGTGGACCGGGTACTGGAGATGGTGGCCGAGGTGAACCAGCAGGAGTGGGAGGCCGACAAGCGGCAGCGGAAAGTGACGCGGGCGCTCCTGGACGAGGCGGACGGGCTCGATCCCGTGGCCGTCTTCCTGTGGATGCGAACGCTGAACGTCCTGGGCCGGATCGCCAACCACGCCGAGAATACGGGAGACCTGCTGCGGATGATGGTCCACCGCCGTTGAGGGGCGCGTGAGCGCTTCCACCGTGGCTCTGCTCATAGGGCTGGTCTCCGCGGCGTACATGGCGTGGAACATCGGGGCCAACGACGTGGCCAACGCCATGGGGACGTCGGTCGGCTCCGGTGCGCTCAGCCTGGCCGCGGCCGTGGTGCTGGCCGGGATCTTCGAGTTCGCCGGGGCCTCGCTGGTCGGGACCCACGTGACCGAGACCATCCGCACCGGCATCCTGGACACGTCGGCGTTCGCCGCCGACAGCCCCATCCTCGGCCCCGAAGGACCGCGCATTCTCCTGCTCGGTATGGTCTCCGCCCTCCTGGCGGCGGGCCTGTGGTTGCAGCTGGCCACAAGCCTGGGACTCCCGGTGTCGACGACCCACTCGATCGTG
>CANPVD010000036.1 GCA_947581615.1 Candidatus Humimonas hydrogenitrophica
GGAACCGGCTGTTGAACGACTCGCTGTAGCCATTCTCCCAGGGGCTGCCCGGCGCGATGAACAGCGTCCCCACGCCCGCCCCCTTCAGCCCTTCCCGCACGACCCGAGCGATGAACTCCGAGCCGTTGTCCGAACGAACGTAGGCCGGCTCCCCATGGAACCGGAAGAGCTGCAGCAGCACGTTCACCACATCCTTCCCCGTGAAGCTCCGGCCCACCTCGATGGCATGCACCTCCCGGGTGTACTCGTCCAGGACCGGCAGAAACTTCAGCAGCCCGCCCTGCTCGGTCCGGTCCAGCACGAAGTCGTAGGTCCAAACGTGGCCTCGGTACTCTGCCCGCCGTACGGCGCAGCTGTTCGCGCTCGAGCCCTGGCCCCGCCTCTTGCGCTTCCGGGTCCGGACCTGCCAGCCCTCGGCCTTCCAGATCCGGTGTACACGTTTCCGGTTCACCGGCCATCCAACTCGCCGGAGACGGATCCAGACTCCCCGATATCCGCTCCGTTTGTGCTTCTGGCGGAGTTCGTCCATGGCCACGACCAGAGCCCGATCCCCGTCCGGCTTCACGCTCCGGTAGCGCTGCGTCGAGCGCGCCTGGCCCAACACCTGGCATGCCCGGCGTTCGGAGACACCCACCACCTTCTGTGCGTGCTTCACCGCACGCCGTCTCCGAGCCGGGCTCAGAAGTTTCCCTCGGCCGCTTCCTTCAGAATGCTCATGTCCACGGCCTGCTCCGCCACGATCCTCTTCAGCCGGGCATTCTCCTTCTCCAGCGCCTTCAGACGCTTCAGTTGATCCTCGCTCATCGCCCCGTAGCGACGCTTCCACCGATGGTACGTCGCCTCGCTCACCTCGAGCTCCCGGCATACCTCGGCCACTGCCGCTCCCTCCGCCAGCCGCGTCTCCGCTCGCCGTAGCTTCCCGATGATCTGCTCCGGTCTGTGCTTCGTTCCCTTCATTCGAGCCCTCCGACCTTCAGGTCTGTTGGACTCTCATTCTACCTGGTCCAGTTTTCGGGGGGCAGACCACCTCCGGAGTCCCTCGCAATGACCCGGGCATTTCGCTCTAACTGCACCATGTCCAGGTAGCCGAGGGGCTCTATGACCGTCAGCCCCATAGCCGACGGATCGAGCCCCGCCTGCTCGCAAGCGACGCGCGTCCTGGGATGAAGCGGCACGACGACCGACAGCGTGGCGGCGACCCGGCCGAGGTCTTCCATGATGGACACCAGCCGCTCGGTCCGGTCCGTGTTCTCCGCCCGGTGTACCGTGGCCAACATGTAACCCCCCGCTTCGAGATCCAGTCGCTCGAGCACACGGCTGCTGTCTCGCGCCTTGTCGGCGTAGAAGAGCGCCGCATCGTACATCACGTCTCCGACGCGGTGGACTACTCGATCCTTCAGGCCTTCCGCGCGAAGGTTCCTCACGGCTGTCTCGGTGGGAGCAAAGAGCACGTCAGACAGGTGATCCGTGACCACGCGATTGATCTCCTCCGGCATAGCGCGGTTGAACGAGCGAAGTCCACTCTCTACGTGCGCCACGGTCAGGTGCAGTTTGACCGCCGCCAGAGCTCCGGCCAGCGTCGAATTCGTGTCGCCGTACACGAGCACGAGTGCCGGATCCGCCTTCTCGAAGAACGCCTCGAGACGTTCGAGCATCGCCGCCGTCTGGGCACCGTGGCTCCCGGAGCCCACCTCGAGGTTCGCGTCGGGAGCCGAGATCTCGAGCTCCGTGAAGAACGTTCGAGACATGTTGTCGTCATAGTGCTGACCGGTATGCACGATGACGTGTTCGAGCGTCTGCTCCTGGGCAAGTGCACGATCGACGACGGCCATCTTAATGAACTGTGGGCGAGCGCCGACCACGCTCACCACCGACTTCCGAGACCCGTCGGAGCGCCTCATGATTGTGCCTCTCGAATCGGGCCTCCCGAAGGGGGGACCGATGCGCGCCACCAGTCCAGGCGCTGCTCGGCCACCCGGACGGCCGAAAGGCGCGCTTCCACCACCGTCCGGGCCCTGGCTCCCATGACGGCCCGTTCGTGCGCGCTTCGCGCCAGGAGACTCTGCAGCGCCCCGGTCAGCTCAGCTTCGTCCCGGAACGCCGCCACCTCGCCGACATCCTCCTCGAGCAGGAACTCGGTGTCCGAACAACGCCAGGCCACCACCGGCACCCCGCACGCCAGGCACTGCGGGATCTTCTGCGAGAACGAAGACAGGACGGTTCGGCCGCCGATCTGCATTTCCACACTCGTCAGGTCCACCGCGATGTGGAAGGCACGGACATACTCGGGGACCGTCGTGTAGGGCACGCTTCCCACGAACACGACGCGGTCGGCAACATCGAGATTCCGGGCCAGGCTCTCCAGAGGCCCGCGTTCCGGTCCGTCTCCGACCAGCACTAGAGCTGTCCTTCCCTCCCCCTGGAGACGATGGACACAGCGGATCAATAGATCCAGGTAGCGGATCGAGCTCAGGGTTCCCACGTAGCCCACGACACGATCGTAGCGGTCCAGTCCCAGAGCACGGCGACTTGTCGTCGCGTCGCCCGGCATGAACAGCTCCGTGTTGGCGCCGTTCGGAATCACCGCGATCCGCTCTCGGTCGATCTCGTAACGATCGCAGATCCAGTCCCGGTAGGCCGCGCTGACCGTGTCGGCCGCCAGAGCCGACCGGACCACGGTGCGATACGCGGGCTTGAGGAGTCCTCCCAGGAAGCCTCGGATGGGCCCCAGCTTCATGCGGGGTCCGAGCGCCGCATGCGGCGCGAAGGTCTTGAGCAGCACCCGTGGCCCACGCATGCGGCTGAACAGATAGGGCAGCACGGGCGTGGCCCCGAAGCGAAACGCGATCGCCGCTGTCCCATGCTCCCGTGCGATCCGGCGCACCGTCCGGACCGCGGAAACGAGGTACCGGGGATAGGCGGCCGCCTTCCGAGCGTGGCTCGCCACATAGTGAACCGCGGGATTCAGGTAATTCTCGGGATACAGCGGTGCCGGCGCCACGCAGGCGACCTCTTCCGGCCAGTTCCGGGTCACGACATCCACGAACTCCCGCTCGTTGATGCCAGGGCCGTTGTCGACGGACAAATCCGTCTCCGCCATGTAGATGAAGTGGGGCTTCCCGTGTCTGGCCTCCGAGCTCAGCATGGACGCCCCCCCATCCGGACCGCTGCCACTCACGACCGATCCTCGCGACGGGCCACCGCCTGCTCCTGCGCACGCGAACGGTGGTCCACCACCGTCTCCTGGTAGAGTTCGATGAGACTCTCCGCGCTTCCGCGCCACCCGAACGTCTCGACGGCCCGGGCTCGCGAAGCGGCACCCAGTCGCTCTCGAAGCGTACTATCCGCGACCACACGCTCCAGGGATCTCGTGAGCGGCTCCACTTCGGTGGCCGTTACCAGGAGTCCGGTCCGTCCGTCGATGACCGCCTCTCCCGTTCCCCCGACATCAGTCGCCACGACGGGCAGACCACACGCCATGGCCTCTAGTACGACGTTGGGCAGGCCCTCGTTGTGGCTCGCGAGGACGAATACGTCCGCCGCGTTCAGCCACCGGGGTATCTCACCGTGTGGGCACGCCCCCGGAAGGAAGACGCGCGAGGCCAGCCCCCGTGATTCCACCCATCTCTTGAATTCCGATCGATAGGAGCCGTCCCCCACGACGACCAGCCACGCCTCAGGATGAAATACCGACACTCGCTCGAAGGCATCGCCGAGCTCCCGAAGGCCCTTCTCTTTCTCCACCCTGCACACCGTGCAGATCCCAGGTCCTCGAGCGGGCAATCCGAGCTCGGCCCTCAGGGTGGACTTCGGCTCCACGGCGGGGGCGAACTCCTTCGTGTCCACGCCGTTGTAGATGGTCCGGATGGCCCGACGGGGCTCGCCCAGCTCGAGCATCTCCCTCGCCAACGCCCGGCTCACGGCCGCGACGCGGTCACTCCTCTCTATGGCACGTCGCGTCAGTCGACGTATGCCTCGACTCCGATACGGGTGGGTGTGCACGTCGGCTCCCATGGCCAGCCCAAGCAGGGGTCGGCCGACCTCCGCCGCGATCGGCAGCAGAGACGACACGATCGGAAACAGCCGAATGCCATGGAGAAGATCGAAGTCGAACCCCTGTCGGATGACCTCGATCTGTCGCCGTAGCGTGCGCTCCAACAGATACCCGCCCATGCGTGCGGCTGGACCGAACGGCAACGGCTTGGGAAAAGTGACCCGAGTAACGTCGATGCCATCAAGGTCGTAGCGTAGAGCGGCCGAAGGGCCGATGCGTCCGATCTCCGATGGCCTGGGGAAGGCAGGCAGGGGACAAAGGACGCGGACCTCGGCGCCCAGACGCGTCACCTCCAGCGCCTGCCTGTGGAAGAACGTCGCGGAGATCGCGCGGTCTGGCCGCGCATACATGTCCGATACCAGGAGAACCTTCATCCGCTCGAACGCGCCTCGTGCACCCCTGGCTCTGGCAGCGATTCGTAGCGCTGGCTCGTGCGCTCGACCGCCCAAGGAAACAGGTACTTGTACAGGAGCTCCCTCCCTCCCAGATACTCGAGCCTGCGCCGGACCAGGTAGCCACCCGCCCATGTCGGACGCGACCTGTGGAGCCAGTGCGCCGCGCTGGCCAGCAGCCGCTGAACTGGTCGAGCGAGTGCGCTCTTCCAGGCTGGAGGCAGATGGCCTCGACGTAACCAGAGTGCCCTCCTGGCTGCCAGCCAATCCAGGAACTCCCCCCTGAATCCGGCGGACCAGAAATTCTCCCGCAGACTGAACCGCACGCTGGCCGCCACCTTCGACCTGCCGAAGGACTCCCGTTCGATGCCCGCCTCCTCGACGACTCGCCGACAGATGGGGCGGTCGTATGACCCGCCGACGCTCCAGGCAGCGAGATCGGGTGAGTTGCTGAGCGCCCGGAGGTCGCTGGCCTGGTTCGCACCGATGAACGGCAGTGGGAGGTGAATGAATCCGGCGTGGAGCCGATACTCGGTCAAAGACAGCCCCGACTGATCGCCCCTCGCCAGCATGCCGTCCCCACCCTTGGCATGGCGGCCCCAGATGGTATCGCCAGACATGCCCGTCAGCAGTACCGTCCCCGCCAGATGACGCTCGGCGCCCTTGAACAGTACCTCCTGGCCGTTTCCATCCCCCGCCAGAAAGGGAATGGCAGCGTCGGCATCCTGCTGCCATGCATCGCGCGGAACGTCCAGTACGCGCACGCCCAGCCTGGCACCTATCCGGTCACCGCCTTCCGGCGGTGGCTCCGCGGATCCGAGCAGCGGCTTCCGTCCCTCCGGAAACGACAATGCGGTATCGAGCCCGTGCCGACGCGCCAGCACCGTCACCATGGGAGAGTCGTAGCCCGACGAGACCGTGCCCAGCATCCGGTACACATAGGAGCGATCGGCGGCCGATAGATTCTCGTCCAATCGACCCAGAGCCTCGTCGAGGAAGGCAATGTACGATGCGAAGGTCCGGAAGTCCCTGGACGCCCATGGCTTGGCCTCTGGCCAGAGGTCGTCGCCATCCCAGCGCAGGTTCTCGCAGTAGCTCAACTGCACGGGCCCGCGGTTGCTCGGCAGGATCCTCTCGTAGTGTTCGAGTCCCCTCACGACCGACCGAAGCGTCACCATGTAGTCGGGGTAGGTCGGATCCAGTCGTCCCCCCGCGGCCGCGAGCAGACAGGCGAGCGAGTTCGAGACCAGGATCGTACCATCCAGCTCCAGGTACTGCAGGCGATCCACCGTGGCGCAGGACGAAACGAACACCAGACTGCGACCACGACGCCGGGCCCCGGAGCCGAATACCACGTCCGTCCTGTCGAGATCGCCGGACGCGAACTCACCGTCCCAGACCGCCTCACAGAACCAATCCGAGCGAAGTTCGACACCGGAGCCGTGCAGAACCGAGATCCGTGGCCTGCCGGCCTGAAGACGCGCCAGCCACGACAGCGGCGGCCATGACTCTCTGAGCTCGTAACCCAGGGTCAGGGCTACCTCGTTGCCGTCATTGCGAGCCTCAGATGGCAGATGTGCCTCCCCGGTTCACGAGCCGGGTGCGATCCGGCGCATGGTCCTTCGCCACAGGCGACGGACGCCCTTGGAAGCCAGATAGATGGGCAGGCTCAGCGCAGGTCCGGGATCGTCAGGCGCCCAGACCGCATCGGCCCGGCACCCCCGCAAGGACGCGATCCACTCGGACCACCCGAGTCCGCCCCTGCGAGCATCGCGGACCGCGCTCGCCAGGTCCTTGGGCAGGAAGATCCACCGGACACCATCTACCTGATCCGTTGTTTGACAGCCCCTCCCCACGAGGTCCGAATAGCAGGCGTAGGCTACGTCGACGCCCGCGGCTTCGGCCAGGGACACCCACAGTGGCACCCGCGCGTTGACCTCGATCATCTTGAACCGACCGTCGCGGGGATCCCTCTTGAACTCCGTCGCACACAGGCCCCGGAAGCCCACCCGGGTCAGGAACCTGTCGCTGAGTTCCGCCACCTCCGAATTCCAGCGGCTCTCGGCCAGGGAAGCGCTTCCGAAACCCGGAGGGTACTGTCTCAGCTTCCGGGCCACGAAGACGCTCCGGGACCTACCGTCACGGCCAAAGTAACAGATAGCGCACCAGATCTGATCATCGGGTCCCGGTATGACCTCCTGGACGATGAGGTTGGGGTCCACCTGAGCCAGCTCGGAAAAAGCGACCTCCAGCTCGGCCGCGCTCGACACCCGTACGACCTTGCGAGACCCCAGAAGCGCTCGAAACCTGTGCACGAAGACCGGTTTCAGTATCGCCGGATAGCGGACCCCGGCCTGGGCCTCCGGAAGGTCGGTCTCACTGCTCAGGAAAAAGGTGAGCGGCAATTCCACATCGTGTCGTCGACACAAGTCGTAGAACTTTCTCTTGCTCAGGAAATCGAGGCCGAAGCGTCCGAGGTCCGTCGATAGCCGAAGGAAGGACTCGAGCTCGTCGGCCACCGCGGTGAGTGTCTCTATGAATGCGTCGGTCGTCGGAAACAAGACCGGCGGTTGTTCCGCGTCACGGGCCAGTTCGCGCAATCCTGTGACCAGTCCCCTTACATCGCCATTGGCCACGCACCGCGACAGACCCTCATGGTAATGGCAGTAGCGTGAGTGACGACCAACCGCTGATGGATTCGCGTCGACTCCATATACGGGGACCCCGCGGCGCCCGAGGCTCCGGGCCACTCCCAGACCCGTCGGCGAAAGACCCAGGACCACGGCCGGGGCCGAGGCAGCGCCGCGAGCATCGCTCATCGGCAGCACCTCATCATTGCTTCACGCAACCGAACCGACTCCTGCGTCCAACCTGTGAGCCAGCTCGCCCATGGTGGGATTATCGAGAATGCCGCGGTCTCGCTTCGACGCCACCATACGGAAGATTTTCTCCAATCCCTCGAGAAGAGGATCCGGGTCGGTCGCCAGATTGAAAGGATGGAGATACAGGTGGAAGAGATTCTGGTCGCGCGCCGCTTCGTGCAGGCCTCTGGCCGCCCGCAGTACTCGGCCTGCCACCGGCAGCAAGCCGGCACCGCCTTCCCTGTGTAGATAGAAGCTCGTGTCCGGCAGGCACCACAGGCCGTCACGGTACTCGGGCGATGCCGTCAAGGGAGGCTGCGGGACGACCCACTTGATTCCTCTCGCGACTCGACCCACGGGACCCGGCAACTTCGTCAACACTCCGTTATCCGAGCTGCCGCGAAATGCCCGGAACCCTTGTTCCCTAAGAACATCCAGGTGTGCCACACTGTTGCGCGGGAACACAAACGAAGTGAGCTTGAGTCCCCACCCCCGTGCGGCATCGACGCACGCGCGAACTTCCGACTCGAAGCACTGGCGGGAGCAACCCGGATGACCGGCGATGACGTGCGAGAACGTGTGACAGCCGATCTCCTGTTCGGCGGCACAGGACAGGATCGACTCGACCATGTCCGGAGCGTACCAAAGTGGGTCGGCGCCCTCCTCGGAGCAGGGAACTGGATCGAGCCAGTCACCGCGGAGCCACGGGTAGTCGGGCCGAACGAGCTCGGGGTGCTTGACCGCGCCCTGGCAGCATCCCCGCAGGAGCAGGTGACCGACGACCGCCCAGGTGGCGTGGATCTCGTATTCGCCGAGGAGGCTCAGGAGTCGCGCCACGGCGCTACGAGTGGCTTCGAAGAGATCGACCCGCTCGCGATACTTTCCGTTGTGGAGGCCTCCCCACGCGAGTTCTGTATCCAGGCTCAGGAGAAAGGCGCCCTTCGAAAGCTTCGGCTCCATTGCGTGCTCTTTCCTTCGCGGATGTACGCGCCAGGATGTGCAGCTTGAGCAGATCCGTACCGCGCATCGTGTTCGTGGTGACTCGAGCCGATGATCTGGGCGGCGCCCAGGTCCACGTTAGAGACCTGAGCGTCGCGCTCGCGGAGCGCGGCTGGACGGTAACCGTCTTGTCCGGCAGTCACGGCCCGCTCTCCGCCGCGGTGACCGAGCGGGGCGTACCGTTCAAGAGTCTACCGCACCTCGTGCGGCCGGTACGCCCCATCAAGGATGTTCGAGCGATCTACGAGATCCGAGGTGCGCTCGAGGAGCTTCGACCCGACCTCGTATCCCTGCACTCTTCCAAGGCGGGGATTCTGGGCCGACTGAGCGGTGTCGCCCTCGGCGTACCGATTCTGTTCACGGCACACGGCTGGGGGTTCTCCAGCGGCGGCAACCCCCTGGCTACCCGGGCGTTCCGCTTCATGGAACGAGCCGTGGCGCCTCTGGCGGACGCAATCATAGCCGTCTCAGAGGCCGATCGAGAACTGGCCCTCCAGCTCCACCTCGCGAAACCCGGCCAGATCGTCACAGTCCACAACGGCATGCTCGACATCGTCCCCGCCCTGCTCGCCCGGCCCGGCGCCCACGTACCTCACCTGGTCATGGTGGCGCGTTTCGCCCCTCCCAAGGACCACGACCTCCTCCTACGGGCGCTCGCCGACCTGCGTGAGCTCGACTGGCGTCTGTCCCTGATCGGGGATGGTCCGCTGGAGCCGGCAGCACGACACCTGGTGGACCGCTACGGCCTGCAGTCGCGCGTCTCGTTCCTGGGATTTCGAGAGGACGTCGCCAACATCCTGGCCACCGCACAGATCTTCGTGCTCGCGTCCAGGTCCGAGGCCTTCCCACGCAGCATCCTGGAAGCGGCCCGGGCCGGATTGCCCACCGTGGCGTCCGATGTCGGGGGCGTCCGCGAGTCCGTGTTGGACGGTCGGACCGGTTACGTGGTGCCACCCGGCGATCCGGACTCCCTGCGCGAGCGAATCCAGGTTCTCATAGGGGATGCCCCCCTCCGCGAATCCATGGGACGCGCGGCACGCGAGTTGTACGAGGAGAGCTTCACTTTCGAGCGGATGGTCTCCCGAACGATCGAAGTCTACGAGAGGCTCCTGGGCAGGGCGCTCTCCTAGCGGAGGAGCTTCCACCCCGGGTTCAGGGGCGAGGCCGAACCGGCCTCCGGTGGTCACGAGAAGACCACGTCGAAGTCTCGGGCCCACTCCAGCAGGTTGAGCCACCGCCATATGTGGCGACGGAAGCCGAGGCGCCCCTCGTGGACGGCCCGCCACTCCCGCTCGATGGACCCCACGTCCAGAGCGGGGACGGCACGTGCATGGTCCGACGTCAGCACGTCCTCCGCCCAGCCACCGACCTCTCGAATCCACTCCACCTCCGGCGTGGAAAACCCGATCTTGTCCCGCCGGTCCAGAATAGCATCGGGCACGAGTCCCCTCATGGCCTCGCGGAATACGGACTTGGTCACTCCATCGACGGAGACGAGGTAGTCGTCCGGCAAGGAAAAGAGGAATTCTGCCAGACCGGTGGTCAGGAAGGGCACACGGCTCTCGATCGAGTGCGCCATCGAGTTTCTGTCCTCGTATCGCAGGAGAGCTCCCAGGCCCGCCCCCGTAAGCTGTTCCGCCATCACGGACCGGAGCGACGGCCCGCCACGCGCTCGTCGACGCTCCTCCGGCCCCGCGCCCCGCCGCTCGAACCAATCCATGGCGAGCCACGCAGGCGTGCGCTCGGCGCGGGCCATGGAACGAAGCGGCGTTTCCAGCACGGCCGGGATGAGGAACTGGCCGGCCCTCGACGCCAGCCAAGCAGGACTCCGACCCACACCCCGGCTCGCCCCGCGGAAGAACCGGAAGGCGGCCGCTAGGCGCCACTGGCGGATCAAGGAGGCCAGCCGCACCGCCGCGAAAAAGGAGTAGCCGGCGAGCATCTCGTCGGCTCCCTGGCCGTCGAGCATCACCTTGATTCCGGCATCTCGCGCCAGCCGGAACACCCTGTACTGGACGTAAATGCTCATACTCCCGAACGGCAATTCCTGGATCCGCAACAGTTGCGGAAGGTCTTCCACGAGTTCTCCTGGTCGGGGCGACACCTTCCATGTGCAGGCCCGGGACGCATCTGTGACCACATCGACCCAGCGCTCCTCGCTCAGCGCTGAACCCTGGGCGACGTAGCTGAAGGTCCTCAGCTCCAGGTCGGCGCCAGCCACGTGCCTCATGCCGGCCACGATAGCGGATGAATCGATGCCGCCGGAGAGCGCGGCACCGACAGGCACATCGCTTCGCAGATGCAGTCGGAGGTTCTCCAGGAACAGGTCACGGAGCTCGGCGGCCGCCTCTCCGATGCTCGGCGGGCGACCCGTCGCCCGGCTCAGCTGCCAATACCTGGTCCTGGTGCAACTCCCCGGGCGGTCGATCGACACGCAAGCGTAGTGAGCCGCGGGGAGCTCCAGGACACTCTCGAACAGCGTGTGCTCTCCCGCGTCCGTGCGACCCTGTACTAGGTAGTCGTATAGGGGCTGCGGGGCCACGCGTCGGCCCACGCCGTCCAGCTCAAGCAGGGGCGCAATCTCCGAACAGAACGCGAATCCGCCCGCGGGATGAGCATAGTAGAGCGGCTTTATGCCGAAGGGATCCCTCGCGAGAAAGACCTCCCGATGCCTCACGTCGAGGACGGCGAATGCGAACATGCCCACGAGCCGTCCGAGACAATCCGCGCCCCAGCGCTCGTACGCAGCGAGGAGGACCTCCGTATCGGACCGAGAACGAAACGCCCGACCTAGCTGCTCCAGCTCCCGGCCCAGCTCGACGTAGTTATAGATCTCGCCGTTGAACACAATGTGATATCGGCCGTCATCCGTGCTCATGGGCTGCCAGCCCTGGGACGAGAGGTCGATGATGGAAAGTCGTCGATGGAGGAGCGCGACCTCCGCAGGCCGGATTCCGGGACCGGGTCGACGACCGGCGTCGATCCGATCACCCCCGAAGATAAGGTAGCCCTGGTCGTCGGGTCCGCGATGATGGAGACCTTCGAGAATCCCTTCCAGCCGGACACCCTCGAGCTCGCGTCGCCCGGGCGCCGGAACGACACCTGCTATGCCGCACATGATTCGGGCGTGCCGAGCCGGAGTTCCTAGGGTTGCTCCGAGGAGGCGTGCTTCCGCCGGATCAGCCGCCGCTCTTCCGAAGCCGAACGCTTTCGATCGGGTGAGTCCGTATAGTACTCGTGATAGTAATAGTATCCGTAATACCCGTCCGGACTCCCCACCTCGACACCGTTGAGGACAAGACCCAACAGGTTCGCCTCGACCCTTCGCAGCTGCTCCACGGCGTGGCTCAGCGCCTTGCGGTTCGTCTGCTCCGCGCGTGCCACGACCAGAGTTCCATCGGCCAGGGTCGCGATCATCACGGCGTCGGAGACAGCCAGCAGGGGCGGCGTGTCCAGGACCAC
>CANPVD010000037.1 GCA_947581615.1 Candidatus Humimonas hydrogenitrophica
GCCATCCGGTTCGGGAGCGCCACCGGCGAGCACTTCCGCCACCACATCGAGGCGCCGTGGTTCGCCTACTGGCTCAAGGACCGCGGGAAGCCGCCCGCGGGCGAGGCCTTCACCTTCGAGACGGGCTCGAACCGGTGGCGGACGTGGTCGGAGTGGCCGCCGCGGCAGGGGGTGACCGACCGCGACCTCTACCTGCGGGCCGGCGCCGCCGCCGCCTTCGGTCCGCCCCCGGCCGCGGGAGACACCGGCGCGAAGGCCGGCGCCCCGCCCTTCGATTCATACGTCTCCGACCCGGCGCACCCGGTCCCCTACCGGCGGCGGCCCATCGAGCCCACCTACGACCCCACCGGCTCGGGCTGGTACACGTGGCTCGTCCAGGACCAGCGCTTCGTCGACGGTCGCCCCGACGTGCTCGCCTGGGAGACCCCTCCTTTGGACCACGACGTCACCGTGGCCGGCAACGTGGTGGCCCACCTGTTCGCCTCCACCTCCGGCGGCGGCAGCGACTGGGTGGTCAAGCTCATCGACGTCTATCCGGGGGTGGTGTCCGACCGGCCCGCCATGGGCGGCTACGAGCTCATGGTGGCCAAGAACGTCCTCCGGGCCCGGTTCAGGAACGGCTTCGAGCACCCCGAGCGCGTGGTGCCCGGGAAGGTGACCCCCTACCGGATCGACCTCCTCGACACCGACCACACCTTCCTGAAGGGGCACCGGATCATGGTGCAGGTGCAGAGCACCTGGTTCCCGGTCATCGACCGCAACCCGCAGACCTGGGTGCCCAACATCTTCGAGGCCACCGACGCCGACTTCCGGAAGGCCACGCAGCGGATCTACCGCTCGGCCGCCTACCCCTCCCGGATCACCCTGCCCGTGGTCGAGGAGGGCGCCGGCGGCTGACGCCGGGCCTCGATGTGCGGAGGGGCCGCCCGGGGGCGGCCCCTCCCTGCTTCTACCGCCGCCCCCGGAACGGGGCGCGCTCGGGACTTTCTAGTACCTCCAGCTCACCGTGTCCGCGCCCGCCGGGGCGGTGCTGATGATGTGACGCGCCATCACGGGTAGGAAGCGTCGGTCCACGGTCATGGACCCCACCCGGAGCGAGTGCTGGGAATCACCCGTCCAGCAGTGCTCGTAGCGGTCCCCGTACTCGATGGAGCCGGCGTAGTACGGGTCCTTCGTGGTGTCCAGGAAGTCCTGCATCAGGTAGACGGCGTTGTTGAGGTGCCAGCTGTCCATGGTGCCGGCGTAGATGTGGATCTTCCCCACCAGCTTGGGCCCGAGCGTCTTCCAATCGCGCTGGAGGATGTACCGGAGGTCGTAGTGCTCCTTCCAGTACCGGGCCACCTGCGGGTCGATGTGGCCGGTGAGCTTGTCGTAGATGCGCTGCGGGTAGCCGTCCTTCCCGACCGGTCCGAACACCGACTCCCAGATGTCCCACTGCTCGCTCGATCGGTCCTTCCGGCCCTGGACGTACTCCCAGTGGTTGTCGTTGCCCACCGTGGTCAGGAGGTGGCCCAGGTAGTCCCGCCCGGAAGGCTGCGGCGTCTTCTTCCACTCGTTGTTGAAGTAGAACGCGTTCGTATCGCTGTAGACGTTGATCGTCTCGTACTGGCGGAAGTCCACGGGATCGGGACAGAAGCTCCACGCCCCGTTGAAGTCGTCCGGGTAGAACACCTGGTCGGCCAGCGTCTCCCACCCTCCGGTGGAGCCACCGTACAGGGTGCGGGCCCAACCCTGGCCGATGCCCCGGAATTTCTTCTCCACGTATGGAATCAGCTCCTTGACGATGGCGTCGCCCCACGGTCCCAGGTTCTCCGAGTTCACCGCGTACGAGTCATCGTAGTACTGGTTGGCGTGGCGGATCTTCATGACGAGCATGCGCGGAAAGTTCGGCCCCGTCCAGCGCTTGTAGAGGTCGTAGGCGTAGGCGGTCCGGATGCTGTCCCCACGCGACTCGCCGGGCGTGGGCGGGTGGGGGCTGAACTCGCCGAACCCGGTCGGCCAGTGGCCCTGATCGACCGCCAGCGGATAGTGGGCGTTCGGGTGATCGTCGAACCCGGCCGGGAGGAGCACGATGGCTCCCAGATACATGGGCCGGCCCCAGAACTTGCTCAGCAGGTCGCTCTTGATACGGACGTACTTGACCCACTTCGTGTCCTTCGGCGCCGGGATCGGCGGGATCTCCTGGTCGAGGCTCAGCTTCACGGTCTGGCCCGAGGCCGGATCCAGGTGGACCGAGACGGGCGCGTTGTAGAAGTTGCCCGGCTTGGAGTACCAATGCTGACCCTCGCCCTTGTTGGGCGGCAGCCACACCGTGTGGCCGTCCGCCCGGTGGTACTCCTCGTATCGGTTCAGGATCGCCTGCACCCGGTAGTCGCCGGGCGGCAGGTCGTCCAAGCTGCGCAGCGGCCAGCCGAACACCTTTCCATCGATGACGGCCGTCTGCCCCGGCTCGAGCCCGTCCACGTCGAGCCCGAAGCCGGGCTGCACGTTGGGCCGGTACACGTGGTACTGGAAGCGGGGCTCGGCGCTCGTGTCGTTCGAGACAATCAGGATGATGTGTCCCGTCTGGGCCTCGCGGGTGAGGGAGGGTGGAAAGGAGATCTCGAACTTGAGCCCGGAGGCCGCCCGCGAGAGCGCGCCGGTGGCTCCTGCCGATCCGGTTCCGTCGGCCGATGCCGCAGCGGGGTCCGCCGGGGTCTCGGCCCGGGCGATGGCGGGGCCGCGCCGCAGCGCGACCCCGACCAGGAGGACGAGGAGCAGGACGGCCACGAGGCCGACGGGGATCGCGAAGCGGGGGCGGACGCCGCCCCCATGGGCTTCCTGGCTCATGTGGTTCTCTCCCGTATCAGATCGTGTCGAGACACTGGCCGGCCGCCCGCCATCCTTCCTGGATGGCTCCGCCGGCGTGCTGGTGCCCTCCCAGCTCGGCGCCGGCGAACGTGATGCGACCGAATCGGCGGCGAATGACGTCGCGCGGAGCGTCGGCGCCGTCTCGCCCGAAGAAGAATCCGGGGGCGGGATTCACGTACGCGTGCCCCCAGCGGTTGAGGACCAGCGCCGCGATGTCGCGGGCGGGGTCGAAGCCCCAGACTCCGAACAGTCGCGCGAGCTGGCCGCGGATGATCTTCTCGTAGCCACGGTAGCTGGTGCCGAACATCTCGTAGCGAGCCTGCTTGCCCTGTTCCTCCAGGGGCTGGCCCGGCTTGAACAGAGGCACGTACAGCGTGAGGACCTCGGGACGTGATGGATCGAGTGGCGGGTGATAGCCGCCCACGACCATGGAACGCCGGAAGTTGGCCGCGAAGCCGAAGCCCTCGAACCACTCGAACGCCGTGTAGCCCGCCTCGTACATGGGCTTCCAGTCGTGCAGAGCCACGTTGGCCACGAGGACGGGCGAGCGGGGGAACGCGGCGTAGGCCCGGTGATAGGCGTCCGGGAGGTCGCGCACCACGTGCTTGGCCGTCCAGCCGTTGGAAGCCATGACGACGCCCCGGGCTCGGAGCGTGTAGGCCCGACCGCCGTTCGTGTAGGTCACCCGCACCAGGCTCGACGAAGCCGGGGAGCCCTCGTGCTCGACCCGCACCACCGTCGAGCCGAGCCGGATTCGCACCGGCTGGCCGTCCCGGTCCAGAGCCTCGAATCGGATGCGGCCGTTGTGCACCTCCGCGAAGTCACGGCTGCCGGTGATCGCGTCCGGCACCAGGTACTTCACGATGCAGCGCGCCACGGCCCCGTTCCCGCCCGGAAACGCATCGATCTTCACGTCGGTCATGTGCCGGGCGCCGTACGGCCCCGTGTACATCTGGAAGCCCGGCATGTCGGTCTCGTAGGCGATGTAGGCCGAGAGCGCGTCACCGCCGAGGCCCAGATACGAGGCCAGAATCGGATCGGCGTACCGAGACACGGCGCGGCCCAGCCCGAGGACGCCCTCCAGGTATTCCCTGTAAGTCATCGTGTCGAGCCAGCGCTCGAGCGCGGCACGGTCCGCGAACTCCCTCGGCTTGCGCGTCTCCTTGCGCCAGCGCAACAGGTCGCGGCGGACGTCGTCCGTGTACGGCGCCCGCGCCAGGTCGTCCGACCACATGTTGCGCACCCAGCGACCGCCGGCGTCTCCTCCAAAGAAGAAGCCCATGGCCGGGGTGAGGTCGCTCCACAGCATGTACTCCCAGTTCTCGCGCGCGATCTCGAGCGGCTGCACTCCCGCCGCCCACTGCTGGTAGCGACGCGCCTCCATGGTGGGCACGCCGGCGTCCCGGCAGATG
Source organism: Candidatus Humimonas hydrogenitrophica (assembly GCA_947581615.1). Lineage (GTDB taxonomy): Bacteria > Gemmatimonadota > Gemmatimonadetes > Palauibacterales > Palauibacteraceae > Humimonas > Humimonas hydrogenitrophica. Next base: position 4,263 of record CANPVD010000037.1, read on the forward strand.
GTGAGCTCGGGGCCCGGCCGATGGGGATAGCCGAACTGATTCGCGCCCTGGGGAGCGATCAGGCGCTCGCCGTCCACCTCCACGACGTTGCGCTTGGATTCCCCGCCGAACACCGGATGGTCCTCCAGCACCAGGCACCGCATGCCCGAGGCCGCCTCCCGCCGGAAGCGGTGCGCGGCAGCGAGGCCGCTCATGCCCCCGCCCACGACCACCAGATCGTAGGTCTCGCCCGTCTCGATGGGATGCGGAGGGGGATCGTCGAACACGCCGTCGCGGATCCTGTGACCGGCGGTCACCACGTCCCAGGTGTTGCCGTTGGAGCGGGCGTAGTCCCCCACCCCGGGGTAGCCGGTCCAGGCGTCCCCGGGTCCGGCGCCCCCGGCGGACGCCGTGGACGTCGTCCCGGACTCGCGGCCGGCCCCTTCCCGGCCCCGCTCGAGCGGGGCCGGAAGGCCCAGGAGGCCCGCCCCGGCTCCCAGGAGGGTGGTGCCGACGAAGTCGCGTCGCGTGATCGGACAGCCGAGCCCCAGCTCGCGCTCCTCCCCATCGAGCCCGAGCTCCCGGGCGTCCGGAGCCTCCGCCTCGGACACGCCGTCGTCCGCCGGGGCCCGGCGGCCCCCGCGGGGGTCCTCGCGCGTCAGCGGCGCCTCCTGGTCACGGGGACCCGGTCCAGCTGTCGTTGGAGCGGTCGACGTCGGGGAAGTCGTGGGCGGCGTCCAGCTCCACCTTCGTCACCGTCCCTCCCGCCGCGTGGCTCGTCGTCACGCTCGCCTTCCCCCCGAACCACGCCGACG
>CANPVD010000038.1 GCA_947581615.1 Candidatus Humimonas hydrogenitrophica
TTCGCACGTACGTCCGGGCCGGCGGAAGCGAACTTCGTGCTCTGTCCGTGGATCCGGCTCTCGAGCCCGTGCGGTCCGACCCGGACTTCGCGTCGGTCCTCCGCACGGGGCCGACTCGGATCGAGACGCAGCGTCGCCAGGTCCAGGCGATGATCGCGTCCGACGAGCGTCGGTAGATGGCGGACCCGTTCGATCCATTTGGGCGGGACTCGACTCCGGCGGCCCATCCGACCCACCCTTCTGACGGGGGTCGGTAGGGCCGGGATCTGGAGCGGCCACCCGTCCAGCTGGAAGGGCCGCACGCGTGAGGCTTCACCTCTCCGGGTAGCTCGCTCTCACGGAGGCCCGGGGCTCCGTCAGATCTCGTACTCCCTGCGCCTTCGCCACAGGGTCGTCGTGTCGATGCCGAGGATCTGGGCGGCCCGCTCGAGCGTCTCGGCCCTGGCCACGACACGCCGGATGTGCTCCTCCTCGAGCTCGGCCAGGGTCACGTCCTCGCCCACACCCGCCACCGCTCGCTCCGTGTCCTCCAGCGGCAGGTGGGCCGGTCCGACCTCGCCGCTGCGGCACAGGATCGCGGCCCGTTCGACCACGTTCTCGAGCTCGCGGACGTTCCCCGGCCATGCGTGGGCCATGAGTCGCTCCCGGGCCTCCTCCCGGAAGCCCGTCGCCTCGCGTCCGTGCTTCCTGGCGTAGAAGCGCAGGAACTGCTCGGCCAGGGGCAGTATGTCCTCGCGACGCTCCCGGAGCGGCGGGAGTTCGATCTCAATCACCTTGAGCCGGTAGTAGAGGTCTTCGCGGAACCGGCCGTCCTCCACGGCGGCCTCGAGGTCCCGGTTGGTGGCGGCCAGGATCCGCACGTCGGCCCGGCGCGTGTCCGGGTCGCCCACCCTCTCGTACTCGCGGCTCTGCACGAAGCGGAGGAGCTTGGGCTGGAGGGGGCCGGGCAGCTCGCCCACCTCGTCCAGGAGGAGCGTGCCGCCGTCGCAGCGCACCACGCGCCCGGCGTTGCTGCGAACCGCGCCGGTGAAGGCTCCCTTCACGTGGCCGAACAGCTCGCTCTCGAGCAGCTCGGCCGGAAACGAGGGACAGTGGGCTACCCCGAAGGGCCGCGTGGATCGAGGGCTCCAGTCGTGGATGGCGCGGGCCAGAACGCCCTTCCCGGTGCCCGTCTCTCCACGGAGCAGGACGGTGGCGTCCGTGTCGGCCACCTCACGGGCGGTCGCCACCGCCCGGCGCATGGCGGGGCTCCGGCTGTCCAGGAGCAGGGCGGGGCGACCGGATTCCCGTTCCTCCTCGAGGGCCGAGACCCTGTGTTCCAGCTCCCGAAGCTCGGCCGCCTTCCGCGCGGCGAGCCGCACCTCGGCCGTCGAGAAGGGTTTGGGCAGGTAGTCCGAGGCGCCTCGCCGCATCGCCTCCACGGCGGACTCGATGCTGGCGTGCGCCGTGATGACGATGACCTTGAGCCACGGGAGTCGCTCGAGCAGGGCCGGGATGAGGTCCAGCCCATCGCCGTCCGGCAGCCGGAGGTCCACGAACGCCACGTCGAAGGCGCCCCGGTCCGCCGCGCGCTCGGCCTCGCGGGCGTTCGAGACGGCCTCGACGCGGTGCCCGTCGTCCCGCAGGCACATGCCCAGCGTCGACCGGATTCGGGGCTCGTCGTCCACGATGAGGATGTCGAGCCTCGGCAGCGGCGAGTCCACGGCGTCCGGGGTCACGGTCGTCCGACTCCCGTGGCCGTGTCCACGACCACCACGGCCACGCCCGCGGCGGCGTCGAGCAGCCGCTGCACCATCGACGGCCGCCCGAGGAGCCGGTGGAGCCACGAGGTCTGTCCCGAGCGTCCGACCACGACGTGTCCGACGGCGTATTCCCGGACGAAGCCGAGGATCGTCTCCACCACGTCCTCCCCCTCCAGCGTGAACAGGGTGGCTCCGAGCTCGTTGGCGAGCTCGAGGGTCTCCGCCAGCTGTCGCTGGACACCGAGCTCGATGCGGGTCGGGGCTTCCCGCGGCCTCTGTACGTACAGCGCGTACCAGGTGCGGTTGAGCTTCCCCGCCAGCCGGGAGCCGTACCGGAGGAGGGCATCGGCATCGGGGCCGGCAGACGACAGGCACACGAGCACCTGGTCGGGCGCCGCGAACCGGTCCTCCTCCTCGCCGGGGGTGCGGTCCTGGGCCTCGAGATGCGAGGCGATCTCCCGCAGCGTCAGGTTCCGGAGGCGCTTCAGGTTGGGCTGCTGGAAGAAGTTGGCCAGGGCGCGCTCGATCCGCTCCTCGCCGTAGACGTCACCCCTCCGGAGCCGCTCCCGGAGGTCCTCCTCCGAGACGTCCACGTTGACGATCTGGTCGGCCTCGGCCAGCAGCCGATCGGGCACCCGCTCGACCACCCTTACGCCCGTCACGCGTTGCACGGTCTCGTACAGGCTCTCCAGGTGCTGGACGTTCATGGTCGTGATCACGTGGATGCCCGCGGCCAGGAGGTCCTCGACATCCTCGTAGCGCTTCTCGTGCTTCGATCCCGGGGCGTTGGTGTGAGCCAGCTCGTCCACGAGCGCCACCTCGGGCCGGCGCTCCAGGATCGCCGCTACGTCCATCTCCTCGAGGGCGATGCCCCGGTACTCGACGCTGCGGCGCGGGACGGTCGGGAGGTCCTCCGCGAGCCGCTCGATCTCCGACCGCCCGTGCGTCTCCACGTACCCGACCACGACGTCCACGCCCGAGTCCAGCAGGTCGTGACCCTCCCGCAGCATCCGGTAGGTCTTCCCGACTCCGGCGGCGTAGCCCAGGTAGACCTTGAGCCGGCCGCGGCGGGAGCGGCGGATGAGCTCGAGGAAGGCCTCGACCCGCCGCGGCTCGGCGTTCGTCGTGCCGATAGAATCGGTGGCCGACATCACGCGGATCCAGCCTCCTCAGGATCGCCCGGCCGGGAACGCCCGGTCCAGCGCCAGGTTGAGCGGGAGCACCCGGACGATCCGGGGCGCGCCCGGAAGCCCTCCCACGCGGCGGGCCCGGCTTCGCACGAGGCGCTCCACCGCCGCGGGATCGACCCCGCGGGCGCGGGCCACGCGCGGGACCTGGAACAGCGCCCCCGCCAGGGTGATGTCCGGGTCCAAGCCGGACCCGGACGCCGTCACCAGGTCGGCCGGGACGCTGTCGGCCGGCCCTCCGCCCAGGCGAGCGATGATCGAGTCGGCCCGGGCCGTGATCTTCGGGCTGGCGGACGACAGGTTGCTGCCGCTCGCCGCCGCCGCATTGTAGTCGGCCGCGGAGGGCCTGGGCCAGAAGTACTCCGGCGACGTGAACGCCTGCGCTACGCGTAGAGCCCCTACCACCCGGCCCGCCGAGTCGGTGAGGAGCGAGCCTTCGGCGGCGTCGGGCGCGGCCGCGTGCGCGACGCCGAGGATCACGGCCGTGTACGCCACGCAGCACACCGCCCAGCTCAGGAGCCACAGACGGATCGACGTCGTCCACTCGCGCATGGAATCGCCTTCGGATCAGGAGAGGCCCAGGGCCGTGAGCCCCAGGTCCAGGAGCTTGATACCCACGAACGGGACGACCACGCCGCCGAAGCCGTAGAGGAGGAGGTTCCGGCGCAGCAGGGCTCCGGCGCCCACCGGCCGGTACCTCACCCCGCGCAGAGCGATCGGGATGAGGAGCGGGATGATGATCGCGTTGAACACCACGGCCGACAGGATGGCGCTGCGGGGGGACGTGAGGTGCATGACGTTGAGCGCCTGGAGCTGCGGCAGCGCCAGGTAGAACATGGCCGGCACGATGGCGAAGTACTTGGCCACGTCGTTGGCGAACGAGAAGGTGGTGAGCGCGCCCCGCGTCATGAGGAGCTGCTTCCCGATCTCCACCACCTCGATGAGCTTGGTGGGGTCGGAGTCCAGGTCGACCATGTTGCTGGCCTCCTTGGCGGCCTGCGTGCCGGCGTTCATGGCCACGCCCAAATCCGCCTGGGCCAGGGCGGGGGCGTCGTTGGTGCCGTCCCCCATCATGGCCACCAGCCGCCCCTTCCCCTGCTCGCTCCGGATGTAGGCCAGCTTCTGCTCGGGGGTGGCCTCGGCGAGGAAGTCGTCCACGCCGGCCTCGTCCGCGATGGCGCGGGCCGTGAGCGGGTTGTCGCCGGTGACCATGACGATCCGCAGCCCCATGCCCTTGAGCCGCGCGAAGCGGTCCCGGATGCCCGGCTTGAGCGTGTCCTCGAGGGCGACGACGCCCAGGATGCGCGCGTCGCGGGCCACCAGGAGCGGCGTGCCGCCCCCCTGGGCCACCTCCGTCACCGCCTCCTCGACCTCCCCCGGCACCGGCTGCCCGCCGTCCTTCGCCAGGCGGCGGATGGCGTCCGGGGCGCCCTTCCGGATCCTCCCGCCCCCCGGCAGGTCCACGCCGCTCACCCGCGTCTCGGCGGAGAAGGCGACCGGCTCAGCGCCGGCGGGAGGGCGTGGCCTCTCCCCGCCCAGGAGCTCCACGGCCAGCTCGAGGATGGAGCGCCCCTCGGGCGTGGAGTCGGCCGCGGAGGCCAGCGCCGCCGCCCGGGCCAGCTCGGCCTCGTCCACGCCCGGGGCGGCCACCATGCGCCGGGCCTGCCGGTTCCCGAGCGTGATCGTGCCGGTCTTGTCCAGGAGCAGGGTATCGACGTCGCCGGCCAGCTCCACCGCCTTGCCGCTCTTGGCCAGCACGTTCGCCGACAGCGCCCGGTCCATGCCCGCGATCCCGATGGCCGGGAGGAGCGCCCCGATCGTCGTCGGGATGAGGCACACGAGGAGCGCCACGAGCGTGGGCACGTCGATCGTGGCGTGGAAGTAGGACGCCATGAACGGCAGCGCCCCGGTCACGATGAGGAAGGCGAGCGTGAACCCGGCCAGGACCAGCGTGAGCGCGATCTCGTTCGGGGTCTTCTGGCGCGAGGCGCCCTCGACGAGGGCGATCATCCGATCCAGGAAAGACTCGCCCGCGCCGGCCGTGACGCGCACGGTGATCTCGTCCGAGAGGACCCGCGTGCCGCCCGTCACGCCGGAGCGGTCGCCGCCGGCCTCCCGGATCACGGGCGCGGACTCGCCCGTGATCGCCGACTCGTCCACGCTGGCGATCCCCTCGACGACCTCTCCGTCGGCCGGGATCGTCTCGCCCTCGGCGACCCGGACCACGTCGCCCGCGCGCAGGAGCTCGGAGGAGACCTCTTCCTCGCGGCCGTCCGTCACCCGACGCGCCACCGTCTCCTCGCGCGTGGCCCGCAGCGTCTCCGCCTGCGCCTGGCCGCGCGCCTCGGCCAGAGCTTCGGCGAAGTTGGCGAATCCCACCGTGAACCAGAGCAGGAGCGTGAGCGGGGCGAAGTAGGCCAGGTCGCCGGGTCCGCCCAGCAGGGCCTGGAAGGTGACCAGCGTGGTGAGCGCGGCGCCCACCTCCACCGTGAACATCACGGGATTCCGGGCCATCGTGCGCGGATCGAGCATGAGCACGGAGCGCCGCAGAGCGATCCCCAGGAGCTCGGGGTCGAACAGCTCCCGTCTTCTCGCCGCCCGGCGCTGCAGCTTGCGGTCGGGCGCGGGCCGCCCGGCCCCGGCGCTTCCCGCCTCGTCCGGATGGTCGGACGTCCGCACGGGCGCGTTCATCGGGCGCCTCCCAGCGAGAGGTGCTCGGCGATCGGTCCGAGGACAGCCACCGGCATAAACAGGAGCGCCCCGACGATGAGCACCGTACCCAACAGCACGGCCCCGAACAGCCACCCGTCCGTGCGGAACGTGCCGCTCGTCTCCGGCGTCGGCTTCTTGGCGGCCAGGGAGCCCCCGATGGCCAGCGGGGCGATGATCGGGATGAAGCGCGCCAGCAGCATCACGAGGCCCGTCGACACGTTCCACGGGATCGTGTGGTCGCCCAGCCCCTCGAACCCGGACCCGTTGTTGGCCGTCGCCGAGCTGAACTCGTACAGGATCTCGGAGAAGCCGTGGCTCGCGGCGTTGAGGACGGTATGGGTGCCCCACGAGGTGGCCGCGAACAGGGCCGTGCCCCCCAGGATGAACAGGGGATGGATGAGCAGCGCGAGGAGGGCCAGCTTCATCTCGCGCGCCTCCACCTTCCGGGTCAGGTACTCGGGCGTGCGGCCCACCATCATGCCGGCGATGAACACCGCCACGACGATGAACAGGAACATGTTGATCATGCCCACGCCCACGCCGCCGAAGATGACATTGAGCCACATGCCGACCATGGGAACCAGGCCGGTGAGCGGGTTCAGGCTGTCGTGCATGGCATCCACGGAGCCGTTCGAGGTGGCGGTCGTCGAGACGGCCCAGGTGGGACCCGCGCCGGCGCCGAAGCGGAGCTCCTTGCCCTCCAGGTTCTCGGGCGCCTTCCGCACCGGCAGGGTGGTGAGCGCCGGGGTCTCCCGCGCCTCGAGCCTGTTGGCGGCCGTGATCCCGCCGACGAGGAGGATGCCCATGACGGCCAAGATCACGACGGCGTCCCGAAGCCGGCCCGCCAGCCGGCCGAACATCCACACGCACGCCATCGGGACGAGGAGGATCGCCCCGTTCTCGATCACGTTGGTCCAGTAGGTCGGGTTCTCGAACGGGTGCGTCGAGTTCGGGCCGAAGAAGCCTCCGCCGTTGGTGCCGAGCTGCTTGATCGCCACGAAGGCGGCCACCGGCCCGCGCGCGATGGTCTGGACCGCGCCCTCCAGCGTGTGGGCCACCGCGGCCCCGTGCAGCGTCATCGGAATCCCCAGCACGGCCAGGATGACTCCCAGCACCAGTGCCAGGGGGAGGAGCAGGAAGAAGGTCGCCCGGGAGACGTCCCGGTAGAAGTTCCCGATCTTCGTGCGGCCGCCCAGCGCCCGGCTCAGGCCGGCCAGCGCCGCGATCCCGGTGGCGGCCGAGACGAACTGCAGCCACATGAGCGCGAACAGCTGCGAAAAATAGCTCATCGCCTGTTCGCCGGCGTAGTGCTGCAGGTTCGTGTTCGACGTGAACGACGCCACCGTGTTGAAGATGAGCGACGGCTCGAGGGCCCCCTTCCCGTCCGGGTCCAGCGGCAGCCAGCGCTGGAGGAGGAGGACGAGGAACGCGACGCCGAACATGACCGCGTTGAACGCGAGCATGGAGACGACGTAGGCCTTCCAGTCCTGGTCGGTGTCCCACGCCGGGCCGAGGGCCCGCCGGAGAGCGGACTCGAGGCCGCCACGCGGGCGCGCTCGCCCGGCGGTCGACTCGTCCATGAGCCCGGCCATGTACTTCCCGAGCGGCCAGGCCAGGACGAGGACGGCCACCAGCCAGATGGCCGGCGTGATGAACCTGGTGGCCATCAGAAGCGCTCCGGCTCGAGCAGCGCATACAGGAGGTAGGCGAACAGACCGATCCCCACGGCGCCGCCCAGAATCGCGATCATCGACCTCTCCCCACGACCCACGCGAGGAATCGCAGCCAGCCGTACGAGAGCGCCAGGCTCACGAGCCCGACCACGAGTTTCGCGACCATGTTCATACCCCGTTCACTCCGAAGCGCCCGGCGGAGGCGTTCTCCCCGCGTGACGCCGGCGTGATCGGGGCACGGCGCGTGCCGCGCCGCGTTTTCTATATCATCTTGTCATACAACGAGATAGGAATCTGTACGCGACGGTCGACATTGCAGGCTGCAAAGTCGGAGGCTCCGGACCGTTGCGATGTGGAAGGCGGTCCCGGCGGCTCCGGACGGTCGGAGCGCCGGGTCGGGCGGGGAGGGGGTGGGCTCAGGCCCGCGGCAGGGTGAAGGTGAACACGCTCCCCTCGCCGGGGGTCGACTCGAGCCAGATGGCACCCCCGTGCGCGCGGACGACCTCCCGGCAGATGGCCAGGCCGAGCCCCGTGCCGCCGGCCCGTCCGCCGTCTACCTGCACGAAGCGGTCGAACACGCGCGACTGGTACTCGTACGGGATGCCGGCGCCCTGGTCGCGTACCGATACCTGGACGCTCGATTCCAGCGGCACGGCCTCCACCCGCACGCGACCGCCCCGGTCGGAGTAGCGGATCGCGTTGGCGAGGAGGTTGGTGAGCACCCACGTCACCTTGTTGACGTCGGCTCTCACCTCCGGCAGCTCGCCGGGAAGGTCCAGCTCCAGCTCCACGCCCCTCTCCTCGGCCTGCGGGAGGAGGATCTGCGACGCCTTCTCGCACATGGGCCGCAGCGGCGCGGGCTGGAAGTCGAGCTCGATGCGGCCCGACTCCAGTCGGGAGAGCTCCAGCAGGTCGGCCACCAGGTCCCGGAGCCGGCTCACGTCGGTCCGGGTCTCGCCGAGGAGCTCGCGCTCCTCGCCGTCCATCTGGCCGCCGACCCGCTCCTCCAGGAGATCCAGGCTCATGCCGATGCTGGTGAGGGGCGTGCGCAGCTCGTGGGAGACCGTGGCCACGAAGTCGCTCTTCATGCGGTCCAGCTCCTTGAGCTGTGTGACGTCTCGGAGCATGAGGATGCCGCCCGCGGGCTCCCCGGTCTCCGCCCGGATCGGCGTCACCACGACCTCGAAGTGATGGGCCGCGCCGGCGCGGGTCCTGGTCACGTAACGCCGCGACTCGGGAATGTCGGGCGCGCGCCCGGCCTCCACGGCCTGCCGGAGCGGGTCGACCAGCGTCTCGTCGTGGATCAGCTCGAGGACGTGTCGGCCGCGGACCTCTTCGCCGCCCACCTCCAGGATGGCCCGCGCCGCCGGATTGAGATTCACGACCCGGAGCTCGCCGTCCACGACCACGATGCCGTCGTGGATGCTCCGGACGATGGCCTCGCTGCGCCGCTTGGCGGCCACGATCTGACCCACGTTCATGGTCCGGAAGGAGCGGAGCTCGGCGGCCATCTCGTTGAACCGGCGGCTGAGCTCGGCCAGCTCGTCGTGTCCGTCCACGGGCACCTTCACGTCGTAGTCTCCCGCCGCGATCCGGCCCGTGGCCTGAGTGAGCGCTTGCAGTGGACGCGTGAGTCGGCGCGAGAGGATGAGGCTGAACGCGAGGCCGGCCAGGAGAACGAGGGCGCCGACCGCGACCAGCGTCCAGGTCGCCCGGCGGGCCAGGGCCGCCGCCCGGTCGCTGGCCCCGAACATGGTCGTCTCGTTGAGGTCACGGAGACGTGCGGCCGCCTCGCGCACCGAAGCCGACAGGGGCGCGAGGCGCGTCCGGTAGGTGTCGAGGGCCGTCACCGGCGTGCCGCCGGCCGGTTCCGCCGGGGCTCCGACGAGCGTGAGGCGCCCGTAGGCGTCGAGATACGCCCGGTAGGCCGAGTCGATGCGGGCCACGACGCGCCCCTCGCCCTCGATCGTGACGTTGTCGCGAGCCCGGGCCAGGGACTGGAGGAAGGTCACCTGGCCGTCCCGGAACGCGCTGTCGGCGGCCTCCCTCCGGCCGAGCAGGTAGGACAGGACGGCCGCGTCCTGGTCCTTCAGGGCGGTCGTCATCCGCTCGGCCGCCCGGATGCTCCTGTAGTTCTCGCTCAGGATCGCCTCGGACGCCCGGCCCAGACGCAGGACGCTCGTCAGGGCGAGAGCGAGCACGACCACCAGGAGCGCGAGCGCGATTCCGTAGCCGAGCAGGATCTTCTTCCGGAGCGTCCAGTGCACGGTGGCTCCTCCGCCGGTGCGCAGATGTCGAAGCAAGCTACCACGGGACCCGATCGGACGTCAGGGATGGGCGCCCGCTTCAGGTCCCCTCGGGCTCAGGAGCAGAGAGGTCCGGGGTCGTCCCCCGACAGACGCCGCGCCGCGCGCGCGTTCCCGCCGCGATGTAGGTTATAGCCGTCACCACCTCGTCCAGGGAGGGAGACATGACGCCTAAAGCCTACATTTCCGCGACGGACGACGCGCTCCTCGCCTCGATCGGCCAGCGGCTCAGGACCCTCCGCCAGGCGGCCGGCCTCACCCAGGACCAGGCCGCGGCCCGGGCCGGGCTCGCGCGGAGCACGGTGAGCGAGGCGGAGAACGGCGAGAACCCGACCCTCCACACACTCGTCCGCCTGCTGCGC
>CANPVD010000039.1 GCA_947581615.1 Candidatus Humimonas hydrogenitrophica
TACAACTTCGCCGCTCGAGAAGAACAGGATCGGAATTCCCCGGCGGGCGAAGTTGTAGTGATCCGAGCGCGTGAAGAAGTTCTGCTCGGGCCACGGGTCGGAGATGACGGTCATGTCGAGCTCGGGATGGCGGGCCGCCACCCGGTCGACCATGTCGCCCAGCGTGGACGCCTCCTTGCCGATCGCCACCACCGTGTCCTTCCAGTTACGGCCGATCATGTCGATGTTCACATCCGCCACGGTCCGCTCCAGCGGAAACACGGGATGGCCGGTGTACCAGCTCGATCCCAGCAGGCCCTTCTCCTCCCCGCTGACGGTCATGAACACCAGGGAGCGGCGAGGATGCTTCGGCGCCGTCGCGAACGCGCGGGCCAGCTCGAGCACGGTCGCCGTCCCCGAGGCATCGTCGTCCGCCCCGTTGTAGATGGAATCTCCGTCGACCGCACGGCCCACGCCCACGTGATCCATGTGGGCCGTGAACAGGACGTACTGGCCCCGCAGGTCGGGGTCCGACCCGGGCAGCCATCCGATGACGTTCATGGCGCTGTCGGCACGCACATTCCCGGTCGTCTCCAGGCGAGCCTTCCAGCCGTACGGCAACGTCTGCCCCTCGGACAGCGGATCCCGTATCGCGACAGGTAGCGCCGAGGCCGCGACCAGGGCCACGGGCTTGCCCGGCAGATCGGGCTCGCCGATCGACACGCGGCGGGACCCGAAGAAGCGCTGCAGGCCCTCGAAGTAGGAATCCGGCCCATCCACCACGATGATGGCGCCGGCGGCATCACCCTCGCGGAGCACACGGCGGATCGAGGCGAACACGCCCGTCATGTCGGAGGGACGCGCGTCCACCAGCAGCATCGCTCCCGACGCCTCCGCCGTGGAAGAGTCCGGATCGAAGCGTCGGAGCGGGCCCGACCCCGTGAGGCCCGTGCCCGTGGGGGCGGCCACGAAGTCCCGTCCGGAGCGCAGGGCGTGCTCGCCTTCCGGGCCGTCCACGAGGAGCCTCTGAGCGCCGGGAGGCCCCGGCTCGATGACGGTCACCGGGTAGAACTGCGTGTAGCTGTCACCGAGGCCCGGCCGCAGGCCGAACGACCGAAACTGGTCCGCCACGTAGCGGGCCGCCTCGGCGAGCTGCGGGCTCGGCGTGTCCCGTCCGCGCATCGAGTCGTCCGCCAGCAGCGTCACCCGGGTGCGCAGGTCCGCGGCGGTGATTCGGTTCGCGGCGGCGGAGGAGGGCGCCGTTTCCTGGGCGCGCGCCGGGCCGGGAAATCCGACCAGGGAGCCGAGGAGGGCCGCGGCCAGGAGCAGGTTCGGCCGGCATCCCGCCGGGGCCTTCGGTCGGACTCCGCGCATGCTCGGCTCTCTTCCCTCGATGTGATCGTCCCGGTGTCGTGGCGGTCGGTCGCTTCCATACCCTCGCTTTCCGAGCATGTGCCCGCCGCCCCCGCGCGGCGCCGGAACCCAACCGCACGGCGGCGGTACTCCTTCGTTGCCCGGCCAGGGTGGGGCGGGCGGCGGCCGCCGGGGCGAGGCTCGATCGGCGGCCGATCGGGCCTTTCAGCGCGACGCGGCACGCACGGAGTCCTTGATACTCGAAAGCTTCCGCCAGCTCCTCGACCAGCGGGGCCTGACGAACCGTCTGCCCCGGCCGGGCGAGCGGCTGCTCGTGGGTCCCCTCCCCGGCGCCGCGCCGGCGGCGCTCACCGCTTGCCTGACCGACCTCGGACCGGGTCCGGTGGTCCTCGTGGCCGACACGCCGTCGGAAGCCGAAGAGCTGGTCGCGGATCTCGAGGCGCTCGACCCCGCCCGCCCGGTCGACTACTTCCCGCAGCGCGAGGCCCTCCCCTACGAGGACGTCGACCCGCACGTGGAGATCACGGGTCAACGGGTCGAGGCCCTGGCCTCCCTCCTGGCCGGTGAGGCCCGCCTGCTGGTCACCACGGCCCGCGCCCTGGTCGAGCGGACCGAGCTGCCCGGCGCCGGCCCCCTGGAGCTCCGACTGGCCGCCGGCGACGCCTGGGGGCTCGACGCGCTGGGCGAGCGCCTCGAGCGCATGGGCTTCCAGCGGGTGCACACGGTGGCCGAGCTGGGCGAGTACGCGGTCCGGGGCGGGATCGTCGACCTGTACCCGCTCAGCACGGACGGCCCCGTGCGGCTGGAGCTGTGGGGCGACCGGATCGCGTCCGTACGCCGCTTCGACCCGCTGACCCAGCGCACGTCACAGGTCCTCGAGGCCGTGGAGGTCCTCCCGGTCGACCTGCGCATCTCGACCCCCCGGTCGCCTTCCGGTGCCGAGGGGAGAGGCGGCGGCGCGGCCCGCGCGGCCGCCGGACGCCGCCGATCCCTGGTCGAGCTGCTGCCGGAGGGGTCCCTGCTCGTCGAGATGGATGCCCCGCGTGGCCGGGAGCGCAGGGCCGAGATGTGGAGCGAGACCGCGGCCGCTCGCCGCGCCGGCGCGGGGGGGCTCGCTCCCGAGGCGCTGGTGGTCCCCCCCGAGGAGGGTGAGCGGCGCCTCGCCGCGCTGCCCCGAATCCAGGCCGTCGCGTCCGGGGCGGATCCGGCGTGGCTGGACCTCCGCCTCGAGCCGCCTCCGGCGGTGGACCGGGACATGGGACGCCTGGCCCTGGCCATCCGGGCGGCCCGCGACCGGGGCGACGCCGTCGTGATCCTGTGCGACAACGAGGGTCAGCTCGAGCGGCTCGAGGAGATCCTGGAGGAACGCGGCGGTCCCGACCTGAGCAAAGCCGCCACCCTGACGCTCGGCTCCCTGACGGGCGGTCTCCGCATCCCGGGGCCCCGTCCCCTGGTGGTCCTCACCGACCACGAGGTCTTCCGCCGATCGCGGCGCCCGCGGCGCACCGGCCGCTTCCAGGGCGCCGCCACGCTCGAGTCGGTGGCATCCCTGCGGCCGGGGGACTACGTGGTCCACCTGGATCACGGCATCGGCCGCTACCGGGGACTCGAGCGCGTCGAGGTCGGCGGCGAGGCCATCGAGACCCTGAAGATCGAATACGCGGACGGCGAGCTCCTGCGGGTCCCCCACTATCGCCTGGACCTCATCGAGCGCTGGAGCGCGCCCGGGGAGGACGGCCAGCCGGTCGATCCGCCCACCGTCCACAAGCTGGGCGGCAAGCGCTGGAAGAAGCTCAAGGAGCGCACGGTCGACTCGATCCAGGAGCAGGCGGCCGAGCTGCTCGAGCTCTACGCCCACCGTCGGATCGCCGAGGGGCACGCGTTCGCGGGCGAGACGCGCTGGCAGCGGGAGATGGAGTCGGCCTTCCTGTTCGAGGAGACCCCCGACCAGCTGGCCGCCTGGGAGGACGTTCGGCGCGACATGGAGGAGCCGCGGCCCATGGACCGCCTCATCTGCGGCGACGTGGGCTACGGCAAGACCGAGGTGGCCATGCGGGCGGCCTTCAAGGCCGTCCAGGACAGCAAGCAGGTGGCCATCCTCGCCCCGACCACCGTGCTGGTCGAGCAGCATTTCCAGACGTTCGGTCAGCGGCTGGCGGGCTTCCCGATCCGGCTCGAGCAGCTCTCCCGGTTCCAGACCCGGGCCGAGCAGGAGGAGGTCCTCGGCGGCCTCGCCTCCGGGGCCGTGGACGTCGTGATCGGGACGCACCGGCTGCTGTCCGGCGACGTGACCTTCCACGACCTCGGCCTGGTCATCGTGGACGAGGAGCAGCGCTTCGGCGTGAGGCAGAAGGAGCGTCTCAAGGCCCTCAAGCGCTCGGTCGGCGTGCTCACCCTCACCGCCACCCCCATCCCCCGCACCATGCAGCTCGCCCTGGGGGGGCTGCGGGACATGTCCATCATCGAGACGGCCCCGCGCGACCGCATGCCGATCATCACGCACGTGCTGCGCTGGAGCGACGCCGTCCTCCAGGACGCCATGCGCCGAGAGCTGGACCGGGGCGGCCAGGTGTTCTTCGTGCACGACCGCGTCCAGACGATCGAGTCCATACGGCAGCGTGTGCGGAGACTCCTGCCCGACGCCCGCACGGCCGTCGCGCACGGCCAGATGAACGGGGAGGAGCTCGAGATCACCATGGCGGAGCTCGTCGAGGGCGACATCGACGTGCTCGTGTGCACCTCCATCATCGAGAACGGGCTCGATGTCCCGACGGCCAACACCATGATCGTCCACCGGGCCGACCGTTTCGGCCTGGCCCAGCTCTACCAGCTCCGTGGGCGGGTGGGTCGCTCCCACCACCGGGCCTACTGCTACCTCCTCGTCCCGGACGACGTCATGCCCGAAGCGGAGCGCCGACTGCGCATCCTGGAGCACCACACCGAGCTGGGTGCCGGCCACCTGATCGCCCTCAAGGACCTCGAGCTGCGCGGCGCCGGGAACCTCCTCGGCGCCGAACAGTCGGGCTTCGCCCGGGCCGTGGGCTTCGAGACCTACCGGCGGCTGCTGGAGCGCACGGTGGCGCGCCTCAAGGGCGAGGATGGGGCGGGAGCCGCCGAGCCCCCGCAGGTCTCGGTGGCGGGCGAGGCGTACCTGCCGGACGACTACATCCTGGACGCCGAGCAGAAGTTGCACCTGTACCGGCGGATCTCGCGTATCGGGGGTCGCGAAGCGGTCGCCGAGCTGCGGGACGAACTCCGCGACCGCTTCGGGTCGCTCCCGGATCCCGCCGACCGCCTCCTCGCATCGGTCGAGCTCCGGGCGCTGGGACAGGCCCTGGACGCGGAGTGGATCCGCGTCTCGGACCGCTCCGCACGGATCAACTTCCGGCCGGAAGCCGTGCCGCGCATGGCCCTTCTCCGGGACGCGTTCCTGGATCGCCAGCTCGCCGTTGAAGTGCGCCGCACGCAGCCGCTATCCTTGGTGCTCGAGAACGCCGGCGTGGAGCCCATCCTGCCCACCCTGATCGACGCCCTGGCCGTGCTGGCGCGCACCGAGGAGGCCGGCACGGAGCCGGCGCCGGCCGGTCGATGAGGGCGGGGACCGGGCCGGGGCGGGCCGGGTATCTCGCTGTGTCCGAGCCG
This sequence comes from Candidatus Humimonas hydrogenitrophica, assembly GCA_947581615.1. Classification (GTDB taxonomy): domain Bacteria; phylum Gemmatimonadota; class Gemmatimonadetes; order Palauibacterales; family Palauibacteraceae; genus Humimonas; species Humimonas hydrogenitrophica. Next base: position 4,996 of record CANPVD010000039.1, read on the forward strand.
GTCGAAGGCGGACCCCGAGCCAGGTTCGACCCACACTCCAGCAATCCGGGAGCCGTGCCAGCATGACCCAAGGCGCCACCGACCCCGCGGACCGGCAAGCGCCGCGCAGCCCGGCGCCCCGACCGCGCCATCGGGGCCACGTGCTCGTGGCCCTCTTCCTCGGCCTCGGGCTCGTCTTCGCCGGGGGCGGGCCGGCGCGCGCCGCCGCGCAGCAGCCCGACACGATTCCTCCCGCGGACACCGTTCCGCCCGCCGACACGACGGCCCCGAGGCCCGCGCCCAGACCGGCCGGACCGGAGCCGGAGTTCGGAGGCGCCGGGGGCGGCGACTCGGTCCAGGTCGTCGACCGCGTGGTGGCCGTCGCCGGAGACTCGGCCATCCTCCTGTCCGAGCTCCAGGAGCAGATCTACCGCCTGCGACAGCAGGGCCAGAAGATCCCGCAGGACCCGGTGGCCCGGGACTCCCTGGTCCGGGCGACGCTCCAGGACATGATCGACCGGATGCTGCTCGTGCAGCGCGCCCAGCAGGAGGGCGTGACGGTCGGCGACGACCAGGTGCAGCAGGCCGTGCAGAGCCAGTTCGACCGAATCAGGTCCGGCTTCCAGTCCGACGAGGCCTTCCGTCAGGCGGTCGAGCGCACCGGCCAGAACATGTTCCAGTACCGACAGATGCTGCAGCAGCAGGCGCGGCAGGAGCTCCTGCTCTCCCGCTTCCGACAACAGCTGATCAGCGACCAGGGGCTGCCTCCGGCCGCCGTGAGCGACTCGGAGGTGCGCGCCTTCTTCGACGCGAACTCGGCCTCGGCCCGGCGACCGGCCTCGATCTCGTTCGAGCGCATCACGATCGTGCCCCGCCCGGACTCGACGGCGGCCGACAGTGCCGTCGCCGTGGCGCACAAGGCGCTGGACGAGATCCGTTCCGGGACCGAATTCTCCGTCGCCGCCCACCGCTTCTCGAACGACCCCGGCACGCGAAGCCAGGGCGGCGACATGGGCTGGATCCGTCGATCCGACGTGGTGCCCGCGTTCGCTGACGTGGCGTGGGCCGCGCCGCCCGGACGCGTGGTCGGCCCGATCGAGACGCGCTTCGGCTTCCATATCATCAAGGTCCAGAACATCCGGGGCGGCGAGCGTGAGATCAGCCAGATCCTCATCCGTCCGGAGATCGACAGCGCGGACGTGCGCAAGGCGCGGGAACGGGCCGGCGCGCTCGCGGACAGCCTGCGGTCCGGAGCCGACCCGACCCGGCTGGGCCGGGAGTACGGCATCCGTGACCAGGAGACGCACTTCGAGGATATCGCGCTCACAGACGTTTCCAGCCGGTTCGGAGACGCCTACGCCAAGGCGATCGGCCAGCCCGAATCCGGCCAGGTGATCGGCCCATTCCCTGTCACCGGCGCTTTCGATCTCTCCGAGTTCGTGGTGCTCAAGATCACGGACTTCAAGGCGGCCGGGCCGTATCGGTTCGAGGACGTCAAGGACCAGATCCGAGAGAACCTGGTCCGCACCAAGCAGTTCCAGGAGTACGTGGCGCAGCTCCGGGGGCGCATGTACGTCAAGATCTACCTCTAAGAGAGCCGGGGGACGGCCGGTGAGGGGACGCGACCACGCCGAGGAGCGGTCCGGCCGGGACGCCGCCTCCGGACCGTTCCGGGTGGCCATCACGCTCGGTGACCCGCGGGGCATCGGGCCCGAGATCACGGAGAAGACCCTCCGCTCCGCCGCCCTTTCCGGCTCGGCCGAGTGGGTGCTGGTGGGTCCCGAGGGCGTGGTGGACGCCAGTGCGCTCGGACGGGAGTCGGGTGCGCGGGTCGTTCTGGAGCCCGTCGGCCACTGGGACGCGGAGGCCGCCGATCTCGAGCGGGCCGCCGGGGAGGCCGCGGGCCGCGCCGTGCGCCGGGCCGCCGAGCTGGCCCTCGAGGGTGCCGTGGATGGCATCGTGACCGCGCCTCTCTCGAAAGCGGCGCTCGCGGCGGCCGGCTTCCGCTACCCGGGCCACACGGAGTTCCTGCGGGAGCTCTCCGGCGTGCCGGAAGTGACCATGATCATGACGGCCGAGGACACGCCGCTGGGCGGACCGCTCCGCATGGCCTTCCTGACCGGACACATCCCGTTGTCCCGGGTCTCCGCGAGTCTGGACGAAGCGCTGGCGGTCACGCGGAGCCGGATCGCCCTGAGGGCCCTCCGGGACTGGTGGGGCTTCGAGCGACCCAGGCTGGCGTTCGCGGGCCTGAACCCGCACGCTTCGGAGGGTGGGCTGATGGGAGACGAGGAGGCCCGCATCCTGGAGCCGGCCATGCACCGTCTCCAAGCGGAGGGAGAAGGGATCATGGACGGCATCCACCCCGCCGATACGGTGTTCCGCCGCTGCCTGGACGGCCGGGTGGACGCGGTGGTCGTCCCCTACCACGATGTGGGCCTCGCGGTGCTCAAGACGGTGGCCATGGAGCGGGGCGTGAACGTCACCGCCGGACTTCCGTTTCCGCGCACGTCACCCGACCACGGCACGGCGTTCGACATCGCGGGCCGGGGCGTGGCCGATCCCGCCTCCATGATCGAGGCCGTACGCCTGTGCCTCCGTTTCTGCGGAACCCGGCGGGCGGCAGCCGCATGATCCGGTTCGAGGGGGTCACCAAGCGCTATCCCCGCACCGGTGCCGCTCTCGCCGACGTCTCCTTCCACCTGCGGAAGGGGGAGTTCGCGTTCCTCACCGGACCGTCCGGCGCCGGCAAGACGACGGTCCTGCAGCTGGCCCACATGCACACGGTCCCGGACGAGGGCCGCGTGCGCGTCTCGCGCTTCAGCTCGGACTCCATGCGTCGCAAGGACGTCCCGCAGCTCCGGAGACGGGTCGGCTACGTCTTCCAGGACTTCCGACTGCTGGAGCGCCTCACGGCCTCCGAGAACGTGGCCTTCGCGCTCGAGGCGACGGGCGCGTCCCGCCGAAAGATGCGGCAGAAGGTGCAGCAGCTGCTCGGCCACGTCGGGCTGGCGGCGAAGGCCCAGTCCCATCCCTCCGAGCTCTCGGGCGGCGAGCGCCAGCGGGTGGCCATCGCCCGGGCGCTGGCCACCGACCCGCTCGTCCTGCTGGCCGACGAGCCCACCGGGAACCTGGACCGTCGCGCCGCCGACGGCGTGTTCGAGCTCCTGCGGCGCATCAACGACCTCGGGATGGCCGTCCTGTTCGCCACGCACGACGCCGAGCTCCTGCACCGCCACCGCGACGTGCGGGTCCTGGAGCTCGAGCACGGATCCCTCGTGTACGATTCGGCTGGCGAGGAGGCCTCCACGTGAGGGCCCTGCGCGAAGCCATGGCCAGCCTGCGCCGCGCGCCGCTGCTCGGCGTGCTCTCCATGACATCCATCGGCTTCAGCCTGTTCATTCTGGGACTGTTCGGCCTGACCGCCTACAACATCGACCTGGCCCTGTCGCACGTGGAGGAGCAGGTGCAGGTGGTGGCCTATCTGCGGGACGGTACCGGCGAGAGCCGCGTCGACGTGGCGCGAAAGGAGGTGGTGAGCTTCCCGGAGGTGTCGGGCGTGCGCTACATCTCCAAGGTCGAAGCGCTGCACGACGCTTCTCAGGAGCTCACGGAGTTCTCGGACGTGTTCTCGAACCTCGAGGTGAACCCGCTGCCGGCGTCGCTCGAGGTCTCGCTCAAGCCGGGCTACCGGAATCCCGACGCCGTGCGGCGTGTGGCCGAACGTCTGCGGAGCTACGACTTCGTGGATGACGTTCGCTACGGCCGCGACTGGGTGGAGCGCATCTTCTCCTTGCGGCGCATCGCCGGCGCCGCCTCCCTCATCCTGGGCGGCGCTTTCGCCCTGGTGGCCGTCATGCTCGTGGGCACGGCCGTGCGCATGGCCATTCTGGCGCGCTCCGAGGAGATCGCCATCATGCAGACCATCGGCGCGACGGAGGGTTACATCCGGCGCCCCTACCTGCTCGAGGGACTGATGACCGGCCTGGCCGGCGGCCTCCTCGCCTTCGGGCTCACCTGGGGAACCTGGCGGCTCGTGGACGCCTCCTTTCTGAAGGTGAGCTGGATGCCGGACGTGTGGATCGTGGCGGGGATCGCGGGCGCGGCCCTCCTGGGCATGCTGTCCGCGGGACGCGCCGTCAGGAAGGAACTTCGCGGGCTCTACGACCTCTGAGGAGCGCGGGGCGGGTGACGAAAGGGACCGGCCGGGAGGGACCCGCCCGCCGGCGATCCGCCTCGAGGCGCGCACCCCCGACCACGCCGCGCCACCTTTCACGCCCTTCCGTGCGAGGGGTGGCGGTGGGGCTCCTCGGCGCGGCGCTGGCCGCGGCGCCGGTGTCCCTCCGGGCCCAGCAGGACACGACCCGCCTCCTCAAGGACAAGATCGAGCAGAGCCAGAAGCGACTCGAGGAGATCCGCCAGCAGCGCCAGCAGCTCCGGCAGGCCATGCAGCGGCTCACCCACCAGGTGAGCACGGCCTCCGAGGAGATCGGCAACCTCGAGAAGCAGATCGGCTCTTCGAGCAGCGTGGTGGCCGAGCTGGACGTCCAGATCGAGGCGAGCGGCGAGCAGGTGGCGCGCACGACCGCCCGGATGCTGCAGACCCGTGACGAGCTCACGGTCCGCAAGACCGAGCTGCACGAGCGACTCAAGGAGGTCTACGAGAGGGGCCCGCTCGGACCGCTCCAGGTCCTGCTGTCGGCCCGCTCCTTCTCGGACCTCATCGACCGCTACAAGTACCTGCACCTGGTCACCCTGTACGACCGCATGCTCGTTCGACAGGTGGGGACGCTGGAGGGCAAGCTCGAGGAGCAGCGCTCGGAGCTGGCCGGACAGCTGAGCCGGCTGCAGGACCTGCGGGGCAGCAAGAAGCAGGAGCTCTCGGACCTCCAGTCGCTGCGCCTTCAGTACCGCCGCCGCCTGTCGCTGTACCGAACCCAGCGGTCCAAGGCGCGCGAGCAGGAGGCGCAGCTGGCCCAGGACGAGGCGCAGCTCCAGAACGTCATCGCCGAGCTGGAGCGCGCGCGCCGCGAGAGCGAGCGGCGGGCGGGGCGCTCGACCTCCTCCAGCCTCACCACGGGGGACCTGGGGAAGCTGGCATGGCCCGTGGACGGTCGAATCATCTACCAGTTCGGGCCCGAGAGGAACGGGGGAACGACCATCAACCGGGACGGCATCGGGATCGCCGCCTCGGAGGGGACGCCGGTCAAGGCCGTGGAGTCGGGGCGGGTGGAATTCGCCGGAACGCAGGGTCTCATGGGTCCCACGGTCATCGTCAGCCACGGCGGGGGTTACTACTCGGCCTACCTGTACCTGGAGCGCGTGCGCGTGCACGTGGGGGAGCGGGTGGCCAGGGGGCAGGTGATCGGCGCCGTGGGCGGCGCGTCCAGCCGGTCGGGACCCCACATCGAGTTCCAGATCCATCAGCCCACGGCGGGCGGTGCGCCCCAGCCGGTCGACCCGGTGCGCTGGCTCCGGAGTCACTCCGGTGGCTGAGGCGAGAGGCGGCGGAGCTCGCCCCTCCCGGCCTCCCGGCCTCCACGCCGTGGTCGGTCACGAGGAGCTCCAGGCGCGGCTGTCCCGCTCGGTGGAGCGGGGCCGGCTGCCCGCTTCGGTCCTCCTGCACGGTCCCGTGGGCGTGGGCAAGCAGCGACTGGCCCTGTGGCTGGGACAGCGACTCCTGTGCGAGGAGGGCTCGGCCTGCGGGCGCTGTCGCAGCTGCCGCCTGGCGCTCCGGCTGGAGCATCCCGACCTGCACTGGTTCTTCCCGCTCCCGCGTCCCAAAGGCGCCTCCACTCCGTCCAGGCTGCGCGAGAAGCTGGAGGAGTCCCGGCTGGAGGAGCTCGAGGAACGGCGGGCCCGTCCCCTGGCGGTGCGGGACTTCGACGGAGCCACGGGATTGTACCTGGCGGCGGTCCAGCAGATGAAAGCGATGGCGTCGCGCCGGCCCGCCATGGGAAAGCGGACCGTGTTCGTGGTGGGCGATGCCGAATCCATGGTGCCCCAGGCCTCCAGCCCCGAGGCCGCCAACGCCTTCCTCAAGCTCCTGGAAGAACCGCCGGAGGACGCTTTCATCCTGCTCACCTCCAGCCGCCCGGGCGCCCTCCTGCCGACCATCCGCTCCCGCACCCTGGGGCTCCGGGTGCTCCCGGTGCCCACCGGAGCGATCGAGGGACTGCTGGTCGAGGTGGCCGGGGTCGACGCCGACCGCGCCGCATCCCTGGCGCGCCGCTCCCAGGGATCTCCGGGCCGGGCCCTCCGCGCCCTCTCGGAGGAGTCCGGAGCGGCGCGCGGGCGGGCCCAGGATCTCCTCAAGGCGGCCCTGTCCCGGGACCGGGTCGACCGCTGGTCCTTCGCGGCCTCCCTTCCTCCCAGCGGGGCCCGCGGAGATTTCGACGAGGTGCTGGCCTCGGCCACGGAGCTCCTCCGGGACCTGCTCACCGCGAGCCTCGGCCGCCCCGAGCTCGGGTTCGACCCCGGGGCGGCGGCGGCGCTCGCCGGGGCGGCGCCCCCTGCGCACGCCCTTCTCCGTGCCATCGCCCTGGTGGAAGAAGCCCGGGAGGAGGCGGCGGGCAACCTGAACCCGCAGGCCATCACGGCCGGTCTCCTGGTCGACCTCGGATCCGCCCTGGAGTCCCCGTGAGAGGCGGGGCGCGGGAACGCAGCCCGGTGGGGGGAGTACCCAAGCCGGACCCCCGGTTTCTAGGAGCCGGGCCGGACCTCGATGACCGGCAGGACGAGGAGAGCCCATGGGCGAGTCCGAGCCCGGCGACGTCGGCCTGACGCACCTGGACGGTGCGGGCCGAGCCCGCATGGTCGACGTCGGCCCGAAGCCGGTGACCGCACGGCGAGCGGTGGCGGAGGGCATCCTCCGCATGTCCGCGGACACGCTGCAGGCCATCCGCGATCAAGAGATCGAGAAGGGTGACGCTCTCACGGTAGCCCGGCTGGCCGCGGTGGGCGGAGCCAAGCGAACGTCCGACCTCATTCCGCTGTGCCACCCCCTTCCGCTCGACGCCCTCGACGTGTACGTCGAGGAGGTGCCGCCGGACGCCGAGGGACGGCCCGGAGTGAAGCTACGCGCCACCGCTTCCACGCAGGCCCGAACGGGCGTGGAGATGGAGGCCCTGTGCGCCGTGTCGGCAGGCCTGTTGGCCCTGTACGACATGGCCAAGAGTCGTGACCGGGGCATGAGCCTCGAATCGGTCCGCCTGCTGGAGAAGAGCGGCGGCCGAAGCGGAACGTGGCAAAGGGGTTCGAGCCCCTGACCCGAACAGGAGCCGAACAAAAGGGGCGGGTGGCACGCCGGTTGCGCCCCGTCGACGTGCGCCGGTCTCGCCTACCCCGGGATCGCGCGCCATGCAGGAGGCCGGTCGGGCGCGGGAGGCAGCACCCCGGCGGGTCCGCGAGATGGCTACGACAGGAGTGACATACATGTCCTTGACCGCCCTCAGGGAAGAATTCGGCCGTCGGCCCACGCGAGGCTTACGATGGCGCGTCCGTGACTTCACGGCGCGCCTGACCACACCCATGGGTGCCACCGGCCTGGCCGCGTTCGCGCTGCTGGTCGGCATCGAGCTGGCCTCGTTCGTGAACCTGCCCGGCACGCCCCTGAACCGGGCCCGCGCCACGCTGGCGGAGTCCCGCTCCGGCGCACACGCGGCTCGCGGCGAGGCCGCGCTCCGCGGCCTGCAGGCCCGGCGCCTTCGCGACATCCAGAGCTACTCGGCCCACTACTCGATCCCGGCCGATCTCGCGTCTCGGATCTACGACATCGCGATCGCGGAAGGCCTGGAGCCGCGGTTGGCCTTCGGCCTGGTCAAGACCGAGTCCTCCTTTCACCGATGGGCCGTGAGCGACGCGGGAGCGGTAGGCTATACGCAGATCAAGCCCAGCACGGCGCACTGGCTCGATCCCTCGGTCACCAGCGACGACCTGTTCGACCCGGACACGAACCTGCACCTGGGCTTTCGCTATCTCAGCATCCTGCTGGGCCAGTACCCGGACCAGCAGCTGGCGCTGCTGGCCTACAACCGGGGACCGAGCCGGGTGGGAACGCTGCTCGCGTCGGGTGAGAACCCGGCCAACGGGTATGCCTTCAAGGTGCTGCACGGAAGCGAGTGACGGGCACGTAACGCCACCAGAGGGGCGGCGCCGCTCTGGCGCCGCCCTCGTCGTCAGCCGAATTTGGCCGGCGCGCAGCCGGCTCCCCCAACTCACATGGACATGAGCGAGCATTCCAAGCTTCTCGACCGCATACGATCGCACGAGGCCCGTGTCGGCGTGGTGGGCCTCGGCTACGTTGGACTCCCCGTGGCCATCACCTTCGCCGAGGCCGGCTTCCCGCTCCTCGGGTTCGACATCAGTCGGCGGGTCCTCGGCGCGCTACGCGAGGGCCGCTCGCACATCATGGACATCGCGGCCGACCGGGTGCGGCGCCAGGTGGACGAAGGCCGGTTCGAGGTCACCGACGACTTCGACCGGCTCGACGAGGCCGACGCCATCATCATCTGCGTCCCGACCCCGCTGTCGAAGACGGGAGACCCCGACGTCTCCTACATCGTGGACGTGACGCACCACATCCGGGACCGACTCCGCCCCGGACAGCTCATCATCCTGGAGTCGACCACCTATCCGGGCACGACCCGCGAGCTCGTGCAGCCGACCCTGGAGGAGAGCGGACTCGAGGCCGGAGAGGACTTCTTCCTGGCCTTCAGCCCGGAGCGGGTCGACCCGGGAAACCCGACCTGGCACCTGGAGAACACGCCCAAGGTGGTCGGTGGACTCACCCCGGCGTGCCACGAGCTGGTCGCCGCCCTGTACGGGGAGGCCATCGAGACCGTGGTGGAGGTGTCCTCGCCGGAGGCGGCGGAGCTGGCCAAGATCCTCGAGAACACGTTCCGAGCGGTCAACATCGGCCTGGCCAACGAGATGGCGATCATCGCCGATCGGCTGGGCATCGACATCTGGGAGGTCATCGACGCCGCCGCCAGCAAGCCCTACGGGTTCATGCGGTTCCACCCGGGACCGGGGCTCGGAGGTCACTGCATCCCGATCGACCCCCACTACCTGGCGTGGAAGATGAAGACGCTCCAGTACCGGACGCGCTTCATCGAGCTGGCCGCCGAGATCAACGCGGAGATGCCGCGCTACGTGATCGCGCGCGTGACCGAGGCCCTGAATGCCGTTCGGAAGTCGTTGAACGGGAGTCGCGTCCTCCTGCTCGGCATGGCCTACAAGCCCAACGTGGACGACACGCGGGAGAGCCCCGCCATCGACATCCTGCGCCTCCTGCAGCAGCGGGGTGCCGAGGTCCGCTATCACGATCCCTACGTGGAGTCCATCGCCCTGGACGGGACGACGTTCGCCTCCGTCCCGCTGACGAGCCAGGAGCTGGGCCGCTGCGACGTGGTCATCATCACGACCGACCACGCCGCCATGGACTACGACCTGGTGCTCGAGCACGCACCCATCCTGGTGGACCCGCGGAACGCGGTCGGCAAGAAGGAGGGGGCCGCCACCGTCTATCCGCTGGCCGGACCTCCGCGGCGAGGACGCCAAGCCGCCGTCAGCGGATAGAGCGACTCTGCTTCGAGGGGAGCGGAGGGACCGGTCGATCTCTCCGTGCGGCGGTAGGAGCGCTCAGACCTTCTCGGCCACCTCGAGGGCGTGCCGCGGACTCGGATGGGGCACGCGCTCGCCGCACACCCGGGCGAACTTGAGGCCCGCCGACGCCAGGTGCATCCACGGGCCGGTCACCCGCTCCAGCACGGGCTGGCTCGCGGTCGCCGCCTCGCGGAACCCCTCGGCGCTCGCGAACTCCGGCATGACGCTGTAAGCCCGACCCAGCTCGCGGGGAAAGTGTGCGTCGGACCCGGCGCACTGCGGCAGGCCCAGGGCACGCGCCGTGCGACCCGCCCTCCGATTCCACAGGGGCAGGAAGGCCCGCGCGTTGAACACCTCGACCGCTTCCGCCAGCTCCAGCGCCGTGGCCGCCCGGCTCAACGCGCGTCGCGCGTACGCGTAGGGATGGGGTGCGTACAGGACTCCGCCCTGGTCGTCGACCCGCTCGGCAACGTCCCTGGCCTCGAGCCCGGGCGGGACCCGCTCCCTCAGGAAGAGCCCGATGAACTCCGTGCCGCATCGGCAACGGATCTCCTCCCCGACGATGATCCTGGTCGGGTCGAGACTGCGAGCTTCGAGGGCGCCCTCGATCTCTCCGTGATCGGTGACCGCGACCCGGTCGAGACCGACCTCGGCCGCGCGCTCGACGAGCTCCGCCGGCGAGGTGTACGCGTCCGGCGAGTGATGCGTGTGAGAGTGCAGGTCCACCCGGAGGAGGCGGGACATGGTCAGCGCCTCACCTCGAGCCGGTCGCCCGGGTGGATACTGGCCGACCGGAGCCCGTTCCAGCTCATGAGCTCTCGGGTGCTGACGTTGTAGCGCCGCGCGATCGCCCACAGCGTGTCGCCACGCCGCACGACCACGGTGGCGGAGCCACTCGGACGGCTGGCCCGAGCCGAAGCCAGGTGGACCGGCGCCCGCACGCCCTCCCGCGGTACCACGAGTCGCTCGCCGATCTGGAGACGGCGGGGGCTCACCCCGCGGTTGGCGGCGAGGATGGCCCGCACGGACGTGCCGTAGCGGGACGCGATGCCGGACAGCGTCTGGCCCCTGGTCACCGTGTGCACGAGCCACGTGACGCGCTTGGAGGCGGGGATCTGCGAGTAGGCGCTGGCGAAGCGCTCCGCGTGACCGGTGGGCACCTTCACCACCGATGTCCGGTGCGGCGGGGTCACGTGGCGGCGATACTCGGGATTGAGGACGTCGACCGCGTCCTCGGAGACCCCGGCGGCCTTCGCGATGACGTCGAAGCTGGTGGCGTCCGGCACGTCCACCGTGTCGTAGGCCACTCTCGAGTCGGGCTCGATGGCGTCGAAGCCGTACCGGGACGGATCGTGCCCGATCAGCGCGGCCGCGATGAGCTTGGGCACGTAGTTACGGGTCTGTCGGTGCAGGACGCGGGCGTCCACGAGATCCCAGTAGCTGTGGGAGCCCGTGCGCGCGATCCCCCGGCGAACCCGGCCCTCACCGGCGTTGTAGGCGGCGGCGGCCAGGTACCACGACCCGAACTCGTCGTACAGGTCGGAGAGGTACTTGATGGCCGCATCGGTCGAGGCCACGGGGTCGCGGCGCTCGTCCACCCAGTAGTCCACCTCGAGGCCGTACTTGCGCGCGGTTCCCGCCATGAACTGCCAGAGCCCTACGGCCCTCGCCCGGCTGTAGGCGTTGGGGTTCATGCCGCTCTCGATGACGGCCAGGTAGAGGAGGTCCTGCGGGAGACCCGCCGCGCGCAGCTTGGAGCGGATCATCGACTCGTATCGGCCCGATCGCCTCAGATAGGTGGCGAAACGGTCGGGGATCTCGGACCGGAAGTAGTCGACCCAGTCCTCGACGGCCTGGTTGGTCTGCAGGGGGATCTCGTAGCGCGCCGCGTTGGCCGGGGCGCGAGCCAGTCCCAGGGGATCGGGGCCGAACAAGCGCAGGAACTCGCGCTGGGTCTGCTCCGTCATGGCTCGGACGGTCTGCTGCGCCTCGCGGTTGGCCTCCGCCACGAACTCGGAATCCACGTGCACCGGGAACAGCGCCGCGAGCTCCGAGTCCGGAAGCACCGCGTGGCCGGCCGCCAGGGAGGTCGATCGGCTCAACTCCGTGTTGGGCGCCGGGTTGCCGAAGCAGGCGGTCAACGCGACCGCCGTCCCCGCCACCATCACCGCCGTCCTGCTCGTGCTCACAAGCGTATGCGCCATGCGTTCACTCCTGCATCTTCTCGCCGCACGGACGTCTTCGTCCCGCGGCCAGGGAGCCGTGGTCGTGCCTCGGCTTCAGACCCGGTAGTTGGGGGCTTCCCGGGTGATGACGACATCGTGCGGATGGGACTCCCGGAGACCGCCGCCCGTGATCTTGACCAGGCGTGCGTCCACCCGCAACTCCTCGATATCGGCCACACCACAGTACCCCATCCCGCTCCGGAGACCGCCCACGAGCTGGAAGATCGTGTCGGTCACCGGCCCCTTGTACGGCACCCTTCCCTCGACGCCCTCGGGGACCAGCTTCCTGGCCTCCTGGCCTTCCTGGAAGTACCGATCCGCCGAGCCCTCTTCCATGGCCGAGAGGGACCCCATGCCCCTCACGACCTTGAAGCGCCGCCCCTCGAGGAGGAACGCCTCACCCGGGCTCTCGTCGGTGCCGGCGAACATCGATCCCATCATCACCGTCGACGCCCCCGCCGCGATCGCCTTCACCACGTCCCCGGAATGACGGACGCCGCCGTCCGAGATCACCGGAAGCCGACCGTCGACACCTTCCACGGCATCCATGACCGCCGTCACCTGGGGCACGCCCACGCCGGTCACGACCCGCGTCGTGCAGATCGAGCCCGGTCCGACTCCGACCTTGACCGCATCGACGCCCCGGTCGGCAAGGTCGCGGGCCCCCTCCTTGGTGGCGACGTTGCCCGCCACCAGCTGGACGTCCGGCAACGCTTCGCGAATCCTCGCCACCGCGTCCAGCACGCCCTGCGAGTGACCGTGCGCCGTGTCCACCACCAGCACGTCGCAGCCGGCCTCGACCAGCTCGCCGGCCCGGTCCAGGTCCCGGCGCGAAGCCCCGACCGCGGCGCCGACCCGGAGCCTTCCGTGCCCGTCCTTCGAAGCGTCCGGGTAGGCCCGGCGCTTGAAGATGTCCTTCACGGTGATGAGACCGCGCAGGCGGCCCTCTTCGTCCACCACCGGCAGCTTCTCGATCTTGTGCCGGCGGAGGATCTCTTCCGCGCCCTCGAGGGATGTGCCCTCCGGGGCCGTCACCAGGCCCTCCCGGGTCATGACGTCCGCGACGCGTCGCTCGAGATCGGCCTCGAACACCAGGTCGCGGTTCGTGATGATCCCGACCAGGGTTCCGTCCTCCTCGACCACCGGCACGCCGCTGATCGAGAACTCGGACATGAGCCCGCTGGCCTCATGGAGCCGCGCCCCGGGTGCCACCGTGATCGGATTCAGGATCATTCCGCTCTCGGAGCGCTTGACCCGGTCCACCTGGGCCGCCTGCTCCTCGATGGACATGTTCTTGTGAATGATCCCGATCCCGCCGTGGCGGGCCAGGGCGATGGCCATCTGGTGCTCGGTGACCGTGTCCATCGCGGCCGACACGATGGGTATGGCAAGCCGAATGCCGCGCGTGAATGGACTGCCCAGATCCACCTCCGACGGGTGGACCCGCGAGTGCCGCGGAACCAGGAGGATGTCGTCGAAGGTCAGGGCTTCTCTAATTGTAGGCCGATTCATGACTTGGGCGTCTGGTCACGGTTCGGGATGCAAGGGGCCCGCGAAGGAGGCCGGGAGAGCGTCGAGCGCGCCGCGTCGGGCCGCCGGGTCACGTCGCCGGTGTCGTCGGGGCGCATCGTGCAGGAACTCTGGATCCATGCAAAAAGCTAGATGCCGCCTGCCGGGGCGTCAACGTGCGGCCGCCCGGCCCGATCACCCGGCACGCAGGAGGCCCCGGGCCCACCCGGGCAGGGAGCGCGCCCCATCCTCCAGCAGGTCCCGCAGGGCGAGGAGCGTGGCCGGATCGCCGTCCCAGTGATCCAGGAGGACGGCTTCGTCCGTCCGATACAGGAGGCGGTCGAGCGCGAACAGGACGAGCAGAAGGTCGTCCATCTCGCCCACGACCGGAATCCAATCCGGCACGAAATCGAACGGGACCAGGAGGTAGCCGACCGTCAGCCCGAACAGGACGCGGTCGAGGCGGGACACGCGCCGGTCCCGCATCAACCGCCAAAGGAGCCTCACGAAGCCCGGGATCCCCCGCAGGAGATCGCGGACGCGGCCGAGAGCGGCGGGAAGGGACCTCACTCGATCACGACCTCGCGACCGCGCGGAGGCCGGCCGTCACGCTCCGCGGGCCCGGGCTCGGGCTTGCCCGACTCGAGCTCGGCCAGGAACTCGCCGGCCGCATCCCGGAAGGCGCCCAGCACCCTGTCGGTGGCGCCCAGCACCCGCATCGTCTCGCGCAGCGCGGTGGCCGGCACATGGCGCTTGCGCATGCGCTCCTGCAGGAGCTCGCCGAAGCGCTGGAAGCCTCTGGCCTCCTCCGAGGACTCGGCGTACTCGGACTCGAGGAACTGGATGTAATCCAGCACCTGGTAGCCCTTCTCGTCGGGAAGCCCGGCGAGCTTGCGCCAGATCTGCTTCCTCAGCACCTCGTTCATCATGCGCCTCCGTTCCTGGACATGCCGTTGATGTGAGACCCCGCTGCCGGACCGCGGGTCCAGTTCGGGACGGGGCGGCGGGCCGGACCCGTTCCGGACGGGTCCGGCCGTGAAGCAGTTTCACCGGACAAGCCGGGCGCCGGGGACGCGTCGGCGAGCGGACGCCGTGCGCCTGGCCGGCGTCGACCTTGCAGCGCGATGATTGACGTCCGGGGTGCCCTTTCGCCACGTTGGGCTCTCCGGGTGAGAGCCGCGGCCGTGGCCGGCCCCGAGGGGTCGTGCCCGGTCCGCCCATCGACGAACCGCGAACCAGGCCACCAAATGGTCCATCGGCCCCTCCGACCCCTGACGCCCTCCCGGGCGGCGACCGGACTGTACGACGAATGGCTCGCGCAGCTGGAGGATCGGCTCGCCGATCCCGAGGCCGACCGAAACGCGTTGTGCCGCGACGTGTTGCACGACCTCTACTTCCCCGGCCTGCCCAACGACGTGGACGAGGCTGGCCTCCCGCTCGCCGCCCGCGTGGCCCTCGCCGACCTGGACCCCCGCAACGTCACGCTCGAGCCCGAGTACTACCACGAGATCGACCCTGAGCGGTACTATCCCCGGAAGCCGCTCCTGTGGCTGTGGCAGATGTTCGACCGCTCGCCTCTGGGCGGGAACGTACACCTGGGGGTGCGCTTTCGCCGAATCCTCGCCCCGCACGTGTTCGCGAGCGTGGGCCGGAACTTCAAGTGCTTCCACTTCGTGGAGGTGTCCTTCGGCTACAACCTCGAGGTCGGGGACGACGTCGTGGTTCACCGAAACGTCCTCCTCGACGACAGGGGCGGCATCCGCCTCGGCGATCGCGTGTCGATCTCCGACTTCGCCTCGGTTTTCAGCCACACCCACTCGATCGACGACATGACGGACGTGACCAACGCTCGCACCGTGCTCGAGGACGACGTGCGCGTGACGTACGGGGCGACGGTGCTGGCGGGCGTGCACGTCGGCGTCCAGGGCATGGTCGGGGCCCGCGCCGTGGCGACGCGGGACGTACGGGCCTACCACGTCAATGTCGGCATCCCGGCCAAGTCGGTGGCCATCAAGTCCTTCGCCCCCGGCGAGCACCTTCGCAAGACCTCGACGGGCGAGGCGGAGTGACGGTCGAGCCCGCGGCGTCCGGCCGCCGACCGCCCGACGGTCCACGCGGCGAGGCGAGCGGCCAGGCCGCCGAACGCCTCGACGTACGTCCCACCGATCGGGTGCGCGTGCCGCCCGGCCAGTACCAGACGGAGAAGTGGCCGGTACTGCATTACGGGGCGATCCCCCGCGTCCCCGCCGAATCGTGGACCCTGGAGGTCCGGGGCGCGGTCGAGCGGCCCCTCCGCCTGACCTGGGACGAGCTCATGGCCCTGCCCCAGCGCGAGGTGGTGTGCGACATCCACTGCGTGACCCAGTGGAGCCGGCTCGACAACCGCTTCGTCGGCGTGCCGGTCTCCGAGGTCGCGCGCCGGGCGGGACCGGAGCCCGGGGCCGCGCACGTGCTGATCCACGCGCCGGACGGCTGGTCGTCCAACCTCCCCCGCGAGGACCTGCTCCGGGAGGAAGTCCTCCTGGCCCACGGCCACGACGGGAGACCCCTCGAGCCCGAGCACGGCGGGCCCCTCCGCCTGGTGGTCCCTCACCTCTATTTCTGGAAGTCGGCCAAGTGGGTCACGGCCCTCGAGTTCGTGACCGAGGCGTCGCCGGGCTTCTGGGAGCGCAACGGCTATCACATGCGCGGAGACCCCTGGCGCGAGGAGAGGTTCGCCTGGTGAGCCGGGGTAGGAGCGGGGGGGGGGCGCGCGTCCGGCGGGCCCTGGTGACCGGCGGCGGCGTGCGCGTGGGACGCGCGATCGCCCTCGCCCTGGGGCGCGCCGGCTACGACGTGACCGTCCACTACCACGGGTCCCGGGAGGCGGCCGACGAGGTCGTGGAGGCCATCCGTGCCTCGGGCCGGCAAGCCCACGCCCTGCGGGCCGACCTCTCCGATCCCGAAGCGGTCCCGGGGCTCGTGGCGCGGGCGGCCGAGCGGCTCGGCGGCCTGGACCTCCTGGTCAACAGCGCGGCCATCTTCCCCCGGGCGCGACCCGAGGAGGTGACCCTGGAGTCGTGGGACCGCGTGTTCGCCCTGAACGCCCGCGCGCCCTTCCTGTGCGCTCGCGAGGCCGCCGCCCGCATGACGGAGGGCGGCTCGATCATCAACATCGCGGACGTGGCGGCCTTCGAGGCCTGGCCGACGTACGCGCCCTACGCGGCCTCCAAGGCGGCCGTCGTGAGCCTCACCCGCAGCCTGGCCCTGGCCTGGGCCCCGCGCCTGCGGGTCAACGCCGTGGCGCCGGGGCCGGTGCTCCTGCCGCCCGGGTCCACAGAGGAGGAGCGGAGCCGGGCCGCCGCCAACACGGCGCTCGGACGGGTGGGCAGCCCCGAGGACGTGGCCGGCGCGGTCCTCTACCTGGACGCCGCGGAGTTCGTGACCGGGGAGATCGTTCGGGTGGACGGCGGCGAGCACCTGAGGCGCTCGCCCGAGGCCTGAACGGAGGGGCTCCGCTCAGGAGACTCCCTGGAGGGGCCCGAACGGGAGCTCCACCGAGAACCGCGTGCCGCCGTTCTCGTCGCGCGGCTCCACGCTCACCGATCCCCCGGACGCCCGCACCAGGCGTCCCACGATGATGAGTCCGAGGCCGTGCGTGCGACCGTGCAGCATCCGCGTGAGCCTCTCCTCCGGCTGCGGCGCGAGAAGGCTCCGTACCGTCTCGAGCTCCGCCCCGGCCCCGTCGTCGGCCACGAGGATCAACAGGGAGTCCTCGCCCCTGGCCTCGATCCCGACCTCCACGCGCCCCCCCACGTCCGCCGCCTCGATGGCATTCGACACCAGGTTGATCAGCAAGCGACACAGGAGCTGAGGATCTCCCATGCGCGGCGCCTTCACCGACGATGCGACCTCCAGGTCGGTCTCGTGGTAATCCGCCAGCGGGGCGACCAGGCGCTTCACGTCGCCCACCACGGAACTCACGCTGAAGGGGATGCTGGCCACCCCCCCCACGTCGCCTTCGGCCGTGCGCGAGAAATCCAGGAGGTCGTTCACCAGGTTCAGAAGCGAGGCCGCGGCGGCGTACACGATGCCGGCCTGGCGCTTCTGCGTCGTGGACAGCCCGCCGCTCTGGTGGCTGGTCAGCCCCTCGCTCAGGAAGAGGATGGAGTTGAGCGGCGAGCGGATGTCGTGCGAGATGTCCAGGAGGAGCTCGCGATAGGAGCGCACCGCGGTCTGCGGCGCCGACTGCACGACCAGCCAGCCCAGGCCGAGGAGCCGCTGCCGGAGACGGGCCACCTCTTTCGGCTGCAGGTCGGTCCCGCTGGCCTCGTCGAGCTCCCGGTGGAGCCTCGAGAGGGCGTTCCAGACGCTCTCGAGGTCGTGATCGTGGAGGAGGTCCCGGATCTCCGCGGCCGGAGGGGCGGACTCTTCCGCCAGGGCCCGGACCCGGTCCCGGAGCGCATCGGAGCCGGAGCCGCCGGCCCCTTGCGACGCTCCGCTCACGGTCGACGCCACCGTCCGGCGCGCCACGCGATGGGTGGCGGGCCCGGTGGCCGAGCCGGAGTGCCGCCCGGCACGGACGTCAGTCCTCCTCATCCTGCTCTCGCGACCGTCCCGCGAGGTTGTCCTTGGAGAGCTCGTGCTTGTCCATCAGGCGATAGAGCGTCGTTCGGTCGATGCCGGCCCGCCGCGCCGCCTTCGACATGTTGCCGCCCGCCTGGGCCACGATGCGGGCCAGGTACTGCCGCTCGAACCGGTCGATGAGCTCCTGCTTGACGTCGTGGTAGCTCCCCCGGAGATCGAGGCCACTGAACAGGGCGTCGCGCGCCTCGGATCCCCCTCCACCCATCCCGTCCTGGTCCAGGGACGGGATCGACTCGGGCAGGATCTCGCCCTCGGGGTCCGAGAGGACCACGACTTCCTCCAGCACGTTCTGGAGCTGCCGCACGTTCCCCGGCCACGACGCCGACAGCAGGCGGTCGAGGGTCTCCGACGCCAGCTCGGGGGGCTTCGATCCCGGGAGCCGATGACGCTCCCAGTAGTGCTCGATGAAGTGCGCCGCGAGAATCGGGATGTCCTCGGGCCGCTCCCGCAGGGGCGGGAGCTCGATGGGCACGACTCGCAGCCTGTAGAACAGGTCGTGCCTCAGAAGCCCCTCGTCGAGAGCCTCCTCCGGGTTCCGGTTCGTGGCCGAGATGAAGCGGACGTCGACCACCGCGTCGTCCTTCTCGCTCCCGACCCGCCGGACCACGCCGTCCTGCAGGACCCGCAGGAGCTTGGGTTGCAGCGCGACCGGCATCTCGACGAGCTCGTCCAGAAAGAGGGTACCCTGGTGGGCCATCTCGAGGAGACCGGGCTTGTCGCGCACCGCACCCGTGAAGGCTCCACGACGATGCCCGAACATCTCGGACTCCAGCAGCTCGCCGGGAAGCGCCGCGCAGTTGACCGCCACGAACGACTTGTTCGCCCGACGGCTCTCCTGGTGGATGCAGCGGGCGATGACCTCCTTGCCCGTACCGCTTTCCCCCGTGATGAACACCGAGGCGTCCGTGCCGGCCACCTTGAGGGCCCGTGCGACCGCGTCGCGCATGGCCTTCGAGACGCCGAGGATCTGGACCCCGTTGTCGACGAGCACCCCGCTCTGCGCGTCCTTCGTGGTGCGGCCGGCCAGCGCCCGGACCCGGAGGAGCGTGTGGGCGGCGCGGTCGACGAGCACCAGGAGCTGGGTCGCCGTGAACGGCTTGGGCAGGTAGTCCCACGCCCCCGCCTGCAACGCCCGGACGCTGGCCTCCGCCGTGGCGTACCCCGTCATCATGACCGCGAGAGTGGACGGCGAGTGCTCGCGCACGGCTTCCAGCACCTGCATCCCGTCCACACGCGGCATGTTCTGGTCGATGAGGGCGACGTGGTAGCTGCCGGCCCTCAGGCGGCGGATGGCATCCTCGCCCCTGCGCTCCACGTCCACGTGATAGCCCTCGGCGGTGAGCACCGACTCGCAGCTCTTGAGCGCGGTGAGCTCATCGTCGACGGCGAGGATGTGGATCGTCGATCGGTCTTCCGACGATATGAAGGGCTCTTCCCCATCCAGCTCGGGCGCCCTGCCTGTATCGGATGTCAACGCACCACCTCGGAATCGCGGTAGGAACCCGGTCCGTCACCGGGGCCGGCCCCGAAGAAGGAACGAGCAGCGTGTGACCTGCCACGACGGGTCGGACGGGGAAAGAACAGGTCGCCAGCCACAGCATCTCGATCCGAATCCGGCCCGATTCGCGGGCCGATCGCAAGTCTGACTCGCGCTGCCTGCCCTCACGTCCGCCGGACGTGAATGGGCGATGATGACTACGTCATGGAGGACGTAGTGTCAAGGAGTTGGGCGCCGTTCTGTGGCGCACCCAACACACCCTCCGCGAGGCCCCTCGCCGGACCCCGGCCGGCAAAGCGGGGCACGCACCCCGGACCCGGATCAACCCCGCCCCGCGAGGACCATACCCCGCTCCACCGGGGCGGGACAACCGGCAGCGGGGCCGGCAAGCGTTGCGACCGCACCACACCACAGGGCTGTCTCGACCGCGCAACACGAGAAGGGTGCGCGCGCTCCCTCGACCGGAGCAAAGCCGCTTGCTGAAAGGACATTCGGCGATTCCGGATCCGGCACCGCTCTTGCCTCAGCAAGGACCCGTGCGCCCCGCGAGGGAGCCGACCACGACCACACGAAAGTGCAGGCATGGGCAACGACCACGATCATGCGAACCCCGTGACTCCCACGGACGGAGACGGCCGGCGGCCGGCCCGCATCCTGGTCACGGGCGCGGCCGGCTTCATTGGCTCGCACCTCTGCGATCATCTGCTCTCCCGCGGCGACCGCGTGTGGGGGCTGGACAGCTTCGATTCGTTCTACCCGCCCGAGATCAAGCGGCAGAACATCGCGCCAGCCCTCCGGCACCCTTCCATGCGGCTGGTGGAGGGAGACCTTCGGGACGGCGTCCTCCTGGACGGCCTCCTGTCGGACATCGCCTTCGATGCGGTGGTCCACCTGGCGGCGCGGCCCGGCGTCCGGCCCTCGATCGACGACCCGAACCTGTGCTTCGATGTGAACGTCACCGGAACCCTGTCCCTGCTCGAGGCCATGCGGCGGCGGGGACCCCGGCGGCTCCTGTTCGGCTCCTCCTCCTCCGTGTACGGCGAGCGCAAGGACGCGCCCTTCGTGGAGGACACGGCGGGCGACCGGCCCATCTCGCCCTACGCCGCCTCCAAGCGCACCGGGGAGATGTTGTGCTACACGTTCCACCACCTGTACGACCTGTCGGTCCTGTCGCTGCGCTTCTTCACCGTGTTCGGACCCCGGCAGCGGCCCGACCTGGCGATCCACAAGTTCGCCCGGCTCATGGCGAACGGTGAGCCGCTGCCCCTGTACGGCGACGGCAGCTCCGCCCGCGACTACACGTACGTGGACGACATCGTGAACGGGATCACGCGGGGCCTGGAGTGGGTCGAGCGGGAGAGCCGCGACGCGCCCGTGTACGATGTCGTCAACCTGGGCCGCAGCGACCCGGTCACCCTCTCCGACCTGGTGGCGCGACTGGCGCGGGCCCTGGAGATCGAGCCGGCGGTCCATCACCTGCCCGAGCAGCCGGGCGACGTGTCCCTGACGTGCGCGTCGGACGCGAAGGCGCGCGACCTCATCGGTTACGCCCCCGAAGTCGGACTCGACGAGGGCCTGCGGCGATTCGCGAGCTGGTTCTGGGAGAGGACTCCGCGGCCGGAGAAGGTGGCCGCGGGGGGCTGAGGCGGCCCTTTTCACACAGGCAGGCCAGCGAGGGGGCGGCCCGGACACCGGGCGGCCCCCTCCTTCACATCGGCCCGGGTTCCGCCCGCGGGCCAGCCCGATCGACCCCTCCTCCGCCGGCCACCTAACGCTCACATCGCGAGTCTTCTCCTTCGCGGGCCGCCCGCCGCTCCGCGGCGTTCGCAGACGCCCCCGGGGGGAGATCCTCCCACGCGCCCCGCGGAGAACCCCCTACGGAAACAACTATCGCTCCCTGCAATCTCTTCATGTGAAGAAAGGTGCAAAAATACCGTAAGTCCTTATACCACAATAGTACAGGTTCAGGTACGCAACTCGCTTGAGGACCCGTTTCGAACCAGGCAGTACGTCGTCCACTGATCTCAAGGCAAACCCGCGCGAAAGCCGGGGACGCAAAGTCACGAGGCTACAGCTCGGGGGCCAGTTCGGCCCCGACGCCATGCCGGTCGGATTGCCAGTGGAACGCGGGGCCCCGGGTGAGACCGCGCCGTCCGCCCGAACGGACAGCCGGACCTGGCCGACCCCTGCAGTGGACGACCGACTCGTGGCCGCCGTGAGGTGGCCCGTCGATCACCTGAGCAGGGTGCGTGAACGGCATGTTCGATCTCAACCGGGGCGGATGGTGCCCCCCTTCCCTATATTGCCACACTCGTGATTCCGAGTCTCCGCGGACCTCTCCCTTCCGGCCGAGGCAGCATGAGAACCACCTTCGACGCGTCGCGGCCGCCGGCGTGACCTGCGCGGCCGTCCTCCTGGCGCTGGCGAGTTGCGGCACGCCTCCCGTGATGGGTCCGGCCGACCCGCCGCCCTCGGCGAGTCCGTCGGTCGCCCAGGTCATGGTCAAGCCGCAGAGCGTGTCACTCGGCGTCCAGGACACCGTGGACCTCACCGCCACGGCCCTCGACGACCAGGGCAACCCGATCCCGGACGCCTCCATCTCCTGGTCGGTGAGCGACACCAGCGTCGTGTCGCTCAACAACGGACAGGCCAAGGGGAAGAAGACGGGGTCGACGACGATCACGGCCTCGAGCGACGGCAAGAAGGGCCACTCCAAGGTCAACGTGAAGAAGGGCTCGGGCACCGTCACCCTGTCCCTCACGCCCCAGGCCGACACGCTGGCTCCCGGCGACACGGTTCGCCTGGACGCCGAAGTCACCGATGGCTCCGGTCAGCCGATCTCGGGCGTCACCTTCAACTGG
>CANPVD010000040.1 GCA_947581615.1 Candidatus Humimonas hydrogenitrophica
CCCGAACGCCAGCGCCGTGACGGCGGCGGCGCCGACGGCGAACAGGAGGGCCCAGCCGTCCACGTGCGCCTCGCCCACCCGGGGCAGCGTCGAGGGGAGCAGGGACCGGAGGCCGCGGACCGCGAAGTAGGAGACCAGGATCCCTCCGGCCCCGCCGAGCGCCGCGATGAGGAGGCTCTCCGAGAACAGGAGCCGCACCAGCCGCCTCCGCGACGCGCCCAGCGCCTTCCGCACCGCCAGCTCCGTCTCGCGGCCGGCGGCCCGGGCCAGTTGCAGCCCCGCCACGTTGCCGCACGCGATGAGGAGGACGAGTCCGCCGGCCCCCAGGATGAGGCCCAGCTCCCGGCCCGCGTTCCCGAAGATGTAGTCGTGGGCGCTGAACACCTTCGCCCCGCGGTCGGCGTTGCTGGACGGATAGGCGCGCGCCAGGTCGCCCATGATCCGGTCCATGTCCGCCTGGGCCGCGGCCAGGGTGGC
Source organism: Candidatus Humimonas hydrogenitrophica (assembly GCA_947581615.1). Lineage (GTDB taxonomy): Bacteria > Gemmatimonadota > Gemmatimonadetes > Palauibacterales > Palauibacteraceae > Humimonas > Humimonas hydrogenitrophica. The sequence goes on from CANPVD010000040.1 coordinate 478, forward strand.
GCCGGGCGCCAGGCGGGCCAGCACCGGGTAGCTGTGGCTGCCGCGGTTCCCCTGCAGCCAGGCGTCGTCGAAGGGAGTGTAGAGCTGGTGCCGCCGGGTCACCGACCACGGGGAGGGGACGTCGAAGCCGCGGGGCATGACGCCGACGATCGTGTACGGCTTCCCGTCGATGGTGAGCGTGCTGCCGAGCACGTCCGTCCGCCCGCCGTACCGGCTCTGCCACAGCCCGTAGCTCAGCACCACGACCGAGGGCGCGGCCTGGTCGGAGGGGGTGATGGCGCGCCCCAGCCGGGGCGAGACGCCCAGGAGCCGGAACACGCTGGCCGAGGCGGCGGTCGAGTAGACGCGCTCGGCCTGGCCCGACCCGGTGAGCGTCACCGTGCGCGGCGACAGGATCCCCATCCCGGAGAAGGCGCGCTGGCGCCGGACCCAGTCCTCGTAGTCGGGGCCCGAGGCGGGCCCGCAGCACCCGAAGCCGCCCGTCTCCATCACGAAGGTGACGCGGGCCGCGTCGGGGAGGGGCAGGGGCTGCAGGAAGACGGTGCGGAAGACGCCGAAGATGGCCGTGTTGGCCCCGATCCCGAGCGCCAGGGTGGCCAGCACGGTCACCGCGAAGCCCGGCCGGCGCCGCAGCATGCGCAGGGCCAGCCCGAAGTCCCTCTTCCATTCGCCCATCGGCGTCGCTCCACGGCGGGTCACCCGGCGGCCCGCCTCGAGCGGGCCCCGTCACGGAGCTTGGATGGGACGTCCCGGGAATAGGTTGCAGGCGGGGGGAGCTAGGGAGCTTCCCGCTCCGTGTTGACCCTCGCCTGCAGACGCCAGGCACCCCCGACCTTCCGGTACAGGTCGAGCCACGCTGCCCGAAATGCCACGGGTCGCCGCGAGCCCGCCGGGTCACGACGGGTGCCCCGCACCTCCACCTGGCCGATCAGCCAGGCCGTCCGGCCATCGGGGGCCACGGTGATTCGAGGAGGAGCCACGTCCTCGACCGCCTGGATCCGCACGTCGTGGAAGTACGCTCCCGCCGCGGAGAGGGCTTCAGCCTTCCCCCGAAAGCGGCTCTCGCCGTTGGCGATCGCCCAGTAGCCGGTATCGACCGCGGCGAGAAACTGCTCGGCATCTCCGCTGAAGTGGGCGGTCCGCTGAGCCTCGTAGATGGCCAGGAGGGCCCGGCGATCCTCGGCGTGGCCCGGGGGCGCGCCGCACGCGGAGAGCGCGGACGCGGCGGCCGCGAACAGGCACACGATCGAGCGCGGATGGCCCATGGTCCGCTCCTGTTCGAGGAGAGCGTTCGGCTGGCCGGGCATCCCGTCTGGACGGATGGCGCTTCGACGGCCCGGTTCGACGACTCACCAGCACGTAACGCCCACCGGAGCGGGCTCGTTCCGACGCCGTTCGATCCCGGATTCCGCTCGAGAGCGCGGCGCGGACCGCCGCTGCCCTCAGTCCGAGCGGAGCGCCTCCTGCGGGTCCAGGCGCGCGGCACGGCGGGCCGGGAGCCACAGCGCCAGCGCCGCCACCCCGAGCATGAGCGCCGTGAGGGCGGCGTAGCTCAGGGGGTCGAACGGACGCACGCCGAACAGCATGCCGGCCATCAGGCGAGTGAGGGCGAGCGCCGCCGCCAGCCCCGCCGCGACGCCGACCCCCACCAGGACGCCGCCCTGCCGCATCACCAGCCGGAGCACGTCCCCGGGCCGGGCCCCCAGCGCGAGGCGGACGCCGATCTCCACCGTGCGCTGGCTCACGGCGTAGGCCACCACGGCGTAGACGCCCACGGCCCCCAGCAGGAGCGCGATGGCCGCGGCCAGGCCGATGAGGGTGAGCGCGAACGCGGTCGGCGCGGTGGCCCGGTCGATCCGGCCTTGCAGCGTCTCCACCCGGGCGAGCGGTATGGCGGGATCGAGGTCTGCCACGGCGCGCCGGACCACCGGCAGGAGCGAGGTCGGCGGCACGGCGGTGCGGAGCACGTAGGCCATGGGCCGCGGCGTGGCCCCGCGCGCGACGGCGGCGATCGGCTGGTACAGCACCCGCTCGAACTGGTCCGTCTCGGCCTTCGAGCGCACGTTCCTGGCGATGCCCACCACGGTAGACCACGCCGAGTCGCCCGAGATCCGTACCCGGCGGCCCAGCGCGTCCACGCCGGGGAAGTAGGCCCGGGCGGCGGCCTGGCTGAGAACCACCACCGGCCCCCCGGCGCCGCCATCGCCCGGGCGGAACCCGCGGCCCCGGACCGCGATCCCCATGGTCCGAAAGTAGCCGGACGTGGCCAGCCGCATGCCGGTCACCGGGGGCACCTCTCCCGTCGGACGCGGGAATCCCTCGGCGTGGAGCGTCTCGCCCCAGCACATCCCTTCCGTGAGCGGAAGGCAGTGTCCGACGGCGCCCACCGACTCGACGCCGGGGAGCGCGGCCAGCCGGCCGACCAGCTCGCGGTGGAAGCGGAGAAAGTCCGCCTCGGTCGGATAGGAGGCTTCCGACAGTCCGATCTTGAAGGTCAGTGCCTGCCGGGTGGTGAAGCCCAGGTCCACGGCCCGCAGGGTGCGGAAGGTCCGGAACAGCAGGCCGGCGCCGATGAGGAGCACGAGGGCGAGCGCGACCTGCGTGGCCATCAGGACGCTGCGGCCCCGCAGGCGCGACCTCCCGGAGGTGGAGCGCCGGCCACCCTCCCGCAGCGTGCCGGTGAGGTCGCGGGTAGGCCGGAGCGCGGGGATGACCCCGAGGAGCACCGCTGCGGCCAGGCAGGTGGCCAGGGCCACGGCCAGCACCACCGGGTCCATCCCCACCTCGGCCAGCCGC
>CANPVD010000041.1 GCA_947581615.1 Candidatus Humimonas hydrogenitrophica
CCGACCTGTGGCGGGCCACCGTGCCCGTGAGACTCCCCACACCCTCGCAGTGCTTCTCCTGACTGACGAGGACCTTCTGCCGGGCTAAAGTGGAGGTCGGCGGAGGACCCACACCGAGGGAGGCCACACCATGGCCAGCCCGGCCACGCTCCAGGACCGCGAGCGCTCACGCTCGCATCCCGAGAACGCCGTGTTCAGGGCCCGCTCCGTCTCCAAAGTCTATCACATGGGGGACGTGGACGTGCACGCCCTCCGGTCCGTGAACCTGGACCTGTTCGAAGGCGAGCTCGTGGTCATCCTGGGAGCCTCGGGAAGCGGAAAGTCCACCCTCCTCAACATCCTGGGTGGTCTGGATGTACCGACGTCGGGCTCTGTCTGGTTCGAGGAGCACGATCTCACGGAAGCCGACGACGCCTCTCTGACCCGATTCCGTCGCGAACACGTGGGCTTCGTGTTCCAGTTCTACAACCTGATCCCGAGCCTCACAGCGCGGGAGAACGTGGCCCTGGTGACCGAGATAGCGGAGCGCCCCATGGCCCCCGACGAGGCGCTGTGCATGGTCGGGCTCGGGGAGAGAGTGCACCACTTTCCGGCCCAGATGTCGGGGGGCGAGCAGCAGCGGGTGGCCATCGCGCGGGCCATCGCCAAGCGCCCGGACGTGCTGCTGTGCGACGAGCCCACCGGGGCCCTGGACTACCAGACTGGCGTGCTGGTGCTGGAGGCGATCGAGCGGGTGAACCTCGAGCTGGGCACCACCACCGCGCTCATCACCCACAACGTTCCCATAGCCCGCATGGCGGACCGGGTGCTCCACATGTCGAGCGGTCGCATCGTCTCGGAGGATCGGAACGGGGTGAAGGCTCGCCCGCGCGAGCTCACCTGGTGACGCCGTGCGCTCCCTGGACCGGAAGCTGGCCCGGGACCTCCTGAGGCTGTGGGCGCAGGTCCTCTCCATTGCGCTCGTGGTGGCCGCCGGGGTGGCGACGATCGTGCTGTTCCGCAGCGCGTTCGATTCCCTCGAGGCGTCGACGGAGCGCTTCTACCGCCAGGCGCGTTTCGCGGACGTGTGGGGACCGCTGAAACGAGCGCCGGAATTCCTCGCGCGGCGCATCGAGCGGATCGAGGGCGTGGCCGCCGTGGAGACCCGGATCGTGCTCGACGTGACCCTGGACGTACCGGGCGTCGTCGAGCCCGCCGTGGGGCGACTCGTGTCACTCCCCGACCGGGGCGAGCCTCGCATCGATCGCCTCCACCTGCTAGAGGGCCGGCTCCCGGAGACCGGTCGTCGCGAGGAGGCGGTCGTCAACGAGCAGTTCGCCCTGGCCAACCGTTTGGTGCTGGGCGACTCGGTGGGGGCGGTGATCAACGGGCGGTGGGAGCGGATACGGATCGTGGGCATGGCGATGTCGCCCGAATACGTCTACCCGCTGGGCCCCGGCGGGGCGTACGCCACGGACAACACGCTGTTCGGCGTGTTCTGGATGCGGCGCCGGGCGCTGGCGGCCGCCTACGACGCCGAGGGCGCGTTCAACGAGGTGTCCCTCAGGCTCGCCCCCGGATCCAGCGAGGATGCGGTGATCTCCGACCTGGACCGGATCCTGGCCCCGTACGGTGGAATCGGGGCCTACGGCCGGGAGGACCAGCCCTCGAACCGGGTGATAGAGGATGAGGTGGAGCAGAACCGCGCCACGGGAACTGTGGTGCCGGCCATGATCCTGGGGGTCGCGGCCTTTCTGCTCAGCGTGGTGCTGGGACGCATGGTGGTCGCCGAGCGCGAGCAGATCGGGGTTCTCAAGGCGTTCGGGTACCGGAACCGGGATCTGGGATGGCACTACCTGCGCTTCGCGCTCGCGGCCGTGCTGCTCGGCTCGCTGATCGGCATCGGGGCGGGCGTGTGGCTGGGCGGCGGACTCGTGCGGTTGTACGGAGAGTATTTCCGACTGCCCGACCTGAAGTACCGGGCCAGCTGGGGTCTGGTGCTCGGAGCGGTGGCCATCAGCGGGCTCGCGGCAGCCGTGGGGGCGTTGGGGGCCGTGCGGCGGGTGGTCCGGCTGCCTCCGGCCGAGGCGATGCGGCCCGAGCCTCCGGCCCGCTTCGCCCGCGGCTGGATCGAGCGGGTCCTCCCCGCGCGTACGCTGTCGACCTCCGGTCGCATCGTACTGCGCAACCTGACGCGGCGGCCCTTCCGCACCGGCGTGTCCGTACTGGGAGTCGGGCTCGCGGCCGCCCTCATCTTCGGGACGCTCTTCTTCTACGACGCGTTCCGCTACACCTTCGACCTTCAGTTCGCGGTCGCCCAGCGCCAGAGCCTCACGGTGCTGCTCAACGCCCCGCGATCGGACGCGGTGAGGCACGATCTCCGGCACCTGGCGGGCGTGCGGCGGGTGGAGCCCTTCCGCGCGGTCCCGGTCCGACTGCGGTCCGGACACCGCATGCGGCAGCTCGCCCTCCTCGGCCTCGAGCCTACGCCGAAGCTGAGCCGGGTGGTCGACCGGGACGGCCGTGCGATCGCGACTCCGGAGACCGGAGTGCTGGTGAGTGCCATCCTAGCCCGCATGCTGGGCGTGCGTCCGGGAGACTCGGTCCGGGTCGAGGTGCTGGAGGGCCGCCGTCCCGTCGTCCGACTGCCGGTGGCCGGAACGGTGGACGACCTGTTCGGGATCAACGCCTACATGGATCGGCGGGCCCTGTCGAGACTGCTCGGCGAGGGGCCGACGGTGTCGGGAGCGCACCTGGCCGTGGACGCCCCGATCCTGGAACCGTTGCAGTCGCGGCTCAAACGAATCCCGCGGGTGGCCGGCGTGAGCTCTCCGGCGGCCATGCTCCGCCACTTCGAGGAGAGCATGGCCGAGAGTCTCGACACGACGCTCCTGATCGTGTCGATCTTCGCGGCCATCATCGCAGTGGGTGTCATCTACAACGGAGCCAGGATCGCCCTCTCCGAGCGGGGACGGGAGCTGGCCAGCCTCCGCGTGCTCGGCTTCACGAGGCACGAGATCGCCGTGATCCTGCTCGGTGAGCAGGGCGTGATCACGGCGCTGGCGATTCCGGCCGGCTTCGGCCTGGGCCTGGTCTATTGCCTGGCGTGGATCCTGTCCCTGAACGGCGAAAGCTACCGCATTCCCATTGTGTTCGCGGCCGCCAGCATCGTGTGGACGGGGCTCATCATCCTCGGCATAGCGGCCCTTACCGGAGCGGCGGTCTGGAGGCGCCTCAAGCACCTGGACCTGATCGGGGTCCTCAAGACCCGTGAGTGAATAGAGAGAGGGCGGCATGGAGACCCAGCAGGTGGACGTGGAGACCCGGCGGCGGCGGGGAAACGGGGCGGGGCGGGATGGCCCGCCGCCGCCCGACGTGAGCCGGGAGGCGGAGCAGGCGACCGCGGGTACGGCTGCGCTCGAAGCGCGTCCATGGGCCCGGTGGAGGCGTCGCCTCGTCTACGCCACGGCGGAGCTCGTGCTGGCCGCGGCCGCGGTGTGGGCCCTGCGGCCCTCGCCGGTGGCGATCGAGACCGGAATCGTGGACCGAGGCTCGCTCCGCGCTACGGTGAGCGAGGAGGGTACGACCCGGCTCCTGGACCGGTACCGAATCGCGGCGCCGGTGACCGGCCGACTGCTGCGGCTCGAGCTCTCGGAGGGAGACAGAGTCGAGGCCGGGCAGGTCGTGGCCCGCATCGCCTCTCCGCCACTGGATCCGAGGACCGGCGTGGCCGCGCGGGCCCGCGTCACCTCGGCGGAGGCGGCCCTACGCCAGGCCATGGCGGCGCTCGAGCATGCCCGCTCCCTGTCGGAGCAAGCCGACCGGGAGCTGCCGCGGCGCCGCGAGCTGGCGGCCGCCGGGGCGATCAGCCCCGAGGCGTTGGAGCAGGCCCAGGTGCTGGCGGCCACGCGCCACCGGGAGATCCAGGTAGCCGAGGCAGCGGTGGGGGCAGCGGAGTCCGAAGTGGCGGCGGCGAAAGCCGGGGTGATGGATGCCACCCCGGTCGGGGCTTCCTCGGTCGTCGAGGTCCGCTCGCCGGTGTCCGGCCGGGTGCTCCGGGTCCCGGAGGCGAGCGAGCGGGCGGTGGCTGCCGGCGAGGGTCTGGTCGACGTGGGCGACACGGAATCGATCGAGATCGTGTCCGAGGTCCTGTCGACCGACGCCGTGCGGATTCGGCCCGGCATTCCGGTTCTCGTGGAGGACTGGGGCGGCGACGATGTGCTGCGCGGCCAGGTCACCGGCGTCGAGCCGGAGGCGTTCACGAAGGTGTCGGCCCTCGGCGTCCAGGAGCAGCGGGTGCGCGTCACCGGCGAGATTCCGGTCGTGCCGCCGGGCCTGGGCGTGGGCTACCGGGTGGAAATCCGCTTCGTGGTGTGGCAGGCGGAGGACGTGGTCCGGATTCCGGCGGGAGCCCTCTTCCGGCGTGGCGAGGCATGGAGGGTGTTCGTGGTGGAGGGTGGCCGCGCTCGGGGCCGCCAGGTCGACGTCGGCGAACGCGGAGAGGACCGGGCGGAGGTACGCGGCGGACTGCATCCGGGGGATCGCGTGATCCTATATCCCTCCGATCGCGTGGAGGAAGGCGTGCGCGTGCGAGAGCGCGAGTGAGCGGCTCGGCCCGTTCGGCTCCGCGCTCCGGTACCGGAAGGCCGCCTTGCAGGAACTCCGCGCGGCTGGCCGGGAGAGGCGACCTACCGGCCCGGCGATCCCCTACACCCGGGGCGGGGATTCCCCCGACAGTGGGCCGCAGCCTCGACCCCGACCTTGAAACCACACGGACGAAGTGCATCGGTGCACACGCCACGCTGGCGCCGCGGAGTCCTGGCGATGAGCTCCTGATCACCGTTCCGGCGGTGCTCACGTCGGCGGCGACCCGGGGGCGCGAGAGCTTTGTCGTCCGACTCCCGGCACCTGTCGACACCTTGAGCGCACCGTTGTCGGAGGCCCTTCTGCAACGTCGATCGGCGCGGGCTTTCAGCGCTCGGCCGCTCGACATGGAGCAGATCGTCACGCTCCTATGGGCGGCCCTGGGCCTCCGCGGCACAGAGGGCCGACGCACCGGTGGTCGTACCCTGGCGGCCGACGTGAGGCTGACCGCGAGCCAGGACGGCCAGCCGGCGCCGCGGTACGTGTGGATCGAGACGGGCGCTGCCGCCGAGAAAATCTACCGGCAGGCCGCCGCGCTCGGGCTCGGAACCGTGCTGGTCGGAGCCTTCGACGGTGAAGCGGTCGAGCGGGCCCTCGGGCTCCCGGAGCGCCTGGAGCCCGTGGTCCTGATGCCGGTCGGGACGACGGACGACGGCGGCCGCTGAGGTCTTCCCGTACCGAGGATGTGATCATGGAAACCGTTCCCGAGATCAGCTTCCGGAACCTCGAGTCCACACCGGCCCTCAGGGCCCAGATCGACGAGGAGATCGGGCGCCTGGAGCGCTTCTTCGACGGGATCACCAGCTGCCACGTCATGGTGGAGGTCCCCAATCCGCGTCGTCGGGAGGGCAATCTCTACCACGTCCGCATCGAGGTGCGCGTGCCCGGCACCGAGGTTGTCGTCAGCCGCGAGCCACCGGCGCAGCAGAAGCGCGAAGAGCTCCGGGTGGCCGTGACGGAGGCCTTCGACGCCATGGTCCGCCAGCTCGAGGACTACGTGCGCAAGCTGCGCGGCCAGGTCAAGTCGCGTGAGGAGCTTCCGCGGGGCCGGGTCGCACGACTGTTCACGTACGAGGGCTATGGCTTCATCGAGACCCCCGAGGGCGAGGAATACTACTTCCATCGGAACAGCGTGCTGAGCGGGGCCTTCGACGACCTGGAGATCGGCACGCCGGTTCGTTTTGCGGTCGAGGAGGGGGTGGAGGGGCCTCAGGCCAGCACCGTGCATGTCCTGGGCGGTCCCGCCGTGCCGGCGGGTGAGGCACGGTCCGAAGGAGAGGACGCGTAGCGGCTCCCCGGGCTCTGGTCCGGACGCCGGCGTGTCGCCCGGTGGTCCGGGGGTGCTCAGAGCGGGCCCGGCGTGCTACGCGGCCGGGCCTCTTCGTCCCAGGCTCGCTCGAGCAGGGCCCGGACCTCGTCGTCGCCCAGCTGGGGGAAGTCCAGGTACCAGACGCCGACGGCGAAGAAGGGCACGGGCTGGACCGGGCACACGACCAGGTCCGCATCGCGTCGCAGGACGGACAGAATCGCCGGACTCGCCACCGGCACGGCGACGACGACGCGCTCCGGATCGAGCGCCCGGACGGCCTGTACGGCCGACAGCATGGAAGAGCCGGTCTCGACGCCGTCGTCCACCAGGATCGCGGTCCGGCCGTGGAGGCGCAGGCGGCCCCGAAGCCCGCGGTAGACGTTCTCGCGGCGACGGATCTCGGCCCGCTCCCGGCGCTCCACCTCCGCGAGGGTGCGCCGATCCATGCGGGCCCGGGAGAGCATCTCGGCGTCGAGAACGCGGCCCCCCCCCGAGGCGACCGCGCCCATCGTGGACTCCGGTCGGCCCGGGAGACTGAGCTTGCGGACGACCATTACGTCGAGCGGAGCCCCGAGGAGCCGGGCCACCTCTAGGCCCACGGGCACACCACCGCGGGGCAGGGCGAGCACGATGGGGTCCACCAGCTCCGGAAGTGCGTCCCGCAACGCGGTGGCCAGCAGGACTCCGGCCCGGGAGCGACTCTGGTAGGGAGCGGCCTGACTCATTGCACCGGACCGGCTGCGGGGAGGGTCCAGGATCGTTGGCACGACGACCGGCGGTCTGCCGATCGCGGGCCTCGACGCATCGATGCGAGCGACAGGGCCCGTATGACAGGGTAGCCGACCGGGCCCATCCTGTCTGTCGGGGCGCCGCCGGACCGGGGTGTGGGAGATTCCCCGCTGCCGACCGGGCGGCGACGTCCCCGTCGCGCGCCCGCAGCGCCTTCCTGGAAGCGACCGGTCGGGAAGCGCGGGAGGAATGGGGCTCATGGGGAGCCGGAGGCGGTCTGCCATGGACACGACGCTCGCACCCGAGACGCTGGAGCTGACACGACTCGACGACCACCGGTGGCTCCTGCCGCGCCGTGATCCCATGCGGGTCGACGGGATCGTGTACGCCGACGACCGCCTCATCGAGGACGTCCGCCACGACGAATCGCTGCGCCAGGTGGCCAACGTCGCCTGCCTGCCGGGCATCGTCGGCCGCTCCATCGGGATGCCGGACATCCACTGGGGCTATGGCTTCCCGATCGGGGGGGTGGCGGCCTTCGATCCAGAGCAGGGCGGGGTGGTGAGCCCCGGGGGTGTCGGCTACGACATCAACTGCGGCGTGAGGCTCCTGCGCTCGGACCTGACCGAGGCGGACGTCCGCCCGCGGCTCGAGCCCCTGATGAACCAGGTCATGCGCGACGTGCCCTCCGGCGTCGGCTCGCACCACCGTGGCGGTGGGCTGCCGGACGAGGCGCTGGAATCCGTGCTGACCGGCGGGGTGCCGTGGGCCGTGGAGGCGCGGGGCTGGGGTGTTCCCGCCGACCTGGCGCGAATCGAGAGCGGCGGCGTGCTTCCGGGGGCCGACCCGAGCCGGGTCAGTGCCAGAGCCATGGACCGGGGGCGCGATCAGCTGGGAAGCGTCGGCTCCGGGAACCACTTCATCGAGGTGGGCTACGTCGACCGGGTGTTCGACGAGCCGGCGGCGGCCGCGCTCGGTCTCGAGGAAGGGACGGTCACGGTGCTCATCCACTCGGGCTCGCGAGGCCTGGGTCACCAGGTATGCACCGATTACCTGGAGGTGATGCTGGACGCGGTGGCCGAGTATGGAATCGCGCTCCCCGACCGGCAGCTCGCCTGCGCGCCGCTGGACTCCCCACAGGCCAGGGACTACCTGGCCGCCATGGCGGCGGCGGCCAACTTCGCGTTCGTGAACCGGCAGCGCATGGCCCACCTGGTCCGGGGCGCCTTCGAGCGCGTGCTCGAACGACGGTGGGAGGCGCTGGGCCTGGGGCTCGTCTACGACGTGGCCCACAACAACGCCAAGTGGGAGACGCACCTCGTGGACGGCCGGGAGCGGCGCCTGTGCGTGCACCGCAAGGGAGCCACGCGGGCCTTCCCGCCGGGGCATCCGGACCTGGACCCCAGGTATGCCGCGGTAGGACAACCTGTCCTAATTCCGGGGGACATGGGACGCTACTCCTACGTTCTGGTCGGCACCCGGCGGGCGTTCGAGGAGACGTTCGGTTCGTGCTGCCACGGCGCCGGACGGCGCATGAGCCGCACGCAGGCCAGGAAGGCCGCCGGGAGTCGCGCCCTGAAGCGCGAGTTCCGCGAGCGGGGGATCGAGGTGCGGGCGGCATCGCGGGCGACGATCGCCGAGGAGCTTCCGGAATCGTACAAGGACGTGGCCGAGGTGGTCGAGGTCGTCCACCGGGCGGGCATCGGGCGTAAGGTGGCTCGCCTTCGGCCCATGGGCGTGCTCAAGGGTTGAGCCGCCGCCCGCGCCGCCCGCCGCCGGCCTCGACTACGCGGCACAGTCCGACCGGCCTACCTCCTACGGCCCCTTCCTCCCCACGGCGGGGAGGGGAATGGCCCTACAGACGGGGGGACGCCCAGGGATGAACTTCCGTGTCGTCTACGGACGTGGAGTCCGCGGACGAAACGGAGGACCATGAACCTATCTGCGATCCTGCTGAACAGCGGCTGGTCGGGGCCCGTGGCCCGGCTCGACGAAGACGACCCTCCGGGCGGTCCGCCCCGTGGAGCGCCCGGCGTGGACGGAGGATCCGATCCTCGCGAGCCGGACGACCCGGAGCGGGAGAGGGAGTCCCCGCCGGTCGTCCGGGCGCCGGGCAAGCTCACCTGGTGAGGATCGAGAGCGCCGGCCCTGCGGCGGTCGGCGCCCGCCGTTCGCCCGCGCAGCCGGGCTAGCGGCCCGTCGCGGCGGCCGACGGGGCCCTCCCGCGCCGGATCGCTTGCAGGAAGCTCCGCTCGAACCGGACCCGTGCGCCGCAGGCGGCGCACGCTTCGAGGTGCCGGGCCACCCGGAGCTCCCGGGCCGGCCCGAGCTCTCCGTCCAGGTAGTCGTACAGGGACTCGAGGACCTCCCGACAGCCGATCCACCGCCGGGCGAGCTCGAGGCTCGCGCCGGCGCTCCCGGGCTCGCCCTGGCTCATCGCGACCTTTCCGCTGACGGCAACGCCCCTCGCTCGCAGCCCCACCTCACCCGGCGACCGGAACCGCGCACGGGCCCTGGTCTCACCGCGACGGTACCCCGCATACCGGGCACACCGGTGGAACGACGCGCGCGCGCCGTCGGTTCCGGACCCGCGATCCCCCTTTTCCGTCCGGGGACTCCGGCCTAGCTTCGCGGCCATGCACGATACCAACATCCGCGCCTCCGGCGCCCAGACATCGTCCGCTCGACTCCTCCGTCGCCGCCCGCTGACGGCGCTCCTCGCCGCGACCGTGGCCGTGTCGGCCGCTCCGGGCCTTCCGGGATCCGGGGGAGCGGCGCCGGGCTCGCCGCCGCTCCTCGCCCAGGAAGCGCCCTACCGCGGACTGCCCGTCGAGGGCGGTGTGACCGAGACGGCGCTCCTCCTCCGCCGGATGGGGGGCGTGAAGCGCGTCCTCCTCATCGCCGCGCATCCTGACGACGAGGACACGGCGCTGCTGGCCGAGCTGGCCCGGTTCGAGGGAGCTCGGGCCGCCTACATGGCGCTCACGCGCGGCGAGGGCGGACAGGACCTCATCGGCCCCCAGCTCGGGAAGGGGCTCGGACTCATTCGCACCGAGGAGCTCCTGGCGGCGCGGCGGATCGACGGGGCGGAGCAGTTCTTCTCCCGGGCCTACGACTTCGGCTTCTCCAAGACCATGGCCGAGTCGTTCGGCCACTGGCCCAGGGACACGCTGCTCAGCGACATGGTGTGGGTCATCCGTACGTTCCGGCCACAGGTCGTCGTGTCGATCTTCAGCGGCACTCCGGCCGACGGCCACGGTCAGCACCAGGTCGCCGGCGATCTCACCCCGATCGCCTTCAGGCTCGCCGCGGACTCGACCGCGTTCCCGGAGCAGCTCCGGTGGGGCGCCCGGCCGTGGCGCGCGGAGAAGCTGTACCGGCGCACATGGCGAAGCAGTGACAGCGTGACGCTGCAGATTCCGACCGGGAACTACGATCCCGTCCTCGGCCTGTCCCCCTTCCAGCTCGCCATGCTGAGCCGCAGCCAGCACCGCTCGCAGGACATGGGTCAGGCCCGTCCGCCGGGGCCGCGCTACACCCGTCTCATGCTTCTCCAGAACCTCACGAAGGCGGCGCCGGGCAAGGGACTCTTCGCCGGGATCGACACGACGCTGGTGGGTCTGGCCGGCGGCGTTCCGGGCGCCCGCCGGCAGGCGGCGCGCAGGGAGCTGGCCGAGTACCGCGCGGCCGTCCAGGAGGCTCGGGACTCCCTTCGGGCCCTGGACCCGGGTGCGGCCGGTCGCCCGCTGCAGCGCGCGGTCGAGGCCATCGACTCGGCTCGGGCCATGGCGGCGGGTGCCGACCCGGCCGTGCGGGCCGCGCTCGACCGGCAGGTCCGGCTCGCGGGCCGGGCCCTCCTGTCGGCCTCCGGCGTCACGTACCGCTTCCGGGCCGAGGACGATCTGTGGATCCCGGGGACGACGGTCCGCGTGCACGCCGAGCTGTGGAACGGCGGATCACGGCCCGTCCACGCGGACGCTCCCGCGCTGTCGCTCCCGGACGGATGGTCGGCGCGGCTGCTGCCGGCCGACAGCGTGCGGGCCGCCAATCCGCGTCGCCCGGGCTTCTACGGGGTCGCCCCGGCCGCGGCGGGTGGTGACTCCGGGCTGCAGCTCCCGGCCGGACGGCTGGCGCGCTGGACGTTCGACGTGCACGTGCCGGCCGACGCGCGCCCCACCGAGGAGTACTTCCTGCGCCAGGACACGGTGGGCGACCTGTACCGTTGGCCCGAGAATCCGTCGCTCCGGGCGCGGCCCCTGGATCCGCCGATGGCGACCGGCCGGTTGTCCGTTCTCGTGGGGGGCGGACGGGCGGTCTCGGCTTCCGGGGATGTACGCTACCGCGGCGTGGACAAGGCCCGCGGAGAGTTCTGGCGTCCGGTCTACGTCGTCCCGCGCGTCTCGGTCGCGGTCGAGCCGGGCGTACTGGTGTGGCCGACGGATGGGATGGACGCATCGCATGACTCCGACCGCCAGGTGACGGTCACGGTCCGGAGCGAGGCCCACGACACGCTGGACCTGGACGTGGGGCTCGAGCTCCCGGGCGGCTGGACATCGGATCCCGCCTCGACGAAGGTCGTCCTCGACGAGCGCGGAGCGACCGAGAGCCGGAGCTTCACGCTGAGGCCCGCGGCGGACGGGGGGCAAGACGGCGGGAGCGCGTCGGCGGGCCGGGAGGGTCCGGACGGCTCGCGCACGTTCCGCATCCAGGCCGTGGCGCGCGCGGCCGGGCGCACGGCCGGCGAGGGCCACGGACCCTGGACCCGCCAGCTCACCCTGCTCGACTACCCCCACATCGACCCGGTGCCCCTGTACCACGACGCGACCGTCCGGCTGGAGCGCTTCCCGGTCCGCGTGGACCGCACGGGGAGGGTCGGCTACGTGATGGGATCGGGGGACGCGGTGCCGGACGCGATCCGGCAGCTCGGGCTCTCCGTCACGATGCTCGGTCCGGACCAGCTTCGCTCCGGGGACCTCTCGGCCTTCGATGTGATCGTCCTCGGGGTGCGGGCCTACGAGGTGCGCAAGGACCTGCAGTCGGCCAACCAGCGCCTGCTGGACTGGGTGCGGGCCGGGGGGACGCTCATCGTCCAGTACAACAAGTACGAGTACGTGGACGGCGGCTATCCCCCGTACCCGGCCACGATGGCCCACCCGCACGATCGCGTCACCGACGAGCACGCGCCCGTCACCCTGCTGCATCCGGACGCTCCGGCGCTGAGCGAACCCAACCGCATCGGCCCCGGGGACTTCGAGGGCTGGATTCAGGAGCGCGGGCTCTACTTCCTGCACAGTTGGGACGACCGCTACACGCCGCTCCTCTCCATGCGCGATGCGGGTGAGGCGCCGAAGGAGGGAAGCCTGCTGGTGGCCACGCTCGGGAAGGGGGTGTACGTGTACACCGGGCTCGACTTCTTCCGCGAGCTCCCGGCCGGTGTCCCGGGCGCGTACCGGCTGTTCGCCAACCTCCTGTCGCTCCGGCCTGCGGCGTGGCACCGCTGGAAGGAAGGGGCGGGCGGGGGCTCGTGACCGGGCGACTCTCCGCCGCGGCGCTGGCGTGCGCCGCCGCGCTGTGGGGCTGCGGGGGCGGCGGCGGCCGCACCCCACTGGTCATCTACTCGCCGCACGGCCGCGACCTGCTGTCCCACTTCGAGAAGCGCTTCGAGGCCGCCCACCCGGACGTGGACGTGCAGTGGGTGGACATGGGGAGCCAGGAGGTGCTGGACCGGCTGCGCTCGGAGAAGGCCAATCCGCAGGCGGACGTGTGGTGGGGCGCTCCCACCGAGATCTTCGCGCGTGCCGCGTCGGATGGGCTGCTGGCGCCGTCCTCCCCCACCTGGGCCGATTCGGTGCCGGCGGCGGCGCGGGACTCCGCCGGCCGCTGGTACGGCACGTACCGCACGCCGGAGGTCATCGCCTACAACTCGGACGCGCTCGCCCGGGCGGAGGCGCCCCAGGACTGGGACGACCTCCTCGCCCGGAAGTGGCGCGGCAAGGTGCTCATCCGGGACCCGCTCGCCTCGGGCACCATGCACGCCATCTTCGGCGCCATCATGTGGCGCGAGTACCAGCGCACCGGTGACTCGACCGCCGGCTACAAGTGGCTCCTGAAGCTCGACGCCCAGACGAGCGACTACGTCCTCAATCCGACCCTCCTGTATCAGAAGCTGGCCCGACAGGAAGGGCTCGTGACCGTGTGGGACATGCCCGACGTCGAGACGCTGCGCGCCACGACCAGCCTGCCGATCGACTACCTGATCCCGAAGAGCGGCACGCCGGTCGTCATCGACGCCATCGCCGTAGTGAAGGGGGCCAAGCACCCGGCCCTGGCTCGCACCTTCCTGCAGTGGGCCGGCAGTCGTCCGGAGGTGCTCGAGGCGGCCCGGAAATTCTACCGGATTCCCGTGCGCACGGACATTCCCGCCGACTCCCTGCCGGCGTGGCTGCAGCGGACCCTCCCGGAGCTCCGCCCCATGGACGTGGACCGGGCCTACGTGCAGGAGCACCTGCCGGGATGGCTCCGGCACTGGGACCGGGAGATCCGGAACCGCGGCCGCGACGAGGGCTACTGAGCGAGTCGGGCGTGCCCCACGGCGCGGAGCTCGAGCTCGTCCGGCTGGGCAGGACGTTCGGATCCACGGCGGCCGTGGACGGCCTCGACCTCGAGGTCGACCGGGGGGAGGTCCTCACCCTGCTCGGGCCGAGCGGATGCGGCAAGACCACGGCGCTCCGGCTGGTGGCGGGCTTCGAAGTGCCGGACGAGGGCAGCGTGCGCTTTCGCGGCCAGGACGTGACCGCCTGGAGCCCGAGGCGTCGCGGCTTCGGCATGGTGTTCCAGAACTACGCCCTCTTCCCCCACCTGGACGTGTTCGAGAACGTGGCGTTCGGGCTGCGCTGCCGGTCCGTGGGGGACTCCGAGATCCGGCGCCGGGTGGGCCGTGTCCTGACGCTCGTGGACCTGCCCGAGCATGGGGAGCGCCCCGTGCAGCAGCTCTCGGGAGGGCAGCAGCAGCGGGTGGCGTTGGCCCGGGCCCTGGCCATCGAGCCTCCCCTTCTCCTCCTCGACGAGCCGCTCTCCAACCTCGACGCCGCCCTGCGCGAGCGGACCCGGACCGAGCTCCGCCGGCTCATCAAGGAGCTCGACATCACGGCGCTGTTCGTGACCCACGACCAGGAGGAGGCCTTCGACCTCGCGGATCGCGTCGCCGTGATGCGGTCCGGGCGGCTCCGCCAGGTCGGGAAGCCGGAGGAGCTGTACGACGCCCCGGCGGACGCGTTCGTGGCCGGATTCGTCGGCCGCGCCAATCGTCTGCCGGTCCGGCTCGAGCGGGAGGACGGAGGCGGGCGCGTGGCGCGCCTGCCGGACGGGACGGTCTGGCCGCTCCCGGTGACTGCCGCGGGCCGGGAGGGAGGCCGCGGGCCCGCGCCCGACGAGGTCGGCGCCGAGCTGTGGGTGCGCCCCGAGGATCTGGAGCTGCGGCCCTGGGCGCCCGAGAGCGCGGGGCGGGAGGTCCTGGCCGGGAAGGTCGTGGATCGTCGCTTCCGGGGCGCGGTGACCACCTACCGGATCGACGCGCGGGAAGCGGGCGTGCTCGAGGTGAACGGGCACAGGGACGCGGCCGCGCCGGGCGACCGGGTGGGGCTGGCCCCGGCTCGGGGAGCCGCCATGCACCTGTTCGGGGCCGGGACGGACGCACCCCCGGGCGGGTGGCCGGACGAGGGCGGGGAGGGCGAGGAGCCGGAGACGGAGAGCGCGCGCGGCGGCCGTGGCGAGAGCTGAGGGCGGTCCGGAGGCCGGGGCGGGGGGCGCGGGCTCCCGTCGCCTGACGTGGCTCCTGGCCGCGCCGGTGCTCGTGGTCCTGGTGTGGTTGGTCGTGTACCCGAACCTCGTGGTGCTGGGCCGCTCGCTGGTCGGCCCGGGCGGCTTCACGCTGTCGGCTTACCACGACTTCTTCACCACCCGGGCCGAGCTCGAGGCGGCCTGGTCCAGCCTGTGGATCAGCGCGGCCAGCGTGTTCCTGTGCGCCCTGGTCGGCGTGCCGCTCGCCTTCCTGTTCGCCCGCTACGAGTTCCCGGGACGGAAGGTGTTCGGGGCCCTGGCGGCGCTCCCCGTGCTCCTGCCGCCGCTGGTGGGCGTGATCGCCTTCCTGTTCCTGTTCGGAGGGAGCGGGATCTTCACCCGGATCGTGCAGCGGCTCCTCGGGATGTCGAGTCCCCCGTGGGAGCTCCAGGGGGCTCCGGCCATCCTGCTCGTCCACGCCTACACGATGTACGTGTACTTCTACCTGTTCGTCCGCGCGGGTCTGTCCCGCCTGGACGAAGGGGCGCTGGAGGCCGCCGAGTCCCTCGGCGCCGGCCGCTGGACCATCTTCCGGCGGGTGACGCTGCCGCTGCTCACGCCCTCCCTGTCGGCCGCCGCGCTGCTGGTGTTCATGACCTCGATGGCTTCCTTCTCGGCCCCGTATGTGTTCGGGGGGGGCTTCCGGGTGCTCACCACGCAGATCTACGCCAGCAAGCTGAGCGGTTCGCTGCCGCTGGCCATGGTGGAAACCGTGGTCCTCGCGGGAGTGTCGCTGGCGTTCCTGTGGGTGCTCCGCAGGCTGGAACGGGGACGGGAGTTCGCATCCGTCGGCAAGGGCACCGCGGCCCGCCGGCACCGGATCACGTCGGGCTGGGCCCGGTGGGGCCTGGCCGCCGCGGGGGCGGGAGGCGTGACCTTCCTCCTCCTCCCGCACCTCACGCTTCTCCTCGTCTCGTTCGTCCCCCAGGGGACCTGGACCACCCAGATCTTGCCGCACCGGTTCAACCTGGCCAGCTACGCGGGGCTGGCCTCGGATCCCGGGCTGCTCCAGCCGATCCTCAACTCGCTCGAGATGGCCGCCCTGGCCACCGCCGCCAACCTCCTCCTGTGCTTCGTGGCGGCCTGGCTGGTCGTGCGGCGCCGGTTCAGGGGCCGGGGCCTGCTCCGCGTGCTCCTGGTGCTCCCGTGGGCGCTGCCCGGCACGGTGATCGCGCTGGGGCTGGCCACCACCTTCTCGGTGGACCGGCCCGCCCTCGGTCGCTTCCTCCTGGTCGGGACCTTCTGGATCCTGCCGCTCGCCTACTTCATCCGGAACACGCCCCTGGTGGCCCAGGCGGCCGTGGCTTCCTTCCGACAGTTCGACCCGACTCTCGAGGACGCGGCCCGGTCGCTCGGGGCGGGCTGGGCGACGATCATGCGGAGGGTGGCCCTGCCGCTGGTCCTCCCCGGCCTGGCCGCGGGCGGGACGCTGGCGTTCGTCACCGCGCTCGGCGAGTTCGTCGCCTCCATTCTCCTGTACACCCACTCCACCCGCCCCATCTCGATCGAGATCCTCGCGCAGCTGCGGGCGTTCGACTTCGGGAAGGCCACGGCGCTCGGCGTCGTGTTGGCCGTGCTGGTCGGAGGGGCCTTCGCGGTGGGCGGCCGCTGGTTGCAGCGGGGCGAGCTGCTCGGGGGCTGAGCCGGGTGACGACAGTCGTAGTCGTATCGGAGCGGTCGACTACAAGTGTAGGTCTTGACGCGACGGCTCCGCGTCCTAGGATGGGGTCCGACGCCTTCAGGGGGAGGGCGCCTGTGCGTTCTTCAGAAGGAAGGTGTCGAATGCTGTACGGCTTCATGACCACGGCCGCCCTGACCGCCGCCGCGGTCGGCGCGGGACCTTCTACCACGAACCCCGCCGCGGCCGTCCGGGCCGATTCCGCCGGTCCCGAGCACGTCACGATCGTGGCCACGGACTATGCGTTCCAGGCGCCCGATTCCATTCGGGCCGGGCTCGTCGACCTCCGTCTCGTCAACGACGGCCGCCAGGCCCATCAGGCGTGGCTCCTGCGCCTCGACGATGGCAAGACAATGCAGGACTTCCTGGACGCGACGCGGTTCGAGCCCTGGATGGTGGATGTGGGCGGTCCGAATGCCGTGGGTCCGGGCTCACGAGCGAGCGCGACGCTGATCCTCTCTCCCGGGAACTACGTCGTCATCTGCCTGATGCTCGATCCGAAGGGGAGGAGCCACCTGGCCCTGGGCATGAAGCGGGCGCTCCGGGTGGTCGGTCCCGCCCCGGCGGTGGCCGAGGGTCTCCCGGCGGCGGACGACACGGTCCGTCTCACGAATTACTCCTTTTTGATCGCCCACCCGCTGGCGGCGGGCCGCCACCGTCTCCTGGTCCGGAACGAAGCCGATCAGCCGCACGAGCTCACCCTCGTCCGCCTCGCCCCCGGCAAGGGCCCGTTCGATTTCGCCCGGTGGTCGGAGAAGCAGGCTGATCCGCCCGCCGGCCAGTGGCTTGGGGGCGTGACGGGATTGTCACCGGGTCGGGAGGCGGAGGCCGAGGTGGACCTGCGGCCGGGTCACTACGCGTTCCTCTGCTTCCTGCCCGACGCAACGGACGGCAAGCCGCACTTCGAGCATGGGATGGTGAGCGCTTTCACGGTGCGGTGAGCGCGGGTCCCGTTCCGGAATCCGGCGTTCTCGTCCCCGGCGTGGCCATGATCGGGGCTTCCGGGCGTTCCCTTGCGCTTCCGCTCGGTCCCGGCCCAAGCTGGGCCGTCCCCGGAGGAGGAGCCCCGGGACCAGCGCCCACACCAGCCACGAGGACCGCTCCATGATGCCCATCGCACCGCGCCCGGGCACCGTCGCCGCGCACACCGCGCGGTCGCTCCGTTCGCTCCGCCATGCCCCGCGGGGCCCGGCGGCCTCGTCGATCGCCCGTCGTCCGTCCGTACTCCTGCCGCTCCTCGCGCTCGCGGTCGGCGCCGTGCGGCCGACCACGCTCCGCGCCCAGGACCCCGACGCCGTGCTCGCGCCCGTCCCGGTGCCGGCGCCTCCGGCGGCCGACACCGGCTTCTTCCACGGCCTCCGGTGGCGCGAGCTCGGCCCGGACGGGAACCGGGCCAGCGCCGTGGTGGGCGTGTCCGGGAATCCGCTGGTCGCCTACGTGGGCGCCGCTTCCGGGGGCGTGTGGAAGACCGAGGACGGCGGCTCGAGCTGGCGCCCCGTGTTCGACGAGCAGCCCGCACAGTCGATCGGGGCGCTGGCCATCGCGCCCTCGGCCCCCAACGAGGTGTGGGCCGGCACGGGCGAGACGTTCTACATCCGCCTGGCCACCGCCCTCGGGGACGGGATCTACCTGTCCACCGACGCCGGCAAGACGTGGGCGAACATGGGCCTCCGCAAGACCGGCCGCATCGGCCGCGTCATCGTCGATCCCCGCGACCCCGACGTGGTCTACGTGTGCGCCATGGGGAACGGCTACGTGCCCCAGGCGGAGCGCGGCGTGTTCCGGACCCGGGACCGGGGGAAGAGCTGGGAAAAGGTGCTGTTCGTGAACGACAGCACCGGGTGCTCCGACCTGGCCCTCGACCCGAAGAACCCGGGCACCCTGTTCGCGGGCCTGTGGCAGGTGGAGATCCACACGTGGGACCTGCACAGCGGCGGCCGGGGGAGCGGCGTGTACGTGACGCACGACGGCGGCGACCACTGGACGAAGGTCGCCGGGCACGGCTTCCCGTCGGACACCGCCACGCTCGGCAAGGTGTCCGTGGGGGTCGCGCCCTCGGACCCGGACCGCGTGTACGCGCTGGTCCAGGCCGGTGACCCCGCCCTGTACCGATCCGAGGACGGGGGGACGAGCTGGAGGCTGGTGAGCCACGACCACAGCATGGCCGAGCGCGGACCCTACTACACGCGGCTGCGGGTCTCCCCGGCCGATCCGGACCGGCTGTACTTCGCGTCGGTCCGCTTCGGCATGTCCCGGGACGGCGGCCAGACGCTGGCCCAGCACCCGCCCCTGGGCGGCGGCGACAACCACGACATCTGGATCGACCCCACGAACGCCGACCGGTACATGGTGGCCCACGACGGCGGCGCCAGCATCACGCTGGACGGCGGCAAGAGCTTTCAGCGTGTCGTCCTCCCGATCGCCCAGATGTACCACGTCTACACGGACGACCGGGTGCCCTACTTCGTGTACGGGAATCGGCAGGACGGATACTCCTACCGCGGGCCCGGCCGCACCCCGGGCGGCTTTTCGATCCCGATCGGCTCGTGGACGGCCGTGGGGGGCTGCGAGAGCGGCTTCGCGGTGCCCGACACGGTCTCGAACGACGTGGTATGGTCGGGGTGCTACGATGGACAGCTCGGCCGGACGGTGATCTCGACGGGCCACGAGCGGGACGTGACCGTGTGGCCCGAGGCGGGATACGGAGTGCCGCCGAAGGACAAGAAGTACCGCTGGAACTGGACCTTCCCGATCGCGATCTCCCCCCACGACCCGAACCGGGTGTACGTGGGGAGCCAGGTCGTCCACATGACCACCGACGGCGGCCATAGCTGGAAGGTCATCAGCCCGGACCTGACGCGCGACGACACAGCCCGTGAGGGGAGCTCCGGGGGCACCAGCATCGACAACCTGAACACCTTCAGCTCCGCCACGCTTTCCTCCATCGCGGAGTCGCCCGTTCAGGCCGGCGTCCTGTGGGCGGGGAGCTACGACGGGCTCGTGCACGTGAGCCGGGATGGCGGTGAGAACTGGACGGACGTGACGGCCGACGTCCCGGGCCTGCCTGCGTGGGGCAGGGTGAGCAACGTCGAGCCGTCCCACTTCGAGGCCGGCACCGCCTACCTGGCCGTGGACCTCCAGGAGCAGGGCGACTTCGCGCCGTACGTGTACGTGACCCGCGACTACGGGGCGCACTGGAAGCGCATCGACGCGGGACTGCCGCGCACCGAGCTGAGCGTGGTGCACGTGGTCCGCGAGGACCCCTCGCAGCCCGGACTCCTGTTCGTCGGCACCGAGAACGGCGTGTGGACCAGCCTGGACGACGGCGGCCACTGGCGCTCGCTGCAGACGAACCTGCCGCACGCGCCCGCCTTCTGGCTCACCGTGCAGCCCCATTTCCACGACCTCGCCGTGGCCACCTACGGCCGCGGCATCTGGATCCTGGACGACATCACGCCCCTCGAGCAGATGGCCGCGACGGGCGCGGGCGTGGCGGACAGCGTCGCCTTCTTCGCTCCCCGGAAGGTCTACCGGTTCCGGCCCGTGCAGACGCGACACTCCACGCCGGGCCACGTGCAGGGCAGGAACCCTCCGAACGGGGCCTCGCTCACCTACGCGCTCCCCGCGAAGGCGTCCTCGGCGGTCCGGCTCGTCGTGCTGGACGCGCAGGGCGACACGGTGCGTACGGTGCGGGGGGAGGGCGACGCGGGACTCGACCGCTCCTGGTGGAACCTGCGGTACGAGGATGTGCGGCGGCCGAAGCTCAGGACCCCGCCACCCGACGCGCCCTGGGTGCCCCTCGGAGAGGATGGGACGCGTTCCATCCTGCCCTGGGACCTCGACCTGAGCCAGCGCGGACCGGTCGTGCCCCCGGGCACCTACACGGTGCGGCTGTCCGTCTCCGGCAAGACGCTCTCGCGCGAGGTCCAGGTCGTCAAGGACCCGAGCACGTCGGGGACGGCTTCGGACATCCTGGCCCAGACCGAGCTCGCCCTGAAGATCCGGGACGACATGGACACGACCGCCGTCACGATCGACCGGCTCGAGTGGCTCCGAAAGCAGCTCTCGGACCTGTCGAACCTGCTGGCGAGCCAGGCCCAGGGGGAAGCCGGGGCGTCGACCTCCTCCCCGGGCGACCTGCAGAAGCGGGTCGATGCCGCGCGCGACTCGGCGACCGCGGTGGAGGGGCGCCTGTTCGACATCCACCTGACCGGGGCGCGCGAGGACGCCTTCCGGCACCCGAACCGGTTGTGGAGCCGGTACGGCTCGCTCCTGTCCGACGTGGCCGAGGAGTCTTCGGACTTTCCGCCGACCGATCAGCAACGCCAGGTGTTCGGCCTGCTTCACGGGCGCCTGGGCGAGGCGCGGGTGGCCTACCACGATCTCGTCACGCGAACCGTGCCGGCGCTCCGCGAGGCGCTCCGAAAGGCGGACCTCCCGTTCGTGCTCCCGGCCGGCCCGACCGACTCCGGGGGCTGACACCGGCGACCGCCGGGACGGCGCGGAGGCCGGCTGGCGCCGGGCCGGTCCTCGGGGCTGTGGGGAGGCGCCCCACGGCCGCAGTGGCGCTCGTCCCTACGCAGAATGGCGTGGGATCCCCTACAGAGTTCTGGGGTCCGGCCGTCTAGACTCCGGTTCGGGCGGAGAGCCCCGGCGTTCCCGCCGGGGCGGCTCGGCCCACCCGCGACGAGCGCGGCCGCCCGGTGCCGGCTCCGGGTCGCGGGAATCCCCGGACCGAGTGACCTCCCATGGACCTCACCCGAGTCACGGCCCGCGAGCTGATGAGCGCTCCGGTGGTCACGGTGAAGCCCGAGCTCACCGTAGCCGATCTGATGGACGTCCTGTTGACGGAGGGACTCTCCGGAGTCCCGGTCGTCGACAGGAATCAGAAGGTGGTGGGGGTCGTCTCCTCGACGGACATCGTGCGGGCGGCCGTGGAGGAGACGCGTCCCCAGACCGAGCCGCCCGCCGGCGAGGACGGCCCGGCCGCGTTCTACCGGGAGCTGGGCGCCGCTCCCCGGGCCCTGGCGCTCACCCTGCCCGCCAACCTCCCGAGGACCCATCTGGGTGCGCTGCCCGTGCGGGACATCATGACGCGGGCCACGCTTTCGGTCCGGCCGGAAGCCACCCTCCCGGAGATCGCTCGCTTCTTCGAACGCTCCGGCGTCCATCGCGTGCTCGTCCTGGAGGGTTCGAGCCTGGTCGGCATCCTGAGCGCTCTCGACCTCATAAGGCCGCTCGGCGCGCTCTGAGGGAGATCGAGCGGAAGCCGCGAGGGCGCTGCGACTTTTGCCCGGCGGGGCCCTGAGCTTACAGGGTCGAAGATAGGGTAGCCGTCACGATCGTCCTGATCCACCCCGGCCCGGCGAACCCGCTGGCCGGGGCCTTCCCCACGCACGAAGACGGGAGGCTCCCGACAGACACGCGGAGCCATTCTGCCCATCCTGGAGGAAACCCGCTTTTGCGCAGCTAAACAGGGCGCGGCGTTACGGGCGTGTTACGCCCCGGCTGCCCCGCAGTGACGCGGTCCCCGCATCCTTCGGCGGATCGGAAGCCGAACGCGAGATACGGAGGAAGCCGCCTTGTACACGCTCATCCGCGATCCCGATGGGACCGTGACCCTGCGCACCCACGTCGACCTGGACGAGATCCCGTCCTCGGAGGCGCGGAGGCTGCTTCGCGCACTGCATCCGGTGCTCGAAGTCCTGCGAGAGCGCTCGCGAGCGGATCAACCCGCGTCCGCCGGTCCCGGCCTCCGGGCTACGCGAGCCTTATCGACCGGGACTCCCGTGCCTCTGCCGCGCAGGCCGGAGCTCCTCCCGATCGGCTGACCTTCGCTCCGAGGGGGACCCGTGGATGGAATCGTCGATCGAGGTCCGGAGTGCATCGGAGTCGCCATCGACCCGGGCAAGCCGTGTGAGCTGGCGCTCCGCTATGCTTCCTTCCTGGCGGCCTGGAACGGCGCCGAGCTCGTCCTCCTCACCGCTGGCCCCGTCGAGGGCGCCGCCGCCGCCGCGGTCGGCGACGCGGCCGGCCGCCTCGTCGAGCTGGCCGCGGGCCTCGAGCCCGAGCCCGGCTGGCGACCCGGGGCAACGGCCTACCGACTTCGACCCTTCGGGGGAGACCCCGGCCGAAGGCAGCCGCGCACCACGGAGATCCCGGCGCGCTCGCCCGTGACCGAGGCGCTTCGGGCGGCCGTGCGGAGCCAGGACGTGGATCTCCTCGTCGTCCCGCGGGGGGTCTGCTGGGCCGGTGCGCTCTACCCGCTCGAATCGATCGCGGAACGGCTGGCGCTCGGCTCCCCGGTGCCCGTGCTCGCCGTGCCCGAGACCGGGTCTCCCGGCGTCGTGGGACCGCGGCCGACGATCGTGGTCCCGGCTCTCTCGGCCGAGAACGCGCCGGCGTGTCTGAGGTGGGCCTTCTCCTTCTCGGACCGACTCGAGGGCCGGGTGGCCGTGGTGCCGGCGGGCGGGGATGCAGCCGCGGCCCTCGCTCGACTGCGTCGCGCCCTCGGCCGCATCCGTACGGATCTCGTGGTGACCACGGCCGAGGAGCGTGACGTCGCGGGTGCTCGGATGTTGTCCCACGTGGTGGCCGGTCTGCTGCGTACCGCCCCCTGTCCGGTCCTCGTGTTGCCGCCGGGCCGCCGCGTCGTCGCGCCCGATCCGGCGGATGACAGGACCCATCCGCCGCTGGGGAGACCGCGCTCGACAGGTGCGGGGAGTTCCCCCACATCCGTCCGGTGGCACCTCCGTACGTCCCGGGTCGAGCGACGTCCGACAGACGGACGCGTGGCAGGGCGCTAGGATGAAAGGGTGACCCCGGGGCCTCCACGCGAGGGATCGACATGCGCCTCTCCTACCAGACCGTGTCCGAGATCATGCAGACCGATGTGGCGACCGTGGATGCGGACGCCACCGTCCGCTCGCTGGTCCGGCTCCTGACCGAGAAGGAGATCAGCGGAGCGCCGGTCGTGGACGGAGAAGGGCGCGTCGTCGGCGTCGTCTCCGCCAGCGACGTGCTCCGGGCCGCGGCCACCGAGCCGCGTCGGGGAACGGCGTCGACCGCCGCTTCGGGGGAAGCGACCGCGGAGCCCGAGCCGGTGGAGGGCTACTACGAGGACCCGGGCGGGCCACATCGGCACTACGAGCCGCTGGTGCTGTCCCTGGTCCCGCCCGACTGGCTGGACACCCGGCGCGTCAGCGACCTCATGACGCGCGCCCTGCACACCGTGAGGCCCAAGACGACGCTGGACAACCTGGCCCGGCTGTTCCTGCGAACGGGGATCCACCGGGCACTCGTCATGGAAGAGGGGGCCCTGGTCGGGCTCGTCACGACCTTCGACGTGCTGCGCTGTCTGGTGGGCCGCTCCGAGATCTTCCAGCGGACTTTCTGACCCGATCCCGCCCCTCGCCTCCGTCGGGCTGGTCTGACCCTACATCCCTCCGCGTCGCGCCGAGGGCGGCAGCATGCCGTTCATGCGCAGGTACAGTGACAGCCGGCTGTAGTGGTCCGCCCAGTCGGCCGCGAGGGACATCATGACGGCGCCGCGCGCCATCTTGCGGCCCCCGAAGAAGGGCACCGGATCGGAGAGCTTCGAGTCGTCGACGCCGGCAAGCGCCTTCTGACAGAAGTCGAACGAAGCCTGCAGCATGGATACGAGACCGTCCTTGTCGGTATCGCCGACGTCCTTGCCCTTGGGCCGCTCCACGCCGCCGATGGCGGAGCACATGTAGTCGTTGGACCGGGCCACGTGCTTGATCTCCGCCCCGAAGCTCCGGACGGTCTTGTCGGCCTTGAAGGCGTACTTGTCGGCGGGCATGTCCTTGGCGGACTGTACCAGCCAGCCGCTGTAACGCTTCATGGTGCTCTGCAGACTCTCGGTGATCGGGTTGGAGCCGCCCTGCTGCGCCTGCGCGGGGGGAGCGAGGACGAGCGCGGCGGCAGCGCAGAGCAGGGCCGCCGGAAACAGGGCTACGCGGCGTGTGGACGCCATGGGTGACCTCCTCGGGTTCCGTGGGATGGCGCACAACCGACCGCAACATGAGAAGAGCCGGTCCGACCGGCAATCGAGGGCCGTCTGGTACGACCCTTGATCGGGACTCGGAGGGCGGGGGGCCGGCGTGCCGTCGACCCACCACGACCGCGCGCACAACCAGGGGAGGGCCAGGTGGGACGAGTGGAAGGAAAAGTTGCGGTGGTCACGGGCGCCGCGCTCGGGATCGGACAGGCGACGAGTCGGCTCCTGGCCCGGGAAGGCGCCTCGGTGGCGGTCACCGATGTGCTCGCCGACGAGGGACGGCGACTCGTCGGTTCTATCGAGGAGGCAGGGGGTTCGGCGCGCTTCTGGACCCTCGACGTCACGAACGAGGAGCAGATCCGGACGGTTCTGGACGAGGTCGCGGACGCGTTCGGAGGCATCGACGTGCTGGTGAACAACGCCGGAATCGCGGGAGCCAGCGCGCCCACCGACCAGATCTCCGTGGAGGCGTGGCAGCGCGTCATGGACGTCAACGTGCGCGGCGTGTTCCTGTGCACCAAGCACGCGGTTCCGCACCTGCGACGGCGGGGAGGCGGCAGCATCGTGAACCTCTCCTCCATCTACGGGCTGGTCGGGGCCAAGGACAATCCGCCCTACCACGCGTCCAAGGGGGCGGTCCGCCTCATGTCGAAGACCGACGCGCTCCTGTACGCTGAAGAAGCGATTCGGGTCAACTCCGTCCACCCCGGTTTCATCTGGACACCCATGGTGGAGGGTTTCCTGCGTGCCTCGGGCGACGTCGCGGAGGGTCGCCGGAGACTCGACCGGCTCCATCCCGTGGGGCACATCGGCGAGCCGGATGACGTGGCCTACGGGATCCTCTATCTGGCCTCGGACGAGTCCAGCTTCGTGACGGGCAGCGAACTGGTGATCGATGGGGGCTACACGGCGCGCTGAAGAGCTTCCGGTAGAGGCGGTCACGCGGGTCGCCCGACGAACGAGGAGCGTCGCATGAAGGCCATGGTCCTGGGACGGATCGCTCCGATCGAGGAGCGGCCGCTCGAGCTGCGAGACATCCCCGATCCCGTGCCGGGACGGGGCGAGATCCGGGTCCGAGTCCTGGCGTGCGGGGTGTGCCGGACGGACCTCCACGTCATCGAGGGCGACCTGCCCGCGCCGGACCTTCCCCGGGTGCCCGGCCACCAGGTCGTGGGCGTCGTCGAGGCATCGGGCCCCGATTGCAGCCGCTTCGAGCCCGGCGACCGGGTGGGGATCGCCTGGCTTCGCGAGACGTGCGGCACGTGCGAATTCTGCCGGGCCGGCCAGGAGAACCTGTGCGAGTCGTCCCGCTACACCGGTTACCACGCGGACGGCGGTTTCGCCGAGCTCGCGGTCGTGCGGGAAGACTTCGCCTACCGCATCCCGGACGCCTTCGGCGACGTGCAGGCGACCCCGCTCCTGTGCGCCGGAATCATCGGGTACCGGTCCCTGAGACGGGCGCGGCTGCCCGACGGGGGGCGGCTGGGCCTGTTCGGGTTCGGCTCCTCGGCCCACATCGTCATCCAGGTGGCGCGGCACCGCGGCGGCGAAGTCTACGTGGCCACGCGGGGAGAGAGCCACCGCGCGCTGGCGCGGGACTTGGGCGCCGTGTGGACGGGCGGCGCCTACGATCCCATTCCGACCCCGCTGCACTCCGCCATCGTGTTCGCTCCTGCGGGCGAGATCGTGCCGATCGCGCTGCGCTCGCTGCGGAAGGGCGGGACGGTGTCCCTGGCGGGGATCCACATGTCCCCGATCCCGGAGATGGAGTACGAGCCCTGCCTCTTCCACGAGAAGACGCTGCAGAGTGTGGAGGCCAACACCCGGGAGGACGGCCGGGAGCTGTTGCGGGAGGCGGCCGAGATCCCGGTGCGCGCGTCGACGACGGTGTTTCCCCTGGAGGAAGCCAACGAAGCCCTCGCGCGGCTCAAGCACGATGGGATCGATGGCACGGCCGTCCTGAGGGTCGCCGGCGCCTGAAGCGGCGGGCGGCCCGGACTCGAGCCGGTCGCCTCAGCCCCCGGTCGACGACGGCTCGGGAGGGGCCGGCACGCTCATGATCACGCGCGCGCCCTCCCCCAGACCCGATACGATGGCCACCGATCCGCCCACGGCACGCGCCCGCTCGCGCATCCCGAGCAGCCCGAGGCCGGCGGCTCCGTTCGTGGTCTCGAGGTCCGGCTCGAAGCCCCGTCCGTCGTCGATGACGTTGAGTGTGACGCGTCCATCTCCGGTCTCCAGCTCGAGCCGGATGCGGCTCGCACCGGCGTGTCGGACGGTGTTCACCAGCGCCTCCTCCGCCACGCGGTACACGGCCAGGGCCACTTCCTGCTCGAGGCCGGGCTCCGGTCCTTTCACCTCGAAGTCCACGGGCAGGTCCGCCTGATCCGAGACGGCCCTCGCGTGGGCCCGGAGCGCCGCGACGAGTCCGAGCTCGCTCAGCTCCGGCGGGTGGAGCCGGCGCGCCAGGCGGCGAACGAGCTCGAGGCTCTCGGCCGTCTCGTCGCGGAGCCGCTCGAGATGACGGGCCCCCTCCTCGCAGGATGGCTCGAGGCTCACCACCTTTCGGGCCAGTTCGACCCGCAGGAGGAGCGCGGCCAGGCGCTGGGCCATGTCGTCCTGGAGCTCGGCCGCCAGGCTGCGGCGCTCGCGCTCGCCCGCCTCGAGGACCCCCACGCTGAGACGGCGCAGCACGCGTTGACCCCGGACCAGGCGCTGGAGCATGTCGTTGAACACGTGGATGAGGCGGCGCATGCCCGGATCGGCCACGAGAGAGCCGGGAGCACGGGCGTCCAGGTCTCCGCCCTGGACGCGCTCGGCGGCCCGCTGCAGGCCGGACAGGGGCGACAGGGCCCAGTGCACCAGGATCCAGTTGATGGGCACGCACACCGCCAGACCCACGACGGCGGCCAGGCCGGCCGCGACGACCGGATCGTGCTGGACGCGGGCCAGGAGCACGGCGAGGACCGCGGTCCCCGCCACCAGGACGCTGTTGGCTCCCAGGATCTTGAAGGGCAGGGGGAGGCGAAGGAGCCGTGACGTCAGCCGGCGGACGGGGGATCGGCCGGGCTCGAACCGTGTCGAAGGCGAGACGCTAGGCATACGGCGAAGCTCGAGGCCCGCGAGGGGGCCGTCTGTAAGGACAATCCGTATCAACGGTGTGGGGAGATCCCCGCCGCGTTGCGCGACGGGCGTGGAAGCCCGGTGCCGGTCGTGCTAGATTGTGTTCCTCATGGCCGATACGCATGCCACTACAGCCGACGCCGGGACCGACGGGACGGTCCACGACAGCCTGTTCACGGCCGCGCAGTACCGCGCCGTGTTCGAGGCGGCGCCCGATGGCATCGTCATCGTGGATGGAGGAGGGCGGATCCGCGACGTGAACCCGAGAGCGGAGGCGCTGTTCGGGTACGCGCGCGACGAGCTGGTGGGCCAGCCGGTGGAGAGGCTGGTCCCGGAAGCCGCCCGCAGCATGCACGAGCGGGTACGCGCGGGGTTCGTACACGATCCGCGGGCGCGGCCCATGGGGGCCGGCCTCGACCTGCGGGGTCGCCGCAAGAACGGCGGCACGTTTCCTGTGGAGATCAGCCTGAGTCCGTTGCGCACCGCGCAGGATGTGCTGGTGATCAGCACGATCCGGGACGTGACGGAGCGTCGACGGCTCCGGCAGTTCGGCTTCGGAGCCCTGCGGGCCGCGGAGGAGGAGCGGCGCCGCATCGCCCGCGAGCTCCACGACGACACGGCGCAGCGGCTGGCGGCCATCTTGCTGCGTCTGCGCCTGCTGTCCGCCGAGAGGACGGGCCCGGATCGAGACCGCCTGCTGGAGGAGGTCCGGACCGAGCTACGCGAGGCGGCGGAAGCGGTGCGGAGGATCGCGCGGGGCCTTCGCCCCCCGGCTCTCGAGGACGCGGGAGTGGCCACCGCGATCCGGGCGCACGTGCGGACCCGTTTCTCGGAGGGCGGGCCCCGGGTGGAGCTGGATCTCGCCCCGGTGGACGAGGTCCTGGACGAAGAGGCCAAGCTCGTGCTGTATCGCATCGTGCAGGAGGCGCTCTCCAACGTGGTGCGGCACGCCGAGGCTTCGCGGGTGATCATCCAGGTCGATGTCTCCGGGGACCACGTGCGGGCTGTCGTGGAGGACGACGGTCGGGGCTTCGATCCCCGGCAGCCGCCCCGCGACGACGGCCGGGGGCTGGGCCTGCTGGGCATGAGGGAGCGTGCCACCCTCGTCGGGGGACACGTCGAGGTGGAGAGCGAGCCGGGTGCGGGTACCCGCATCCGGCTGCACATACCGCTGTACGAGGGAGGAGCCACGTGAGCCAGGCCATCACCGTGTTGCTGGCGGACGATCACGCGATGTTCAGGTCGGGTCTGAAGGCCCTCCTCGAGTCGGAGGCGTCCATCGAGGTGATCGGCGAGGCGGCCACCGGCGATGAGGCCGTCGACCAGACACGACGGCTGCGACCCCAGGTCGTGGTCATGGACCTGTCGATGCCGGGCTCCGACGGCCTGGAGGCGACGCGCCGCATCGCCGCGCTCGAGCTGGACACGAACGTGCTCGTCCTCACCGTGCACGCCGAGGAGGAGTACCTGGTGCCCGTGGTGCAGGCGGGCGCCAGCGGCTACCTGACCAAGACGAGCGCGGACCGGGACCTCGTGGAGGCCATCCGGGTCGTGGCCCGCGGAGAGGTCTACCTGCCGCCCCAGGCCACGAAGCTGCTCCTGCAGGAGTACAAGGCGGCCGAGGCCGACGAGGACACGAGCAAACTGCAGCAGCTCAGTTCCCGTGAACAGGAGGTCCTGGCGCTGACGGCGGAGGGCTTCAGTTCACG
This sequence comes from Candidatus Humimonas hydrogenitrophica, assembly GCA_947581615.1. Lineage (GTDB taxonomy): Bacteria > Gemmatimonadota > Gemmatimonadetes > Palauibacterales > Palauibacteraceae > Humimonas > Humimonas hydrogenitrophica. The sequence continues at coordinate 29,031 of CANPVD010000041.1, forward strand.
CGAGATCGGCAAGAAGCTGTTCATCTCGCCGAAGACGGTGGACACGTACCGGTCCCGCATCATGAAGAAGCTGGGGCTGGACCACCGTTCCGAGCTCGTCCGCTTCGCCCTGCGGGTCGGCCTCCTGAAGGAGGTGTAGGCCGCGCCTCCGGGCCGGCCGCGCGGCCGGCCCTTCCTGCTACCCCGAGCCCATCTTCCCGCCCTCCCAAGCGACCCCCCCACATCGAGCTGCCGCCGTTTCCCGGTGGGGACGTCCCCCACACCTCGCCGGCCACTTCTCCCTACACGGTGACGGGGACTTCCTCCGACAGACGCGCCGTATACCTGAAAATATCATGGTTTAAACCCTGAAAGACAGGAGGCGGTCGTGCATCGACACTCGAGGACCATCCTTCTGCTCGTGGCGCTCCTGGCTGCCGCCTGCGGGGGGGAGCGGGGAGCTTCCGGAGACAGTGCGTCCGGTGCCGCGGGCACCACAGACGCGGCGAGGGCCGATCGAGCCACCGCGGCCGCGGCCCCTGAGACACTCCCCATCCAGGAGCCCACCGGGCCCATCGACGAGGCGCTCGCCGAGCGGGGCGAGAAGCTGTTCTCGTCCAAGGGCTGCGTGGCCTGCCACAGCATCGGCAAGGGCAAGCTGGTCGGCCCCGATCTCATGGGAATCACGGAGAAGGTGACCTTCCCGTGGATCTTCCACTGGGTGTCCGACCCCGACTCCATGCTGCGCTCGGACACCACGGCGCAGCGACTCCTCAAGGAGTACCTCGTTCCCATGCCCAACCAGAACGTGAGCCCCGAGGAGTTCCAGGCCATTTACGAATATCTCCGCGAGCGGGCCGCGCGGGAGAAGACCTCGTGACCGACCGGGGCCGGAGCCCTGGATCACGCTGTCACGCCTCATCACAGGAGAGACTGTCATGATCCACCACGGAAGCGGGCGCGGCGCGCGCCTGGCCGCCCTGGGAGCGGGCCTCGGGCTCGCCCTGTCGGGCCTCGCCTGCGGCGGCACGGCGGGCGGAGGCGCCGACGTCTCGTCCATCGCCCAGGCACGAGGGCTCTCGGCGACGGACGTGGAGGCGGCGGTGAAGACGTACGTGCCGACCGGGAAGATGGACGACTACCTGATGTTCGCCTCGGGGGGGCAGTCCGGGCAGGTCGAGATCATCGGGATCCCCTCCATGCGACTCCTGAAGGTGGTCGGCGTCTTCACGCCCGAGCCCTGGCAGGGCTGGGGCACCGGGGCCGAGGAGACCCACCAGGTGCTGGCCGAGGGTCGCATGGAAGGCCGCGACCTCACCTGGGGCGACACCCATCACCCGGCCCTGTCGGAGACCGACGCCGACTACGACGGCCAGTACCTGTTCATCAACGACAAGGCGAACCCCCGCGTCGCCGTCATCGACCTGCGGGACATGGAGACCAAGCAGATCGTGACCGACCCCCTCATGGGCGCCAACCACGGCGGCACGTTCGTGACCCCGAACACCGAGTACGTGATCGAGGGCAGCCAGTACGCGGTGCCGCTCGACGGACAGTACGCGTCGCTCGACCAGTACCGGGAGCGCTATCGGGGGGCCGTCACCTTCTGGAAGTTCGACCGCGACAGGGGCCGCATCGACCAGGCTCGCAGCTTCAGCATGGAGCTCCCCCCGTACTGGCAGGATCTCTCGGACGCGGGCAAGGGACCCTCGGCCGGTTGGGCGTTCATCAACACGTTCAACACCGAGATGGCGACGGGTGGCGACATGGAGGGCCAGCCTCCCTTCGAGGCGGGAGCCTCGGCCAACGACATGGACCTCATGAATGTCATCGACTGGCGGAAGGCGGCGCAGGTGGCCACCGAGCCGGGCAAGACGGTGACGATCCAGGGTCGGAGGGTCATCCCGCTGAAGACGGCGGTCGCCGAAGGGATCCTCTATTTCATTCCCGAGCCCAAGAGCCCGCACGGGGTGGACGTGACGCCCGACGGCACGCGGCTCGTGGTGTCCGGGAAGCTGGATCCGCACGTGACCGTGTATTCCTGGGCCAAGATCCAGAAGGCCATCCAGGACCAGGACTTCTCGGGCAAGGATGCCTACGGCGTGCCCATCCTGAACTTCGACTCGGTGCTCGACGGGCAGGTGGAGCTCGGACTCGGACCGCTGCACACTCAGTTCGGCTCCAACGACATCGCCTACACCAGCCTGTTCATCGAGTCGGCGGTGGCCAAGTGGAGCCTCAAGGACATGAAGCTCATCGAGAAGCTCCCTGTCCACTACAACGTAGGTCACCTGGCCGCGGCCGAGGGTGACACGAAGTCGCCGGACGGGAACTACCTCGTGTCGCTCAACAAGTGGAGCATCGACCGTTTCCAGCCGGTCGGGCCGCTCCACCCGCAGAACTTCCAGCTCATCGACATCGGCGGCCCCCACATGGACCGGCTGTACGACATGCCGATCGGCATCGGCGAGCCGCACTACGCCCAGATCATCAAGGCCGACAAGATCAAGGCGTGGACGACCTACCCGGGCGTGGGCTTCGATCCGGGGACGATGAGCGTGGACTCGGCGGCACCCCAGGCCGGAAAGGAGCGCATCGAGCGCAAGGGGAACGAGGTCGACGTCTACATGACGGCGATCCGGAGCCACTTCACGCCCGAGCACATCGTCGTGAACCGCGGCGACCACGTGGTGATCCACATCACCAACATCGAGCAGGCCCGGGACGCCACGCACGGATTCGCGATCGACAAGCACAACGTCAACCTCAGCCTCGAGCCCGGCGAAACCCAGACGGTCCGCTTCGTCGCGGACCGGGCCGGCGTGTTCCCGTACTACTGCACGGAGTTCTGCTCCGCGCTGCATCTCGAGATGGCGGGCTACCTGCTCGTCCGTCCGTGACCGCGGGCCCGGGCCGCCGCCGCGCGCGGCGGTCCGGGCACCGTCTTCCCGCACGCAGGGGAGCGAGGCCCATGACCGACCGGATCACGCCGTTCTTCCAGAGCCAGATGTCCCTGCCCAGCCGCATCCTCATGGTCGCGGTGGCCGCCGCGCTCCTCCCGGCGGTCTTTCTGCCCATCTGGAAGATCACGCTGCACGCGCCGCAGTATCCCGGCGGGCTCACCGTCCACATCTACTCCCACACGGTGCGGGGCGACGTGCAGGAGGTGAACGAGCTCAACCACTACATCGGGATGAAGGCGATCCGGGCGGAGGACTTCGGCGAGTTCCGGTTCGTGCCCTTCTTCATCCTCCGCTTCTTCGCCTTCGCGGCCCTGGCGGCGCTCGTGGCCCGGCTGCCGGTGGCGGCGATCGGCTACATCGACTTCATGATCTTCGGGGCCGTGATGCTGGTAGACTTCCAGACCTGGCTGTACGACTACGGTCGCCGGTTGGACCCGAAGGCCCCGATCCACCTGGAGCCCTTCACGCCGAAGTTCCTGGGTACCACGCAGGTGGGCCAGTTCCACGTGACCAGCTTCCCGGATTGGGGCGCCGTGGTCATGCTCCTGGCCGGGCTCGCCGGCCCCGTCATTCTCGTCTACGAGTGGCGCAGGCAGCGGGCCGCGTGATCCCGGCGGGTCGGCTGCTCCGTGTCGCCGCTCTGGCCGCGCTGGGCCTGGCCGCTGCGGCTCCCTCCGCTTCCGCTGCCGGGCAGCCGGTGCCGCGGGTGGGGTCTTCCTTTCCGGCCGATACCGGAGCGCGCGTGCGGGTCGGAACTCGGGCGTACCTCACGATCGGGGATGCGCTGGCGGCCGCAGGACCGGGGGACACGGTGGTCGTCGGTCCCGGCATCTACCACGAGCGACTCCGGATTGGCGGGCCGGTCGTCCTGGTCGGGCGGGGACGTCCGGTCGTCGACGGAGGCGGTGAGGGGCACATCGTCGAGATCCTGGCCCCATGCACGGTGCGCGGCTTCCTCCTGCGGCGGTCGGGTGTCAACCCGGAGCGGGAGGACGCCGGGATCATGGCGCGCGTCGGCCCGGTCCGAATCGAGGACAATTGGCTCGAGGACGTCCAGTACGGCATCTACCTCAAGGACGCGGGCGGATCCGTCGTGCGCGGAAACGTCGTGCGGGGGAAGCCGCTTCCGCTGGCCCGGCGCGGTGACGGCATCCGGCTGTGGCACAGCTCGGGCAGCCGCATCGTCGGCAACGACGTGCGGGGCGCCCGGGACGTGGTCGTGTTCTTCTCCGACCGCCTGGTCATCCGCGGCAACCGTGTACGCGACGGGCGTTACGGACTGCACTATATGTACAGCAACCACAACCGCATCGTGGAGAATCGCCTCGAGGACAACGAGGTGGGGGCGTTCCTCATGTACTCGAACGACATCGAACTCGAGCGCAACGTGTTCGGGCGCTCCTCGGGCTCGAGTGGGTTCGGCATCGGTCTCAAGGATGCGGACAGCATCCGGGCGGTCGACAACCTGTTCGCGGCCAACCAGGTGGGCGTGTACCTGGACAACTCGCCGCACAGCGTGGGCGTCCGCAACGTATTTCGCCGCAACCTGTTCCTGTACAACCAGACGGGAGTGCGGCTGCTGCCCTCCGTTCACGACAACCGGTTCGAGGCCAACGACTTCGTGGACAACGATCGACCCACCGACGCGCCGGGCGGCGCGGTGCCCGGCGCGGCCCGGCAGAACGACTGGACGGGCAACCACTGGAGCGCCTATGTCGGATTCGACCGAAACGGCGACGGCGTGGGAGACACGCCCTTCAGCTACGCCCGCCTGACCGACGACCTGGTGAGCCGGGATCCGGCCCTGCGGCTGTTCGCCTGGAGTCCGGCTTTCCCGGTGCTCGACCTCCTCAGCCGGTTCTTCCCGCTGCTGCGTCCTGTACCCCTCGTCGTGGACACGGCACCACGGCTCGACGCGGTGGCGTTACGACTCTGGGAGGAGGCGCCGCCGGTGGAGACCGAGCCCGCGCCGCGACGGGCCGGCGTATCGCCCTGGGCCTTCGCGTGGATGGCGGTCGGCGGCGGTGCGCTCGCCGGGGCCTGGAAGGCCCGTCCGCGGAGGAGACGGTGATTCGCGCCGAAGGCCTCTGCAAGCGATACGGCGCCCACGTGGTCCTCGACGGGCTCGACCTCCGGATCGACCGGGGCGAGCGCGTGGCGCTCCTCGGGCTGAACGGGGCCGGCAAGACGACCCTGTTCCGTTGCATCCTGGGTCTCACCCCCTTCGAGGGTCGGCTGTCCGTGGACGCTCTCGCCGCCGGGCCCTCGGCCCGCGAGGTGCGGCGCCGCGTGGGCTATGTGCCCCAGCGACCCCCGATCTTCGACCTCTCGCTGGCCGAGTTCGTGGAGCTGTTCACGGCGATCCGCGGGGCCGCCACCGACGGCGCGGCCGCTCGCCTGGAGGCGTTCGGACTCCCGCTCGCCGCTCGAGGAAGACAGCCGCTGCGCGAGCTCTCGGGCGGCATGCTTCAGAAGGCGTTCCTGGCCCTGGCCCTGGGCGACGGTCGGTCCGTGCTGCTCCTCGATGAGCCCACGGCCAGCCTGGACCCCGAGTCGCGCCGGGACGTGCTCCGGGCCGTGGCCGGTGCCGACCTGGAGACCACCGTGCTGCTGGCCACGCACCGGCTCGAGGAGGTGCGCGCGCTGGCCGGACGCGTGCTCCTGCTCGGAGGGGGGCGCCTCCTGTTCGATGGGCCCGTGGAGGAGCTGGAGGCCGCCGCCGCGGACGAGCGTCTCCTGTGGGTCGAGCTCCCGGGACCGAGCCGGGTGGAAGCGGCCAGGGCGCTGGAAGGGCAGGCGGGCGTTCGCCGGGTGTACGCCAACGGTCGTGGCATCGAGGTGGCCGTCGCCTCCGGAGCCGGCCTCGACGCCCTCGAGGCGCTGCGGCGTCGCGGTCTGGCCGTCACGGACTTCCACAGCCGTCCGCCCGAGCTCGAGACGATCCTGGAGCGGCTGGCCGGCGAGGCCCATGGGGGCCCCGTGGCGGCCGGAACGCGCCGCGCGGGCTCGCCGCGGGACGTGGGTGCGGGGGAGAGGGAGGAGCCATGACGGTTCGCCGACTGGCCCGGCGGGAGGTCGTGGACGCGCTCCGGAGCTACTGGTTCGTGCTCGACGCGGCCCTGTTCACGGCCGGGGGCCTGGCCCTCGTCCTGTTCGGGGGAGGCGATGCGGAGGTGCTGGGCTACCGAGGCTACGCCCGGGCGCTGGCCGGACTCGCCCAGCTGGCCATGTTCTTCGTCCCCCTCATGGCCCTGTTCCCGGCCACCGCGGCGTTGGCGGGTGACCGGGAGGCGGGCACGTTGGAGTACGTGCTGGCGCAGCCCGTGACGCGGGGCGAGGTGTTCCTGGGCACGTGGGTGGGGGTGGCGACCGCGGTGCTCCTCTCCCTGGTGGCGGGCTTCGGCGTGATCGGGACCGTGGCGGTGGCGCGCGGCGTTCCGGGTGCACTGGTGGCCGGTCTCCTGGGCTTCACCCTGCTCCTCGGCGCGGCGTTCACCTCCGTGGGGCTGTGGCTTTCGGCCGGAGCCTCCACCCGGAGCCGGGCGACGAGCCTCGGACTCACGGTATGGATCTTCCTGCTGGCTCTGGGCAGTTTGGGGGTGATGGGCGCGCTGGTGCGCTGGGGCCTTCCCGCCTCCGCGCTCGAGGCCTGGACCCTGGCGAACCCGGTGGAAGCCTTTCGGGTGGCGATGGTCGCGGTGCTCGATCCCGAGGCGAGCGTCCTCGGGCCGGTCGGCGCCTCGCTCATCGGGACGCTCGGACGTGGAGGCCTGGTGGCCGCCGCGGCCGGCTCCCTCCTCCTGTGGTCGGCCGCCGCGGCGGGTCTCGGACTCCGCCGCCTGGCCACGTACACGGAACCTCGGAGCTGACCATGCTCACGATCCGACACATTCTCTACCCCACCGACTTCTCGGAGCCGGCCGCGGCCGCCCTCCCGCTGGCCGCACGAATCGCCAGGTCGCATGGAGCCGACCTCCACGCCCTCCACGCCCTCGTCCTCCACGCCGCCGATGCGGTCGAGGCCGACAAGCTCTTCCCCAGGATGGAGGATGCCGTCGTTGAGCTGGACCGTTGGGCGGAAAGCCGCATGGCGGCCCACCTGGGCGAGCACGACGTCGGCGACCTCGTGGTGCACGAGGCGCGGGAACGGGGCTTCTCGGTGGGCGCCGTGATCCTCGAGTACGCCGAGGAGCACGACATCGACCTCATCGTCATGGGCACGCACGGACGCCGTGGACTCCAGCACCTGTTCATGGGGAGCATCGCCGAGGACGTGGTGCGGCGATCCTCCTGTCCGGTGATCACGGTCCGAGAGCGGCCCCGCCTGGGCGACGCGTCGTGGCCCGCCCGGCTGGTGGCACCGGTCGACTTCTCCGAGGCCTCCCACCTCGCCCTCGCCTATGTGAGAGAGCTCGCCGCCGCGAGCGGGGCGAAGGTCGACCTCGTTCACGTCATCGAGCCGGTGACCGTTCCGGACCCCTACATCACGGGCACGGCGGGCTTCGCGTTCGACGTCGAGACGGTGCGCTCCAACGTGCAGGACGCGCTCGAGGAGCTGGCCGCCTCGGTCCTCGGGGAGGCCGTCCCCTGCGAGATCCACATCGACGTCGGCCGCCCGGCCGCGATGATCGCCGCCTTCGCCGAGGAGCGGGGAGCCGACCTGGTGGTGATGGCCAGCCACGGCCGCACCGGCCTGCAACGCGCTCTGGTCGGCAGCGTGGCGAGCGGCGTGATCCGACGGTCCTCTCCCCCAGTGATGATCGTCAAGCCGTCTGGACGCCAGATCTTACCATCGCCGACCTCCGAAACCACTTGAGGAACTGGCCGGCCAGGGTGGGCAGCATTCCGAGCCCGAGGATCACGGCGGCGTCCCCGGCCGACGGGACCTGCAGCCTCAGGATGTCCCGGAGGCCGGGAAGGGCGAGGGCGAGGACGAGGAGGCCCAGGGACAGGAGGCCGGCCGCCACGGCATAGCGGTTCCGGAGGATGCCGCCGCTTCCGAGGATGCCTCCCACGCTCCGCGCGTTTCCCACGTGCAGCACCTGGGCGACCGCGAGGGTCAGGAAGGCCCGGGTCACGGCGGCGGCGTGCATCCCACCTCCGCTCGGGTCCCAGAAGAACGCCGCCAGGGTGGCGCCCGTGATGAGGAGGGCGTAGAGGCCCACCGATCGCATCAGGTGGGCGGAGAGGATGCCGGCGTCGGGGTCCCGCGGTGGACGGCTCATGATCCCCGCCTCGGCTGGCTCGAACGCGAGCGCCAGGGCGGGGAAGGTGTCCGTCACCAGGTTCAGCCACAGGATCTGGAGGGGCAGGAGCGGCAGCGGCGAGCCCGCGAGACCGGCCACGAGGAGGACCAGGACCTCGGCCGCGTTACAACTGAACAGGAAGAACACGAACTTGCGGACGTTGTCGAAGATGACGCGTCCCTCCTCGACCGCCGCGGCCACGGTCTGGAAGCGGTCGTCCCGGAGCACGATCCCCGCGGCCTGTTTGGCCACGTCGGTGCCGCGGCGTCCCATGGCCACGCCAATGTCGGCCCGCCGCAGTGCCGCGGCATCGTTGATCCCGTCCCCGAGCATGGCCACCACGTCGCCCCCGCGGCGAAGCGCCTCCACGATGCGGTACTTGTCCTCGGGTCCGATGCGGCTGAAGACGGTTACATGGGGCGCGCGGCGCGCGAGCGCGTCATCGTCCAGGCGGGCCAGGTCGCGGCCGTCGAGCGTCTCCTGCTCGCCCTCCAGCATGTCGAGGTCCCGTGCCACCGCCTCGGCCGTGAGACGCTGGTCCCCTGTGAGCATGACCGTGCGGAGACCCGCCGTCCGGATGCGGGCGATCGTCTCCTTCACGCCGGGAGCGGGCGGGTCCACGAGCCCCACGAGCCCGAGGAAGACGAGGGGACCCGTGGAGGGCTCCGCGGGGCCACCGTCCGGGGCGGGCCGGTCGCCGCTCGTTCCGGCGGCGCCCGAGCGCCGCCGGAGATCGGGCGCCTCGCCGTGGGCGAGCGCCAGAACGCGGAGGCCGCGGCGGGCCAGTTCGGAGTTGGCCGCGAGGAAGCGCTCCCGGTCCCTCGCCTCTAGCGGCCGGACCCGCTCCCGGTCGCGCCAGCGGTCGCACGCCTCGAGCACGGATTCGGGCGCCCCCTTCACCATCACCTCTATGCCGGGTCCGTCCGTCCGTCCGGCGATCTGGTGGAAGGTGGCCATGAAGCGGCGCTCGGAGCTGAACGGAAGCTCGGCCACGAGCGGGTGCCGGGCGCGGAGCTCCGAGGGCTCGAGTCCGGCCTTCCGCGCCGCCACCAGCAGCGCCGCCTCCGTGGGATCGCCGCGGATCGACGTGCCGTCCCCGGAGTGGACCACCTCGGCCCGGTTGACGAGCGCCCCTACGACCAGCGCGAGGCGGGCGGCCGGATCGGCGAGCGGATCGACGGCGCGCCCCCCGGTCCGGAAGGTTCCCTCGGGGACGTAGCCCCGGCCGGTGACCTCGTACTCGCGCGCGGGCGTCCACAGCACCGTCTCCGTCATCTCGCCGGCCGTGAGGGTCCCGGTCTTGTCGGTGCAGACGACGGTCGCGGCTCCCAGGGCTTCGACCGCCGGCAGCCGGCGGACGACCGCGTTGCGAGCCGCCATGCGCCGCATCCCCACGGCCAGGGTGGCGGTGGCCACGACCGGGAGCCCCTCGGGCACGGCGGCGACTCCGAGGGCCACCCCGGCGAGCAGCATCTCGCCCAGGGGCGCGCCCTGCACCAGACCGATCGCCGTGACCACAGCCACGACGCAGAGCGTGACCCACACCAGGCGCTCGCCGAGGGTGTCAAGCCTCCGTTCGAGGGGCGCCTTCTCCCTTTCGGACTCCATGATGAGACGTCCCACGCGTCCTACCTGCGTCGCCTCGCCGGTGGCCGTCACCACGGCCTCTCCGCTGCCGGCCGTGACCGTCGTGCCCCGGTAGACCATGTCGACCCGGTCCGGGAGAGGCGTGGGCTCGGGCAGGACCGCCTCCGCGGCCTTGTCCACCGAGGCCGACTCGCCGGTGAGGGAGGCCTCGTCCAGCTTGAGCCCTGTAACGGCCAGGAGTCGCGCGTCGGCCGCGACGGCATCCCCCGCCTCCAGGAGGAGGAGGTCCCCGGGCACCAGCTCGCGGGCCGGTACCGAACGCTTCTCCCCGCCCCTTCGGACCCGGGCCGACGGGGCCTCGAGTCGCAGGAGCGCCTCCATCGCGCGAGCCGCCCGCAGCTCGGTCACCAGGCCCAGAAGCGTGTTGATGAGGAGGACCACGCCGATGGCGGCCGCGTCGAGCGCGTCGCCCAGGAGGAAGGCCGCGACGCCGGCGGCCACCAGGAGGTAGACGACCACGCTGCGAAGCTGGTCGCCGACGATCCTCCACAGGGGCAGGGGCGGGGCCTCGAGGCCTGCGTTCGGGCCGAGCCGCTCGAGCCGCCGGCGCGCCTCCTCTTCGCCGAGGCCGTCCGGACCCGAGCCGAGGGCGCGAGCCACCTCGGACCCGGGTCGCGCGTGCGGCGCCGCGATCGACAGGGGGAGGGCGGCTGGATCCGCGCGAGCCTTCCCGCCCGGCGGTCGGTCCCCGCTCGGCACGGCGGAGGTCAGCTGAGCGCCCGGCGACGCGTTTCCAGCTCCCGCTCGAGGCTGTCGCACACGATCTCGCACAGGTCGAAGACCTCGGGCTCGGCGATCGAGTAGAAGCTCCGCACGCCTTCTTTCCGGCGCTCGACCATCTGGTGGCGACGGAGCACGGCCAGGTGCTTCGACACGTTCGCCTGGCTCGTGTCGAGCGCCTCGACGAGGTCGCTCACGGCGTGCGGACCGTCCCGGAGCGCGTTGAGAAGCCGGAGCCGCGTGGGCTCACCGAGCACCTTGAAGCGCGTGGCGACCATGTCGAGCGTCTCTTCGCTGAACGAGCGAGCCATTCCTGCCTCCGGGGCCGCACGGGGGTTGACGTGCCGCATGAGAACACTAGATTACCATACGGTAATATAATCGAAGAGGCCGCCGGCGCCACTCCGACGTCGGCACCGATCCAGGGGGAAGCGAAGATGATCGGCGCGGGTCAGGTGCATCACTACATGTGCATACAATGATATCTTTCCGCGTGGGACGGGGCGCGCCGCTCGTGGCGACTCTGCTCCTCGGCCTCGTGATCGGCGGCCCGACGACCGTCCGGGCCGCCCAGTCGGCCGATGGGAGTCCGGAGGGTATACCGCGTCCCGAGGCCTCCCGCCTCGATTCACCTCCGGTGGACACGGCCGCGGGCCCGGTGTTGCGTCCGCTCGGCCTCGACGAGGCTCTCTCGGAGGCGCGTCGGGGAAACCCGGATCTCCGCGAGGCCCGGCTGGCGCGGGAGAGCGCGCACGCGGCCGCCAGGATGGCGGGGTCGGCCCTCCTCCCGGGCCTCGAGCTCGACGTGGGGGTGCAGCGCTCCAACGACCCGGTGTTCGCGTTCGGGACCAGGCTGCGCCAGCAGCGCTTCGGCGCGGCCGACCTGGCCCTGGACGCGCTCAACCACCCCTCGGCCCTGAACGACTGGTCCACGGGCGTGGGCGTGCGCTGGAACGTGCTGGATCCCACGCTGTGGGCACGGCGTGCCGCGGCGGGTCACGGCGCCACGGCGGTCGGCTGGCAGGCGGTGAGGGCGGGGCAGGGGGCCGAGCTCGGAACGCGGGTGCTCTACTGGCGTGCGGTCGGGGCGGCGGCGGGCGTGCGCGCGGCCGCCGCGGCCGAAGACGCCGCGCGGTCTACGCTCGAGCGGTTCCGGAAGCGCGAGGAGCGCGGGCTCCTCACCCACGCCGACGTGCTGCGCGCGGAGGCGGACCTGGCCTCGGCGCGGGCTACCCGGGTCGAGGCGGAGCGGGGCCGCGACGACGCCCGCTCGGCGCTCGGCCTGGCCCTCGGCTGGAGCCCCGACACGATCCCCGTTCCGTCGGACACGCTCACCGCCCCCGAGGGCGAGCCGACCTCCGTGGGGCCGGGGGCATTCGACCCCACGGCCCGGCCGGATCTGCGGGCGAGAGCCGAGGTCGTGCAGGCCGACCGGGCCCGGCAGGCCGCCGCGGTCGCGGCCTTCATCCCTCGCATCGAGGCGTTCGCCGGCTACCAGCGCTACGCCGACGCCCCCTTCGGGGGAGATGGTGACGCGTGGAGCGCCGGCGTCATGTTGCGCTGGACCGTGTTCGCGGGACTGAGCCGTCCGGCGGCTCTGGACAGGGCGAGGGCCGAGCGCGAGACGGCCGAGCTGCGGTACGCGCGGGCCCGCCGCGAGGCACGGGCCGAGGTGACGAGTGCACGCCGGGCCGTGGACGCGGCCCTGCGCGGAGTGGAGGCCACCCGGGCCGCCCGGGTAGCGGCTACGGAGGCCAGGGACCTGATGCGCAGGCGCTTCGAGGAGGACTTGATGAGCGCCACGGACCTGCTCGACGCGGAGGCGCGCGCCTCCGCGGCGCGGAGCCGGGCCGTCGATGCGCTGGCCGGATACCACGAGGCTCTGGCGCGACTTCGGTTCGCGCTGGGCCGGACCACGGGGGAGGAACAGCCATGAGGAGACGGACGGTGAGCGGCCGCGCCGCGGGGAAGGGCGCCGCGATGGGGGTGCTGCTGTTGAGCGTCGCGTGGGCAGGGTGCGATCGCGGCGAGCCGGGACGCGTTCCCCCGCCGGAGGGGGCGGCGGACGTGGTGACGGCGTCGGCGACGTCGGGACCGGCGACGGTCTCGTACCCGGCCACCGTCGTGTCGACGGACGAGGCACGGCTGGCGACCCGGACGAGCGGCACCGTGCGGCGCGTGCCGGTCGACGTGGGAAGTCTCGTGCGCTCGGGCGACACCCTGGTCGTGCTCGACGGCGCCGACGTCGAGGCCAGGATCCAGAGCGCGGCGGCGGCGGCCAGCCGGGCCAGCCGCTACTTCGATCGCATCGCCTCTTTGGAGAAGGACGGGGCGGCCACCGGGCAGGAGCTGGACGACGCCCGCGCCGGGATGATGATGGCCGAGGCGGGTCTCCGCGAGGCGCGGGCCCAGCGGGACTACGTGGTCCTGCGGGCCCCGTTCGCCGGCGTGGTGGCGGCGCGGGACGTCGATCCGGGCGACCTGGCCGTGCCGGGGCGGCCCGTGCTGCAGCTGGTCCGGCCCGGGTCGCTCAAGGTGGTGGCGGACCTGCCCGGGGAGGTCCGCGGCGACCTGTCTCCCGGCACCGCGGTCACCTTCTTCGATCCGGCCACCGGCCGCAGCGTGGGCGGCCACCTGACGCGGATCTCGCCCGCGCTCGAGCCGGCCAGCCGCCGCGTGCGGGCCGAGGCGAGGCCCGATTCGGGGGCGGGATCGGGCCTCCCGGCTCCGGGCTCCTTCGTGCGGCTCGAGCTCGTGCGGCCCGAGCGCGGCACGCTGTGGGTGCCGGCCGACGTGATCGTCCGCCGCGGGCAGCTGGAGGGCGCGTTCGTGGTCGAGCAGGACACCCTGAGACTGCGCTGGCTGCGCACCGGGGAGGCGCGGGACGGCGCGGTCGAGGTGCTGGCGGGACTGGTGGCCGGCACGCCGGTGGTGCGCCACCCGGCCCCGGCGCTCGAGGACGGCCAGGCCGTCGGACATCGGAGCTCGGAACCGTGGACGCCATGAAGGGCGGGCTGGCCGGCCGCATCGCCGACGCGTTCCTGACCTCGAAGCTCACGCCCCTCCTGCTGGCGGCGGCGCTCGGTCTGGGGCTGTACGCGGCCTTCACGATCCCCAGCGAGGAGGATCCCCAGATCTCGGTGCCCCTCGCCGACATCTACGTCGGAATGCCAGGAGCGAGCCCGGCCGAGGTGGACCAGCGGCTGCTCGTCCCGCTGCAGGGGGTGCTGTCGGGCATCGAGGGCGTAGAGTACGTCTACACCCACGCCCAGGAGGGCATGGGACTGGCCACCGTGCGCTTCCAGGTCGGCCGAGACCTGCAGCGCAGCCAGGTGAAGGTGTTCGCCGAGCTGGCCCGCAACGCCGACCGCATGCCCCCTGGATCGTCGCCCCCGCTGGTCAAGACGGTCACCATCGACGACGTGCCCTTCTTCACGCTGTCGCTGTCGGGTGCGGGCCACTCGCCCTACCAGCTCCACACCCTCGCCGAGGAGCTGCGGCCCCGCCTGCGGACCGTCGCGAACGTGCGCGACGTGACCATCTCGGGTGGGCAGGCGCGCGAGATCCGGGTGGAGCTGGATCCGGCCCGTCTGGCGGCCGACGGCCTCGACCCGGCCGCGGTGGTGGACCGCATCCGCATGGCCAACGTTCAGGTCGACGCGGGCGACTTCTCCTCCGGCGACCGGGTGGTGCACGTGCAGGCGGGACCCTTCCTGCGCTCGGCCGAGGACGTGAGGCACGTCGTCCTCGACGTGCGCAAGGGCCGGCTGGTCCAGGTCGGCGATGTGGCCACGGTCAGCGACGGGCCGGCCGAGATCACGGACTACGCCTTCGACGCCGAGCGTGGTGCGCCACCCGAGCCCGTGGTCACGCTGGCCGTGTCCAAGCGACCCGGCGCCGACGCCACGCAAGTCGGACGGGCCCTGGAGCACAAGGTCGACGAGCTACGCGGTCGCGTGATCCCTGAGAAGGTCCGGGCGCGTGTCACCCGGAACTACGGGGAGACGGCCCGCGACAAGGTGAACACGCTCAAGCTCCACCTTCTCCTGGCCATCGGGGCGGTGGGGCTCGTCGTGCTCCTCTCGATGGGGTGGCGGAGCGCCCTGGTCGTGATGACGGCGGTGCCGGTCACCTTCGCCCTCACGCTGCTCGTCTACAAGCTGTTCGGCTACACGCTGAACCGGGTGACGCTGTTCGCCCTCATCTTCGTCACGGGCATCGTCGTCGACGACTCGATCATCATCGTCGAGAACATCCACCGGCACTTCGCCATGCGGGACCGGCCGCTCCGGGCGGCGGCGCGGGCGGCCGTGGATGAGGTCGGAAACCCGACCATCCTGGCCACCCTCACGGTGATCGCCGCGGTGCTCCCCATGCTGTTCGTCTCGGGGCTCATGGGGCCGTACATGAGCCCGATGCCGATCGGGGCGTCCCTGGCCATGATCTTCTCGCTCATGGTCGCCCTCGTGGGCGCCCCGTGGCTGGCCTACCGGCTCCTGGGTCACGAGCCGTCCTCCGACGCCCACCACGCGGTCCCGGGCGGGGCCGGCGGTCCGGCGGAAGCGGTGCAGGGGACCCGCATGTACGCGCTCTACCGGCGCATCATGGGTCCCCTGCTCGCCAGCCGTCGGCGCATCGTGCTCATGCTCGCCGGCGTGGCCGTGCTCCTCGTGGGGGCCGCGGGACTCTTCCTGGTGCGGGTCGTGTCGGTCAAGATGCTCCCGTTCGACGACAAGAACGAGATGCAGGTCATCGTCGACATGCCGGAGGGCACCACGCTGGAGACGACCACCGCACTGGCCGATCGTCTGCAGCGGATCACCATGACGGTCCCGGAGGTCAAGGACGTGCAGACCTACGCGGGAACGGCGGCGCCCTTCAACTTCAACGGTCTGATCCGCCACTACTACCTGCGGCGCGGGCCCACCGTGGCCGACTTGCAGGTCAACCTGGTCGACAAGTCGAAGCGCAGCGCGGAGAGTCACGACGTGGCCCTACGGCTTCGGCCGCTCGTCGACAGCGTGGCGGCAGCCTCGGGCACCGGCGCGCGGGTCAAGGTGGTGGAGGTGCCGCCCGGCCCTCCCGTTCTCTCGACCCTGGTCGCGGAGGTCTATGGAGAGAACCCGGGCGAGCAGGTGGCGGTGGCCCGGAAGGTCCGCGACCTGTTCGAGAAGCATCCGTCGGTGGTCGATGTCGACTGGTCACTGCGGGCGCCGCAGCGGGAGATCCAGTTCGACGTCGATGGCGAGAAGGCCGCCCTGAGTGGCGTGGCGCGGGCGAGCGTGGCCCGGGACCTCCGCATCGCCCTCTCGGGCGAGCACGCCACCCGGATCTCGGCCCCGGCGTCCCGCGATCCGGTGCCTGTGCAGGTCCAGGTCGAGGAATCGGCCCGCTCGGGACTCGATCGCCTCACCGGTCTCCACGTCGCCTCGCGGACGGGCTCGATGGTGCCGCTGGGCGAGGTGGTGCGCACGCACGCGACCACCACGCCGCAGGTGATCGACCGCAAGAACGGACTGCGCGTCGTGTACGTGACGGCGGACGTGGCGGGCGCCGAGGAGAGCCCCGTGTACGCCATCCTCGACCTCCGAAAGCAGGTGGACAAGATCCGGCTCCCGTCCGGGGCACACCTGGGCCAGCTGTACACGCGCGGTCCAAGGAACGTCGAGCAGCCGGTGGTGAAGTGGGACGGGGAGTGGCAGATCACGTACGAGGTGTTCCGCGACCTGGGGGTGGCCTTCGCCGGGGCCCTGGTGCTGATCTACCTGCTCATCGTGGGGTGGTTCGGATCCCTGACGACGCCCCTGGTCATGATGGTGGCCATCCCCCTCACGCTGATCGGGATCGCGCCGGGCCACGTGCTGTTCGGCGCGTTCTTCACGGCCACCTCGATGATCGGCATGATCGCGCTGGCGGGCATCATGGTGCGCAACGGCATCCTGCTGATCGACTACCTGGAGGCTCGAACCGAGGCGGGCGTTCCGCTCCGTGAGGCGATCCTCGAGGCGGGCGCCGTCCGGACCCGGCCCATCGTCCTCACGGCGGCCGCCGTGGTGATCGGGGCCGTCGTGATCCTGTTCGACCCGATCTTCCAGGGCCTGGCCGTGGCGCTGATCGCCGGAGCGGTGGCCTCGACCCTCCTCTCGCTCGTGGTCGTGCCCGGGATCTACTACCTCATGCGCCGTCCGACCGCGGGCGGAGAGGAGGCCGCGTGAAGCTCATCGTGCTACTCTACCTGGAAGACGACGAGACCTGCGTGAACGACCTGCTCGGACGTCACGATGTGGCGGTATACAGCCGGACGTCCGTGGAGGGGATCGGCCCGGGGGCCCCGGGCTGGTACGGCAGCGCGGCGCCCTATCGCTCCCGCATGGTGATCGCCCTGGTCGAGCCCGACCTTGCAGGGGAGATCCTCGAGGCGGTCGAGAGCGGCACGGGGCTC
The DNA here is from genome assembly GCA_947581615.1 of Candidatus Humimonas hydrogenitrophica. Lineage (GTDB taxonomy): Bacteria > Gemmatimonadota > Gemmatimonadetes > Palauibacterales > Palauibacteraceae > Humimonas > Humimonas hydrogenitrophica. The sequence continues at coordinate 46,028 of CANPVD010000041.1, forward strand.
CAGGACTCCCGCCACCCGATTCACGCCCTCCAGCTCGACGTGGAGCGCCAGGCGGTGTGCGGCGGTGGGGCGGGTCAGGCGGATGAAAGCTGAGAGCTCGGGCCGACGGATGGTCAACCACGGAGCCGCTCCGCGCGGCAGGGGGAGCCCATGACGATGGAACGCAAGATCCGGATGATCGCGGGGACCTTCATCCTGGCCAGCCTGGCGCTGGGCTGGTGGGTGAGTCCGTGGTGGTTCTTGTTCACGGCCTTCGTGGGCGTGAACCTCCTTCAGTCTTCCGTGACGAAGTGGTGCCTCATGGAGGACATCCTGCGCTGGACCGGGGTCCACAGGGAGGGACCGACGGCCGCCGGTCGCTGAAGCCCGCCGCCCCCGGCGCCCGGGGCCCATCCCGGGGCTCCGGGAGATCTCCCCACGACCGCCTCTTCCTTCTCCCGACGGCCTTCTCAACGCGTGCCCTACAGCCCGGTCGACGGACTCGTCCTAGCATTTCGGTACGCCCGCGACCAACGGGCTTCACGGCAGCCTCGACCCCGGACGCCGCATGAGAACGCTCTACCTCCTGAACGTGACCCTCCACGTGCTGGCCGCGATGCTGTGGCTGGGCGGCATGTTCTTCCTGGCGGCGGTCGGAGGGCCCGCCCTCAGGAGGATCGACGACCCGGTGCTCCGCGGCCGACTGTTCGAGGTGATCGGTAGGGCCTTTCGCCGGACCGGGTGGTGGTCCATCCTCGTCCTCGTCGTCACGGGCATCGGGAACCTGGCCTTCCGCGGGCTGCTGTCGAACGGGGTGATCGTGTCCCGCGCCTTCTGGGCCAGCCCCTTCGGTCACACGCTGGCCGCCAAGCTGGTCGCGGTGGCCGCCATGCTGGGCGTCAGCGCGGTGCACGACTTCGTGATCGGGCCGGCGGCCAGCCGCGCGGCGCGGGACCGGTCGCCGCGGGCCGCGACGCTGCGCTCGCGGGCGGCGTGGCTGGCGCGGATCAACGCGGGCCTCGGCGTGGCCGTGGTCTTGCTGGCGGTACGTCTGGCGAGGGGCGGATGAGGGTCCTCCCGGACCGATCGCGGGTTCGACCCGGCGCCCGGGCGGATGGGTCACACAGAGGGAGAGAGGGAACCATGAGCAAGGGATCGGCCGCGGGCGGAGGGCCCGCCAGCCTGGACAGCTTCGGAGCCCGCGCCACCCTGGAATTCGAGGGCGAAGCGATCACCTACTACGACCTGGGCGCGCTCGAGCGCGCGGGGATCGCGCGCGTCTCCCGTCTGCCTTATTCGATCCGGATCCTGCTCGAGAACCTCCTCCGGCACGAGGACGGCGACACGGTCACGGCCGATGACATTCGCGCCGTGGCTACGTGGCCGGACCGCGGCGACGAGGAACGGGAGATCGCGTTCCGGCCCGCTCGCGTCCTGCTGCAGGACTTCACGGGGGTGCCCGCCGTCGTCGACCTCGCCGCCATGCGGGATGCCATGGCGGACCTGGGCGGTGCCCCGGGCCGCATCAACCCTCTCCTCCCCTCCGAGCTGGTCATCGACCACTCCGTGCAGGTCGACTCGTTCGGGCGGTCGACGTCCTTCCAGATCAACGCCGGGAAGGAGTTCCAACGGAACCGCGAGCGGTACGCCTTCCTGCGCTGGGGCCAGCGCGCCTTCGAGAACTTCCGCGTCGTGCCACCGGACACCGGCATCGTCCACCAGGTGAATCTCGAGTACCTGGCCCGCGTCGTGTTCGGGATCGGGGACGGCTCCGCCAGGCTGGCGTACCCGGACACCCTGGTGGGCACCGACAGCCACACGACCATGATCAACGGTCTGGGCGTCCTGGGCTGGGGAGTGGGCGGGATCGAGGCCGAGGCCGCCATGCTCGGTCAGCCCATCAGCCTTCTGTTGCCCGAGGTCGTCGGATTTCGTCTCTGGGGCCGTCTCGCCGACGGGGCTACCGCGACGGACCTCGTGCTCCGGGTCACGGAGATGCTGCGCGAGAAAGGCGTGGTCGGAAAGTTCGTCGAGTTCTTCGGCTCGGGGCTCGACACGCTGTCGCTGGCCGACCGGGCCACCCTCGGCAACATGGCACCGGAATACGGGGCCACGTGCGCCCTCTCTCCCGTCGACCGGGAGACGCTGGCCTACCTGGAGTTCACGGCGCGACCGGAGAGGCGGGTGACTCTGGTCGAAGCCTACACGCGCGCCCAGGGGCTCTTCCACGAGCCCGACGGAGAGGAGGCCGAGTACACGGACACGCTGGACCTCGACCTCGGCACGGTCGAGCCCAGCCTTGCCGGTCCCCGGTTGCCCCAGGAGCGCATCCCCCTGTCCGCTGCCGGCGAGGCGTTCGAGCGGGCGCTGGAGGGCCTGGCGCCCGGGTCGGCCGAGGCGCACGAGACGCCCGTGTCGTCCTGGGAGTGGGAGGGCGGCGACGGCCAGCGCGGCGCGGCGGCCACCGCGATGCGCCGGGGCGTGCGGGTAGAGATGGACTCGGACGGCGAAACGGAGAGCTTCGAGCTCCGGGACGGTGCCGTCGTGATCGCCGCCATCACGAGTTGCACGAACACCTCCAACCCCTCCGTCATGGTGGGGGCCGGGCTCCTGGCCCGGAACGCGGTGCGGCGCGGACTCCGGCGACGGCCCTGGGTGAAGACCAGTCTCGCGCCCGGCTCCAAGGTCGTGACCGAGTACCTGGAGGAGGCGGACCTCATGCGCCCGCTCGAGACCCTCGGGTTCAACCTGGTGGGGTATGGGTGCACGACCTGCATCGGCAACAGCGGTCCGCTCCCGCCGGAGATCAGCGAGGCCGTGCGCGAGCACGGGCTGGTGGTGTGCTCGGTCCTGTCCGGGAACCGGAACTTCGAGGGTCGCATCAACCCGGATACGCGGGCCAACTACCTGGCGTCGCCTCCTCTGGTGGTGGCGTACTCGCTCGCCGGGCGCATGGACCTGGACCTGACCCGGGATCCGCTCGGGGAGGATGATGCGGGCGAGCCCGTCTACCTGCGGGACCTCTGGCCCACGCAGGAGGAGATCCGGGAGACCATCCGGGTCGCGGTTCGCAGCGACATGTTCCGGGAGAGTTACTCGGATGTGTTCGCCGGGAGCGAGGCGTGGCGAGATCTCGAAGTGCCCGAGGGCGAGCGCTTCGCCTGGGCCCCCGACTCCACCTACGTGCGTCAGCCCCCCTTCTTCGTGGGGCTGCCCCCGGAGCCTCCCGAGCCCGCCGACCTGATCGGACTGCGGGCGCTGGCCGTGGTGGGCGACTCCGTGACCACGGACCACATCTCGCCGGCCGGTGCCATCGCCAAGGACTCACCGGCCGCCGGATACCTGCGTGAGCACGGCGTGCCGCTGGCGGAGTTCAACTCGTATGGCTCCCGCCGTGGGAACCACGAGGTCATGATGCGGGGCACCTTCGCCAACATCCGGCTGCGTAACCTCATGGTACCCGGCGTGGAGGGCGGCTGGACCGTGCACGTTCCCAGCGGGGAGCGCATGACGATCTTCGACGCCTCGGAGCGCTACCGCGAGGAGGGCGTGCCCCTGCTGGTGATCGCGGGCGAGCAGTACGGGACCGGCTCGAGCCGCGACTGGGCCGCCAAGGGGCCGGCGCTCCTGGGGGTCCGGGCGGTGATCGCGCGCAGCTACGAGCGCATCCATCGCAGCAACCTGATCGGCATGGGAGTCCTCCCCCTGCAGTTCCTGTCCGGCGAGGGGGCCGAGTCGCTGGGCCTCGATGGCACGGAGCGCTTCGAGGTGCATGGAATCGAGGGTGGCGTGGAGCCGGGCTCGACGGTCGGCGTGCGCGCCGAGCGGGAGGAGGGGCAGGTCGCCGAATTCGAGGCGCTCGTCCGGCTGGACACGCGCGTCGAGGTCGAGTACTGGCGCCACGGCGGCATCCTGCAGATGGTGCTCCGGCGCCTGGCCGGGGAGGATGCCGGGAAGCGCTGAGCGAGCCGCTCGGACTCGCCAGGCGAGGCGTCGCGCGCCGGGGTGTGGCGAACTGCCAGTATCCCGGCGCCCGAGCCAGTGTCTCCAGAGCACCTCGAGTCCTTACCCGGCCTGTATCTACGCCATCGGGCTACCTCCAGGCACGTCGCCTGCTCCCTCGCGGACCCGCGGCATCGCGTCATCCCTCAGGACCGTCACGGGAGGCATGGTCATGCGAGCTCCACGGAACCTCCTCGGGATTCTGGGCGTGCTGGCCCTGGGGGCGACGGCCGGGTGTGCGCGCACGGCGGTCGTGCAGGCCCCGGCGCCCTCCGACCGACCCTCGGTGGGAGCGGCCTCCGGACGTGACAACAGCGAGAGGACCCTTGGGATCCCCCCGGGCCAGCTCCCACCGCCTGGCCGGTGCCGAGTCTGGCTCCCGGGCCAGCCGCCCGGTCACCAGCCGACCTCCGGTCGGTGTGACGTCCTGGCATCGGAGGTGCCCGCGGGCGCCTGGCTGGTGTATCGACCGTTGACCGAGGGACGGGGAAGGGCAAAGGGGGCAGGGAAGAAGGGCCACTCGGTGGTTCGCGTCACCGTCTACCGCGATCGAACCCCGACCGTGATCCGCATCTTCGACGTGATCACGGGCCGTCTCCTGGAGGAGGAGACCCCGGACTAGGGCGCCCGGCCTCGCAGCAGTGCCCTTAGGCCGGCCGCGTCCAGCCGCCGACCCACGTAAAAGGGCCCGAAGTCGGCGTATTCGGCGCTGACCTCGTCGAACCGCATCTCGGTGACCAGGTGCTTGAAGTCCACCGGGTCGCCGGCGAACAGGGTGACACCCCACTCCCAGTCATCCAGCCCCGTAGAACCGGTGATCACCTGGGACACGCGGCCGGCGTAGAGTCGGCCCGTCCCCCCGTGGTCGATCATCATGTCGTTGCGCGTCTCGAGCCCCAGACCGTACCAGTTCTGTCCGGGTGCGCGTCGCTTGTCCATCGGGTAGAAGCACAGGTAGGGCATCTCCTCGGGCTGGCGCGGATACAGCCGACCCCGGACGTATCCCTTGTCGCGCTCGGCCTGCACGGCGGCATGCAGGCGGGCGCGGCCGTCCTGGCCTGTCGGGTCGACACCCTCCTCCCCGAGCCTCTCCACCGTCTGCGTCGTGAGTCGATAGAAGCCGAGCTCGACCACCGAGAGGAAGTCGTAGACGGGGTCCAGCGCGTCGGCCAGGTCGGTCCACGCCACCGCATCCTCGGCGGCGGCCAGTCCCTCGAGATCCGAGCGGAAGTGGAGGAGGTGGAGGTCGGCGCCGCCCCCGACGATACGGTAGGCGCCCGACCAGCCGCCTTCGCCCAGGTCTTCCCATTGCGACAGGAGCTCGGACAGCTCATCGACCAGGTGGGCGCGGTCGGCGGGAGACACGGACTTCAGGGCGGGCCATGCGACCCGGAAGAACTGGTGGAGGACGTACCAGCCCTCCAGCGTGAGCGGCGCGATCTGGGTACCCGGCATGTGGCTCTCCCTGGGATGGGGCGCTCGAAACGGTCGGGAGGAAGGTGAGGCCGAGCCGTGGGTCCGGCAACGTGGGTTCGCCGGGTGAGCGGCGTCGGGGGCCGAGCCGGTGGAGCGGCGTGGACCGGCCTTTTGCCCGCCCCGCTGGCCGGTCAGATCTCGAGGAACCGGTAGACCACCACCCCGGTGTCGGGGGCATTGTCGACATCCACGTAGCCGGAGGCGACCATGTCCCGGAGGATCCCCTCGATCTCGGGGAAGGGGAGGCCGGTGGCCTCGACGCCTTCGGTCACGGTCAGGCACCCGCCGTGCGTCCTCGCCGCCGACAGGAGGCGCCGCATGCGCCTCGAAGTCTCGGACTCGGGCGGGTCGGCGGGCGCCGCCGCAGGAGCGGGAGCCGCCATCGAGATCGGCGCGGTCGGAGGAGGGACCAGGTGGGCCCACCTCGGGTGGGGCAGGTAACCCTCGCGGACGTTGGAATCCATCACCAGACCCTTCATTCGGAACAGATCGATGAACTGGCCGATGCCGAACAGGCCGAAGGTCAGGAGCCAAAGGATGCCCGTGCCGTACTTTCCCATGTAGATCCTGTGGAGTCCCGCCAGTCCCACGAAGAACAGGCACCACAGGGCGTACGCCGGTCCCTCCCTGTACATCCTCGTCTCTCCCTGTCCGCGGATCACGCTCCCGGACCGCCGCTCCGGGCCCCGACGCGTCTCCGTACGTTGGCCCGGCGTCCGGAGTTTCGGCCCGGTCGCCTTACACCCCGGAGCGGAACAGCATCACGTCGCCGTCGCGCACCACGTAGTCCTTGCCCTCCGAGCGCACCAGCCCGCGGTCCCGGGCCTCCTTCGTGGAGCCGCAGACCACGAAGTCCTCGTAGCTCACGGTCTCCGCACGAATGAAGCCCCGCTCGAAATCCGAGTGGATCGTGCCCGCCGCCTGTGGGGCCTTCGCCCCGAGCGGCACGGTCCAGGCTCGCACCTCCTTCTCTCCCGCCGTGAAGAAGGTATGGAGGCCGAGGAGTCGATAGCCGGCCCGCACCAGCCGGTCCAGCCCGCTGCTCTCCATGCCCAGAGCCGCCAGGTAGTCCTCGCGCTCGTCGGGAGGAAGCTGCGCCACCTCCGCCTCCAGCCGGGCGCACAGCGCGAGGACGCGCGCGGCGGGCTCCCGCTCGGCGACGTACTCCCGAAGGCGCTCGAGCCCCGGCGCCTCTTCGCCGCCCATCGCTTCCTCGCCGACGTTGGCCACGAACAGGGTGGGCTTCAGCGTGAGCAGGCCGAAGCCCCGAAGAAGGTCTCGCTCCTCTTCCGTCAGGGGTTCGCGGCGGAGCGGCTCCCCGGCCGCCAGGCTGGCCTCGAGGCGCCGGAGCAGCGTCAGCTCTTCGGCCGCGCCCTTCTCGCCCGAGCGCGCCTTCTTCTCGACCTTCTCCAGCCGCCGGGACACCGCCTCCAGGTCCGCCAGGGCCAGCTCGGTCTCGATGACCTCGAGGTCGTGCACGGGGTCGGCGCGCACCTCCACGCGGGCCACACGCTCGTCCTCGAAGCAGCGCACCACGTGGGCAATAGCGTCCACTTCACGGATGTGCTGCAGGAAGCGGTTGCCCAGGCCCTCCCCGCGGGAGGCCCCCTCCACGAGCCCGGCGATGTCGACGAACTCGACCACGGCCGCGGTGACCTTCCGCGGCCGCACGAGTCGGGCGAGCTCATCGAGCCTGGAGTCGGGGACCTCGATGACGCCGACGTTGGGATCGATCGTGCAGAAAGGGTAGTTCTCGGCCGGCACCGCGACGGCGGTCAAAGCCTGGAACAGGGTCGACTTGCCCACGTTGGGCAGGCCGACGATACCTACGGATAGCTTGGACATGGACTCGGGGGTTCGGGCTTCCTGTCGGCGCCGGCGGACCCGGCGCGCGTCGACGCGGGTACCTTGACCCCGGCGGGCGCCTTCGTGTTCCGGCGAGCTTTGCCGAGACCGCCCGGGAGCGTACATTTGCGGCCGCGTCGGGCGAGTCTCGATGCCAGCGTGGTGGGCGTAGCTCAGCTGGTTAGAGCGCCAGGTTGTGGCCCTGGAGGCCGCGGGTTCGAATCCCGTCGCTCACCCTGTACACGCCGCCCCCGAATCGGGCAGGGGGGTGAGCCTCCCGGAGGACCAACGGTGACCGAGCCATCTGCCACTCTCGACCGACTTCACCAGCGCGTAAGGACTTTCGTGGACCTGGCCGCGCGCGTCGAGGCGGCGCTCGCCACGCCGGACCGTGACGGCGGCCCGGCGGCCGAGCGGACGCGGGAGGTGAGCCGACTGGCGAGCCGGCTCGGGTCGGAGAGCCGTGAGCTCCTGGACCGCCTGAGGAAGCTGCGCGGCCGCTCGCGCCCCCGCGTTGTGTTCGGGCTCGTGGTCACTCGAGGCCGGCAGCGTCGCGTGGCGGAGCTGGCCCGTGAGGTGGCCGCCTCGCTGTCCGAGGCGACCGGGAGCGTCTGAGCCGGCCGGGCGGGGTGCAAGAGAGGTGAGCATGGGACGCATGGTGGATTTCCTGGGCATGACGGTGGGCGGATGGGTGGGCTGGGCGGTCGGCGGCCGCCTGTCGCTGTTCACGGCCATCCTCCTCTCCATCGTGGGCACGGGCGCCGGGCTGCACGTGGGACGGCGCTGGCTGGGCGACTGCTTCTGAGCGGCATCCGGGCGCCTTCGGCCGTGATCCGTGGACGCGGCCCGCGGCATCGGCCCGGGCGACGGGCCCCTCGACGTTTCGGCGGACCGTAGCGCGGTGAAGATCACCTTCCTGGGCGCGGCGGGAACGGTCACCGGATCCCGACACCTGGTCGAGACGGAGCGGCGTCGGGTGCTGGTGGACTGCGGTCTCTTCCAGGGAGTCAAGGTCCTCCGGCGCCGGAACCGGGCTCCCCTCCCGGTGGAGCCCGCCTCCCTGGACGCCGTGCTCCTGACCCACGCGCACATCGACCACAGCGGCTACCTCCCGGCCCTGGTCCGGGACGGCTTCGAGGGGCCGATCTACGCCTCCCCACCGACCATCGACCTGTGCGGCATCCTCCTTCCCGACTCCGGGCGGCTCCAGGAGGAGGATGCGGACTATGCCAACCGCAAAGGCTTCGGCCGGCACCGGCCGGCCCTTCCCCTGTACACCGAGGAGGACGCCGAGCGCGTGCTCCCCAGATTCGAGGACCTGGACCTCGAGAGCCCCATCGACCTGGACGGGCTGCGCGCCGAGGCCCGGCGGGCCGGGCACATCCTGGGGGCGTGCAGCTACCGGATGGAGTCCGGCGGGGCGAGCGCGCTCTTCTCCGGGGACCTGGGACGCAGCACGGATCCGATCATGCCGCCCCCGTCGCCCCCCCTGGCGGCGGACCGCTTCGTGATGGAGTCGACGTACGGGGACCGGCTGCACGACGGAGGCGACCCCGTGGCGGCCGTGGGCGAAGTCCTGCGCCGGACCGTGGAGCGCGGCGGTACGCTGCTCATTCCCGCCTTCGCGGTCGGCCGCTCGCAGCTTCTCCTGTACTGCGTCGTGGAGGCCTTCGGGAGAGGATTGGCGCCGCGCGTGCCCGTGTACATGAACAGCCCGATGGCCACGAACGTCTCCGAGCTGTACGTGCGTCACGCGGCGTGGCATCGCCTGAGCCGGCGGCAGGTGGTCGAGATGTTCCGGGAGGTGACGTTCGTCCGGGAGGTCGAGGACTCGAAGGCCCTGGTTCGCAGGCACGGCCCCATGGTGGTGATCTCGGCGAGCGGAATGCTCACGGGGGGACGCGTGTTGCACCACCTCAAGGTCGTCGGACCCGACCCCGCCAGCACGATCCTCCTCGTAGGCTACCAGGCGGTGGGAACCCGCGGAGCGGCCATCGAGGCGGGTGCGGGGTCGGTCAAGGTCCACGGAGGATATGTCCCCATCCGGTGCGAGGTCGTCTCGCTGGGAATGTTCTCGGCGCACGCGGACCGGGACGAGCTCATGGCGTGGCTGGCCGGCGCGCCCGAGCCACCGGCCGAAGTGTGCCTGGTGCATGGAGAGCCGGCCTCGTCCGATGCGCTCCGTCTCCGCATCGAGGAGCGACTCGGGTGGTCGGCCCGCGCGGTGGAGCAGGGCGAGACGGTCGTGGTCGACCGCTCCAGTCCGTCGGTGGACGGGGCTTGACTGGCAAATCCGAGCCGCTATTTTACTCGGCTGCCGCAGATACCGCCCTTCACGGGACCGGGGCTGCGGCGCCCGGCGGGGCACCGAGTTGACAGCGGCCACGCGGGGCGCTATGATCAGAATCCCTCGCGCGACGGGTTTCCCTTCGCGCGAGCGTTGTTTGACAAGAAGACGTGAGTGGCGTGTGGGACCTCGAAATGGGATGCGGGCACCACTTCCCGCGTCCCCATGAGGAACCAAAGTGGATGTATTCCGAACGCGCCCCGGGCCCTCGAGGTCCGGGACCATGCGTTCACCAGGATGAAGCGGCTCGTGCCGGCCTGGCCGGTGCGGACGCTCCAGACTTTTTTTTGGAGAGTTTGATCCTGGCTCAGGACGAACGCTGGCGGCGTGCTTAACACATGCAAGTCGTGCGAGAAAGCCCCTTCGGGGGTGAGTACAGCGGCGGACGGGTGAGTAACACGTGAGTGATCTGCCTGGAGGCGGGGGACAACCCAGGGAAACTTGGGCTAATACCGCATACAGCGGCGGGCCTGGATGCCCGTCGTGAAAGCTGGCCTCTCCTTGGAAGCCAGCGCCTCCGGATGAGCTCGCGGCCTATCAGCTTGTTGGTGGGGTAACGGCCTACCAAGGCGGTGACGGGTAGCTGGCGTGAGAGCGCGACCAGCCACACTGGGACTGAGACACGGCCCAGACTCCTACGGGAGGCAGCAGTGGGGAATCTTGCGCAATGGGCGAAAGCCTGACGCAGCGACGCCGCGTGGGGGAGGAAGGCCCTAGGGTTGTAAACCCCTGTCAGGCGGGACGAACCGTGGGCGGACGAATAGTCTGTTCACCTGACGGTACCGCCAGAGGAAGCTCCGGCTAACTCCGTGCCAGCAGCCGCGGTAAAACGGAGGGAGCGAGCGTTGTTCGGAATTACTGGGCGTAAAGGGCGCGTAGGCGGCCACGTAAGTCGCGTGTGAAAGGCCGGGGCTCAACCCCGTGTATGGCACGCGATACTGTGTGGCTAGAGACAGGTAGGGGCGAGCGGAATTCCCGGTGTAGCGGTGGAATGCGTAGATATCGGGAAGAACACCCGTGGCGAAGGCGGCTCGCTGGGCCTGTTCTGACGCTGAAGCGCGAAAGCGTGGGGAGCAAACAGGATTAGATACCCTGGTAGTCCACGCCGTAAACGCTGGGCACTAGATGTCGGGAGGCATGGCCCTCTCGGTGTCGCAGCTAACGCATTAAGTGCCCCGCCTGGGGAGTACGGCCGCAAGGCTGAAACTCAAAGGAATTGACGGGGGCCCGCACAAGCGGTGGAGCATGTGGTTTAATTCGAAGCAACGCGAAGAACCTTACCTGGGCTTGACATGTCGGTGGTAGTCCCCTGGAAACAGGGGGTGACCCTTCGGGGAGCCGTCACAGGTGCTGCATGGCTGTCGTCAGCTCGTGTCGTGAGATGTTGGGTTAAGTCCCGCAACGAGCGCAACCCTCGCCCGTAGTTGCCAGCGGATCATGCCGGGGACTCTACGGGGACTGCCGGTGACAAACCGGAGGAAGGTGGGGATGATGTCAAGTCATCATGGCCCTTATGTCCAGGGCGACACACGTGCTACAATGGCCGGTACAAAGGGCTGCGAACCCGCGAGGGGGAGCGAATCCCAGAAAGCCGGTCCAAGTTCGGATTGCAGTCTGCAACTCGACTGCATGAAGGCGGAATCGCTAGTAATCGTGGGTCAGCCACACCACGGTGAATACGTTCCCGGGCCTTGTACACACCGCCCGTCAAGCGATGGAAGCCGGGGGTACCCGAAGCCAGTGGCCCAACCCTTCGGGGAGGGAGCTGTCGAAGGTAAACTCGGTGACTGGCGCTAAGTCGTAACAAGGTAGCCGTAGGGGAACCTGCGGCTGGATCACCTCCTTTCTAGGGAGCAGTTTTTCCCTGCCAACCCGCACGCCACGCACGTTTTCTTCTATAGATCGAGTGACCTCCGTCCGCTCCGGCGGGTCGGAGGCCGCTTTTTGACAACGAGGCAGGGAAGGGAAGCGAGTCGAGCCGGGCGGGGCTCGGTCGTCTGCGGGTTAGGGCCCGTGGGAGGCGGAGCGTCCGGCACGAGAGCGTCGAGGTTGAGAGTAGAGAGTAA
>CANPVD010000042.1 GCA_947581615.1 Candidatus Humimonas hydrogenitrophica
CCCCGTCGGGCATCCCTACCACCACACGGTGATCGGCTCGATGGAGGACCTGGACGCGGCCAGCGTGGCCGATGTCAGGGAGTGGTTCGGACAGTACTACGGGCCGTCCAACGCCGTGCTGTCGATCGCCGGGGACGTGGACGCGGCGAAGGTGAAGGCGGAGGTCGAGAAGTACTTCGGCGACATCCCGCCCGGGCCTCCGGTCGATCACCAGGGGTCGTGGATCGCCAGGATGTCCGGCACACACAGCATGGAAATGGACGACCGCGTGCCCCTGGCCCGCGTATACGAGGTGTGGAACATCCCGGAGTGGGGGTCCACGGACGCCACCTACCTCGACCTGGTGAGCGACGTGCTCTCGACCGGAAAGGCGAGCCGCCTGTACAAGCGGCTCGTCTACGACGACCAGATCGCCACCAGCGTGAACGCGTTCGCGAGCCTGAACGAGATCGGCGGGCAGTTCATGGTCATCGCGACCGCCAAGCCCGGTCAGGACCCTTCCACGCTTCGTTCCGAGATCCACGAAGAGATGGCGCGCTTCCTGGCCGAGGGCCCCACGGCCGACGAGCTCGCGCGGGTGAAGACGGGCTACCGGGCCAACTTCCTCCGCGGCATCGAGCGCATCGGGGGCTTCGGGGGCAAGTCGGACATCCTGGCTCGCGGTCAGGCCTACAGGGGCGACCCCGACACCTACAAGAAGCAGCTCTCCGACGTGGCCGGGGCGACCGCGGCGGACCTGCAGAAGGTGGCACGCGACTGGCTGTCGGACGGCGTGTTCATCCTGACCGTGCGCCCCTTCCCCTCCTTCGCGGCCGGCGCGAGTCCGGTGGACCGTGCGAAAGGCGTTCCCGTGCCCGGGGCGCCGCCCGCGCCGAGCTTCCCGGCCATCGAGCGGACCACCCTCTCCAACGGCCTGCGGGTGCTCTTCGCGCGGCGTGACGCCGTCCCGGTCGTGAACTTCCGACTCATCTTCGACGCGGGCTACGCGTCCGACGCACTGGGCATACCGGGCACCGCCCGTCTCGCCATGGGCATGCTGGACGAGGGCACCACGAACATGAACGCCCTCCAGATCAGCGAGCGGGAGCAGGAGCTCGGAGCACGGATCGGAGCCAGCTCGGACCTGGACGCCTCCTTCGTGACCCTGTCGGTCCTGCAGGAGAACCTCGATCCGTCCCTGGAGCTGCTGGGCGACATCCTCCTCCGCCCCAGCTTCCCCTCCGAGGAACTGGAGCGGCAGCGCAAGCAGTTGCTCGCCTCCATCACACAGGAGAAGAACCAGCCGATCACCATGGCCCTGCGGCTCCTGCCGGGACTCCTGTACGGAGAGAACCACGCCTACGGCAACCCGCTCACCGGGTCCGGCACCGAGGCGTCGATCGCCAGGATCGACCGGGCCCGCCTCCAGAAGTTCCACGACACGTGGCTGGTCCCCAACAACGCCACCCTGGTGGTGGTCGGTCCCACCTCGATGGAAGAGCTGAAGCCGAAGCTGGAGCGGTTGTTCGCGAACTGGAGGAAGGGGACGGTGCCGAAGAAGGAGATCGGTCACGTCGACGCCCCCGCGCGGCCGACCATCTACCTGGTGGACAAGCCGGGCTCGCCCCAGTCGCTCATCTTCGCGGGCGAGGTGGCTCCGCCCAAGGCCAACCCGGACGAGGTCCCGATCCAGATGATGAACACGGTCCTGGGCGGGAGCTTCACCTCGCGCGTCAACATGAACCTCCGCGAGGACAAGCACTGGTCCTACGGGGCCCAGACCCTGCTCCTGGACGCGCACGGACAGCGCCCGTTCATCCTCTACGCCCCCGTCCAGACCGACAAGACGGCCGAGTCGATCCGGGAGGCGCTGGGCGAGTTCCGGGGAATCGTGGGCCAGAAGCCGGTGACGGCCGACGAGCTCAGCAAGGTGAAGGACCAGGCGACGCGGACTTTGCCCGGCCGCTGGGAGACCAGCCAGGCGGTGGGGAGAGACATTTCCGAGCTCGTCGAATTCGGGCTCCCGATGGATTACTGGAGCAAGTACCCTGATCGCGTGCGCTCGGTGACCCTCGAGCAGGCCAACGCGGCCGCCCGGGAGGTCGTGCAGCCCGCCCACATGATCTGGGTGGTGGTCGGTGACCGCTCGAAGATCGAGGCGCCGATCCGGGCTCTGAACGTGGCGAACGTGAGGACGCTGACCATGGATGGGAAGGTCGGCTCGGACTAGAGGCCGTAAGCAGAGGACCATCGGGAGAGAGGGGCGGCGCGCCGGCCTGGCCGCCGCCCCTTCCCGTTCAGGGCAGCCGGCGCACGACCTTCCCGCTCGCATCCAGGAACTCCAGGCGGACGGCGTCGGTCGAATCCACGACCATGCGGATGCGGGGATGGCCGAGCGTGTCGTTCAGCTGGAGGAGCGCCGTGCGACCGTAGCTTCCGAGGATGACGCGGTTGGCCACGCGGTACTCCCGCCCGTGCTCGGCCAGCCAGCGCTTCGCCTCCTCTCGCTGATCGGCCGTTCCGTCCTTCGACAGGCGCTGCTCCTCCAGCATCCTGGCCAGGGTGAACGGCGCGCGTCGGTCCAGGACGCGGATCCCGGTGGCCACCCGCCCTCCCCTCTGGGAGTGGTCGAGCACCAGGACCTGGTCGTCCTCGTACTGGTCGAAAGACATGTGCACCTCGTGGTCCAGGACCGAATCCGACCGGGTGTCACCGTATACGAGTCCGCCCGTCTCGTCCCCGTTCGCGTTGAAGAACAGGAGGCCGGCGGCGCCGTGCCGCGGCTGGACCTCGCGGCCGTTCACGATCGGACCGGGCAGGCGCGCCTCGTCGGAGAGGACCAGGGCCAGCCGGCCGTCGGGCTCCACGAGATCGAGCCGCTGGGCGCGGATGTGTCCGAAGTCGGTCCTGGGGGGCCGCAGGAACGCCGCCCACAGGAGGACGAGGAGCGCGATCGTCGACACGGCGGCGTAGACGGTCAGGAGCCGGACCTGCCGGCGCACGGGCTCGGAAAGCGGACGGGCGGCGGTATCATCCACGCGGATCACCCTCTCTTCGCCAGGGAAGCGTGCGGTTGGCGAAGTCACCCTCGCCGCGAATCCAGAAGAAGAGGTAGGAGCCCAGGCAGAACTTCCCGAACAGCAGGGCGGCGAAGGCGGCCACCACGACTGCCTGTAGGACGAGGGCCACGACCGTCGCCCCGCCCAGCAAGGCGATTCCGATCGCGATCATGAGGCTGCCGGCCATCCCCTGCGCGAAGCGGCGCGGCGGCGGGGCCGGCTCCAGCCGAGGCCGCCCCCGCCGTTCGGCCAGCAGGCGGTTGTAGGCCGCGTCGAAGGGATTGGCCTCCGGGGCGACGGCGTTCCACCAGAGCAGCGCCCCGAGCGGCAGGAACAGGTACCACGCCTGGAGGACGACGGCCGCGGCCAGCACGACGCCGACGATCCGCGGCTGGAACACCAGGGCGCGGTAGTGGAGGCCGCAGGACGCTGGTGCCGCCCCGCGGAGACCCTGCTGGCGGACGAAGTTCACCTCGGACGAGCTGGGCATGGTCGCCTCCTCTTCGGGTCGCGACGTCCGGCTCGCGGGCCCCGCGCACGGCGCGCGGGGCCCGGGGGGAACCGCGTGTCCGACCTCGTCGCGGCCCCTTCAGGTCCTACACCAGAGCGGCTCGCCCGCCGGCTAGCGACCTCCCCCGGCCGCCCCACCCTTCTCCGGGTGGGCGCGGTCCGGGCCCGGCGGCACCGGCTTGCGCTCGAAGGGGTGCTCCTCGAGAAGCTTCATGGCCTCGGCCACGCCGCGCTCGAGCTGCGGGTCGTGCCCCGCGATCAGCCGGGCGGGCGTCTGCTCCACCTCGATGTCGGGCGCCACGCCCTCGTTCTCGACCGCCCAGTGGCCCTGGGGGTCGAAGAAGCCCGTGCTCGGAGCCGACATGAAGCCACCGTCCACGAAGCGGGGCTCGCCGCCCCAGCCCACCAGGCCACCCCACGTCTTCGTTCCGATCAGCGGTCCAATGCCCATCTGCTTGAACATGTACGGGAACATGTCGCCGCCCGACCCGCTCATCTCGTTGATGAGGAGCACCTTCGGACCCCAGATGGCCGCCGCGGGGACGGTCACGGCGTCGTAGCGGTTCCCGAGCCGCTGGCTGAAGTAGCCGTGCAGCTTGCGACTCATGATGTCGACCATGTAGTCGGCGATGCTGCCGCCGTGGTTGAAGCGCTCGTCGATGACCGCGCCCTGCTTCTCCTGCTGGGAGAAGTAGTAGCGGTTGAAGCTCGTGTAGCCGCCCCGCCCGGTGTTGGGAACGTACACGTACGCGAGCTTGCCGTTCGAGAGGCTGTCCACCTTCCGGCGGTTCGACTCGATCCAGTCGCGCGTGCGCAGCGCCGCCTCGCTGGCCACCGGCACGACGGTGACCAGGCGCGAGCCCTCCTCGGTCGGACGGTCGTTCACCCGGAGCTGCACCTGCCGGCCCACGGTGCCCACGAAGGGCGCGTACGGGCTCTCGGGCGCCTGCAGCTCGTGCCCGTTCACCGCCAGGATGTAGTCGCCCTGCTTGACGTCCACGCCGGGCGCGGAGAGCGGGGCCCGCAGGTCGGGGTTCCAGTTCTCGCCCGTATAGATCTTCTGGATGCGGTAGCGCCCGTGGTCGACCGAGAGGTCCGCCCCCAGGAGCCCGGCCGGCTCGGCGTCCGCCTTCGGCAGGTCGCCGCCGCCCACGAAGCTGTGCGCGATCGACAGCTCGCCCTGCATCTCGTCCAGGAGCTGGTTGAGGTCGGCGCGGTGGCGCACATAGGGGAGGAGCGCGGCGTACTTCGTCTTGATGGCCGGCCAGTCCGCCCCGTTCAGGTTGGCCACGTACAGGTAGTCGCGCTCGATGCGCCACGCCTCGTCGAAGATCTGCTTCCACTCGGCCGTCGGGTCCAGGTCCATCTTGAGCCCCGACGTGGCCAGGCCGCCCTTGCCCGCCGCCGGGGGCGCGCCATCGGCCTCGACCACCGACCAGTGGTGCGTGGGCCGGCCCTCCCCGCTCGCCGACTCATACAGGAGCTTCTTGCCGTCCCGGGAGAGGGCGTACTCCGGCGCCGCCTCCTCCACGAAAGCGACGGCCTTCTTCTCCTTCAGGTCGTAGCGGTGCAGGACGTCCGCGTGATTCGGGACGCGCTCCAGGTAGAAGAACTGCCCGGCCTTGCCGGCCCGGAGCGCGCCGTAGTCGCGGCTGGGGACGTCCAGGGCCACGATGCGCTGCGAGAGGCCGTCGAAGTCGATCGTGACGCGCGGGGCCGCCGTGTCCGCGGCCGC
>CANPVD010000043.1 GCA_947581615.1 Candidatus Humimonas hydrogenitrophica
CCGGGGGCGTCACGTCCCTCCAGCTCTTGCCCCCGTCGCGCGTCAGGTGCACGAGGCCGTCGTCCGAGCCCGCCCACAGCACGTCCGGCGACTCGGTCCCCTCGGCCAGCGCGAAGATCGTCCCGTAGATCTCGACCCCCGTGTGGTCGTGCTGCACGGGCCCGCCCGGGATCGCTTCCTTCGTGGTGTCGTGGCGCGTGAGGTCGGGGCTGATGGCCGTCCACGTGCGGCCCTCGTCCGTGCTCTTCAGCAGCACCTGGGCGGCGTGGTAGACGACGCTGGAGTCGAACCTGGACATGAGGATGGGCGCGTTCCATTGGAACCGGTACTTCAGGTCCTTCGGCGCCACGCCGTCGGTGAGCTCGGGGTAGGCGATCACGTCGCGCACCTTGCCCGTCTTCCGGTCCACCCGGTCGATCACACCCAGGTAGCTTCCCGAGTAGACGAGGTCCGGGTGGTCGGGGTCGAGCGCGAGATAGCCGCTCTCCCCGCCGGCCAGGTCGATCCACTGCGTCTGGGGCGAGATGCCGCCGCTCGACCACGCCGGGACGCTGATCGTGCCCAGGTCCTGCTGGGCGCCGTACAGGCGGTAGGGGAAGCCGTTGTCGGTGATCACCCGGTAGAACTGCGCCGTGGGCTGGTTGAGGAGCGAGGACCACGTCTTCCCGCCGTCGGTGGTCACGTGCGCGCCGCCGTCGTTGCCCTCGATCATGACGCTGGGCTGGGACGGGTCGATCCACAGCGAGTGGTTGTCCCCGTGCCGGGTGCGCACCCGCTGCCAGGTCTTCCCGGCGTCCACCGAGCGCCAGAAGCCCACGTTGGGAAGGTAGACGGTGTTCGGGTCCTGCGGGTCGGCGATGATGCGCGAGTAGTACCAGCCGCGCTGGGTGAGCTCGTGGTCGGAGCTCACGTGCCTCCAGGTCCCGCCGGCGTCGTCCGAGCGCCAGATGCCGCCGTCGGGCTCCTTCGCGGTGATGACCGCGTACACGCGACTCGGGTCGGCCGGCGACACGGCCACCCCGATCTTTCCGAGGAGGCCGTCCGGCAGGCCGCCGGCGAGCTTGTTCCAGTGGTCGCCGCCGTCGGTGGATTTCCAGATCCCGCCCTCGTGCGAGCCGTCCAGGATCGTCCACGGCTTGCGCTCGGCCGTCCACGCCGCCGCGTACAGGACGCGCGGGTTGGTGGGATCCAGGGACAGGTCGGCCACCCCGGTCGAGTCGGAGAGGAACAGCACCTTCTGCCACGTCGCCCCGCCGTCCTCGGACCGGAACACGCCGCGCGTCGGGTTGCGCCCGAAGGGATGCCCGAGCGCGGCCACGTACACGCGGTCGGGGTCGTTCGGGTCCACCCGCACGGCGCCGATCGAGCCGGCGTCCTCCAGGCCCACGCGCGTCCAGGTCTTGCCGGCGTCGGTAGACCGGTACAGCCCGTCACCGGTCGACACGTTGCCGCGCCACGCCCACGAGCCGGTTCCCACGTAGACCACGTTGGCGTCCGAAGGGGCCACGGCGATGGCCCCGATCGAGCCCACCCCGAGCCCGCCGTCCGACACGTTGGTCCACGACAGGCCGGCGTTGGTCGTCTTCCACACGCCGCCGCCCGTGGCGCCCATGTAGAACGTTCGGTGGTCCCCGTTCGGGACCCCTGCCACGGCGCTCACGCGCCCGCCCCGGTAGGGCCCCACCATGCGGTAGTCGAGGCCGGCGTACAGCGCCGTGTCGTAGACCGGCTGCCCGGCCGGGTGCGGCGCCACGCGGGCCGCCTCCTGGGCGGCGGCCGGGGCGGGCGCCAGAGTCGGCGCGAGGGCGATGGCCGCGGCCAGCGAGAGGGCCGCGACGGTGCGTCGGACGAGGGAGGAGATCATGGGCTCTCCGGAGATGAGGAGGTTCGATCCGGGACGACGACCGCGGGGACGCCGTGGTCGGCCAGGAGACGATCGAGCGCCGGCAGCTCTTCGTGCAGGGCGCGGTCCAGCCGGGCCCGCACCGCCGTCCACTCGGCTTCCAGGTCCCGGAAGCGTCGGCGCTCCCCGGCGGTCGGCGGCGCGTCGGCGCTGATCACCGTTCCGGCCAGGTGCGCGTAATAGGTCCACAGCCTGGACTCGAAGTTGATCGGGTCCTGTCCCGACTCGCTCCGGGTCTGGATGAGGGCGTCCTCGACCGCGCCGAGGCTGTCGGTGAGCGCCGAGGCGGCCGTGGAGATCGACGCGCTGTCGGCCGCCGGCAGCGCGCCCGCGTCCTCGGCGCGCCGCACGGCGGCGTGGGCCTGCGAGCGCACGCTCCGCAGCGTGCGGAGCGCGTCGTGGATGGCCTCGATCCGGTCACGGATCGCCTCGAGGAGATCGAATTGGGCGGCGAGCTCCGGGCGCGTGGCGCGCACCCGCGGGTCTTCCTTCACCCGGAAGGTGCGGGTCCGGCTCCAGCCGTCCGCCGACAGCGTGGCCCGGTAGGTTCCGGGCACGGCCGGCGGGCCGCCCGCGTAGCCGTAGTAGACCACGGCATCCGGGACGAGCCGCGGCTTGGGGTAGAGGAGGTCCCAGGTGAAGCGGTGCGCGCCCGCGCCGGAGGGCAGCGACGACGAGTCGCTCCGGAACGACCGCACGGTGTGGCCGGACGAGTCGGCGATTGTGAGCGTGACCGGCCCGCGGGGCGCCCGGGAGAGGTACCAGTCGAAGACCGCCCCCTCGGGCGGTCCTTCGGGGGCGCCCGTCCCGCGAAAGCCCCGGGCCCGGGTCCGCCACGCGTCCCGGGGCTGGAAGAACACCCGGCCCTCGGGCGCCGCCGCCCGCCCGGCCAGGGCCCCGTCGATCTGCCGCAGCGGCGTCACGTCGTCCAGGATCCAGAAGCTCCGGCCCTGCGTGGCCACCACGAGGTCGGTGCCGTGCACGGCCAGGTCCGTGACCGGGACGACGGGGAGGTCGAGCTGCAGCGTCTGCCAGTGCCCGCCGTCGTCGAAGGAGACGTACATCCCGAACTCGGTCCCGGCGTACAGGAGCCCGGGCCGCGCGGGGTCCTCGCGCACCACCCGCACCGGGTCGTCGGCCGGGATGCCGCGCGTGCCGTCGGCGATCCGGGTCCAGTGCGCGCCGAAATCCTCCGTCCGGTACACGTAGGGCCGGAAGTCGTCCAGACGGTAGCGGTAGACCGCCAGGTAGGCCTTTCCCGAGGCGTGCGAGGAAGGCTCGATGACGTTGACCGTGGACAGGCGGGGAAGGCCGTCCGGCGTGACGTCCGTCCAGCGCTTCCCTCCATCCCGGGTGACGTGCACGAGCCCGTCGTCCGAGCCGGTCCACAGGACGAGGGAATCGCGGGGCGACTCGGCCAGGGCGAACAGGGTGGCGTATGTCTCGACGCCCGTGATGTCGTGCTGGACGGGTCCGCCCGGGTAGCCCATGGTCGCCGGGTCGTGCCGCGTGAGGTCGGAGCTGATCGCCGTCCACGTCTCCCCGCGGTCCGCGCTCCGCAGCACCGTCTGGGCGCCGTAGTAGAGGAGGGCCGGGTCGTGGGAGGAGGCGAGGAGGGGCGGATTCCAGTTGAAGCGATACTTCAGATCACGTATCGCACGACCGTCTTGCATTTGAGGATACGGGTTCACATTCTTGGCCTGACGCGTGCGCGCGTCGAAGCGGTACAGGTCGCCGCTGTAGCAGCCGCCGTAGATGAGGTCGGGGTCGCGCGGGTCCACGACGACCGAGCCGCTCTCGCAGCCCCCGGTCTCGTACCAGAAGGAGAAGCGGGTGGGGGCCAGCTCGGTCCAGGCGGGCACGCCGATGGCCGTGTTGTCCTGCTGGGCGCCGAAGATTCGATAGGGGAACTCGTCGTCCACGAACACGCGGTAGAACTGGGCCGTGGGCTGGTTCAGCATCGTGGACCAGCCGCGGCCACCGTCGGTGGTCACCTGCGCGCCGCCGTCGTCGCCGAGGATCATGCGCGCCGGATCGTCCGGATCGATCCACAGGTCGTGCGTGTCGCCGTGCGGCACGCGAATCCGCCGGAAGGTGCGGCCGCCGTCCACCGACCTCCACACCGAGGTATTGAGGACGTACACGGTCTCCGGGTCCCGCGGATCGGCGATCACGTGCGTGTAGTAGAAGGCCCGCTGGCGCAGCTCGCGCTGGCGGTTCACGCGCGTCCAGGTCGCCCCGCCGTCGTCGGACCGGTACAGACCGCCCCGGTCGTGCGCCTCCTCGGTCACCATGGCCCACACGCGGCCGGGGTCGGCCGGGGAGACGGCCACGCCGATCTTGCCCACCACCCCTGTCGGCAAGCCGCCGGACAGCTTCGTCCAGTGGTCGCCGCGGTCCACGCTCTTCCACACGCCGCCCTCGCTCGAGCCGTCGATCAGCGTCCACGGCTTCCGCTGCGCCCGCCACGCGGCGGCGTACAGCACCCGCGGGTTCGAGGGGTCCAGCGCCAGGTCGATGAAGCCGGTCGAGTCGGAGACGAACAGCACCTTCTTCCAGGTGGCGCCGCCGTCCTCGGAGCGGAACACGCCCCGGGTCGGGCCCGGGCCGAAGGCGTCCCCCAGCACGGCCGCGTACACGCGCTCCGGGTCGCGCGGGTCGACGGCCAGGTCGCCCACCTGCCCGGCGTCGGCCAGCCCGAGAAAGGTCCAGGTGGCGCCCCCGTCCGTGGACCCATACAGGCCGCGGCCCGCCGAGGCGTTGCCGCGAATGTCGGCCTCGCCGGTGGCAGCATAGACGACGTTGGGGTCCGACGGCGCCACGGCGATGGCCCCGATGGAGCCCGCCGCGAAATAGCCATCGGAGACGTTCTTCCACGAGACTCCGGCGTCGGTGGTCTTCCACACGCCACCGCCGGTCGAGCCCATGAAGAACGTGCGGGGATGCCCACGGACGCCCGCCACCGCCTGCACCCGGCCCCCGCGCGAGGGTCCCACCATGCGGTAGCGGAGCCCTGCGTACAGGGCCGTGTCGTACAGGACGTGGCCGGGGGGATGGAGCGAGAGCCCGGCGTGTGGCGGAGGGGAGGGGCGTCGCGTCGACGGCCCCGCGTACAGGGTGGAGGCCGGACCCCAGGCCAGGAGGACCGCCGCGAGCGTCAGTCCGACGCGCGTTCGGACTCCCGGGCCGGGCCGTCCCGTCATGCCGTCCTCCCGTGTCGGTGGACTCCCCGTTCCCGCCGGCAGGGTCCCTGCACACCGGAGGCGTGGGCGCGCTCGGGACGGGCGGGTCGGAACGAGGGGCGTACGATACGTCGGATGCTCCGGGTGCACAAACCACCGGCGGGACCGGGAGGACGCATGAGGATACGGGTCACGGGCGAGACGGAGATCACGGTGGAGCCGGCGGAGATGCTGGAGATCGAGGAAGTCGGCGACGCCCACCTCGGCCCTCTGCACATGCTGGCCGCGTCGCTCGCGACCTGCACGGTGGCCGTCCTCGCGTCCTGGGCCGACGCCGTGGGCCTCTCCCTGGCTGACCTCGAGGTGCGGCTGGCGTGGAACTACGTGGAGGACCCCTACCGCGTGGGGGGCTACCGCATGGACATCGAGTGGCCCTCCCTGCCCGAGGAGCGGCTCGCCCGCGTGCGGCGCGTGGCGGAGGCCTGCACCGTCCATCACACCCTGACGCACTCGCCGGCCATCCAGATCGACGTGGGCGGCTGAGCGGCGCCGGGACGTCAGCCCGCGCCACCCCGCTTCCAGAAGATGACGCCGCCCACCACAGAGATCACGGCGAAGGCGAACCACTGGATCGCGTAGGAAAGGTGAGGGCCGTTGGTGAGCTCCGGGAGCGGGATACGGACCGGGAAGATCCTTGCGCCGGCCGGATCCGTGCGCTGCGCGTACAGCCGGGCGACGGGATAGGGGAGGAGGTGGGCGAGCGCCCCCGGGTCCAGGTGACCGAGGACCGGGTGGGGCCCGTCCGGCGCGTCCAGGCTGTCGACCCGCCGTGCCCGCGCGCCGGGAACCTGCAGGAGGAGGACGTTCGCCGTGTCCGGCGCTCCGCCGGGGGCCACCGCCGAATCGGGGCGCCCCGCCAGCAGGGGGGCGTGGAAGGCGTCGGGGGCGGGTAGCCAGCCCCGCAGCACGGGGATGCCCACCGAGTCCCCGCCCTCCCGCACGACCAGCGGCGTCACCACGTACACGCCCGGCGCGCCCTGGAAGGATCGGTCCCGGAGCACGATCTCGCGCCGCCAGTCGAAGCGTCCGACCAGGCGGACGGAGCGCCACGCGAGGCTGTCGGAGCGGGCCGCCGCGGTCGAGTCGGGGCCGGACGACCGGGCGATCGGCAGGCGGCCCAGCGCCAGGCCGCCGGGCAGAGCGAGGGGGGGACGAGCCTGCCGCAGACGCCGGGCCGCGTTCTGCGCCTTGCGCTCCGCGAGCCTGTGGATCTGCCAGAAGCCCAGGCGGGTGAACAGGGCCGTGGCCACGACGACGATGCCGACGAAGCTCCAGCGGAGGAGCCGCCTGCGGGCGGTATGGGAGCCGCGATCGGCCGGGGAGCGGGTGTCATCGTCCATGCGAGCGGCAAGCTCGAGCGGCGCGGAGGCCCGGGCAAGGTGGCGCCCGCGGGCCGGGCGCGCGGAGAGCTCGCCCGGCGCCCGAGCCGGGCTCTTGTAGCTGGACGCTCTCGGCCGCACCTTGTGGCGACCGCGCGACCCTCACCCGCAGCGAGAGAGCTCCTTGGACGACGCGTCGGCCTACGAGATCCTGCGCAACCTCTCGTCGCCCATCGTGGCGTTGACCTGCCGCCGGGGCGACCGGCTGAACGGCATGATCGCCAACAGCGCCATCCGCGCCTCCATCGTCCCGGGGCGGCAGCGCGTGGCCAATTACGTGTTCAAGCGCCACCTGACGCACGCCATCCTCTCCGCCACCGGCCGCTACGTCCTGCACCTGCTCTCCCGCGAGCAGTGGGACGAGATCTGGGCCCTGGGCTTCCAGTCCGGCCACGACGGCGACAAGTTCGACGGGCTCGAGTACGAGCTCACCGGGGAAAGCCGCCTGCCGGTGCTGCCCCGCGCCTACGCCTGGATGGAGTGCGAGGTGGTCAACGTCATGGACGCGGGCGCGTCCACCTTCTTCATGGGCGAGATCCTGCGCCTCGAGCGCGGCGCGGGGGTCGAGGTGATGGACAGCGAGCACTTCCGGCGGCACATGCCCGAGGCCTGGCGGGAGCCCTACGAGCGGAACCTGGAGGGGGTACAGGAGTGGGCGGAGAGCCACGCGCCAGCCATGGACGATGGGCCGTGGCGCCGGCTGCACGCGAGCGCCGGGACGGACGACCCGTGACGGCGGAGTCGGCGGGACTCGGGGAGGGGAGGATGGGGCTACAGGACGCGGGACCGGTCGGGGGCGGCTTCCTGGAGAGCGGACCGATGCTCGCGGCGTACCGGGCGGGAGGTCTGGAGCGACGAACGCCTCCCGCGCGCGTCCTCAGCATCAGCCTCCTGGCCCTCCTGGTGGCCGGGCTCGCCAGCCTCGTATTCCCTTCCTCGCTGGACCAGTACGCGGGTCTCGTGTGGGTGCTGGCGCTGGTTCCCGTATCCCTCCTGGCCTACTATCGCGGCTGGCAGGGCGCCGCCCTGGCCACGGTCGGGGCCATGGTCGTCTACATCCTCATCCAGGTCGTCGTCATCCGCTTGATGGGGCGGGAGGTGGACTGGCGCCTGTTCGGGGCCGTCACGGTCGTGCTCATCGCCGTGACCTTCGCCGTCGGGGCCGTCATCGAGCTCCTCCACCGCGAGCGGCGGCAGGCGCTCCGACTGGCCCACCAGGATCCCCTCACAGGGCTGGCCAATCGGCGCCTCCTGCGCCTCGAGGTGGATCGCGCCATGTCGCTGGCGGACCGCCAGGAGAGCCGGGCGGCGATGATCTACGTCGACCTGGGGCGCTTCAAGCGGGTGAACGACACGTACGGCCACAGGGCCGGCGACGAGGTGCTCGCCGAGGTCGCGGAGCGGGTGCGGCGCTCGGTCCGCGCCTGCGACACGGTGGCTCGGGTGGGCGGCGACGAGTTCGCGGTCCTCCTGCTCGACGTTCGGACGATCGGGGACTCCCACGCCGCGGCCCGCCGCATCGGCCGCTGCTTCCAGGACGCCTTCCGGGTCGGGGACGCCGATGTCGATCTCACGGCGCGGCTCGGCGTGGCCGTGTATCCGGACCACGCCCGCACCTTCGACGAGCTCCTCTCGAACGCCGACCACGCCATGTATCGGCTGGAGGCCGGGTCCGAGACCGAGGTCGCCTTCTTCCACACCTCCTCTCCGATCGGGGACCTGGGCCTCGAGCCGATCGGGGACGAGGATTTGCGCCGGGCGCTTCGGACGGACTCCCTGGACCTGGCCCTCGAGTCGATCCACCGGGTGAAGGACGGCACGGTGGCGGGGGCGGAGGTCACGGCGCGCTGGCTCCAGGAGGGTATGCAGATGCCGAGGCTGGCCACCTCCCTGGACGCGGACGAACACCCGCTCCTCGCCCACCGGCTGGACCTGTGGGCGATCCGGGGCGCCCTGCGACGACTCGCGATGGGCGAGCGCACCGACGGCCCGGACGGGAGCGGATGGTTGGCGTGCAACGTGTCGGCCTCCTCGCTCGAGGACGCGACCTTCCCTCAGCAGGTGGAGCGGCTCCTCCGCGAGCAGGACGGGGACCCCGGGCGCCTGGTCCTGCAGATCGGAGAACGCGCGGTGATGAGCGATCCGCGTGGAGCGGTCGAGGTGCTGGACGCGCTCCGCTCGCTCGGCCTCCGCGTGGCCATCGCCGACTTCGGCACCGGGCACACGTCGCTCGCCTACCTGGAGCGGTTCCCGGCCGACCTTCTGAAGGTCGACCGCGTGTTCCTGGTCCGGGTGGGACGCGATCCGCACCAGGAGCGGCTGGTGGCGGGCATGATCGCGCTGGGCCAGAGCCTGGACCTCACGGTCGTGGCCGAGGGGATCGAGCGCCCCGAGCAGCGCGAGTGGCTGGCGGCCACCTCGTGCGATCTCGCGCAGGGCAGGGCATTCGCCGTGCCGGAGGTGGATCCCGCTGCCTGAGCCGGGCGGTCCGGGCGTCCGCGTTCCCACCGTCCTCCTCGTCGGGCTCGGCCACGTGGGCCGGGCGGTGCTGGAGCGCCTGGCGGCCGAGCCGTGGCCGGGCCGGATCGTGGCCTGCCGCCGTGACGCGGAGCGGGGCGCCGAGGCGTGCCGCCTGGCCCGGGTCGCCGCCCTGGCATCCGGGGCCGGAGGGGCGGCCGGGGCCGGCGAAGGCCCGCTGCCCGCGATCGAGTTCGAGCGCCTGGACGTCACCGATCCGAATCTCGTGGCCGACGTGGTGGGGCGCACCCGTCCCGACCTCGTCCTGCTCACGATGAGCCTCCAGACCTGGTGGCTGCCGGCCCTCCTCCCGGAACAGGCGGCGGCGCCCTTCCGCGGGATCGGGTTCGGCGCCTGGCTGCCGCTCCACCTGCCGCTCGTGCTGGCGGCCATGCGCTCGCTGGCCGCGGCCGGCTACGAGGGCCCGATCCTGTCCGCGCCCTTCCCGGACGTGACCGGCCCGGTGCTCCGACGCCTGTGCCTGGCCCCGACCTGCGGCGTCGGGAACGTGGCCGAGATGGTACCGAAGCTGCGGGCGCTGGCCGCCGAGCGCCTGGCCGAGGCGGGAGATGCGTCCGCCACGCCGGCCGACGTCGAGGTCACCCTCGTGGCCCACCACGCCCTGCTGTCGGCCGCCTACCGCCGCCAGCAGGTCCCGGCGCCCGGCCAGGTGCCGCCCCACCACCTCCGGATCCGCCGCGGAGGCCGGGACGTGACGGAGGCGGTCGGCGCCGAGGAGCTCCTCCTGCGGCCGTGGCCGCTGCCGGGCGGGGCGGCGTGGGCCTCCCTCACGGCGGCCTGCACGGTGCGGCTGATGCGCGCGGTGCTGTCCGAGGGGGAGACCCGCCTGCACGCGCCCTCGCCGGACGGACTCCCGGGCGGCTACCCGGTGCTGGCCGGGCGCGGGGCGGTGCGGCCGGCGCCGATCGAGGGGCTGAAGCTCGAGGAGGCTGTCCGCCTCAACGAGCGGTCGCACCGTTTCGACGGGATCGAGCGGATCGAGGAGGACGGCACCGTGGTGTTCGCCGAGCGCGTACGGTCCGCCATGACCGGGACGCTCGGCTTCGACTGCCCGCGGCTGGCGCCCGACGAGGCGGCCGGGCGCGGCGCCGAGCTCCGCGAGCGGTTCGCGGCGTACGCGGCCCGCCATGGCGCCGACCTGTCGGCGGGGCGGATCTGAACGTCGGGCGATCGGACCGCCGCGCCGATCGGCGGAACGAGAAGGCGGGATGAAGGGACTGACCGGAAAGCGGGTGCTGGTGACGGGCGGCGCCAGCGGCATCGGAACGGCCGCCGCGACGCGCTTCCTCGAGGAGGGGGCGGCGGTGTGCGTGCTGGACCGGGACGCTGAAGCCCGCGAGGCCACGCTCCAGCGCCTCCCCGAGCTCTCCGCCTACGTGGTGGCGGACGTGTCCCGCCCCGAGGAGGTCGAGGCCGGCGTGGCGGCGGCGGCCGGTGCCATGGGCGGGATCGACGTGCTCATCAACAACGCCGGCATCAGCGTGCGCCATCCCTTCCTCGAGATCACACCGGAGGAGTGGGAGCGCGTCCTGTCCGTCAACCTGACCGGCGTCTTCCTGGTGGCGCGGGCCGTGGCCGGGCGCATGATGGAGGGCCGGGGAGGCGTGATCCTCAACATGGCCTCCACCAACGCGCTGGCCGGCTACCCGCTGTACGCCGATTACAACGCCTCCAAGGCGGGGGTCGTGGCCCTCACCCGGACCATGGCCCTGGAGCTGGCGCCGAAGGTCCGCGTGGCGGCCGTGGCGCCGGGTTACGTGCTCACCCCCATGCAGCGGGCCGAGTACACCGACGCCATGCTGGAGGAGGTGAACCGCAAGGTCCCGATGGGACGGCACGCCCGGCCCGAGGAAGTCGCCGCGCTGTTCGCCTTCCTGGCCTCCGAGGAGGCCCCGTTCATCACGGGCCACGTGTACGTGATCGACGGGGGCGAGATCGCCGGCGGGCTGGCCAGCCGGTGAGCCGAGCGCCGGGCCGCCCTGGACGCGCGCGAAGGAGCATCCCATGACCCACCTGACGGACGCATCCGAGGCCCTGTTCCGCCGCAGCGCGGAGTCCCTGGTCGAGGGCGGGAGCTCGCCCTCGCGCGGGCCCGCCACGTACGGCGCGCACCCGATCTTCATGCGGGAAGCGTCGGGGAGCCGGGTCGTCGACGTGGACGGAAACGAGTACGTGGACTGGATGATGGCCTACGGCTGCCTGCCGCTCGGCCATGCCCACCCGGCCGTCACGGCGGCGGTGCGCGAGGCCGCCGGCACGGGGGCGCACTTCGCCACCGCCACCGAGGTCGAGCTGGACGTGGCCGAGCGCATTCGGTCCCTCGTCCCCGGCGTAGAGAAGGTCCGCTTCGCCAACACCGGCACGGAGTCCATGATGGCCGTGCTCCGCCTGGTGCGGGGCTACACGGGCCGGCCGCGCTTCATCAAGTTCGAGGGACACTACCACGGCTGGTACGACGATTACCTGGCCAACGCCCACCCGCGTCCGCCCGCCTCGCTGGGGCACCGGCACGATCCCGTGAAGGTGGCCGAGAGCTCCGGGCTGGGTCGGCACGCCCTGGACGACACCGTGGTCGTGCCGTGGAACGACCTCGAGGCCGTGGAGCGGGCGCTCGCCAACCACCCCGGCCGGATCGCCGCGGTGGTCACCGAGGGGATCATGGCCAACATGGGCGTGATCCCGCCCGAGCCCGGCTACCTGGAGGGCCTGCGCGAGCTCACCCGCGCGTACGACGTGCTCCTGGTCCTGGACGAGACCGTGACCGGCTTCCGGATCGGCCGGGGCGGCTGCCAGGCGCGCTACCGGGTCGAGGCCGACCTGGTGAGCTTCGGGAAGGGGCTCGGGGCCGGGCTCCCGGTGGCCGCGTTCGGGGGGCGCGGCGACATCATGGAGGCGCTGGCCTGGGGCGGGGTATTGCACTACGGGACGCAGAACGGCTCCCGGATCGGCCTGCACGCGGCCAGGGCCAACCTGGACGCGCTCTCCGCCGAAGGGGGCGCGGCCGTCGAGCACGCGTGGACGATCGGCGAGAGCCTGCGGCAGGGCCTCCAGGAGGCCCTGGACGAGGCCGGGGTGCCGGCCCGCGTGCAGGGCGTGGGCCCCATGCTCCAGGTCCTGTTCACCGGGGCGGACGCGATCCGCGACTACCGCGACTACTGCGCGCACGTGGACGCGGAGCGTTACCGGCGCTTCGCCCTCGCCCTGTTCGGTCGCGGCGTGTACACGACGCCCTCGGCCGCGCTGCACTGGATGGCCTCGGCGGCCCATACCATGGAGGATGTGGGTCGCACGCTGGAGGCGGTGCGCGCGGTGCTGCGCGAGGGGGAGTTCGCGGGGTGAGCGAAGACGCCGACCTCACCGGCCGCGTCGCCGTCGTCACCGGCGGCGCCTCGGGCATCGGCCGGGCCACCTGCCTCCTCCTGGCCCGCCGCGGCGCCCGGGTGGCCGTCGTCGACCTCGATCGCGACGGAGGCGCGGCCGTGGCCACAGAGATCGCTGCGGAGGGCGGGGAAGCGCTCTTCTTCCCGGCCGACGTGAGCCGCTCGGAGGACTGCGGGAGCGTCGTCGGGGAGACCGAGCGCGCGCTGGGGCCGATCGGCGTCCTGGTGAACGCCGCCGGCGTGATCCACCGCGGCTCCGCCCTCGAGACCACGGACGAGGACTGGGAGCGGCTCATGGCCGTGAACGTGGGAGCCGCCTTCCGCATGGCCCGGGCGGTCCTCCCCGGCATGATTGCCCGCGGGCGCGGCGCGGTCGTGAATGTGGCCTCCGGCTGGGGCCTGGTGGGCGGTCCCCGCGCGGCGGCTTACTGCGCCTCCAAGGGGGCGGTCGTGCAGCTCACCCGCGCCCTGGCCATCGACCACGGCCCCGACGGCGTGCGGGTGACCTGCGTGTGCCCCGGGGACACCGACACGCCCATGCTCCGGCAGGAGGCTCGGGAGCTGGGCGAGGACGAGGCGGCCTTCCTGGCCGGGGCCGCCGACCGCCCGCTGGGTCGCGTCGGCTGTCCCGAGGAGGTCGCGGAGGCGATCGCATGGCTGGCCGGGGAGGGCGCGTCCTTCGTCACCGGGACCTGCCTGGTCGTGGACGGGGGCGGGCTGGCGTAGCCCGAGCCAAGGCTTCCGCCCCCTTCGGGCCGCGGACCGATTCGAGGTCGGGGCATCGCCCGGCTACGGCCGGGCCGCTAGTGTTCTCGATCCCGCGCCGGGGTGGCGGAACTGGCAGACGCGGGGGACTTAAAATCCCCTGGGCTTCGGCCCTTGCGGGTTCGATTCCCGCCCCCGGCATGTTCAGGCGCGGTGCGGCTTGCCGGGTCCGTCGGATCGCTCTGCTAGGCCCGGATTCGCAGACGTACATTGGTCCGTCTGTGCCGTCGTACCTGCGATTACCTGACGAGAAGGAGGGGACCATGACCACCGTCTTCGGCCATCATGACGTGAAGGACCAGGACCACTGGCTCGCTTCGCCCAGGCGTGAGGAGTTCTTCGGGCCTCTCGGCGTCACGAACATCCGGACCTTCGTCGACCCACAGGACCCCACTCGGGTCGGTGTGCCGATGGACGTCCCGGACATGGACGCCCTCATGGCTGCGATGGAGACGGAGGCGGCCGCCGAGGCGATGGAGCACGACGGGGTCATCTCCGAGACGCTCGTGTTCCTCGTCGAGGCCTGACCGAGCGCCTTCACCGGCCCGTTTGGCCGGAGCTTCGTCACGCTCCCAGCGGCTCGACGGGCGGCGGTCCCTCCGTCTGACCGGTCCCGTGTCTCGGTGACAGTTGGGGGACAGGAAGGTCGATCCCCGGTGCTCGCCCGCCCGAATCAACGCGGCGGGCGCCTGGCGGCCGCCCGCACGTCCCTCTCCGCTCGCGCCGCCTCCCCTTCGGAGATCCCGAGCTCCTGCTGCAGGCGGCGCAATATGCTCCGCTCGCGCTCGGAGATCACGCCGTCGGCGACTGCACCTTCCAGCGCCGCCCTGTACACCTGGTGCTTGCGGGCGTGAAGGTATTCTGGCGTGTCCCGCACGCCGCCCATGAGACGGTCCGCGAGGCCTTCGGCGAAGCGCTGCACGGGCCGCAGGACCAGCACGATGGCGGCGGACACCAGGAATCCGAGCAGGGCGCCGTTGACCGGTAGGATCCGATCCAGCACGTAGCTGCCCGTGAAGAAGGCGATGCCGAACACGGCTCCCACCGTGCTCCGCTTGAGGGCGATCTTGAGCTTCAGGTCCAGGTCGAACAGCTGCCAGCGCAGCACCCCATAGGCCAGCAGCACGACGTAGAAGAACAGCGCCAGCTGCCACGCCGAGTTGTACATGAAGTCGCCCCAGACCGGAATGGGGCGAAGCACGGGGTAGAGCAGGAAGGTCAGGCCCGTGTAGGCGTCCCGGATCCCGAACGCGATGGCGAACCACTTCGCCCGCGAGCGGGCCGCCGTCCCCGTTCGCGACCTGCGGTACCCGTCGAGCGCCGCCGCCAGGCCGAGGAGCGATGCCAGGCCGACGACCTGCGCCAGCCTCTCTCCCGCGGGCGCGAAGTGGTAGTTCCACGTGGCCCAGCCGGGCGAGTACAGCGCGCCCATGAACGTGTCCGGCGATGCCACCAGCCAGACCGCGGACCCGGCGCTGCCCAGGGCCAGGAGTCCGTAGGCCCGGCGGGAGCGGAACGGTCGCACCAGCGGCGACTCGACCGCGACGGCGAGGAAGGCCGGGTACTGGAAGGGCAGGGTCGCCAGCATGGCCAGCGACACCGACACGACCAGGCGGAAGGTCCCGGGATCCTCGACCAGGAAGGACACCGCGCCGAGCGTCGAGGCGCACCCCTCCAGGAAGAGGAGAACCGTCAGCCGCCTGTTGAGGGAGCGCTCGGGCGCCGTCCGGGCGACGACGATCGCCTCGGTCCAGGCCGTCAGGCCCGTGAGGAGGCCGGGCAGGGCCCAGGAAGTCCAGGTCAGACCCATGTGCACCCCCGCGAGCCGGGCGTCCGGGCACGGCGTGAGATTTGGGCCGGGGCAAGCTAGAGGCCATGTTCGAGCGAGCGCAGTGCCGGACTCGAGCACCCGGTTTTGTAACGACGCGCTCCCCTCCGGCTTGCGGCCGAACGTATAATGTCGTGGCCGGGCGCCGCGTCGCACACCGCGCCCTGCTCGGCGCCGACGTCCTCAACAGGAGGCCCCATGAGCCCGCAGGCCGGGTGTCCCCACATCGCCGACATCACCGAGGTCCTGCGCCCCGAGCGCCACGTGTGCGAGGAGTGCGTCAAGACCGGGGACCAGTGGGTGCACCTGCGCACCTGCCAGACATGCGGCCGCACGCTGTGCTGCGACGACTCGCCCAACCGGCACGCCAGGGCCCACGCCCGGTCCGCGGACCATCCGGTCATCGCCTCGGCGGAGCCGGGGGAACGGTGGCTGTACTGCTATCCCGACGACGCCTACGCCGAATATTGAGAAGGCGCGCGCGACCAGTCCCGAGGAGGTCCGGACGATGACAGTCGCGGTGGAGACCTGGCCCGAGTTGCCCCTCGAGGCGTGGCGGGACAGCTGCGCGACCCTTCACATGTGGACGCAGGTGGTG
Organism: Candidatus Humimonas hydrogenitrophica; assembly: GCA_947581615.1. Classification (GTDB taxonomy): domain Bacteria; phylum Gemmatimonadota; class Gemmatimonadetes; order Palauibacterales; family Palauibacteraceae; genus Humimonas; species Humimonas hydrogenitrophica. The sequence continues at coordinate 15,634 of CANPVD010000043.1, forward strand.
GGCAAGATCCGGATGGCCAGCGCTCCGCACGTGAACCACTGGTGGCAGGTCCCCCTCTACGTGACCCCGCGGGGCCTCACGACCTCGACGATGTACCGCGGCCCGACAGGGTTCCGGATCGACTTCGACTTCGAGGACCACGCCCTGCGGCTGGAGACGAGCGCCGGCGTCCACGAGTCATTCGCGCTCGGCGCGTATCCAGTGGCGGAGTTCTACGACCGGGTCATGGCGGCCCTGGCGCGCCTGGGAGTCGAGGTCCGGATCTGGCCGCACCCGGTGGAGGTCGTGCAGGCGATCCCGTTCGACCAGGACACGGTGCACGCGGCCTACGACCCGGAGTCCGTGCGGCGCTTCTGGAGGATCCTCCTCCACGCCGATCGGGCCCTGCACGAGCACCGGAGCCGCTTCCTGGGGAAGGCCAGCCCGGTGCACTTCTTCTGGGGGAGCTTCGACCTGGCCCTGACCTTCTTCTCGGGCCGGACGGCGCCGCCGCACCCGGGCGGGATCCCCAACCTGGCCGACCGGGTGGCCCGCGAGGCCTACTCGCACGAGTGCGCCAGCGCCGGCTTCTGGCCGGGCAACGGGGCGCCGGCCATCGACGCGCCGGCCTTCTACGCCTACGCCTACCCGGAGCCGGAGGGGTACCCGGCCGCGGCGGTCCGGGCGGCGGACGCTTTGTACAGCGCGGAGATGGGAGAGTACATCCTTCCCTACGAAGCGGTGCGGCGGGCGGAGGACCCGGAGGAGTTGCTGCGCGACTTCTTCTCGAGCACGTACGAGGCCGCCGCCGAGCTGGGGGGCTGGGACCGGGAGGCGCTGGAGCGGCGATCCGGCTGACGGGCTTCCGGGCGTGACCCACGCCCCCGGCGGCCCGGCCAGGCCCTCACCGCGGCCGCGCCAGCGCCAGGCCGAACCGATCCTCCTCGTCCGTCTCCCAGCGCTCGACCTCGAAGCTGCCGTCCTCGAGCAGCGCCGTCGCCGATTCGCGCGTGTACTTGTGGCTCAGCTCGGTACGGATGGACTCGCCGGGCTCGAACTCCAGCTCCAGGTCCAGCGAGGGCAGGGAGACGGTCTGGCGGCGGTCCGAGACCAGGTGCATCTCGATGCGGGACTCCTCCTCGTTCCAGTCGGCCCGGTGCCGGAAGGCGTCCGGGTCGAAGTCGGAGCCCAGCCTGTCGTTGAGCACGCGCAAGACGTTTCGGTTGAACGCGGCGGTGACGCCGCGCGTGTCGTCGTACGCGGCCAGCAGCTCCCGCCGGTCCTTGACGAGGTCGAAGCCGACCAGGAAGGCGTCGGACACCGACAGGTGGCCCCGGACGCGGCCCGCGAAGGCCCGGGCTTCGTCGGGTCCGAAGTTGCCGATCGTGCTGCCCAGGAGGAGGACCAGGCGCGCGGCTCCGGCGAAGGGCAGCTCCAGGTCCTCGTGGAAGTCGCCCACGATCCCGACGATGTCGAGCTCGGGATAGCGTCCGGCCAGTCGCACCACGGCCCTCTCGATCGCGTCCCGGCTCACGTCGATGGGCGCGTAGGCCCGGAGGCTGCCTTCCCTCTCACCGGCATCGAGGACGATCTCCGTCTTGCCGGAGCTCCCGGATCCGAGCTCCACCAGGGAGGCCGGGTGGACGCCGGCCACCAGGGAGGACGCCGCACGGAGGAGGATCGAGCGCTCGGCCCGGGTCAGGTAGTACTCGGGGAGGCGGGTGATCTCTTCGAACAGCCTCGAGCCCCGCGCGTCGTAGAAGTACTTGGGCGGCAGGGTGCGGGGCCGCGGAGTCAGTCCCTCCCGGACGTCGGCCACGAGCGCGCGGCGCAGGTCGGCCGGCTCGATGAAGGTCCGGATCTCGGTGCCGATCCTGCTCCTCCGATGTCTCGATTCGCTCCACGGGACGCTGCCTCTCACGACCGCCGCGGCGCGGCTCGGCACGTGGAATGCACGCCATCGATCCCTACAACGTACGGCGGAGCGCGACCGCCGCCACGCACGGTGCAACGATCGAGCCCGGGAGGACCCATGTTTGCCGATCTGCTCGAGGAGGCCCTCGACGCCTGGACCGATGCCCGCGAGGGGGTGATCGCGGAGCTGGAGAACATCCCGGCCGAGCGCTACGATTTCCGTCCGGCGGAGGAGGTGCGCAGCGTGGCCGAGCTCGCCTGCCACATCATGGAGGTGTCCGAGCTCATGGTGGGCGAGCTGTCCCGGGAGGACACGGACTTCCACCGGGCGCCCTTCCCGGAGCTCCTCCGCGAGCACGCCCGCGACGTCCAGGGCCTGACCGACAAGGAGGCGATCCTGGAGGCCATGGAGCGCACGCTGGAGCGCGGCCGCACCCGCTTCGAGGAGGTCGGCGAGCTCCACATGCTCCAGCTCATCGAGCGCTTCGACGGGGAGCCGGGCACCCGCATGGCCTGGATGCACCACGGCATCGCGCAGGAGATGTATCACCGGGGCCAGCTGTGCACGTACGAGCGGCTCATGGGGCTCGTGCCCGCGCTCACGAAGCGGATCCGCGGCGAGGACTGACACGGGAGGAACGGTGGTCCCTCGAGCGAGGGTCGAACGCGAGCCGGGCGTCGGGGCGGCGGAGGCCGCGGCCGCGAGTTTGGCCGGGCGCTACCGTGACATCCGGGCGTTCACGGAAGCGTTGTGCGCTCCGCTGGCCACGGAGGACTACGTCGTCCAGACGATGGAGGACGTGAGCCCCACCAAGTGGCACCTGGCGCACGTGAGCTGGTTCTTCGAGACCTTCCTGCTGCGCGAGCACCTGCCCGGCTACGAGCCCATCGACGAGACGTACGCGTACCTGTTCAACTCCTACTACGTGCAGGCGGGCGAGCGGCACTGCCGCGACCGGCGCGGCTGGATCTCCAGGCCCACGGTCGAGGAGGTGTACCGCTACCGGCGGCACGTGGACGAGCACATGGAGCGGCTCCTCGAGCGCGCCTCCGCCGACGCGGATCTGGAAACCGCGATCGAACCCGTGGTCACCATCGGGATCCACCACGAGCAGCAGCACCAGGAGCTCCTCCTCACCGACATCAAGCA
>CANPVD010000044.1 GCA_947581615.1 Candidatus Humimonas hydrogenitrophica
AACCCCAGCTGGTACTACCCCTTCCGGCCGCCGGGCATGGCGGGCGCGGCCGACTACAAGGCGGAGATCCGCGGCGACTTCTGCGGCGGCCCCAACAGCATCGATTATGGGGTCAACGACACGGTGACCACCGAGCCCGGCGCCATGGTCGGCCCCACGCTGCAGGGCTTCCAGGACCTGATCAACCAGGATCCCACGGCCGTATGGGATGCCAGCGGAGGAGACGGGACCGGGTGCGTAACGCACGGAGATGGGATCTGCAGCGGCAGCCCGCGGATCCGGCCGCTGCCCCTGTTCGACCCCAGGGAAGCGCCCGACGCGGGAGCCAAGCCGCTCACGATCGTGAACTTCGCGGGACTGTTCGTGGAAGGAATCCAGAGCGGCAACGTCGTGGGCCGGTTCCTGGGCTACACGAGCGTGCACCCCGGTCCGGCCGCGGACAGCACCGGCGGCGCCGCGGGGCTCCCCAAGGTGATACGGCTCGTCGAGTAACGAGAATGGGAGACAACGTGCAGGAACGATCGTGATCGAGCGAGAGCGACCCAAGAAGGGCGGCGAGACCCGGCCCATCAAGGCGGCCGTCATCTCCACCGACCCGGCGTGCCTCGAGGCCGTGCGTGCCGCGCTCGCGGACTCGCCGGACGTGGAGCTGGGGCTCGAGCTGGACGTGCCCTTCACGGAGATCGCGGACCCGCAGCTGGACCGGCTGCGTCGGCTGGAGCCGGCCGTCGTCCTGCTCGATCTCGAGTCCGATCCACGCGTGGGACTCAAGTTCGCGCAGTTTCTCCTCGACGAAGGCTACACGCAGGCGATGATCGGAGCCGGGGCGGATGTCTCCCCCGAGCTCCTGCTGGCGGCCATGCAGGCGGGCATCGTGGAGTTCCTCACCAAGCCGCTGAGCATGGACGACCTGCGCGAGGCGCTCGAGCGGTTGTGGAGGAAGACGGGACGCAAGTCGCGCGAGGACGTCGAGCACGAGCCGGGACGCGTCCTGGCGGTGTTCGGGGCCAAGGGCGGGGCCGGATCCACCAGCTTCGCCACGAACCTGGCGGTGGAGATCCATCGGCTGTCGCGGCGCAAGACGCTGCTGGTGGACCTGGACCTCGAGCTGGGAGAGACGGCGCTCCTCCTGGGCATGGAGCCACGCTTCAGCTTCGTCGACCTGGTCAGGAACTTCCACCGCGTCGACGCGGGGCTGCTGGCCTCCTACATCGAGCGCCACGAATCGGGCATCGAACTGCTGTCGGCGCCCTATCAGCCCACCGACCCGGAGGAGATGAGCCCGGACCGGGTGTCCAAGATCCTGGGCTTCCTGCGCGACAAATACGACTACATCGTGGTCGACACGCCGAAGACGTACAGCCCGGTGGCGCTCACGGGGATCGAGATGTCGAGCGAACTCTACCTGCTGACCACGGCGGACCTCCAGTCGCTGCGAAACGTGACCCGCTGCCTCCCGCTCCTGCGCCAGATCGCGGAGCGCAAGGAGAAGGGGTGGCTCAAGCTGGTCGTGAACCGCTACGACTCGCGCCAGCTCATAAGCCTGGACGAGGTCGAGAAGACTCTCGGTCTGAAGGTGTTCGCCACCCTTCGAAACGACTACCGGGCCGTGATGGAGTCGATCAACGCGGGCCGCCCGTCGGTCATGGACGGTAAGTCGCCCTACGCCCAGGATGTCCGGACCATCGCGGCCCGAATCGTGGGCGTCGCGCCCGGCGACGACGAGGACAGGGGCGGGTTGCTCTCCCGCTTCCTCGGAGCGATCCGGGGTGGGCAGGAGCCCGTACGGCGCGATTCACCCGAGCATACGGTGAGATCCAGTGGTTGAATTCCAGAGAGACCCGGAGCGGAGCCGCGCGTCGGGCTCCCCACCGTCGCGGCCCCCCGTGTGGGAGCGCGACGGCAGGGTGGCGGAGACGGATCGCCGCTTGACCAGCGACGAGGTGACCGAGCTCAATCCCGTCTTTCAGGAGATCAAGACCCGGGTGCACCGGCAGCTCCTGGAGCGGCTCAACCTCTCGAACCTGAGCGACCGGAATCGCGACGAGGCCATCGCGGAGACCAGGGCCATCGTGCGCAGCCTCCTGTCCGCAGAGGAGACGCCGCTCAACCTCGAGGAGCGCGAGCGGCTGGTCGACCAGATCCTGAACGAGGTGTTCGGGCTCGGGCCGCTCGAGCCGCTGGTCCGGGATCCGACGATCTCCGACATCCTGGTCAACACGTACGACCAGGTCTACATCGAGCGGGACGGGAAGCTGCAGCAGACCGACGTCACGTTCCGCGACGACCGGCACCTGCTCCAGGTCATCGACCGGATCGTGTCGGCCGTGGGGCGCCGGATCGACGACGCCTCCCCGATGGTGGACGCGCGCCTGCCCGACGGATCGCGCGTGAACGCGATCATTCCGCCCCTGGCGGTGGACGGCCCGCACCTCTCCATCCGCAAGTTCCGCACGGACGTCCTCTCCGAGGAGGATCTCCTGCGCAACGGAACGGTCACGGAAGCCATGCTGGAGGTGCTGCGGGCCTGCGTGAAGTCGCGGCTCAACATCCTCATCTCCGGCGGCACGGGCGCCGGTAAGACGACCCTGCTCAACGTGCTCTCCTCCTCGATTCCGCACACCGAGCGCATCGTGACGATCGAGGACTCGGCCGAGCTCCAGCTCCGACAGCCACACGTGGTGCGGCTCGAGACGCGGCCGCCCAACATCGAGGGACGGGGCGCGATCACCCAGCGGCAGCTGGTCATCAACGCGCTACGGATGCGGCCCGACCGGATCATCGTGGGCGAGGTCCGTGGGCCCGAGGCGGTGGACATGCTGCAGGCCATGAACACGGGCCACGACGGCTCGCTCACGACCCTGCACGCCAACAGTCCGCGCGATGCGTTGGCCCGCCTCGAGACGATGATCTCGATGGCCAATCTGAACCTCCCCGAGAAGGGGATGCGCCAGCAGATCGCCAGCGCCATCGATGTGGTGATCCAGCTGGCCCGCCTCTCGGACGGGAGCCGACGCGTGATGACGGTCGCCGAGCTCGTGGGCATGGAGGGCGATGTCATCACGATGCAGGACCTGTTCGTGTTCGACCGGGAGGGCATCGAGCCGGACGGCCAGGTGCGGGGCCACTTCCACCCGACCGGGATCCGGCCCAAGTTCGCCGAACAGCTCAGGGCCTACGGGCTCGACCTGTCGGAGACGCTGCTGGCCGATCAGCCGGAAGCCAGATCCAGGAGCGCGCGGCGGTGAGCAACTTCTTCGCGTCCCGGCTCGGCATCGCCATCGTGGCTTTCGTGGCCACGGCGCTGGGCGTCACGGCCCTCGTGCTCCTGTGGGAGGGCGCGCGGGGCCTGGGCCATCGGCTCAGGGTGCGCTCGCAGTTGCAGCGCCTGCGGGGAACCCGGGCCGAGCCGAGGGGCGAGGGACCGGGCCTGCTGCGGCCGGAGCGGGCCCGACTGGAGTGGCTCGAGCCGCTCCTCCTCAGGCTCCCGCACCGCCGCGATCTCGAACACCTGCTTCAGCAGGCGGACGTGGACTGGGGCGTGGGCGCCCTTCTCCTGGTGAGCTCGGGATCGGGGCTGGCCGCGTGGGTGTTCGTGATGGTCCTGACCCAGAGTGGCGTCTGGGCGCTGTTCGTGGGGGCGGTGGGCGCCCTGATTCCGTGGCTCTACCTGCGGCGCAGGAAGCGCAAGAGGTTGGCGGAGTTCGAGGAGCGCTTCCCGGAGGCGATCGACCTCCTGGGACGCTCGATCCGTGCCGGACACGCGTTCCAGACGGGCCTCCAGACCATCGCCGAGGAGAGTCCGGAGCCCGTGTCGGGCGAGTTCCGTCAGGTGTTCGAGGAACAGAAGTTCGGCCTCCCGCTCCGGGAATCGCTGCTCGGACTGGGGGACCGGGTGGAGCTGGTGGACGTTCGCATGTTCATCACCTCGGTCCTCATCCAGCGCGAGTCGGGCGGCAACCTGGCGGAGAACCTGGACAACCTGTCGGGGATCATCCGGGAGCGCTTCAAGTTCCGGCGCACGCTCCGCACGCATACGGCCCAGGGCCGCATCACCGGTTATGTGCTGGCCGGAGCTCCCATCGCTGCGGGACTGGGAATGTACCTGCTGAACCCGGAGTACGAGCGTCTCCTCTTCATTGAGCCGCTGGGACGGGTCATGTTGCTGGTCGGCGTCGTGATGCAGGTGATCGGTTTCTTGATCGTCCGCCGCATCGTGGACATTGAGTTCTAGGATGCCCGGGGCAGCGCGGAGGGGTGGATGATCTACGTGGTGGGGTTTCTCACGGCGACGGCGGTCGCCCTGCTGGTGCTGGCGGTGGCCAGCGTGCCTTCGGGCGAGGCGCGCACGCTGCGCCGGCGCCTCGAGGAGCTGCGCGCGGGCGAGGCGTCCTACCAGGAGCTCCAGGAGCGTCGCCGCCGGCAGGCCAAGCGCGAGCGGCTCGAGACCCTGCTCGAGGCCGTCGGGGAGCGGATGGGCGGAGCCGATCAGGGGCGCCGCAGCCAGACGATGCGGAGCCTGCTCCGCTTCGCCGGGTACCGGAAGCCCAACGCTCTCACGGTCTTCCTGGCCTCGCGGCTCCTCCTGGCAGCGGGTTTCGGCGTCGGGGCCCTGTTCCTGGCCACCGTGTTTCCCATGTCGTCGCTCCAGCGGATCACCTACCTGACGTTCGGGGTCCTGCTCGGCTGGATGCTGCCCTACATCATGGTGAATCGGCGCAGAAAGCACCGGCAGCGGCAGCTGCAGCGTGCCCTCCCGGACGCGCTGGACCTCCTGGTGGTGTGCGTGGAGGCCGGGCTGGGTCTCAACCAGGCCCTGCAGCGCGTGGCGCAGGAGATGGACCGCGTGAGCCCGGCTATGAGCGACGAGCTCACGCTGACCACGCTCGAGATTCGCGCCGGCACGCCCCGCGAGGAGGCGCTCCGGCACCTGGCCGACCGCAACGGTCTGGACGACGTCCAGTCGCTGACCGGCATGCTCATCCAGACGGACCGCTTCGGCACCTCGATCGCCCAGGCGCTCCGCGTCCACGCCGACTCGCTGCGCGACAAGCGCCGCCAGCTGGCCGAGGAGGCGGCGGCCAAGACGAGCGTCAAGATGCTGTTCCCGCTCGTCTTCTTCGTGTTCCCGGCCATCTTCATCGCCCTTCTCGGGCCGGCCGTGTTCAGGATGCGCGACCTGTTCAAGGGGCTGGGCGGCCCGTGAAGCTCGTGACTGTCACGAACCGGGCCCGGGGCGCCCAGCTGGGCCACCGGGTCGAGGTGGCCGACGGCTTCTGGACCCGGCTCCGCGGCCTCCTGGGCCGCAAGGGGCTGGATACGGGTGGGGGCCTCCTGCTCACGCCCTGTCGGGGCGTGCACATGATGGGCATGCGCTTCGCGCTGGACGTCCTCCTCCTGGATGGCGGGCGGCGAGTCGTCGGGATGTACCGGGACCTGGCTCCGGGGAAGAGGACCCGGTTGCACGGGGAGGCACGCCACGCGCTCGAACTCCCCGCCGGGACGATCGAGCGCACGGGGACCCGTGAGGGAGACGAGCTGACATGGTGACCAGGGCGGAAGGCAGGGTGGAGGACGCGTTCGGGGCCGACGAGCACCTCGAGCCCGACCGGACGACCGGCATTCCGCCGGTCCCGGAGACCCTGGAGGAGACGGGGCTGGACGAGGCCTTCGTGCTGGACCTCCTCATGCGCACGCTCTACCGGCACGGCGCCACGAGGGGAGACCACCTGGAGCGCCTGCTTCGGCTGCCCTACTCGCTCCTGGACGACCCGCTGCTCACCCTCAAGCAGCGCCGCATGGTCGAGGTGCGGGGCACGCACGGACACGGGCGCCGGGGCTACGTCTACGACCTGACCGGAGACGGGCGCGCGCGGGCCCGGGAGCTCATGCAGACCTCGGCCTACGTGGGCCCGGCCCCGGTCCCCATGGAGGTCTACCGGGAGTGGATCGTCACCCAGTCCGTGCGGACGGCGCGGGTGAGCCCCGAGCAGGTCCGTCGCGGAATGAAGCACCTGGTGCTCGATCCCATTTTCCTGGACACGCTGGGCCCGGCCATCAACTCGGGACGGTCCGTGTTCCTGTACGGGAGCTCGGGCAACGGCAAGACCGTCATCGCCGAGGCCGTGGCCCGGCTCATCGGCGGGACGATGTTCATACCGCAGGCCCTGCGCATGGACGGGCACGTGGTGCAGCTCTACGACCCCACGGTGCACCGGATCGTCGAGGACGCGTGGGACGACCAGGGCTACGAGGACTTCCAGGGCGAGCAGGTCGGGGAGGCCACCTTCGTGCGCTCCCCCGCCTACCACGACCCGCGCTTCGTGGAGATCGAGCGTCCGGCCGTGGTCGTCGGAGGGGAGCTCACCCTGGAGCAGCTCGAGCTGCAGCACGACCCGGCGACGGGCGTGTTCCGGGCGCCACCCCAGGTGAAGGCCAACGGCGGCGTGCTGGTGATCGATGACTTCGGGCGCCAGCGGGTGCGGCCGCGCGACCTCCTCAACCGGTGGATGTACCCGCTGGAGAAGCACGTCGACTTCCTGAACCTGCCCACCGGCCAGAAGCTGGGGGTTCCGTTCGAGTGCCTCCTGGTCCTGGCCACGAACCTCAATCCCTCGGACCTGGTCGAGGAGGCGTTCCTGCGCCGGATCCGCTACAAGATCCTGGTCGAGAATCCCACCCGCTCCCAGTACGCCGAGATCCTGAAGCGCGCCTGCGAGGCGAGCGGGGTCAGGTTCTTGTCCGAGGCGCTGGACCAGATCTACGAGGAGTATTACGGGCCGCTCGGGATCGCGCCCCGCAAGTGCCATCCGCGCGACCTGGTGCGGCTGGTGGTGGACATGGCGGGCTACTCCGGCACGCCCCCGACCCTCTCCCAGGACGCGGTGCGCTGGGCGTGTCGTTCCTACTTCCTGAACGCGGGCGGAGACGAACGGATGCTGTCGGACGGAGCGGGGGTCGGCCATGCCGGATGACTCGAGCCCCGGCTCGTGGCAGGAACGCGCCCGGGACGTCCCGTTCCGCGGCCCGCTGAGCCCCGAGGAGGAGGAGCAACTCTCGCTGCGCCCCGTGCGCCACGAGGCCGACGTGCGCCCGCTCCACCCCGAGGCCGAGCCGCCCGAGGAGCCCGACGACCGGGACGTCCGTGACGCCGGGGCCCGGCCTTCGAGCCCCGCCGGCGGATCGAAGCCGCCCTCCGCCGGGAGGGAGCCCGACATCCTGGAGACGGGGCTCGAGGAGCTCCGCCGGGAGGCGGTGCGCCTGGGCCGCGAGGACGCCGAGGCGGGCGTGCCGGAGCCGGACGTGGCCGGAAGCCCCGAGTCCGAGCGCCACCTGATCGAGCGCGCCCGGGCCCTGTTCGCGCACTGGCGGGCGCAGGAGCACCGCCGCATGGACGAGCTCCTGGGCGAGATCGAGGGGCACGTGGGCTCGGTGCAGGCCAGGGCGGCCCTCACCATCGACCGGTTCGAGCGCGTCACCAACGAGCTCATCCGCCTCAAGGCGCGCATGGCCAGGCGCCGCTGGGAGGTGAGCGAGGAGCTGGCGGCCGAGAAGGAGGTGCGCTCCGAGGGGTTGTCGACCCGGGTGTACGTGGGGGCGATCGCCTTCCTGGGCTCGGTCGAGTTCTTCGCCAACGCGCCCGTGTTCTCGGCCCTGCTGCCGCGCGATCCGCTGTCGGACCGGCAGATGCGGCTGGTCACCGAGACCTCGCAGGGGTGGCTGGCGGGGGCCGAGCGGGTCATGGCCCACATCCTGTTCCGTCCCGACGCGGCCCTGCTCGCGGCCGGTGTGGTCACGTTCCTGTGCGTGCTGGCCCATTTCTTCGGCCACTCGCTGCGCGACCTGGTCGTCAAGCGTGACCGCCGGGTGCGGCGCGAGGCCGTGTCCGCCAAGTCGCCGCTCGAGAACGTGATCCCGATGGTGCTGACCGGAATCGGCCTCGCCCTGGTGCTGAGCGTGCTGTTCGAGGCGCGCATGACCCTGGGAGAGGTGGGCCACAACCAGTACACGCAGGACATGGCGGCCGTGCAGGACCTCCGCCGTCAGGCGGCGCTCATGCGCTCGGACGGAGACCTCCTGGCCGCCAACCAGAAGACCAACCAGGCCGACGACATGCAGCAGGCGGCGGAGGACCTGAGGGACTACGCCGCCTCCATGAGCCGCATGAGCTTCCCGATCCTCCTCCTCAACACCACGCTGGTGCTGTGTGCGCTGTCGGCGGCCTACTTCCACCGCCGGGACGCGCGCCGCGAGCGGTTCGACGACGCGCCCTACGAGGACGAGCGCCACGCGCTGGTCGACAAGGGCGAGGGGCTGGCCGAGCAGGCGTCCGAGCTGCTGGCCGACCTGGGCCGCTCGGTGCGGAGGCTGAGGAGCCGGGTCCGGAGCCGTACCGCCGAGGACTGGCGGGCCGCGGCCCACCACCTGGAGGCGACGGTGGCCCTGTACCGGACCGAGAACGGGCGGGCCCGCGGGCTGGACCCGCGCACGCTGCCCGCCTTCGCCAAGCCGGTCTCCCTGGAGCTGGACCCCGAGGCGGCCGCCCGGGAGATGGGACATATGGTGTCCCTCGAAGACCACGAGGCCGAGCGCGACCGCCTGGGACAGAGGTTCCAGGCCGCGCGCGCACGCTTCCTGGAGGAGGCGCTGGCAGGGTGAGGCAGCCGCACCCGCAGCGGGTCCGACGGGGCTGGCGAGGCCCGGCTACGGCTGCCGTCCCCAACGCCACCACGCCCCTCCTCCGCCTCCTGCTCCTGGTCCCCTTCCTGGTCGCCGCCTGCGGCGGCGGGAAGGGGTCGGGAGCGGGAGCCGCCGCGGGCCAGAAGGCGGCCGCGGCCCACACGCCGCAGCTCGTGGTGTTCGTGTTCGACCGCTCCGGGAGCATCCCGGACTACAAGCTCGAGCTGGCGCGGCAGCTCACCGACCAGCGGATCGGCCAGCTCACCTTCGGTGACCGGATCGCGGCGCTCGAGGTGCTGCAGCTCTCGCTGTCGGAGCCGCCCAGGCGCTGGTCGCAGCCGGTGCCCGACGCGGAGTTCCCGGGCCGGAACATGGCCCGCGACTCGCTGTCGCGGGTGCGATTCCTCAAGGACGCGTCGGACTACCTGCGGGCGTTCAGCGACACCGCGGGGCGCAGGAGCATCGCCGGGACGGACCTGCTGTCGACCCTGCACGACGCGGCCTCGGAGGTGAGGGCGTGGCCGGACGACCAGGCCACCCTCTACCTGTTCTCGGACATGATGCAGGCCAACCGGCAGGTGAACATGGAGTCGGGACCCGTTCCGGGCCCCGGGTGGGTGGCGCGGGAGGCCGCGGCGGGGAAGCTCCCCGACCTGGGCGGCGCCTGCGTGATGGTGGTGGGGGCCCGCACCGACACGGACCTCTCCCAGCGGGTCAAGGCCTTCTGGGACGCCTACTTCAAGGCCACCAACGCCGTGCTGCTGGACCGAAACTATACGCTGCGGCCCGTGCGGCTGCCCGAGCATCCCTGCCAGGGCGCGGGCGGTCCGGCCTGAGGCCGGCGGCCCTCGCGGCGCGACCGAACGACCAACCCGAGTTCAAGGAGGCTTCCGTGCGCTCTTCGCGTTCGATCCCGGCCGGCCTCGCGGCCGCTCTCGCTCTCCTGGCCCTGGCGCCCGCGGGCGCGGCGGCCCAGGAGCTGGCCCCGTCCTTCAGCGCCGAGCTGCACACCGGCGTGGCCGTGCCCGCCGGCGGCATGCACAGGATCACCAGCGCCGGGCCCTCCCTGGGCGCGGGCGTGCTGTACCGCTTCCTGCCCAACTTCGGGGTGCGGGCCGACTTCACGGCCGACCTCATGGACGGGAACCAGGACAGCTTCGGGAACCAGTTCCCGTCGATGAAGCTGTTTCACGTCACGGCCGGCATGCAGGCCGACCTGCCGCGGCCCCACTGGCAGGACGTGCCCCTCACCACGACCGTGAACCTGGGGGCGGGATTCACGATCATGGACGCCAACCAGAACGACGTGCCGGGTCCGGTGGGGGCGTTCTCGAAGACCTTCTTCGCGGCCACGGGCGGGGTGCAGGTCGGCTACCAGTTCACGCCGACCTTCAACCTGTACGCCTCCGGCCAGGCCTACCTGACCTTCGGCAAGCGCGCCGACCTGGACGTGTTCGCGAGCCACTCTCCGGAAGTCGGCTCGTTCCGGAACGTGTGGGACTTCCCCTTCTCGCTCGGGGCCCGCTTCACCTTCCCCACGGGCGGGTAGCCGGGCGGCGTAGCGCCGCTCAGCCTCCGCCGCCGCTCCCGGACTTCGGGGCGGGCGGCGGAGCGGCTGGAAGCCCGGGGGCCGCCGGCCGCGGCTCGGGGAGCCGCGGAGCGTAGGGGATGGGCGGACGCGCGTGCGTCCCGCCCCCCGCGGCGCCCGTCCCCCCGTGTCCCGGGCGTCCGACCCGGCCGCCGCGTCCCGGTCCCCGCGCGCCCGGCAGGATCCACGCCCCGTACAGCGGCCCGGCCGAGGACGCGGGACCCGCCGGCGATGCGGCCCCGGCCGGTCCGGGTGCCTCGCCCGCCGCTCCCGGCGGCGGCGCTCGCCTTCCGTCCCGCCCGTCCGCGTTCCCGCTCCCCGATCCCCGCACCACGACCACGCCCGACTCCGAGGTCACCGACACCGAACCGCGGGTCCCGGCGCCCGCCGCGCCGCTCGAGACCAGCTTGGCCGGACCCGTCGTGGGATGGCCGAACGCGGGGCCGCGGCCGCCCGCAGCGATCACGGTCTCGACCACGCGCGGCTCGAGGCCCAGGGCGACCACGGTGGCGTAGGACGGACAGCCGCAGGGCGGCAGGCCGCGCTCCCGCTGGAAGGCCGACAGGGCGGAGCGGGTGGCGCGGTCCAGGGAGCCGCTCCGCACACCGGGATCTTGGCCGACGCGCCCGAGGCCGGCCTGCAGGGTGACGATCTCGCCGACCGTAAGCTGGGAGACGGTGCGCCTGGCGCGGCGTCCGGTGGCCGGATCGAAGCGCTCGACGACCGGGATCGGCATGCGGACGGAGGAGGCCGCCTCCGGGGCCGGACCGGGGGACATCTGGGCCCGGGCCGGTCCCGCCAGGGCCAGGATCACGGTGAAGCCGAGAACGGCCGGGAACGCGGCTCCGACGGCGCGTCGCTCCATGGTGCCTCCTTTCGCTTCGCATACACCGACTCCGCGGGTGGGGTGCCGGTGCCACGTTCGACCGGCTTCGGGACCCGGCTCCCGCCGGCGCGGAATCGCCCCCCTTCCCATCGCCCCCCTGTGCTGTGTACAATATCCAGTCGCTCGTGACCGACCCGTTTCACCGTCGCTTCTCGAGAGGAGGCGCCGTGGCCCCGTCGCGCACCGAGTCTTTCGGCACCTACCCGGCATTCGTAAACGACATCCTGGAGGGGGTTGCCGGCAAGGGACCGCCCGCCGTCGAGTTCCTGGCCGTCCTGTTGAGCGCGGTGGCGACGGCCCTCGTGCTCCTGGGACCGCTGGGACTGGCCCGCTGGGCGTGGGGCCCCGCCTTCGTGGCGGGCCTGGTGGTCCTTCCGTGGAGGGGGTGGCGCGGCGTGGCGATGTTCGGCGGCGTGGGGGCGGTCCTCCTGGCCGTGGCCGGCGTGGCGACCTTCGGTCCGCGCGCCCCCCTGGACCCGGTGCTCTACCTGCTCGCCGCCACCGCCGTGGTGGCCACCGTCGAGGCGGTGCGGGCGCACCGCTGGCGGTCCCTGCTCCTGGACCCGATCACGGGCCTGCCGGGCCCGCCGCTGACCCGGGCGATGCTCCGGCACGAGGTGGCGGCCGCCCGCCGTGGCCGCCCGCTCAGCGTGGTCGTGCTGGGGTTCTCGGGCCGCACCGACGAGGAGCGGCTGCGCGAGGTGGGGAAGGCGCTCCGCAGCCGCGGGCGCGCGATGGACGTGGTGGGTCGGCTGGGCCCGGACACCTTCCTGGGCATCCTGCCCACCGAGAGCCCCGAGGGCGCGGCCGTGTTCGCCGATCGCATGCGCAGCGCGGCGGCCTCCGTCCCCTCTCCCAGCGGCCCGGCGCCGGACCTGGGAGCCGGCATCGCCTTCTTCGACCGGGACTCCGCCGACGAGGGCTCGCTCCTGGAGCGGGCCACGCAGGCTCTCAACCAGGCCCGCACCGGCATGGCGGGCCCGATCCTGCTCTACACGCGCTCGGGCGTGCAGCCTCCGCGGCTCCAGGTGGTGAGCTGAGGGCGGGTCAGGGGCGGCTCGAGGAGGCCTCCCCGCCCTCCGGGGGGGGCGTCCGCGCCGGACGCGGGACCTCCACGAAGTCGAACGGCCGCCCGAACGGCGAATAGTAGCGGTGCTCGGGCAGCCGCCCGAGCCGCGTCCCGAACGTCTCATCCAGCACGATTCTGAACAGGTCCACCAGCCCGACGTCGTCGGGTATCGAGGTGCCGCCCCCCGGGAGGTGGACGGCCACCAGGTTGGCCATCCGGGCCCACGCCATCGTCGCCGGCTCCTCCCCCGGAGCGAGGGGGCCGTGGTCGGAGACCACCAGGATGACCGGCGGGTCGCGCGACTCCGCCAGGATCCGCTCGAGGGCGTCCCCGATCCGGCGGTTCACGAACCGGACCTGTTCCACGTACGCTTCGTGCTCGGACCACAGCCCGTTCTGCTCGTCCATCTCATCGGCCACCGTGGCGTGACGGAGGATCGTCCCGTCCCGGTCGAACAGGTAGGGGTGATGCGGCGGCAGGAAGTGGTCGAACACGAACTTGGGCCCCGGCCTCGAGCCCATGGAGGCGAGAGCGTCCAGGTTCCGCAGATGGCAGCGGGCCAGGTCTCCCACCTCCAGCGGCTCGGCGACTCGCAGCCACGTCGTCTCCACCAGGGAGCGCATGTAGTCGATTCCGAACACGCCCCCCCGGCAGTGCAGGACCTCGTCCGCCTCGGGCGCCGTCCGCGTGGGGCCGTACGTCGAGGCCAGGTGCACGTAGTCGTAGCCCAGCGCGTGGAGGAAACGGTACAGTTCCGCGTGGTGGAGGAGGGCGTACGGCCGGGACAGATCGCCGGACCCGGGGCCGGGGTCGTCCCGTAGCTCGGGCAGGTAGCGGAGGTTGAGGAGCGACGGGAGCGACAGGAACGTCCAGGCGTAGTTGGCGGTGCTGCGGGGCGCCACCTGAAAGCCCAGGGACCGCAGTCGATCCAGGAACGGTCCGTCGTCGAAGCCGTCCAACCGGCGCAGGACGTCCGCCCGTCCGTATCCGTCGAGGACGATCAGGTAGATGTCGGGACGGGGTGTCGCCGGGTCCACCGTGGCGGCGGCGTCGGCGAGCGGCCCGGCCAGGGGCGGGCTCCGGCGTCCGGTCCGTGCCCCCAGGAGGGCCGGAACGACCAGGGCGAGCAGCAGGAGCGCCGTGACGTTCGCCCAGCGCTGGACGCGTTCCAGGCGTCGTTCGCCGGGGCGGAGGAGGAGGGCGGCCGCGAACGCGGTCAGGTAGAGCGCGGAGACCGCCTCGTGCAGGTCCAGGCTGTCCACGCTCTCGGGGTTGAGTCCCGGTACGGCCCGGACGAGGTGGGTGACGGCGCCGCCGTAGACCCGTCCGTAGGTGAAGAACAGGACCAGCAGGAGGCTGGCCAGCAGGGCCCCGCGCCGCCGGTCGCCCACCGCCCGGCCCAGGAGCCACGAGACGCCGGCCGCGAGCGGCAGTCCCGTCCCGAGGACGGCCAGCAGCACCGCCGCCGGGACCGCGCCGGGGTTGGCGGCGGCCAGGAACAGGAGGAAGTAACCCGTCAGCAGGGCCGGGTGCAGCGGTCGCTCGAGCCAGCCGGCCGGGACGCGCTCACCCACGCTCCACCTCCCGCCGCATCCAGTACAGCCATCGCCCCGAGCTCCCGACCGGCAGGCGCTCCCTGAGCTCGAACCTGGCGCTGAACGCCTCCTCGAACCGCTCCCGGCCGTACCAGGGGAAGACGTCCGCGCGGCTCACCAGCAGGCGTCCCACCTGCGGGTCCTCCCTGGGCACGAACTCGATGAGGAGGTCCCGCCCCAGGCGCGCCATCCACTCGGCCTGCAGGTCGAACGGGACGTTGCTCCCGATGGCCAGGTGGTGGACGAGCGCCAGCGCCAGGAGGACGCCGGCGGGCCCTCGATCCTCGAGGGAGGAGCGCTCCCGGCCGGCCCAGCCGCCCGCGGCGGTGGGCGAGGCCAGGTCGACGAGGAGCGGCAGGGTCCACCCGGGCCCCGACGGGGCGCGCTCGCCGCGGAGCGCCCGGTAGTGGAGCTCGGTCGCGCCCGGATCCGCGTCCAGGGCCACCACGTCGCGCCCCGCAGCGGCCGCGACGCGGCTGAAGGCGCCCGTGTTGGCGCCCAGGTCCCAGACCGGGCCGGGCCCGCAGCCCTCCAGCAGACGGCCCACCAGCTCCTTCTTGAGCTCGAGGCCCTCCCGTCCGTAGCCGTGGTCGCGCGCGTAGCCCGCCCACTCGGTTCCGCCGGGATCGAAATCGAGGCCGCGCACCGTGTCCTGGAGGCTGGACAGGAGGCCGCGCAGGGCGCGCTCGTCCATGCGTCCGCGCCGCGCCCTCTCGGCCCCGGGGCCCGGCTCCGCGTGCCGGGCGATGCTGCGGGCATGCATGTGCACGTGGAAGAGGCGCGACGGACGGAGCCAGGAGGCGGCGGGAAGCATCCGGCTCGCGGTCCTCAGCGGCACGCCATCGGGGAAGACCGCGGACAGGCGCCCGAGCGTCGGGTCGCGGTCGCTCACCAGGAGGAGCGGGGCCAGGAAGTGCCGGCAGAACTGTCGGTACGCCACCCATGGCCGTCCCTCCCGGTAGCGCTCGAAGGAGAGGGTGTCCACGAACACCGGCCGGGGGCCCCGGAACTGGACGTTGATCGCGCTGGCGTCCTTCAGCGCCATCCCGTGGTCCAGCGCCCGCTCCATCAGCTGGAGTGTCAGGAGGGAGGCGTCCCGCAGCTGCCCGAAGCACCACTCGAACGGATAAGAGACGAACGGGATCCGCTCCGGCTTCAGGACCCGGCAGGCGTCCGGGGCGGCGGCCAGCGCCGGGGAGACCTCCTCGTGCCGCACCAGGAGGCCGTCGGCGGCCAGAGCCTCGTACAGGCCGCTGGCCATGAGCCGCTCGTAGTCCTCCCGGCCCGCCTGGCGGACCTGCCGGTACAGGACGCCGTCGCGGCGGAACAGGAAGCCGGCCGGGTCACGGAAGGAGGCCGGGTGGGCGGCGATGTCGCCCCCCGCCGACCGTTCGGTCACGGGTCAGTCCGGCTCGTGCCGGTCCCGGCGCTGCCGTCCCGGGAGCAGGCCCTTGAGTGTCCGCCAGATCCGCTTCATGGTGAGGAGCGCCGCCAGCACCCCGGCGGCCGCCACCTGCAGGACCAGGCTTCCGGAGGCGGGATCGATGTAGGCGTGGGCCGGAGTCGGCACGAGAGCGACCGTGACGAGGACGGCGACGAGGACGCCGAGGGCTCCGGGCCGGCCGGAAGACCGGGTCGCGGCGCGGGACGGCCTCCGGGATCCAGCGGACGGCCCGACGGATTGGAACGGGGCGGAAGTCCGGCGCATGGGCTCCTCCGTGGTGACGGGGGGCGAAGGGCGCGAACCCTCGGGGCCGCGCGGTCCCGACCCGGGGCCCGGTCCGCACGACGTGGCGTGAGGCAGCAAGCCGCATACCGACGAGCTCCCGCGGCGGCCGCTCGGCGCCGTAACGTCGTAAGCTTTGATATACCAAGATCTTGCCGTGGCGACCGCGGACCCGCGCGGGCCCGCCCCGGTCCGAAAGGGCGGCATCGACGCGTTGGCCTGAGGCACGGGCGCCACGGGTGTGTGGCGGGGCCGGCGGGCGCCCGGACGGCCGGTCCGCTTCCCGACCCCTCCGTCCCCGGGGGGATGCCCCCCTTGTCTCGCCGACCGGAATTTTCCAACATCCCCCAGCCACAGGAGAACCGCCGGGCGCCGGCCGCGCCGTATCGGCCGGCCCCCGGCGCTGCCGTTCCCCGCACCACGGAGGCAGCCGGCGTGGCGCGCTTTCACCTGAGGACCCTGGGAGGGCTGTCCCTCCACGAGGGCTCGCCCCACGAGCCCGCCGTCCTCGGTGCGTCGAAGTCCCTGGCGGTACTGGTCTACCTGGCCCGCGCCCCCGGCCGCGCCGCGCTTCGCTCCCACCTCTCCGAGCTCCTGTGGCCGGGCCTCCCGCGGAAGAAGGCGCGCCGCGCGCTGCGCCAGTGCCTCTATTACCTGACCCAGCGGGCCGGCACCGAGCTGTGGGCGGCCGACGACGGGCGCCTGTCGCTCGCCGACGGCAAGCTCGAGGTGGACGTGTGGACCCTGGACCGGGCCCTGGAGGAGGAGCGCTGGGCGGACGCCGTGGAGGCGTACGGCGGGCCCTTCATGGCCGGGTTCGACGGGAAGGCGGGGCTCGAGTTCGAGCACTGGGCCGAGGCCCAGCACGAGCGCGTGTGGGCCGGGGTGAAGGCCGCCTGTCACCGCCTGGTGGAGGAGTCGCTGCAGGGCGAGCCCGCCGATCCCGCGAAAGCCGTGCGCTACGCCGCCCGCTGCGTGGACCTGAACCCGCTGGACGAACGCGCCCAGGAGGCGCTGGTGCGCGCCCACCTGGCGGCCGGCGACCGGGTGGAGGCGTTCCGCGCCTACGAGGCCTACCGCACCCTGCTGCGCGAGGAGCTGGGCGAGGTGCCGGGCCCCGAGCTCGCCTTCCGCACGGAGGAGATTCGGGCGGCCCTGTTCGGACGCCACCCGGCGGGCGCGCGCGCCGCGGCCGAGCGGCGGACGCCGGAGGTGGTGCGGGTTCCGGGGGTGGCGACCGGAGACGGGCCCATATGGCCCGGGCAGCCGCACCACGACCTGCGCACGGCCGCGGGGACCGGCGCGGAGGGCCGGAGCCCGCCAGAGCCCGGCGCGACGGCCGGAGGCGGCGAGCCCCCGGCCCCTCCCGAGGCGCCCGGCGCGGCCGAGCCCTTCCCCCTGGGCTGGCGCGGGCTGGCCTGGGGGCTCCTGGGCGCGGCGGCCGCCGTGGTGGTCATGACGCTGGGCGCGCGGTCGAGCCGCACGAAGGCCCGGGCGCGGGAGGCGGATCCCCCCGATCCGGTGGTCCGGCTCCTGGCGGCGAGGGTGGGCGACGACCCCCACGGCGAGCGTGAGGACTCGGCCTACCGGGTGAGCGTGCCGAGGAGCGGCGCCCCGAGCCTGGAGATGATCGCGCGCCCGCCGCGCACCGACCTCGCCTCGCCCGACGGACGCCGCATCGCCCTCCACCTGCGGGGGCCGCACGGCGCCGACATCGGGGTCCGGGACGGAGAGGGACCCGTCCGGACCCTGGTGGCCGGGATCCCGGACGAGTGGTCCACGGCGTGGTCCCCGGACGGGCGCTACCTCCTGTACTGCTACGGGGCACGCCTTCGGGGGGACAGCCTGTTCGTGGAGCGGCTGGCGGTGGCCGACGCGGAAACGGGCATGCTGCAGCACTTCCCGGTGCTCGCGCCGGCCATGACCGCCAGGGACGGCACCTGGTCACCGGCCGGCACGGCCATCGCGTTCATCGGGGTGGTGGGCGCCGACTCCGGCCTGTACGTGGCCGATGTGGACGGGCGCCGCCAGGTCCGGATCCCGGGCACCCCCGGCCCCGACCGGAACCCCGCCTGGTCCCCCGACGGCCGCCTGCTGGCCTTCGCCTCGCGGCACGACGGGAGCTGGGACCTCTACCTGGTGCGCCCGGACGGTACGGGCCTCCGCCAGCTCACCTTCTCCATGGGGGACGAGACCAGCCCCACGTGGCTGTCCGGCCACGAGCTGGCGTACGTGGAGGACCGCGGCGGGGTGAGCGACCTGTGGGCGGTGGACCTCACCACGCGGAGCGCGCGGCGCCTGAGCCAGGCCGGGGACGTGGCCGCCGCCCGCCTGGCTCCGCGGGGACTGACCCGGTCCCGGGTCGAGCGGGTCCGGATCGAGCCCCGCGACCGGGCCGTCTCGCCCGGTCAGGCGATCGACCTCCGCGCCCGGGTCACCGACGCGGCCGGGAAGAAGGTCCCCCCCGTGGCCGCCCGCCTGCGCTGGAGCTCGAGCGACACGAGCGTGCTCCGCGTGGGCCCGGACGGACGGGGCCGGGTGGTGGGCGAGGGGGAGGCCAAGCTGGTGGCCTCGGCCGGCGGGTGGCGCGCCGACACGCTGCGCGTGACCTCGGCGGCGCTGGCTGAGACTTCCGCGCCCCTGGCGCTCTCCGAGGACTGGACGACGGGCCTGGACACGGCGCGCTGGACGCCGTTCGGGGACCCGGCCCCCGAGGTGGTGGCGGGGACGGGCCCCTCGGGCCACGCCTTCCTGAACGACGGGGACGCCAACTACGACAGCGGCGTGCTGAGCCGCAGGGCCGTGCCCCTGTCGCGCGGCGTCACGGTCGAGTGGTGGGCCAGCCTCCCGATGACGGGCCAGCACTACCAGGCCCTGGTGGTGGGGCTGAGCTCGGAGCCCGGCGTCGACCCGAACGACCGCAACGGGCCGGTCATGGACGTGCTCCGCTTCGGGGCCGAGGGGAATCCCTCGGGGACCTGGATCCAGAGACAGACGGACGGGACCCCCCGGGCGAAGGTCCCCCTCCCGGACCACCCCGACGCCTGGCACCGCTACGCCCTGGAGCTCCGCCCCGACGGCACGGTGCTCTACCTGATCGACGGCCGGCTCCGGTGGCGGAGTCGGCCAGGGTTCGTGGACTCGATCCCGAGCGAGGCGCGCCTGCGGCTGAGCGGCCGCTCGCTGCACACGCGAATCCTCACCGGCCCCGTGCGCGTGTGGCAGGGGGTCAGGTGGGCGCTCCCGGACGCTGGCACGGAGGGGAGGGCGCCGGGACGGTGAGGGCGCCGAGGAGGTGCCGAGTCAAATCCTCAGCGTAGCCAGACGGAGGCCCCCACCGCTCCAAGGATCGCGACGAACAGGGCGACGAGCCCGGTGACCAGAAAGCGGAAGTCCTTGTTCTGCTCGGCCTGGAGCGACTCGAGCTTTGCCGTGACGCCCGGTCCACTTCGGTGACGCGCGTGCGCAGCTCATCCAGCCTCCGCTCCAGACTGTCGAACCGGCGATCGATCGCGTCGAAGCGATCTCCGAAGTCCTGCACGCGTCCCTCCAGCCTGGCGACCCGCTCCTGGAGGCCGGGTCCGGACATGCCAGCAGGCGGTCGGCCGATCCAAGGTCGCCTCGGGCGTGGTGGGGGGCGTGATCCGGCGGCTGCATCCCGCCCTGCGGGGCCGGGAGTGGGCCCCGGACCCGGACACGCACGTTCCGCTGGGCTACGTGATGGTGGCGGGAAGGTGAGCCCGGCCGGTCAGCGCAGGAAGAGCGCCGCGACCAGCGTGCCGATGACGCTCACGAGGACCGTGACCTGGCCGGCGACGAGCCAGCGGAACTGCCGGGACATCTTGTCGTCCAGGCCGGTGAGACGGAGGTCGACGGCGTGGAATCGCGCGTCCATGGCCTGGAAGCGCGCGTCGACGGCCTGGAAGCGCGCGTCCATGCGCCGCTCGAGCGAATCGAAGCGACGATCAATCGCGTCGAAGCGATCGCCGAAATCCTGCACGCGTCCCTCTAGACGGGCCACACGCTCCTCGAGCG
>CANPVD010000045.1 GCA_947581615.1 Candidatus Humimonas hydrogenitrophica
CGCGGACCCGGCCACCGGGGCCGTCGTCCGCACCCTGAAGATCCCGACGCCGAACGCGGTGGTGCGCCACATGGTGAGCGACCCGGAGCGCGGGGACCTGTGGCTGGCGCTGTCGGGCACGGGCCGGATCGGGCGCATCGCGCTGGGAGGGCCGGGCGGGAGCTGAGGCCGCGCGCCGCCCGGGCCCGCCGTCCCGTCCTCGACGGTCGTGGTCGAGGGCGGCGGGCCGACTACACTCGTAGTCGCTACGAGCGCCGCGGCCCGGCGGCGCTCGGCTGCCCTCCGCCCGCGCCTCCCTCCCGGGCCGCCGCCCGCTTCGCCATCCAGTCCCAGATCGCCCCGGCCCGCCCTACCACGTAGCTCGAGTCCTCCCGCAGCAGGAAGCCCTCGCGGACCAGGGAGTCCGCCGCCGCGGCCGCCTTCCGCAGGTAGGCGGCCCGCGAGCCGTACAGCTCGCTCACGGCCGGCCGCGGGTCCCCGGTCCGCGCCCTGTCGGCCTCGTCCCACGGGAGCGGGATGAAGGTCCCCCGGAAGTCGGCGAGCTCGTCCTGCGGGCCCGGCATCCCGGTCCTGAGGCTCCAGGGCGCGTAGGTGGCCAGCGGGGCTCGCACCTCCACGTTCCGGATCCCGTCCCGCTCGTTCCCCAGGGAGTCGGTGGTCGGCACGAGGGCGGGGAAGGCGGGCCCCAGCCGGGGCGGCTGGAAGTCCACGATCCCCTCCGCCCAGCGCGGCCCGTAGTCGGCCCGGTAGGCCACCTCGGTCACTTTCGGGAAGCCGAGGCCGGGGATGTCCGGGAAGGCGCGCGCCGCCGTCTCGACCGGGACCAGGGTCCCGTCGGCGATGCGGGGGATCGCGGAAGGTGGCGGCTCGCGGCCGTCCACGATCCACTCGGTGAGCCGCACCAGGAGGGCCCGCAGGTTCGGGTGGTAGTCGAGCGGGTCGCCCCGCCACGCGGCCGGCTGGCCCGGCTTTGAAATCAGGCCCCTCGGCGCCTCGGGGAAACGGTCGGTGCCGGGCGGGAAGCGGTCCACGAAGTGCTGCCCGCCGGCGAAGTGGTAGAGGCGGACGTTGGGGAGGGGCGGCACGTCGGTGGACCCATCGGCGCTCGTGTGGATGAGCGAGGCGGCCCGGCCCCAGTACTCGTAGCCCGAGTTCGTGTAGAACACCTTCGGGAGGTCCTCGGGCGGCGTGTGCGCCAGCAGGCCGTCCTCCCGGCCGGTGAGCGGGTCGCGCTCCACCCGGCCGGTGAAGGGGAAGAGGTCGGTCGGGTAGAAGAAGGCCGAGAAGCGGTGGGCGTCGCGCGAGGGCTGCCCGAAGCGGTGGTCGAAGCTGCCGCGGCCCGCGCCCGCCGCCATGGCCAGGATCCCGTCGAACGCCTTCCGCCCCTCCTCGTCCACGTTGAAGCCCTGGTAGAGGAAGTGGCGCAGGAAGCGGCCGGTCTGGGAGATGCCCTCGGCGATCCCCCACTTCGCCGGGAACAGGCTGTGGGGATCGTACTTCTGGTAGGCGATCATGTCCCGCACGGCGGCCAGCCCCAGCCCCACGATCGGCGGGTTCTGCGACGGATACACCAGCTCGTAGATCTTCCCGGGCGTAAAGCCCGCCTTCATGAAGATGTGCGTGGAGTCGCCGACCACCGCGCCGCCCTTCGTCTCGCGGGCGAAGGCCCAGGCCGAGCGCGGCACCAGCCGGCGGGGCGCGTCCCGGTCGTCGCGGACGGTGAGGTAGGCCTCGCGCGTGGCCGTGTCGGTGACCGGGTAGCCCACCTGGCTCCGGTGGCCGATCGACAGGGTGCGGGTCGGGTTCTCCACCACCCAGTCGCTGCGCACCCGGCCCCGCAGCGGCGAGCCGTCCGGGTTGGTGGCCCGGGGCACGTGGAGCCGCAGGAGGAGCGCCGGGTCGGGCGGCACGTCGAACTCCCACCCCACCCACACGATCGTATAGCCCCGCCGCAGCAGGAACCCGTCGCCGAAGTCGCGCGCCCGCGACGGGTCCAGGCTGGAGGCGGCCCGGTCGAAGTAGGCGAGGGCCGCCTTGCCGCCCCGGTTCGAGACCTCGAGCAGCGACACGCCGCTGCGGCGCGCCGGGTCGACCGGCTGCAGCACCATGAAGTCGGCCCACGCCTCCACCTTCCCGTCCGCGTCCCGGGGAGCGAGCGCGAGGTCGGCGATCCTCGCGTCCGCCGGGTTGGAGGGATCGAAGGTGAAGTAGACCCGTCCGGCGATCTTCTCGTACGCCCCGGCCTTCCCGAACGCCTTCCGGCCCAGGATCGTGTCGCGGCTCGTGACCACGACCCGGACCACCTTGGCCAGGGCGGGGGCCGGGGCCAGGAGCAGCCCGACTGCGGCCACGAGGCCAGCGGACGGGCGTCCGGCGCGGACCAGCCCGGCCGCCAGGCGAAGGTGGGCGGGGCGGGAGCGTGATCGGAGCATGGAGGAACCTCGCAGATGAGAGCGCGCTGTTACGCGGGTTCGAGGGAGCCTGACGGGGCGCGGCCGCCCGTAACCCGGATCGTCTCGGTCGGCATGTCGACCCCGGCGTCCCTCAGCGCCTCGAACACCCGTTCCCGCAGGTCGAAGCGCCGGGGCACGTGGCCGCGCTCGTCGTCGAGCCACGCCTGAAGCTGGATGCCGACGTTGAAGTCACCCAGTGTCGTTACCACGACGCGAGGCGCCGGCTCGGTGAGGAAGTCGGGATCGTCCTTCACGATCTCGAGGAGGATGGAGCGGACGCGGCTGAAGTCCTCGCCCGTTCCGACGCTCACGTCCACGTCCAGCCGCAGGTGCGGGAAGTTGGTGTAGGAGGCCACCGTGGTGTTCACGACGTCGCTGTTCGGGATGGCCAGGAGCTTTCCGTCCGGGGTCACGATCCTCGTCGAGCGCATCGTGATCCGGTCGACCGTGCCGTAGAAGCCCTTCACCTCCACCAGGTCTCCGATCACGAAGGGCCGGTCCCAGTAGATGAAGAAGCCGGAGATCAGGTTCGAGAGGGTCTCCCGGGCGGCCAGGCCCAGGGTGATGCCGGCCACCCCCAGGCTGGCCAGGAGGGACGTGGTGCCGATCCCGAGCTCGCTCAGGGCGGCCACGGCCCCGACGGTCAGCACCAGGAAGCGGACCACGGTATGGGCGAACTCGCGGCTGGTCTTGTCGAGCCGGGTCCGCCGCAGCCCGGGCCGTAGCAGCGCGTCCAGGAGCCGCCAGGCCACATAGTAGGCCAGGAAGGTGAGTCCGGCCGCGACCGCTCCGCTGACCAGTCGGGCCAGCTGCTCGCCCAGGACGCCGGGCGCGAAATTCTCCCCCAGGCGCGCCAGGATCCCTCGCAGGAACTCGTTCATCGCGTGGTTCCTCCGTAACCGGAGTGCACGTCGCGGGACGTGCGCGCCTCAGGCTCGACCCGTGCGGATCCGCCTAGCGGCCGCCTCCGCCCTCACCGATCTCGCCTCCGCCCTCGCCGCCCTCGCCCCGCTCGCGGGGTGGGAGCCGGCGCTCGAACCGGGGGCCCGTCCGGCGGAGCGGCTCCATCCTCCAGAAAGCGATGCCGCCGGCCTGGTGCTCGACTTCGACGCTGGCCACCCGCTTCTTCCCGTCCAGGTCGATGACGTCCACGGTGCTGCGGACGGCGCCTACCGCCTCGTTGGTGACGAAGGCGTAGCGGGAGTCGGGCGAGACGACCACGCCGTGGGGCAGGGGGCGGCTCGTGGCGATCCGGGCGGCCTCCGTACCGTCGCGGAGGTCGACCGCGCTCACCGCCTGCTCGCCCTTGTCGGTGGCCAGCAGGTACCGGCCGTTGCGCGTCACGGCCAGGTTGTAGGGCGCCTTGCCCACCTGGAAGCGCCGCGCCACGGTCCACGTGGCCAGGTCGACATCCAGCACCTCCGAGGCCCCGTTGCAGGCCACGTACACGTGCTTCCCGTCCACCGACGGCTGCGCCCACGTGGGCTTGCAGGGGTCGCCGCCCGTGGCCGACACGTGCAGGGTGCGGCTCACCCGCGCGGGCTGGACCGTCATGTCCACGAGCTCGTCGCTCCCCACGCACGCCGAATAGGCGTGCTCGCCGGCGGGGTCGACGCGGACGCCGTGCGGCTTCACGCAGGTCGTGACCCGCCCGGTCTCGGTCAGCACCGGGTCGGTCTCCACCACGGAGATCGAGGAGGGGACCGGGTCGCCGTGCAGGTCGAAGTTGGTCACGAACGCCATCGTGCCGTCGGGCGTCAGCCCGATCGTGGCCGGGAACAGGCCGAGCTGGACGCTATCGACCAGGACGTCGGACCCGGTGCGGTACTTCCACAGGCGTCCCCACGGGGTGCCGTGCGCCGTGGTCAGGTACCAGTAGCGCCCGTCCTCCGAGATCGACAGGCCGTGCGGGCCGTCCAGGTCGGCCGGCATGATCCCCACCGGGATCGACTTGTCGACCACGATGCTGTCCTGGTCGAATCGCACCCGGCTCACCACGTCGGAGGCCTCGTCGGCCACGTACACCCAGTAGCGGAAGCCGACGTCGCGCTGCAAGCGTTCCATTCGCTCTCCGCGTCCGCGCTCGCCCGCCTCGCCACGCTCGCCTCCCTCGCCGCCTCCGCCGTACGGTCCCGCCGACGCGCAGGCCGCCATGAGCGCCACCAGCAGGACCAGCACGAGACGGCGTGCCCGCCCGGGGACCCCGGGGGGTCGGTTCCGTGGCGGAACGGGTGCTTCGGACATCGCTCCATCCTCCTCGACGTGGATCGCCGCCGGACGCCCGGCGGCACGCGCGAAACACGGGCCAATATAGGCGGTACGCATTGCTACCGCCGGGGCTCCGGGTTACCCTGATGGGGACGCCCCGAGCGCCCGCTGGCCGCCGCCTCCGCGTCCGCTGGCCGGCCGCGGGCGAAGCCCCCCGACCGGTGAAACCGCCGATGGACGCGCGACGTAGAGACGATCCCGGGGCAACGTAGAGCGAGACATGGGTGTGGCGGACCTCATCATGCTGATCACGTTCTTCGCCGTGCTCCTGCCCCTGGGGCGCGCGTTGGTGCGTCGGCTGGAGGACCGCCCGCGTCGCGTGGAGAGTGACGAGCCGCACGAGACGCTGCCCTCCGGCACGTCGAGCGCGGACATCGAAGGCCTCCGCCGCCAGATGGCGGAGCTGACGGACCGGGTGGAGCGGATGGCCGAGGAGCAGGACTTCCTGGTACGGCTGCTGGAGGAGCGCCCCGCGCTCCAGGCGCCGAAGCCGGAGGGCGAAAGGAGCTCGGGATCATGATCAGCCGCGAAGACATCGAGAGCTACCTCATCCGAACCGACCTCGACTACGAGGAGATCGGGGAGGGCATGTGGCTCGTGCGACCGGAAGGAGAGGCGGAAACCGGCGGCCCCGCCATCGTGGCGAGCTACTTGCCTCCGGTGCTCCTCCTGCGGACTGTCATCCGCGAGGTGCCGGAAGGCGACAGCGCCCAGCTCCGGATCTACAGGCGTCTGCTCGAGCTGAACGCCTCGGACCTCGTTCACGGCGCCTACGGACTGGAGGACGGAGAGATCGTGCTGGCCGACACGCTGGAGCTCGAAAACCTCGACTTCACGGAGTTCCGGGCCTCGCTGGAGAGTCTGGCGCTGGCGGTCACGAGTCATCTGAAGGAACTGTCGACGGACTGATCATGGGAATCTTAGAGAGACTCTCACGGCTGCTCCGCTCCAACATCAACGACCTCATCGCCCGGGCCGAGAACCCGGAGAAGATGCTGACGCAGATCCTCGAGGACATGCGTCGGCAGCTGGCCCAGGCCAAGCAGGAGGTCGCGGTCGCCATCGCCGACGAGCGCAAGCTCAGGGCGACCTGGGAGGAGGAGCGAGGGCAGGCGGACGAATGGGAGCGCCGGGCACGCCTGGCGGTCAAGGAGAGCCGGGACGACCTGGCGCGCCAGGCCCTCACGCGGGGCCAGGAGCACGCCGACCACGCCCGGGAGCTCCAGGAGCAGTGGCAGCGGCATCGCCAGGAGACCGACCGACTCAAGGACTCCCTGCGACAGCTCAACGCCAAGATCGAGGAGGCCAAGCGCAAGAAGAACCTCCTCATCGCCAAGCAGAAGCGCGCCCAGGCGCAGAAGCGCATCCAGGACACGATCGCGGGGCTCGAGGATCGGAGTGCGTTCCGGGCGTTCGACCGCATGAGCGAGGAGATCGAGGCGTCCGAGCGCCGGGCGATCGCCGCCGCCGAGGTGGACGACGAGCTTTCGGGCGACACGCTCGAGCAGCAGTTCGTCGGGCTCGAGGCCGGGGGCGACCGGGATGTGGAGGCCCGCCTCTCGGCGCTCAAGAAGGAGATGGGGCTCCTGCCGGCCGCCGACGACCCGGCGCCGCGGGCCCTGGGCTCCGGCAAGGCCGACGTGAAGGACGCGGAGATCATCGAGGAGGACAGCGACGACCTCTCCGGATCCGACGGCCACGGTAGCTGAACCGGGGGAGGCCGCCATGGACGCGCGGAGCGTCCGGGGACGGGTGCGCCTCCTGGTCACGGCCGTCGTCCTCGTCCTCCTGCTGCTGTTCGTCTATAGCGTCGCCGACCTCCTCATCCTCCTCTTCCTGTCCGTGCTGTTCTCGATCTACCTGGGGACGGTCACCGACTGGTTCCAGCGACGCCTGAGGCTCCCGCGCCCGGTGGGCATCGTGGTCAGCGTCCTGGCCACGCTCCTGTTCATCGGCGGGATCGGAGTCCTCCTTGCGCCGCCCCTCACGGCGCAGGCCACCCAGCTGGTGACGGCCCTCCCGCGCCAGCTCGCGCAGTGGGAGCGCTCGCTGTCGGGCCTCCAGGACAAGTATCCGTTCCTGGGCGAGCTGTTCGGCACCGGACCCCAGGGAGGGAGCTACTTCGGCTCCCTCTTCCGCCAGATCGGGCAGTACGTCACGGGCGCCGTGCCGTACCTGTTCAACGGGATCTGGTTCTTCGTGCACGTCGTCAGCCTGGTGGCCATCAGCATCTACCTCACGACCCGGCCCGGCCTGTACCGGGGGGAGGTGTTGCAGCTGATCCCGCCGCGCCACCGGGACGCCGCCGCCGACATCGTGGACGAGATGGGCACCACCCTGCGCTCGTGGCTGGGGGGGCAGCTTCTGGCCATGTTCGTGCTCGGCTCGCTGACCTGGGTGGGCCTCCAGTTCCTGGGCGTGCCCTTCGCGCTCGCGTTCGGCGTGTTCGCCGGCCTCGTGGCCATCGTCCCCTTCTTCGGCACCCTGTTCTCCACCGTGCTGCCGGCGCTCTTCGTTCTCCCGGACAACGGCATCGTGTTCGCCCTCGTGGTGGCCAGCGTGGGGGCCGGGGTGCACCTGCTCGAGGCCAACGTGGTGAGCCCGCTCATCTTCGAAGAGCGGGTCGAGCTCCCGCCGGCGTGGACCCTGCTGGCCCTCCTCATCCTGGCCAAGCTGCTGGGCGCCATCGGCCTGCTGGTGGCCGTGCCGGTGCTGGCCTGCGTGCGCGTCCTGATCCACCGGATCTACATCGAGCGCATCCTGGAGGGCGGCCGCTACCTGCCGCGCCGCGGCGGCCATCGGATCACCCTGCGCCTCCCGGGCACGGACGACTTCGTCCTGGCATCGGCCGGGCGCGGGCGCTCCGTGCCCGACCTGGTCGAGGCGCTGGAGGGGAAGCGCCGCGACGCGAGGAATGCCGGGGAGTGAGCCCCCTCACCTTCGCCGTGCTGGCCGAGGGGCGCTTCGGGCTCGTCGGGTCGAAGACGGCCGCCTCCGCGATCCGGTACATGCCGGAGCGCGTGACGGCCGTGCTGGACTCCGAGCATGCGGGCGGCACGGCCGCCGAGGTGCTGGGCTTCGGCGCCGGGATCCCCGTGGTGGCGAATCTGGAGGAAGCGCTCGTCGGCGCGGTCCCGCCGGACGCCCTCCTCATCGGCGTGGCGCCGCAGGGCGGCGCGCTCCCGGACGCCTGGCGGCCCGTCCTGCGCGCGGCGATCGAGGGAGGACTCGAGGTGTGGAGCGGCCTGCACAGCTTCCTGGCCGAAGACCCCGAGCTGGCGGGCCTGGCGGAAGCACGCGGCGTCCGCCTGGTGGACCTGCGGCGATCCCCGCCGGGGCTCCCGGTCGCCACGGGACGCGGGGCCGGCGTCGACGCTCTCCGCGTGCTGACGGTCGGCACCGACTGCAACGTCGGGAAGATGACGACGGGCCTCGAGCTCCGGTCCGAGCTCGGGCGGCGCGGGGTCGGGACGAGCTTCGCGCCCACGGGCCAGACCGGGATCCTGCTCGAGGGCTGGGGCGTGGCGGTGGACGCGGTGGTGGCCGACTTCGTGGCGGGCGCCGCCGAGTCCCTGGTCCTGGCCGGGGCCGGCGCGGAGGGCGCCCGGGTGCCGGTGCCGGGAGGGTGGCGGGAGGAGCCCGTCCCCGGGGCCTCCGGGGCGGAGGTCGTACTGGTGGAGGGCCAGGGATCCCTTCTCCACCCCGGCTATTCGGGGGTCACGCTCGGCCTCCTGCACGGCTCGATGCCGCAGGCCATGGTGCTGTGCTGGGTGCCGTCGCGACGCACGATCTACGGAGGCCGCTACGACTGGGTCGAGATCCCACCCCTGGACGTGGTCGTGCGCCTGTATGAGGAGGCGGCGGGCTGGATCCGGCCGCCGGAGGCGCCGCGCGTGGTCGCCGTGTCGGCGGCCACCTACGACCTGGGCGAGGAAGAGGCGCGCCGGGCCATCGGGGAGGCACGGGAGCGGACCGGCCTCCCGGTCACCGACCCGGTCCGGTTCGGGTCGGCGCCCCTGGCCGACGCGGTCGTGGCCGCGCTCGATGCCCGCTCGGGAGCGCCGGCCGGGAGTTGAGCGGGCTCACTCCTCCAGGCCGCGCAGCACCTCGAGCGGCGGCCGGCGGACCGCTTTCCCACCCGCCAGCGCGCCCACCAGCACGGCCGCCGCCGAGGTGGCCAGCCACAGCAGCGCCAGGGAGCCGACCGGCGTCCGGTAGGGAAGACCGAAGCCGCGGGCGACCAACGCCCAGCCCGCGACGGCCGCCAGTCCCGTCCCCGCCAGGCCGGCGAGACCCCCCAGGCAGGCGTACTCCGCCAGGTGGATGGAGCGGATCGTGGCCGCGCGAGCACCCAGGGTGCGCAGGAGCACGCTCTCCCGGAGCCTCTGGCGACGGGAGGCCCAGATGGCCGCGACCAGGATGAGAAGCCCGGCCATTACGCTGAACAGGGTCATGAACCGGACGGCCTCGGCCACGGTGCCCACGACCTGCCGGACGGCCGCCTCGATGCGGGACAGGTCGACCGCCGACACGCTGGGGAAGCGCTCGACCAGGTCGCGCTGCAGCGCAGCCCGGGCCCGCGGATCGGGGATTCGCGTGAGCACGACCCAGGTGGCGGGCACCGTCTCGAGCACGCCGGGCTGGAACACGGCGAAGAAGTTGAGGGCGGGCCGGGCCCAGTCGACGTCGCGCAGGCTCGTCACCACGGTCGTGAGGCGCCGGCCGGCGGCCTCCCAGGTGATCGTGTCCCCGATCCCGACACCCAGGTCCCCGGCGATGCCGGTGGCCAGCGACACCTGGCCGGGGCGCGGCCCGCCGGCCCAGGCCGAGTCCCACCAGCGGCCGGCCACCAGCGTCTCGGTGGCCGTCAGCGAGTCGCGCCATGTGCTCCGGTACTCGCGACCCAGCGCCCAGCGTTCCGGCCTCCGGCCTGTCTGACCGGCGGCCGGGTCGGAATCGGACGGGGCGGCGCCGCTCGCCCGCCGACCCTCCCCGGCCCGAAGGTGGGCCGCATCGACGCCGTTCAGGGAGGCGATGCGGAGCACGGCGATCGGGGTCGCGCCGAGCGCCGGATGGCCGCCCCGGCGCACCAGATCGAGGACGGAGTCCCTCTGGTCCGGCTGGATGTCGAACAGGACGAGGTCCGGCTGGCCGGGGCCGGTGGCCAGTCGCAGGCGGTCGACGACGCTGGACTCGACCGCCGCCAGCGTTCCGATCAGGAAGGTGCCCAGGCCGAGCGCCACCACGACGGCGAGCGTCTGGTTGCGGGGCCGGAACAGGTTGGATACGCCTTGCCGGAGCGCGTAGGGTGCCCCGTGCGGCAGGAATCGCCGGGCCGCCCAGGCCAGCCCCCGGCCCACGGCGGCCAGCAGGAGGGACAGCAGGGCGAGGCCCCCGGCGTAGGCGAGCCCGGTGAGCGGGCTCGGCGCTTGCCAGACGCACAGCGCCGCCACGGCGGCCGCCAGCAGCCCGGCAGCGCCCCAGCGCCGCGGGTCCCGCCACCGCCGCCGTCCCTCGGCGTCCACGCCGCTCTCGGCCCGGCGCAGGGCGGCGAGCGGCGGCGCGTCCCGGACGTCCAGCAGGGGCAGGAGCGCGAACGCGAAGGCGCTCCCCACGCCCACGCCGAGCCCGGCCGCCACGACGCCGGGATGGACCCCGAACCGGACCGACACGGGGAGCAGCCCCGACAGGAGGTGCGGGAGCCACGCCTGCACCCCGATGCCGGCCGCGGCCCCCAGCGCCGAGGCGACCAGGGCGAGCGCCAGCGTCTCGAGCAGGAAGATCGACAGCACCGAGCCCCGGCTCGCGCCCAGGCAGCGGAGGAGGGCGGCGCTGCGGAGCCTGGTGGCGGCCAGGACGCGGGCTGCGCTGGCCACTCCCAGACCGCCCAGGAGGAGCGCCGCGAGTCCCACCAGTCCCAGGAAGCGCGTTCCGTAGCCCACTCCGGAAGTGAGACGCTCCTGTTCGCGGGCGGGGGTGGTGGCCCGGACCCCGGCCCGCCGCAGCATCCCGCGGTGCCCATCCAGGATCGTCCGGGCGGCGCCGGACCCGCCCACATCGAGGTAGGCCCCGTAGGTGATCAAGCTTCCCCGCCGCACCAGATCCGTGCTGGCCAGATCGCCGGCCGGGATGTAGACCCGCGGCCGGTCGAACACGCGAGTCGGGGGGTGGTCGGGCATCGCCGTGGCGACGCCGGCGACCACGAAGCGTGCCCGGCCCACCGTCACCGTGTCGCCGGCCGAGGCGGAGAGCTGCGCGGCCGCCTCCGGATCGAGAACGGCGAGGGGCAGGAGATCGGCGCCCGCCGCCGCCGTGTCCCGGTGGAGGGCCGCCCATGCCCCGGGCGGAGACGTCTCGACCTCCCCGTAGAACGGCCACCCGCCCTCGATGGCCCGCACCTCGAGCAGCCGGACGGCGCCACTCCCCGGGGCCAGCACCATGGAGGGGAAGCCGGTGCTGCGCGACACGCCGGCCCCGGTGCGCGACAGGGAGTCCAGGAGTCGGCGGACCGAGTCGGGGAAAGCGTGGCGACTGGAGAAGGCCGCGTCGGCGCCCAGCATGTCCCGCCCCTGCCGGGCCACGGCATCGGCCACCGAGGCCCGGAAGGAGCCGAGCGCCACCAGCGCGGCCACGCCGAGGGCGATGGCTCCCCCGCACAGGACGAGGGTGCCCGAACCCGCCCGCGCGTCCCGGCGCGCCATTCGGGCGGCGAAGCGGAGGCTCAAGGGCGGGGGCTCATCTCACGTGGCGCCCGCCAGCTGGCCGTCTCGCAGCCGCACCACGCGGCTGGCCCGGGCGGCCAGCTCCGTGTCGTGGGTGACGAGCACCATGGCCGTATCGGCCTCGCGGTTCAGCTCCACGAGGAGGTCGATCACCTCGGCGCCCGTGTCGGCGTCCAGGTTCCCGGTGGGCTCGTCGGCCAGCAGGATGGTGGGGCGGTTGGCGAAGGCGCGCGCCAGGCCCACGCGCTGCTGCTCTCCCCCCGAGAGCTGGGACGGATAGTGGTCGGCCCGCTCCGCGAGCCCCACCCGCCCCAGGAGCTCGCGCGCCCGCCGCTCCGCTGCGTTCCGGTCCCCCCGATGCCCGGCCCGGTCGGTCGCGATCTCGATCGGGACCATCACGTTCTCCAGTGCGGTGAGCGTGGGGAGGAGTTGGAAAGTCTGGAAGACGAAGCCTACCTTCTCGGCCCGGAGACGGGCGAGTCCTTCCTGGTCCAGGTCGGCGAGGAGCTCCCCGTCCAATCGCACCGTGCCCCGTGTGGGTCGGTCCAGTCCGGCCAGGAGCCCGAGAAGGGTGGTCTTGCCGCTGCCGGAGGGCCCCACGATGGCCACGATCTCGCCCGCGGCGACGGTCAGGTCGACCCCGGACAGGACCGTGAGCGTGCGGCCCCCGGCGGTGTATGCACGCACCAGTCCTTCGGCGAGGATCATCATGAGGCGCAAGATACGGCGGCGGGCTCTCATTCTCACCACGACGATCGTAGTGGCGCTCGCCGGCGCCCTCGCGTGGGCATGCGGATCGGGGGATTCGGGCTCGGCGAATCCGGGGCTCGAGTCGGGCCGAAAGGCCACCGACGCGGCCGGGGGCCCGTCCGCCGGTCCGCGCGCCCGGACGGCTCCGGACACCACGCCCGTCATCCTCTTCCTCGGCAACTCCCTGACGGCCGGGCTCGGGCTGCTTCCGGAGCAAGCCTACCCGGCGCTGGTGCAGGCGAAGATCGACTCGGCCGGCCTGGACTTCCGGGCCGTGAACGCGGGGGTCAGCGGCGCCACCTCGGCCGATGGAGTGCGGCTGGTGGGGGGCTACCTGGACCGGGCGGTGGCGGCCGTCGTCCTCGAGCTGGGCGCCAACGACATGCTGCGAGGCCAGGACCTGGGCGCCACCCGAGCCAACCTCCAGGCCATCGTCGACTCGGTGCGGGCGCGGCGGCCGGCCGCCAGGATCGTGATCGCGGGCATGCGGGCGCCCCCCAACCTGGGGCCGGACTACACGCGGAGCTTCCGGGAGCTGTTCCCGGCGCTCGCTCGCCGGAACGACGCCGCCCTCATCCCCTTCCTGCTGGAGGGCGTGGCCGCCGACTCCGCCCTCAACCAGGCGGACGGCATGCATCCCAACGCGGCCGGCGAGACGATCGTCGCGGAGAACGTCTGGAAGGTGCTGGAGCCGGTGCTGCGCGGAATCGAGGAGGCCCGAAAGGCGAGCTGAGGCGGTCGTCGTCCCGGACGGACGGCCTGGCGCGTCAGTCGCCGGCGACCCCGCCGCCTCCAGGCAGAAGGGCCCGGATCGCGTCCGCCTCCCCTGGATAGGCGCCCACGACGTCGGGCGTTCCGGCCTCGTAGTCCTCGGGCTCGAAGCCGGGCGCCATGGTGGTGCCGAGGAGGGCCCAGCGGCCACCCGGCGCCAGGCGCGAACCCTGCCACGTCCCCCCCCGCACGACGTGCTGCACCCGCATCGTCCCCAGGTCCGGGCCGAGGGTGATCCGCTCGGCGGTCCCGTCGGGGTGGAGGAGCAGCATGTCCACGGGATCACCCAGGTAGAAGTGAAAGATCTCGTCGCCCGGGAGCCGGTGCAGGGCCGAGAAGGTGTCGGGGGTGAGGAGGTAGTAGATGGCGGTGCTCACCGACCGGTCGCCGCCGTAGGCGCCTTCGGGCTCGAAGCGCCGGGCCGACCGGTACGTTTCCCGGAAGTGGCCGCCCTCCGCCGGATGGGGCTCGAGGCCGAGGCGCTCGATCAGGTCCCGGGCGTCCATCGACTCACGTCCTCCCGTACAGGAGGGCTTCCCACATATCCGCCAGGGCCGCGTTGGAGGCCCTGTAGCCGCCCGAGCCGAGGCCGGGCGTCTCGGGTGGCCGGGGCCCGCCGGGCTCGGGGCCGAGCGGGGGAGGAAGGGGGCCGAAGGCGCCGCCCGCCTCGCGCACGATGAGCGCGCCGGCGGCCACGTCCCACGGCATGAGCCACGTCTCCCAGAACGCGTCCAGGCGGCCGCACGCCAGGTCGCACAGGTCGAGGGCGGCGGCGCCGCCCCGGCGCACGCCGCTGGTGGCCGCGATGACGCGGCCCAGGGTCTCCAGGTAACCTGGGAGGAGCTCCTGCTTCTTGAAGGGGAAGCCGGTGCCGACGAGGGCCAGGTGGAGTCGGTCCACGTCGGACACGCGGATCGGCTCCCCGTCTCGCCGGGCGCCGCGGCCCCGGACCGCCGTGAAGGTCTCGTCTGTGGCCGAGTTCACCACCACGGCGACGCGGAGCCCCTCCGCGTCCGCGCCGGCGATGGAGACCGCGTGCTCGGGGTAGCCGTGCAGCCAGTTCGTGGTGCCGTCCAGGGGGTCGACGATCCACCGGAAGGGGGCGCGGGCTCGCCCCTGGCCCCCGGTCCCCTCCTCCGCCAGGAAGGCGTGAGCGGGGAAGAGGTGCCCGAGCACGTCCAGGATGCGGCGCTCGGCCTTCCGGTCCACCTCGGTGACGAAGTCGGCCGGAGCCTTCTCCGTCCAGGCCGGCGGATCCAGGCGCGCGCCCCCCGAGCGATGGACCTCGGCGGCCGCGCGTCCCGCCTCCAGCGCCGCCTGCAGGAGCCGGCGGTCCTCGCCCTCGATGTCCGGAAAGTCCTTCACCACGGCCTCTTTTCGCTTGCTCGCCTCGCTCGCCGCGGGTAACTTAGGCGGGCGGCCGGACGGGCTCCAGCGCGACCGGCCCGAGAGGCGGCGAGGCGCGGGCCCCGCCCCGGTGACCCGGGCGCGCGGGACCGCGCTTTCTTCGTGCGGTGACCCGCCACCGGGCCGCCCTCCCGACGCAGCCGACGGAAACCGGACAGGCTCCCTGGATGAGCGATCGTAGACAGCGCGTGTTCAGCGGCATCCAGCCCACGGGCGAGGCGCACCTGGGGAACTACCTGGGCGCGATCCGCAACTGGGTGGAGCTGGTCGATGACTACGACTGCCTGTACTGCATCGTCGACCTGCACGCGATCATCACGGAGTACGAGCCTTCCGAGATGCAGGAGCGCGTCTTCGACCTGGCCGTCTCGCTCCTGGCGTCGGGGCTGGACCCGGAGCGCTGCACCCTGTTCGTCCAGTCCGACGTGCCCGAGCACACCGAGCTGGCCTGGATCTTCAACACGGTCACGCCGCTGGGCGAGCTGGGGCGCATGACGCAGTTCAAGGACAAGTCCCGCGGCCGGGAGTCGGTGAGCGCCGGGCTCCTGGACTACCCTGTGCTGCAGGCGGCCGACATCCTCCTCTACCGCGCCGGGCTGGTGCCGGTGGGCGAGGACCAGTTCCAGCACCTGGAGCTGTCGCGCGACATCGCCCGGCGCTGGAACGTGCGCTTCGGCGAGCTCTTCCCGGAGCCGCAGCCGCTGGTGGGCCACGCCCCACGCATCCTGGGAGTGGATGGCGCGTCCAAGATGTCCAAGTCGGCCGGCAACACGATCCCCCTCCTCGCCGAGCCCGACGAGATCGGGAAGCGGCTGGCGACGGCGGTCACCGATCCCGACCGCGTGCGGCGGAACGATCCCGGCAATCCCCACGTTTGCAACATCTTCGCCCTGCACGGGCACTTCAGCCCGGCCGGCGTGCGCGAGGAGGTGGAGGCGCGCTGCCAGACGGCCACCATCGGCTGCGTGGACTGCAAGCGGAAGCTGGCCTCCCACATGGCCGAGGATCTGGCGCCGATCCGGGAGCGGGCGCGGGCGCTGCGCGAGGATCCGGACCGGGTGTACGGGATCCTGGATGCGGGCGCGGCGCGCTGCCGACGGCTGGCCCGCGACACGCTGGAGCAGGTGTACGAGCACATGGGGCTGGCCCGGCGCCACGTGCCGGCGCCGGCGGGCTGAGCCGCCGTGCAGAGCCTCGTCCACACGCTCGACCTGCCCATGCTGGGCCGCCTCCTGCTGGCCACGGCGCTGGGCGCCGCCATCGGGCTGGAGCGGGAGATGTCGGGCAAGCCGGCCGGGCTTCGCACCAACATCCTCATCTGCGTGGGGGCCGAGCTGTTCACCGAGCTCTCCGTCCTCGTGGCCACGGGCTTCCTGGCCAACGACCTCATGCGAGGGGACCCGGGCCGCATCGCCTCCCACATCGTCGAGGGGATCGGGTTCATCGGCGGCGGTACGATTCTGGTGGCCGGGGGCAACGTGCTCGGCCTCACGACGGCGGCCACCCTGTGGGTCGTGGCGGCGATCGGGATGGGCGTCGGGCTCCACCTCTACTGGCAGTCCCTGGGCGCGACCGTGCTCGTGGTGCTCACCCTGGTCCTCCTGGGGCGCTTCGAGCGCTCGGTGCTGCCGGACAAGAGCGAGCACGTGTTGCGGGTGGTGGTGGCGGGGGACGCCGGCCGGGACGGGCTCCGGGCGGCGCTCGGCGACACGTCCATGGTCCACGAGCTCTCGGGGCACGAGCACCGGGACGACGGCTCGGCGTTCTACTACCTGCTGCACGGTTCGACCCGGCAGCGGGACGCCCTCCTGCGCCGGCTGGCGGACACCCCGGGCGTGCGCAGCGCCCGGTACGAGTAGGGGGAGGACGTGAGCCGCAAGCTGCTGGTGTGGATGCACGCGCCCGAGTACCCGCTGTGGTCCATGCCGGAGGTGGACCGGGCCAGGCTGCGCCAGTCCCTCCCCGAGGACTGGACGGCCACCTTCCTGGAGGAGCCGGGCTATTTCGCGGGCGACGGCGCCCGGCGGGTCCCCGAGCGCCTCCTCGAGGAGATCCGGGACGCGGAGGTCTACGCCGGATTCGGAATCCCGCGGCGCGCCTTCCAGGAGGCCCGCGACCTGCGATGGGTCCACTCGGGTGCCTCGGGCGTGGGCGCCAGCCTGTTCGAGGAGATGGTCGAGAGTGACGTCGTCCTCACGAACTCCGCCGGCCTGCACGCCGAGCCGCTCGCCGAGCACGCCCTGGCCCTCATGCTGCACTTCTCCCG
The DNA here is from genome assembly GCA_947581615.1 of Candidatus Humimonas hydrogenitrophica. Lineage (GTDB taxonomy): Bacteria > Gemmatimonadota > Gemmatimonadetes > Palauibacterales > Palauibacteraceae > Humimonas > Humimonas hydrogenitrophica. Next base: position 16,638 of record CANPVD010000045.1, read on the forward strand.
CGGACTGGACGTCGCGGCCGCCGGGAAGGCGCGTCGGGAGTGGCGCCACGGCGAGCTGGCCGGCAGCGACAGCCCGCTCGTGGAGCTGGCCGGACGCACGCTGGGCGTCGTGGGGTACGGAGGCATCGGGAGCGCGGTCGGGCGCCGGGGCGCGGCGCTCGGGATGCGGGTGGTGGCCGTGCGCCGCACCTCGACCGAGGCGCCGCCGGAGGTGGAGCGCGCGTGGGACACGCGCGGACTGCCCGAACTGCTGGGCCAGGCGCACTACGTGGTGCTCACCCTGCCCGAGACGGACGAGACGCGGGGACTCCTGGGCGAGTCGCTGCTGGGCCGCCTGCGTCCCGATGCGGTCTTGATCAACCTGTCCCGAGGGGGCATCGTGGAGGAGACGGCGCTCGCACGGGCGCTCGCGTCGGGACGCCTTCGCGGCGCGGGGCTGGACGTGTTCGAGCAGGAGCCGCTCCCCTCCGACAGCCCCCTCTGGGACCTGGAGAACGTCGTCGTCACGCCGCACGCCGGCGCCGTCTCGCCCCGGTACTGGGAGAGGGAGACGGCGCTCCTGCTGGACAACCTGCGGCGCTACCTGGACGGACGGGCGCTCGTCAACGTGGTGGACAAACAGCGCGGGTATTGACCATGGCCAAGGACACGATGGGGGCGGAGCCCCTGCTGAGGGCGGCCGTCGAGAGCGGCGCCCAATCCCTCCTGATCAAGGCGGGCGACGTGTTCCGGGCGCGGGTCCACGGCCGGATGGTCCGGCTGTCGGAGACCCCGTTCACGCCCGAGGACACGCGCCGCATCGCCCTGCAGATCCTGCCCGAGGAGCACCGCGAGCGCATCGACCAGATCACCGACTACGATTTCGCCTGGGAGCTGTCGCCCAGTGCCCGCTTCCGCGTGAACATCCTTCGCCAGCAGGGATCGATCATGGTGGTCATGCGGGTGATCCCGTGGGAGGTCCCCACCATCGACGACCTGGGTCTGCCGCAGGCCCTCAAGGACATTGCGGACCTCGACAATGGCCTCGTGCTGGTCACCGGAGCCACGGGCTCGGGCAAGAGCACCACCCAGGCGGCCATGCTCGGGTGGATCAACCGGAACCGGCGCAAGCACATCGTCACCCTCGAGGACCCGATCGAGTACCGGCACCGCAACGAGCTCTCGACCGTGACGCAGCGCGAGGTGGGGGCCGACACGGCCTCCTTCCGGGTCGGCCTGCGCCACGCGCTCCGGCAGGACCCCGACGCGATTCTCATCGGCGAGATGCGCGACGCCGAGACGATCGTGATCGCCATGGAGGCGGCCGAGACGGGACAGCTGGTGATCTCGACCTTCCACGCTCCGACGGCCATCGCCACCCTGGGCCACTTCATGGCCATGTTCCCGGGTGACAACGAGGAGCTCGTGCGGCAGCGCGTGTCCGAGTCCCTGCGGGCCATCGTCTCCCAGCGGCTGCTGCTCCGGAAGGACGGACAGGGGCGCGTCCCGGTGGTGGAGGTCCTTCGCCTCACGGGCGCGGTGCAGGAGGCCATCCTCCGCGCCGAGAGCCAGAGCGAGATCCGGCGACTGATGCAGCAGGGCGACCAGTACGGCATGCAGACCTTCGACCAGCACCTCATGAAACTCGTACGCGCCGACATCATGGACTACGACGTCGCCAAGGCGGCGGCCACGAGCCCGAGCGACTTCGAGCTCGTCATGCAGACCCTCTCCTCCGAGGAGGAGGGGGGCGGCCCGGCTCCCGGGGAGGGGCCGCTCTTCTGAAGCTGGAGGGGCTGTACCTGCCGGTCACCACGCCGTTCGCTTCCGGGACGGGCGATCTGGACCGGGAGGCGTTCGAGGCCAATCTGCGGGCCTGGACCTCGGAGGGGGTCGACGGCCTGGTCGTGGCCGGCTCCACCGGCGAGGCGCCGCTGCTGGACGAGATCGAGATCCTGCGGCTCACCGAGTGGGCCCGGGAGGTCGCGCCCGAGGGGGTCGAGGTGGTGACGGGCACCGGGTGCGAGTCCACCCGGAGCACGGTCCGCCTCACGCGCCTGGCCGCCGAGGCCGGCGCGGGGGCGGTGCTGGTCCGCCCGCCCGCCTACTACGCGGGGGCGATGGAGGAGGCGGCGGTGTCGACCCACTATCGGACGCTGGCGGATGCCTCGCCCATCCCGGTCATCCTCTACCACATTCCCAAGTACGTGCCGGTGCCGCTGGATCCCGAGGTGGTGGGGCGGCTGGTGGAGCACGAGAACATCGTCGGCATCAAGGACTCCTCCGGCGACGTGCACAACCTGGGCGCCCTGGTGGACGTGTGCTCCGGGCGGGCGGCCGTCATGGTCGGAGCGGGGACGCTTCTGTACGGCGGGCTCGAGGTCGGCGCCGCGGGAGGCGTGGTCGCCGTGGGACTGCTGGCGACGGCCGCCTGCGCGGAGATCGTGTCGGCGTGGCGAGAGGGCGACACGGGCCGGGCCGGGGCGCTCCAGGAGCGGGTCGGGCCCCTGCACCGATCCGTGGTCGCCCGGCAGGGCGTGCCGGGCGTCAAGTTCGGCCTCGACCTGCTGGGCCTTCACGGCGGTCCGCCGCGCCCGCCCCTCCTCCCGGCGGACGAATCCAGCCGGCAGGCCGTGCACGGGGCGCTGACCGCCGCCGGGCTCCAGCCCGTCTCCGCGTAGAGGTGTCGGAGATGTTCGAGGAAGGGGCGGGGTGCGTCGCCGTGGTGGGCGTGCAGTGGGGCGACGAGGGCAAGGGGAAGATCGTCGACGTGCTCGCCGAGCGGGCCACGATCGTGGCCCGCTATCAGGGGGGCGCCAACGCGGGTCACACCGTGCGCGTGGAGGGCGAGGAGTTCGTCCTTCACCTCATTCCGTCGGGAATCCTCTATCCTGGCGTCCGCTGCCTCATGGGGAACGGGACCGTGGTGGATCCCTGGACGCTGCTCGAGGAGATGGCCGGGCTGCGGGCCCGGGGCATCGACCTCGAGCGACGGCTCGGCCTGAGCAGCAGGGCCCACCTGGTGCTCCCCTATCACAGGATGCTCGACCGTGCGCTGGAGGCGAGTCGCGGCGTGGACCGCATCGGCACCACGGGGCGGGGCATCGGTCCGGCGTACCGGGACAAGGTGAACCGGACGGGGCTCCGGGTGGGCGACCTGCGCGATCCTGGCCGGGCGGCCGAGGTCGTGCGGGCGGCCTGCTCGGCCGCCAACGACACCATGGAGCGGCTCGAGCTCGACGACCGGGTCGACCCGGAGGAGGTCCTGGAGGCGCTGGAGGCGGTCCGGCCGAGCTTCCTGGAGCTGGCCACGGATGTGGGCCAGGAGATCCGCGACGGCCTGGGCGAGGGTGGCCGGGTGCTGCTCGAGGGCGCCCAGGGCTCGCTGCTGGACATCGACCACGGCACCTACCCGTTCGTCACGTCGTCGACGACCACGGCGGGGGGCGCGGCGGCCGGCGTGGGGATCGGGCCCACCATGATCGACGAGGTGATCGGAGTGGTGAAGGCCTACACGACCCGGGTCGGCAACGGGCCGTTCCCCACGGAGCTGCCCGGGGAGGAGGCCGAGCGGCTGCGATCCCTCGGCGACGAGTTCGGCGCCACCACCGGCCGGCCCCGTCGTCCCGGCTGGTTCGACGGCGTGGCCGTCAACTTCGCGGCGGGGGTGAACGGCCTCACCGGGCTGGCGGTGACCAAGCTCGACGTGCTCGACAGCTTCCGGGAGCTCCAGGTGGCGGTCGGCTACACCCTCGAGGAGGAGCCGCTGGCGCGCTTCCCCGACTCGGCGGCGGAGCTCGAGCGGGTGCGGCCCGTGTACGAGCGGCTGCCGGGCTGGGAGGAGGACACCACGGGCGCCCGGCGCTGGGACGACCTCCCCGAGCTGGCCCGCGGCTACCTGGAGCGGCTCGAGCAGCTGGCCGGGGCTCCGATCCAGTGGGTTTCGGTGGGCCAGGCGCGGCGGCAGATCATCCGGGTGGGCCCCTCGCGCGGCGTTCCCATCGCGGGCTGACCGGAGACCGGCGTCCGGGCGTCGCGGGCCCTTCCACCATTTGCCAGCCACGGGATCGGGCCGTATCCTAAAGGGCTAACGCCGTGCTCCGGCGCGCGGTCACGCGCCGGGGCCGCCTCCTCGAGGGGCGAGGGGACGCGAGCGCACCGCGCGGGGCGCCGCGTCCTTTCTTTCTCCCCTCCAGCCCCCGTCAGGGGAGCGGGCGGGCGGCGCGTGCCGACGAGCGCCAGGCGCGGCGAGCGAGACATCCATCATCGGAAGGTCGATGTTCGAGAGACTCGGAGAGAGGCTGGACGGCGTCCTGGGACGCTTCCGGCAGCGAGGGGTGCTGACCCCGGAGATGCTCGAGGAGGGGCTCCGGGAGGTGCGCCGCGCGCTGCTGGAGGCGGACGTGAACTTCCAGGTCGCCCGGGACTTCCTCTCCAGGGTCGAGGTGCGGGCGCGAGGTCAGGACGTGCTGGGCTCGGTGAGCCCCGGTCAGCAGATCGTGAAGATCGTTCACGACGAGCTCGCCGACCTCCTGGGCTCGGAAACGCCCGAGCTCGCGCGGTCCACGGTGCCGCCCACCACGGTCATGCTCGTGGGGCTGCAGGGCTCGGGGAAGACGACCAGCGCGGCCAAGCTCGCCCGGCGCATCCAGCGGGAGGGCGGGAGGCCCTGGCTGGTGGCCGCCGATCCCTACCGACCCGCGGCCCGCGACCAGCTCGCCGTGCTGGCGAGCCAGCTCGACGTACCGGTGGTCGGGGCGGAGGGCGAGTCGGCCGAGCGCGGCTCGGGCGCCGGGGCGCTGGTTCGGCTGGCGCGCGAGGCCGTGGAACGGGGTCGTCGCGAGGGTGCCAGCCACGTGATCCTCGACATGGCCGGACGACTGCAGGTGGACCGGGAGCTCATGGACGAGCTCAGGGAGGTCCGCGAAGCGGTCGATCCGGACGAGGTCCTCCTGGTGGCGGATGCGATGACCGGACAGGAGGCGGTGAGGATTGCCGAGGGCTTCCACGAGACGGTGGGCCTCACGGGCGTCGTCCTCACCAAGATGGACGGGGACGCCCGGGGCGGTGCGGCCCTGTCGATCTACGGGGTGCTCGGGATCCCGGTGAAGTTCGTCGGGACGGGCGAGCGGCTCGAGAATCTCACGCTGTTCGATCCGGAGCGCATGGCGGGACGGATCCTGCAGATGGGCGACGTGGTCGGCCTCGTGGAGCGCGCGCAGCAGGCCGTGGACGAGGAGACCGCCAGGCGGCTCGAGGACAAGGTCCTCGGCGCCGGCGAGTTCGACCTGGAGGACTTCCTGCAGGCGCTCACCCAGGTCCAGCGCATGGGACCCCTCGAGGGGCTGCTCAAGATGATCCCCGGTGTGAAGCCGAAGATGCTGGACGACGTCGAGGTGGATCCGCGGCGGGTCCGCCACATGGAGGCCATCGTGCTCTCCATGACGCTGCAGGAGCGCCGCCGCCCGAACATCCTGAACGGCTCCAGGCGGGCACGCATCGCCCGCGGCTCGGGGCGGCCGGTGCACGAGGTGAATCGGCTGATCAAGCAGTTCGGCGAGATGAAGAAGATGATGAAGCAGATGGGCCGCCTGGGCGCGCTGGCCAAGAAGGGCGGCCGGTTGCCGGGCCTGCCGCCGGGGATGTTCGCCCGGTGAGCGCTGGCCACGAGGGCGCGCCCGGATCGTAGCACGCCGGGACGCGGTATACGGAAGCCAGGGAACGCAAGAGAGACATGGAGCGAGAATGGCAGCGACGATTCGCCTGAAGCGGGTAGGCCGAAAGAAGCAGGCCGCCTTCCGCATCGTGGTCGCGGATGTGACCACGGCGGTCGAAGGCCCCTCCATCGAAAAGCTGGGCGTGTACCAGCCCCGAACGAGCCCGTCGGTCATCGAGATCGACGCCGCCCGGACCCTGCACTGGCTGCGCGCCGGCGCGCAGCCCACCGACACGGTGCGCTCGCTCCTGCGCCAGACCGGGATCTGGGAGAAGTTCCACGCCGGGACGACGCCGGAGGAGCTCGAGGAGGCCATCGTGCTGGCCGGGCCCGCGCCCGACCGGCGGCAGACGTCCCGACGCCCGACCCCGGCGCCGCCTCCACCTGCCACCGCCGCCCCCGCCTCGCACAAGAAGGCCGAGAAGGTGGCGAAGGCGGAAGAAGTGGCCGCGGAGGAGGCGGAGCCCGAGGCGGAAGACGCGGTCGAGCCCGAGGCGCAAGCGTCCGAGGCCGAAGACGGGTCCGAGGTCGAAGACGGGTCCGAGGTCGAAGACGGGTCCGAGGTCGAAGACGAGCCCGAGGCGGAAGACGAGCCCGAGGCGGAAGCGTCCGCGGACGAGGATGAGGAGGAGAAGGAAAGTTGAGCGCCTCCCCGTCGCGGGCCTCTGCGGGCCGCGCGGCGGGGCGGGAGATCCGTGAGATGGCGGCGCAGCCGACACAGCGCGTCGTGGTCGGTACCGTCCGTCGGGCGCACGGCCTGGCGGGGGAGCTCCTCGTGGCGCTGGACACGGACTTCCCCGACGTGGTGTTCACGGAGGGCCGCGTCCTGGGCGTGGAGGGCCCCGGGGCCACCGGGCTCCCCCGGACGCTGACCCTGGTGGGCGCGCGGACGCACCGGTCGGACGGGATCCTCCGGTTCCGGGAGATCCAGGACCGGACGCTGGCCGAGCGCTATCGGGGCCTGCGGCTGTGGGTGGAGCGCTCGGAGCTGGTCGAGCCGTCCGAGGGCGAGTACTTCCTCCACGACCTGGAGGGCATGGAGGTCCGGCTGGTGGACGGCTCGCCGGTGGGGCGGGTCGGCCGCGTGTACGAAGCCGCGGGCTCGCCGTACCTGGGCGTGCGGCGGGAAGAAGGCGGCGAGCTCCTCGTCCCCTTCATCGGCGTGTTCGTGGAGGACGTGGACGCGGAGGCCGGCGTGATCCGGATCCGGCCTCCGGCGGGGCTGCTCGAGCTGTAGCGGGCCATGCGGATCAACATCGTGACGATCTTCCCCGACTGGTTCGGGGTGCCGTTCGCGACCAGCATCCCGGGCCGCGCCGCCGAGGCGGGCCTGGTGGAGTACCGGGTGGTGGACCTGCGTGACTACACGCACGACCGCCACCGGACGGTGGACGACGAGCCGTACGGAGGCGGCGCGGGCATGGTGATGAAGCCCGAGCCGTTCTTCGAGGCTGTCGAGGCGCTGGACCCGGCCGGCCCGGTCGTGCTGCTCACCCCGCGGGGGGCGCGGTTCGACCACCGGACGGCCGTGCGCTACGCGGTCCAGGAGGAGCTCACACTCCTGTGCGGCCGCTACAAGGGAGTCGACGAGCGTGTGGCCGGTGGGCTGGCCACCGAGGAGCTGTCGGTCGGCGACTTCGTGCTGAGCGGCGGGGAGCCCGCGGCGCTGGCGGTGGTGGACGCCGTCGTACGACTGTTGCCCGGAGCGCTGAGCGACCACGAGTCGGCGGCTACGGACTCCTTCTACGAGGGGCTCCTGGCGCCGCCCGTGTACACGAGGCCGCCCGAGTATCGGGGCCGGCGGGTGCCCGAGGTGCTGCTGTCGGGCGATCACGCCCGGATCGAGGCGTGGCGCCGGGAGCGGGCCCTGGAGCTGACGCGGGAGCGCAGGCCGGACCTGCTGGAGACGGACGAGGACGAGGCCGGGAGCGCGCCGGGGACGGCGGCTGACGTGCCGGGGCCGCGACGATAGATTCGCCACAAAGGAGGACTGGCATGGATCCGAGAATCGCAGAGATCGAACAGGAATACCGGCGCACCGACCTTCCGGCCTTCGAGCCCGGCGACACGGTTCGGGTGAGGGTCCGGGTGGCCGAGGGCGACAAGGAACGGATCCAGGCCTTCGAGGGCATCTGCATCGGGCGCCGCGGAGCGGGCATCAGCGAGACGTTCACGGTCCGCAAGATCTCCGGGGGCGTGGGCGTCGAGCGCATCTTCCCGCTGCACTCGCCGGCGCTGGCCGGGATCGAAGTGGTGCGGCGCGGTCACGTGCGTCGCGCCAAGCTCTACTACCTGCGCGCGCGTCGCGGCAAGAAGGCGCGGGTTCGGGAGAGGAGCTGGTGGCTCGAGCAGGAGCTGACCTCCGGCGCCTCGGCAGCGGGGTCAGCAGCTGCAGCCCAGACCGGGGACGCGCCGGCGGAGGGCGACGCGGCCGTGGCCGAGGCGACGGTGGCCGAGGAGAGCGCCGCCGGCGAGCCGGCAGAACGGGACTGAGCCCCTTTCCGCGTCGACCGTCGCCGTGGCCTCCACCGCGCCCCTGACGTTCGAGGAGGAGGGCTGGGGGCGCGGCCTCGATCGGGTGGTGGGAGTCGACGAGGCGGGCCGCGGTCCGCTGGCCGGTCCGGTGGTGGCCGCCGCGGTCGCCCTCCACCGGGGACAGAGTTTCGACGGCGCCACGGATAGCAAGCTCCTCTCCGCGGAGGTTCGCGAGGTCCTGTCCGAGCGAATCCGTTCCGAGGTGAGGGCCTGGGGGGTCGGTGCCGCGTCCTGCCGGGAGATCGAGCGCCTCAACGTGCGCCGGGCCGCGGCGCTGGCCATGCGGCGCGCCGTGGCCCGCCTCGGGTCGCCGCCCGACCTCCTCCTCGTGGATGGTAACGGGATGCCCGGACTGGGACCGCATCGGGCGATCGTACACGGTGACCTGCGGTCGCACTCCATCGCCTGCGCCTCGATCCTGGCCAAGGTGGTGCGCGATCGCCTCATGCGCCGGCTGCATCGCCGCTATCCCGACTATGGTTGGGACACCAACCACGGCTACGGGACCGCGGAGCACATGGAGGCGCTGAACCGGCTCGGCCCGACGCCGCACCATCGGCGCACGTGGGCGCCGGTTCGGCAGGTCGAGCTCCCCCTGGACGGCTAGGACCATGCATTCCGAACATCTTCGCAACGTGCGACTCTCCTGGGTGGCCTTCGGCTGGTTCGTGGGCTTCTCGGTGGCGAGCAGCCTCATTCTCGTGCTGGCCGCGGTGGGCATCGTGGGCAGCGGGCCCCTGGGCGACGCGGTGGGCGTATCGGTCGCGGTCGCGGTCGGATGGATCGCGGGCGGATTCCTGACGGGCTTCAAGACGGCCGCCGCTCCCATCCTCAACGGAGCGTCCATGGCCCTGTTCACCTTCGTGGCCTGGTTCGCGATCAACCTGGTGTTCGGCGGGCTCACCACCGGCGCCGAGGCCTGGGAGGGGATCACGGTGCGCACGGCGGCTCTCGCCCTGCTGGTGCAGGGGGCCGCCGCCATCATCGGGTGCTGGGCCGGCTACCGGTACGCGCCCCTCAGGGTGGACTGAGCGAGTCCGCTTTCGGGTCTCCGGCCCGGGAGCCGCGCGGTGGGAGTTCCGTCATGAGAGACACGTTGCGGCTGATCTTCGCCCTCGCCCTGCCTGTGGCCGTCGGCTTCCTGGCGGGCCGCGTGACGGCCCCGGCCGTGGCCTCCTGGTATCCGGAGCTGGCCAGGCCCGCGTTCACGCCGCCCGCGTGGGTGTTCGCGCCCGTGTGGACGGCGCTGTACCTGGCCATGGGCGTGGCCGCCTGGCTGGTGTGGCGACGGGGTCTGGGGACGCCGGGTGTCGCCGTGGCGCTCGCCGTTTTCCTCGTGCAGCTCGCCCTCAACGGCCTGTGGAGCCTGTTGTTCTTCGGGATGCGCTCGCCCCTGGCGGGGCTGGCTGACATCGCCCTCCTGTGGATCGCGGTGATAGCCTGCACGGCCTTGTTCTTCGCCCGATCGAGGTGGGCGGGGCTCCTCATGGTACCGTACGCGGCCTGGGTCAGCTTCGCGGCGGCGCTGAACGCCTCCATCTGGTATCTGAATCGCCCGGGAGCGGGCTAGGGTCTCGCCTCAGGGCCTCTCGAATCGGCCCGTCGCCTCGGTGACGCGCAGGCGGTAGATCACCGCCTCCCCCTGCAGCACGGCCTCCACGGCGTCCCGGGTCGCGTGCGAGGGTTGGCTGGTCTCGCTCGTGACCAGCGAGCCGAGACGGGCCACGAGGCGCTCCATGGCGTCCAGCGCCTCGGGTCCCTCCAGCTCCTCGAACCTCGCCCGGGCGACGACGCTCCTCCAGTGGGCGGCGTCCTCGACCCGGTCGACCTCGATGCACACTTCGGGATTCTCCCGCATCATCGAGATCTTCAGGCCCGGGGCCGAGTGTCCGATCACGGAAGTGCCGTCGTACGCGTACGTGATCGGGACCACGTACGTGCGTCCCTTCGCGTGGCAGCCCAGGCGCGCCACCACCTCCGAGCGCAGCACCTCCTCGATCTCCCGTTCCGAGAGCTCTCCGATCATCGGTCTCTCCTGCCGGAGGAATCCGCCTTGTTCGCGCCGGAGGCACGGGCCCCCCCGTGCATGATCCCCAAGCTAACCGGACCCGGCGGCGCTCGCGCCTAGGCGTCGCCGGGACCGGTCTCCGCGGTCGCCAGCCGGATGCCGAAACGGGTCCGCCGCCACGCGGCGGCGATGAGGAGCGAGAACACGGGCCCGCCGTAGCAGAAGCAGGCCCACGGAAGGTAGCGTACCGTGGCGACGCCCAACGTCGTGGCCATGAACACGGCGGACACCGTCCACGGCATGAGGGGCTCGGTGATGGTGACCGAGTCCTCCAGCGAGCGGGACAGGTTGACCCGCGCCAGGCCACGCTCGTCGTATGCCTTCTGGAACAGCTCGCCCACGACCAGCGCCGTCACTCCGCCGTGGCTGGTCATCGCGATCATGGTGCCCCCCGATGCCATGGTCGAGGCAATGAGCCCGAAGACCGAGCGCACGCGCGCCAGCATGCGGCCGATGAGGAGGTCGAGCGCTCCGGACACGTCCATGCCTCCGGCCAGGAGGAAGGCGGCGATGATGAGGATGAGCGTGGTGGCCATGCTGTACAGGCCGCCCCGCTCGACCAGCGTCCGGAACGCGGAGCCGAGGGCCGACGGGTCCGCCCCGGTGGAGGCCACCATGTCCAACCTGAATCCGGACACCGCCGCCACGAGCGCATCCGGGATGGAGAAGCCCTGCACGAGGACGCCGATCGCCACGGCGAGCAGGGAGGACAGGGTCATGGCCAGAGCCGCCGGCGTCTTCCGCACGATGCTCCATACCACGAGCGCGGGCGGCAGGAGCACGATCGGGCTCAGCGAGAAGACCGAGTGGAGGTCGGACAGGAGGGCGCGGGCTTCGGCCGGCGTGCCTCCCGGCGGCACCGGGAGGAGCCGGGCGGCGGCCGTGTACACGACCAGGCAGACCAGGGTGGAGGGAGTGGCGGTGTACAACATGTGGCGGATGTGCTCGTACAGGTCCGCGCCCGCCCCGATGGCCGAGATGTTCGTGGAGTCCGACAGCGGCGACATCTTGTCGCCCAGGTAGGCGCCCGACACCACCGCCCCCGCCGTGGCGGCGATCGGGGCCTGCAGGGCCGCGGCCGTGCCCATGAGCGCCACGCCGATCGTGCCCGCCGACCCCCAGGAGGTCCCCGTGCAGGTCGACATGACGGCCGTCGCCAGGAACGCGGTCAGCACCAGGTAGCGCGGCTGGATGAGCCGCACGCCCCAGTAGACCAGGAACGGGATCGTACCCGACAGGACCCAGGTCGCGATCAGCATCCCGATGGCGAGGAGGATGAGGATGGCGGGCAGGACGCCGGCCAGCTTCTCTCCGGTGGAACGTTGGATGTCGGCCCACGAGTGCCCGTGCCTCGCCGCCACCAGGCCGGCCGTCGCCGCGGCGACCAGGAGGACGACCACCAGGTACTCGGTGTCGAGGTGGGCCACGACTGCTCCCGCGACCAGGAGCACGAGCATGACGCCCAGCGGGAGGAGCGCCTCGAGCAGGGTGAGGGGAGGGCGCGGCCGGTGCTGGCCGGTCTCGCTCACGCCAACCGCGCCAGGGCCCGGTCCAGGTCGTCGATCAGTGGGTCGGCCCCTTCGAGCCCCACCGAGAGTCGGATGAGCCCACGGGGGAGTCCCATCTCGGCGAGCTCCGACGCGTTGCGGCCGTTCTCGGGTGAGATCGCCAGGCTCTCCACCCCGCCCCAGCTCACCCCGAGGTGGAACCGTTCGAGCGCGTCCAGCACGCTCCGCACGGACTCGAACGTCCCGCGGGCCAGCTCGAAGCTGAACAGGCCGGAGGTGCCCGCGAGCTGACGACGGCTCCGTTCGCCCTCCTCCCCCTCCGCCAGGGCCGGATGGTGCACCCGCCGCACGGCGGGATGGTCCGCCAGGAAGGAGGCGACCCGGAGTGCGTCGGCCTCGTGACGGGCCAGCCGGACCGGGAGGGTCCGGAGGCCGCGGTGCAGGAGCCAGGCCTCGAAGGGAGCGAGGATCCCGCCACCCAGCATGTAGCCCTTCTCGAACAGGGGCCCCATCAAAGCCTCCGAGGTCACGGCCGCCCCCGCCACCAGGTCGCTGTGGCCCGCCAGGTACTTGGTGGCGCTGTGCACGACGATGTCCACGCCCACCGCGAGCGGTTTCTGGAACATCGGCGTCGACCAGCTGTTGTCCATGCAGGTGAGGACCCCGCGCTCCCGGCAGATCGCCGCGATCGCCGGCACGTCGGCGAGCCGGAAGGTCATGGTGCCCGGGCTCTCCAGCCACACGAGCCGCGTCTCGGACCGGAGCGCCGCCTCCACGGCCGCCGGGGCCAGCTCCAGGGTCACATCATGGGCGACGCCGAAGCGCTCCAGGTGGCCCGCGAGCTGGAGAGCGGGGCCGTAGGTGTGGTTCACGAACAGGACGTGGTCTCCCGCCGCCAGGAAGCTGGACAGTACGGCCGAGATGGCCGCCATGCCCGATCCGAACGTCCGGCACGCCTCGCCTCGCTCCAGGGCCGCGATCTTCCGCTCGGCCGCCTCGGCCGTCGGGTTCGAGCCGCGGGTGTAGACGTGGTGCCCGCCCTCGTCGGCGAGGCCGGCCAGGAGGTCCTGGAAGCTGCGAAAGGAGAACAGGGAGGTCTGGACGATGGGGGGTGCCATCGGAGTCGAGGCGCCCCCCTCATCGGGCGCCTCATCTTCCAGGCAGATCGCGACGTCGGCGGGGTCGATCGGCATGCCGGAAGGTCCGGGTGGGCACTGCCGGCGTCAAGCTGCGCACGCTCGCCGGGGTGGCCGGGCTCCGGAGATGCCGAGAGCGCAGGCCGCTCCGCCCCCCGTTGCCCCGAAGGGAGCTCGAATCTAGCTTTGCGGCGAGCCTATGATTGGGCAGGCAAAATTCTGGTCCCGGCGCCGTCCGGAGACCGCGTGATCGGCGGGGTCGGCCCGGGCTTCCGGGCCCGACACCTTCCAAGCTCGTCGGCCCCGGGACCCCTCGTGGAGTGACCCATGGAACGCCCGATCCTGTTCCTCGTCGCGGACGACGCCCCGGTCCTCGAAGCCCTCGACAGCGATCTCTCCCGGCGTTTCGGCAACGACTTCCGCGTCGTTCGCGCCGACGCGCCGGCGGCGGGACTGGCCACGCTGACCGCTCTCGCCGAGCGCGCTGAGTCCGTCGCCCTCCTGATCGTCGACCAGCGGATGCGCGACATGTCCGGCGTGGATTTCCTGGGTCGCGCCCACGAGCTCCACCCGTTCGCCAAGCGTATCCTGCTGGTGGAGCGGGACTACACGGCCGCCAACCCCGTCGTCCCGGCCATGACCCTCGGCTGGATCGACTATCACCTGGTCAAGCCATGGTCACCGGAGCTCGGGCTGTATCCCGCGGTGAGCGAGTTCCTGGCGGAGTGGGCGCGATCGCAGGCTCCCATCTTCAAGATGTTCCGGATCGTCGGTCCCTCGCACAGCCAGCGCGCGCACGAGATCCGGGACTTCCTGACCCGGATCGCCCAGCCCCACGCCTATTACCACGTCGACTCGTCCGAGGGAGCGCAGGTGCTTCGGGAGGCGGGCCAGGACGGCTCGCGCCTGCCCGTCGTCCTGCGCCACGACGGTCGCGTCCTGGTGGATCCCTCCGATGCCGAGCTCGTGGAAGCGATCGGGGGAGGGACGCAGATCAAGGACGGGCGGTACGACGTCGTGATCGTGGGGGCCGGTCCGGCCGGACTCGCGGCCGCCGTGTACGCCGCCTCGGAAGGGCTCGATACCATCGTCCTCGAGCGCTCCATCTCGGGGGGACAGGCCGGGACCACTTCGAGGATCCGGAACTTCCCGGGCTTCACCTGGGGCATCGGCGGGCACGACTTCGCCTACCGGGCCTGCGAGCAGGCGTGGCTGTTCGGGGCGAACATGGTGTTCGCCAGGGAGGTCACGTCTCTGCGGGCGGCGGGCCGCGACCATGTCGTGGAGACGGCCGACGGTCGAGAGGTGACGGGACGCACGGTCATCCTCGCCACGGGGGTCACCTGGCGTCGGCTCGGAATACCCGCCCTGGAGGCCCTGGTCGGGGTGGGAGTGTTCTATGGCGCCGCTGTCACCGAGGCGAGGGCCATGGAGGGCCTCCACGTGTGCGTGGTCGGGGGCGGAAACTCGGCCGGCCAGGCGGCCCAGCATCTCTCCGGGTACGCCGCCTCGGTGACGTTGCTCGTCCGCGGGTCGTCCCTGCGCCGCAGCATGTCGGAGTATCTCGTCACGGAGCTCGAGCACGCGCCCAACGTCGGCATCCGGGCAGGCGTCGAGCTGGTAGACGGGCACGGGCAGGGCCGGCTGGAGGGCGTCGTGATCCGTGACCTCGCGACCGGGAGCGTGGAGGTCATCCCGACATCCGCCCTGTTCGTCCTCATCGGGGCCATACCGCGGACCGACTGGCTCGGGAGTCGGGTGGTTCGGACCGACGACGGTTTCATTCTCACCGGAACCGACCTGTCGAGAGACGGGGCCTATCTTGCGAGCTGGTCGCGGGAGCGCCCGCCCCTGGCCCTGGAGACGACCGTCCCGGGCGTGTTCGCCGCCGGCGACGTGCGCTTCGGCTCCGTGAAGCGGGTGACCTCGGCCACGGGCGAGGGCGCCATGGCCGTGCAGATGGTGCATCGGTACCTGGAGATGGAAGAGACCCTGCCTCCCGACGATCGAGGGCAGACGTCTCCCGGGCCCGCCGCTACGATCTCGCTCTAGTCGGGCTCGCTCCGGCCGCCGGCTCGGGTGCGGAGGTCTCGGTCCCGGCTCCGCTCCGTGCACGGGCACCGGTCTCCGGATGCCGGTCTCCGGATGAAAAAACGGGGGCACGCCCGTGGGCGCGCCCCCGTCTTTCGCTGGTTGGGACGTCCGTCAGGTCAGGCGACCCTTCGAACGTGGACCATCAGCCTGCGGCGATTCAGCCATCGCTCGTACAGCATGAGGAACCTCCTCGTATCGTCAAGAGTGTCGGTGTCGTCTCACTTCGCCCAACTTCCGCGACCGGACCGGATGCGCGCTCGGTCGGCCTTCGGGTGTCACCGTCGGCGGCTCCTTCGCCGCCTTCGGATCTCCCTACGGAGGGCGTGAGGCGCGAGTTTCAAGCAGGTTTCGGGCCGCGAGGCAGGATGGTTTCGTCGAAGCCATCGCGGATTATGCGAATGGCTGTGGCAAAGCTGCTTACGAGTTTTGTAACAGCGCGGTCGCTCCGAGCCCGGCGGACGCGCGAGAGGCCGGGTGCGGTGGGCCGTCGTGTATCGCTGCAAGGATGACAGGACGTCTGCCGGGCCCGCGTTGTCGCCGCCGGGGCTCGGGCGTAGCTTTTTCGCCTGGGCCGGGTATCGAACGGCCTCTTCCCTACCCGGCCGGGTAGCTCAGCTGGCAGAGCAGCGGACTTTTAATCCGAAGGTCGCGGGTTCGATGCCCGCCCCGGCCATTGTGGGACCGTAACGCCGTGGAGCCGCCGTCACTCGGGTGAGCGCCTCCGCGGCGGGCTACAGCGGGGTCCCGAGTTCACCGTCCGCTGGGCGGCCGCGAGGACGGTTCGGTCCGGGCCGGTCACGGATTTCAGCACCACGGGCGTTCCGATCAGGGTGCTCGGAACGCTCGGCGGCGCGGCCAGCGGCGGACCGGCGATCGACGCGCATGCAGACGTCGTTGGCTCGGCCTTGGTGACCTCCGGGCGCGACCATGGCTTCCTCTGGAATGGCGGGGCCGGCATGCGGGACCTGGGGACGGCCGCCGGGCGATTCGGTTGGGTGGCGGACGGGCAGCGCCGATCGAGGGCAGATCGTCGGGTTCGTGGGTGCAGCGGGGGCATGGGCATCACGACGAACGGGCCGTGGTGTGGAGGACGGAGTCGGGGCACGGTCGGCTCTGAGTCCACCCGACTCCACCTTGCCGGGCACGGCGGCCGGCGCCACTATCCTTGGCCCGGCCCCATCCCGCTCCTTCTTCACGAGGAGATGTGCCCATGAAGCGCCTGTCTCTCTTCGGCCTCGCGATCCTGGTCGTTCCCGGCCTGCTCGCCGCGCAGCAACCCGCTTCCTCCGGCGGCAACCCGACCGCCGAGGCGGCCCTGCGGATGAGCAAGCACTTCGGAGGGTACCTCACCAGCGCCGCAGACGAGGTCCCGGCCGACAAGCTCTCCTACAAGCCCACCGATGCGCAGATGACGTTCGGGCAGATCTGGGCGCACCTGGCGATGGCCAACCGGGGGGTCTGCAGCGCGATCAGTGGCATGAAGGCGCCCGACACGCCCACGCGGAAGGGCACGGAGCCCAAGGAGACGCTCGTCAAGGAGCTCAAGGACTCCTTCGCCTTCTGCGACAAGGCGCTGGCCGCCACCGACGACAGCGACCTCGGGGGCACCGTGGACATGGGCTTCATGAAGGGTTCGCGCGCCATGGCCATGTTCGTCTACGTCGAGGACCTGGCGGACCACTACAGCCAGGTGGCGAACTACATGAGGCTGAACGGCATGCTGCCGCCCAGCGCGCGACGCGGCGGGGAGTAGGGCAGGGCGGGACCTCGCCCGCCAGCCCGGCGGTCCCCACGCCGGTCGCCGCCGAGGCGTGATCGGGGCCCCCGAGCGGGGCCCCGTTCGCATCCCGGTCCCGGCGGCCCGGGACCGTCGAGGCTCTGGCTCGCCGCCCGGTGCGGCGGCGCCGCCCGCCCGGCTCACCACGCCACACCCGGTCCACCTCCCACCGCGAGTTTCCGGTCTTTCCTACAGCGTCTTCCGGATTCTTCCCGACAGACATCGGCTGCACCTCGGACCATGCTGGATCACGGCCACCGTGCGTGGTGGCGTGCGGACCGACCGGAAGGGGACCGCGCGCCGACGGAGCTCGACACGACACGCGCGGCCCGCCCGGCTCGAATTCGCCGCAGAGGAGGCACCATGTCGGCACCTATCGGACTCGGAAAGACCGCGCTGTCCATCCTGGCGACCGTCGTGATGGCCGGTTGCTCCGGAGCGGGCGTCTCGGCGCCCCCTGCCTCCACGCTCCTCCTGAACGTCGCTCCGGCCGGCGGCAGCAGCGGCGTGAGCGTGGACACCACGATCACGATCACCTTCAACCATCCCATGAATCCGGCGATGTCCCGGTACGCCAGCGTGCACGAGGGCGACATCTCCGGTCCGGTCGTCGACGGGAGCTGGTCCTGGTCGGTCGACACGACGATCCTGACCTTCACACCCGCGTCCGCCCTGAAGGCTGCGACCACCTACGTGATCCACCTGGGCGGCGGCATGATGGACGCCGAAGGCGACCCGGTGGACATGAGCCAGTACGGGCCCGGCTGCGGTGGACAGACGGCCACCGCGGGGATGATGGGCGGGGGAGGCGGCTCGGGGGGTATGGGTCCGGGCATGGGCTCAGGCATGGGCTCGGAGATGGGCCAGGGCTGGGAGGGATCGGACGGCACCTACGGCATGATCTTCACGTTCATGACATCCGGCCAGGTGTGACGCCCCAAGAAGCACGACGATGCAGGTGACGGATCCGATCTGCCGCATGACGTTCGACCAAGGGGACGCGGCGACCACGACCGAGTACCGGGGCCGCATCCGGGGTTTCTGCTGCCAGTCTCGCCGGAGAAGGTTCGAGGAGGATCTCGAGACGTACGCCGACGAGGGCTGAGCTCGAGGGCGTCGGACCTCCGCCCTCCTCGGCGTGACGGGCCGCTCCGCCACGCCGTGTGAGCGCGCCGCGCCTCGCCGGAGTCCGCCGCCGCGCCTATTTTCCTCCTTTCTGAAACCCTGGCCCGCCACGAGCCGAGGCGGCTCGCGGCCGGGCCGGCCGCCCCGCGCCGGGCTCGCAGGGAGAGTGGATGGTCAGCCGTACAGATCGCCGGACCGGCGCGATCCGTCGTCCGTGGAGGACGACGGCGACGTCCCGGTGGCCCGCCGCGATCGCGGCCTCCCGCGCGGCCCTCGTCCTGGCCGTGCTCGTGGCTCCCGGCCGACTTCGCGCCCGGACCGGCCCTCCGCGCCGGCGCCGCGAGGCACGCGCCACCGCCGGTCCTTCGCACGACTCCATTCCTATCCATCCCGCGCCGTCCGGAGAGCCCAGCTTCCGCAGCTTCTCCGACGGGAGCGGACTGACGGGCGCTCCCGTGTGGGCCCTGGCCCAGGACAGCACCGGGTTCCTGTGGGTCGGCGCCGTGGGCGGGCTCTTCCGGTACGACGGCCGAGGGTTCCGCCGCTGGGCCCCCGACTCCATTCGCACCTGGGTCGGATCGGTGACCGTCTCCCCGGATGGGGAGATCGTGGTGTCCACGGTGAAGCCCGCCCTCTACCGGGTGACCGAGGCGGGGGTCGAGCGCCTGGAGCCTCCGGCCGGCGGCTGGAGGCGCATCGGCGTCTCGACGGTCTTCGACCGCAGCGGCCGGTTGTGGGCCGTGGACGGGCGTGTGCACAGTCTCGACTCCCCGGACGGGCGGTGGACCACGCTGCCTTCCGGCGCGCTGGCCGGGGAGTCGCCCCGACGGGTCAGGGCCGACGCCGGGTCGAACGGGGCCCTGGTCCTCACCACCGGCGGCGTCTGGCAGGTGGCCGACGACGGGACGACACGGCGCCTTTGGTCGGGCCCCGATGTCGTCGACGTCGCTCCCGACGGCCGCGGGGGTCTTCTGATCCTCCAGGCCGATGGACGCGTCGTCACCGTGCGCCACGGCGTCGCACGCCAGATCCTCTCCTCTCGGGCCACGCCCCGCGCGCGGGCGATCGCCGTGACCGAGCGTTCCGGCACCGTGTGGGTGTCGCTCGATCGCTACCTGGTGTCGCTGCGTCCCGGAGCGCGACCGAAGGTGCTCGGACCCGCCGACGGCCTCGAGTCCGGCGGACCGCTGCTCGTGGACCGGGAGGGGAGTCTGTGGCTGGGCACGTTCGAGTCCCTGGTCCAGTATCCCGAGCCCCGGACGCGACGCTGGTCGGATCGACAGGGTCTGCCTTCCGCCCACGTCCGCTTCCTGGCCCGGAGCGGACCCGACGTGGCCGTCGTGACCTGGCAGGGGCTCGGCTTCCTGCGGCCCGAAGGGAGCCACTGGCGGGCCTCGACATCGACGCTGTCGACGGGAAGCGATCCTTGCCCCCTCGGGGATGGGTCGGTCCTCGTGAGCCTGGGAGGAAGGCTGGCGAGGCTCCACGGCACCCGCGTCGTGCAGCGCCTCGGGCGGGAGCGCGTGGGGCTCGTCGACTGCGCCCCCGCCTCCGATGGAGGTCGGTGGCTCAGCACGTCCGCCGGGCTCTTCCATCTGGGTGCGTCGGGGAGCGGGGCCCGCGAGGCGGGTGACGGGGCTTTGAGCGCGGCCCCGGTCCGCAGACCCGGGCCTCCCACCGGGGGCAAGCCGCCGAACAAAGTGGCCACCGACCCGTCCGGGAGGCTGTGGGTCTCGGGCGGAGGCCGGGTGTGCGTGGCCGGGGAGCGGCCGGTCCTGCGCGACACCGACCCGACGTGGTCCTGCACCGAGCTGCCCCGGGAGATGGGAGAGCTGAGCGGCCTCGTGGCCCTGCCGGATGGGTCGGTGTGGGCGTCGTCGAGCCGCGACGGACTGATGCGGTTGGCCGATGGACACTGGGAGCCCGTGCCGGGCTCGGCCCGCCTTCCGACCCGGAGCGTCATGGGTCTGGTCCCCTCGCGGTCGGGCGACGTCTGGGTCCTCGGACACGGCTTCACCTGGAGAGTCCGGCCACGGCCCGATCTCTCGCCGGGCTGGAAGGTGCTCGAGAGGCTGACCGGCTGGGACGGCCTCGCCTCGAACGGATCCGGCGACCTCCTGGAGGACGGGCACGGCGGCGTGTGGCTCGCCACGGCGGAGGGGGTGATCCACGTCCCGGCGGCCGTGCGGCGGACGCGACCCCGGCCCCCGCCCGTCGTCCTCGTCGAGGCCCGAGCGGACGGCCGCTTCGTGCCGCTGGGTGGGACCGTCACCCTGCCGCACGGACACAACCGCCTGGAGCTACACTTCGCGGCCCTCTCCTTCCGGGATCCGGCCAGGCTGCGCTACGAGGTGCGGCTGGCGCCGCGGGACAGCTGGGAGACCGTTCGCGGAGCGCCGTCCTTCCGGTGGCTGGGTTTGCGGCCGGGTACGTATCGGGCCCAGGTGCGGGCCTCCCTGGACGGTGAGCACTGGTCGGGCTCGGCGGCCGGGCTGGGGTTCCGCGTGAATCCGCCCTGGTACGGGCAGGGGTGGGCCATCGGCCTGGCGGTCGCCGTCCTCCTCCTCGTGCTGTGGGCGGCCTACCGCACGCGGGTGGCCTACCTCCTGGGCCTGGAGCGACAGCGCACCCGGATCGCCATGGATCTCCACGACGAAGTGGGATCGGGACTGGCCAGCGTCGGCATCCTGTCCGGCGTGCTGGCGGCCGAGGATCTGGGCGCGGCCGAGGCTCGCACGGCGGCCGGCGAGATCGCGCGCACAGCCGAAGAGCTCGGCGATTCGCTCTCGGACATCGTCTGGTCTCTGCAGCCGGGCGAAGTCGGGCTAGAGGAGCTGGCCACTCGCCTGGTGGAGCAGGGCGGCCGGCTGTTCGCGGACGGGGAGACGGGCTTTCGGGCCGAGTTGCCGGGCATCTATCCGGAGACTTCGCTGCCCCTCCCGCTACTCCGGACCGTGCTCCTCGTGGGCCTCGAGGCCCTCCACAACGCCGCCAGACACGCCGGCGCCCTGGAGGTCGTCCTGGGCCTGCGGCGCTGCGAGGGGAGCTGGGTCCTGGACGTGCGCGATGACGGGATCGGGCTGGAGGGGCGGCGCGCGGGAACGTGGGATCGGGCCACCGGCTCGTCCGGGTCGGTCAGGAGCGGACGGGGGGGAGGACACGGCCTGCCCGGCATGCGCCGCCGGGCGCGGGAGGTCGGAGCGTCGCTGGAGATCGCTTCGTCTCCGGGCGAGGGGACGACCGTGCGACTGCGCTTCGCCGTGTCGTCGCGACCGTGGGGAGGCTCCGGCCGGCGCGGCCGCTTGGTCCGCTGGCTGACGGGGGCCGTGTCCCGTCGTCTCGCATGATCATGCGAGGGTCGTCCGCCGCGTGATCCGGTAGATTGCCCCCATGACCATCCGAGTCGCCATCGTCGAGGATGACGCCCGCTACCGCGCCAGCCTCGAGACGCTCCTCCGTCACGCCGGGGGGTTCGAGCTGGAGGGCAGCTTCCCCGACGGGGACACGGCGCTCCAGGCGCTCGATGGGGCCCGGCCCGGCGGCGAGGGGCCGCCCTGGGACCTCGTCCTCATGGACGTTGAGCTGCCGGGCGCCGACGGGATCGCGTGCACCCGGACGATCAAGGCGCGTCTTCCCGACATCCGCGTCGTCGTCCTCACCGTGTTCGAGCAGAGCGCCACGATCCTCGAGGCCATCTGCGCGGGAGCCGACGGCTACCTCATCAAGCGAACGCCGCCGTCACGCCTCGTCCTCGAGCTGCGCGACGTCGTGGACGGCGGCTCGCCCCTGTCGGCGGGCGTGGCCAGCACGGTGCTGGGGCTCCTTCGCCAGGAGGCCGCGGGGCGCGGGCCCTGGCACTCCGGGGCCGCCCGGCTCGGGCTCACCGACCGGGAGCAGGAGGTGCTCCGCTGCCTGGTCGAGGGCATGCAGTACAAGACCGTCGCCGACCACCTGGACATCAGCCTGGATACAGTCCGCAGCCACGTGCGCAGCGTGTACGGAAAGCTCCAGGTGCACAGCGTCGCCGAGGCGGTGAGCCGGGCGATCCGCGAGCGGCTGGTCTAGGAGGCGGCGAGGCCCGGCGGTGGAGGCGGTCGGGACCCGCTCGGCTCCCGGAAGTCGCGCCGACGACGATCCATTCGAGGCGACCCCGGGCCGGTCCGCATTGACGGGCAGGTCCTTCGGCCGCAGCTTTGTCTCATGCTCAGGTCCCCCGTATTCCGCTGTCGTCCCGGCCCCTGCCGCGCGGGGCCTCCACGATGCGCTGCCCCGCAGCTCCCGGGCTGGGGGGCGGCCACCGGCCTCCTCCTCGAGAACTCCGTCTCTTCCGCGGAGACCCACTCGCGCCGGACCGTCCGCTGACGTCCATCCTGGCGGTCAAGATCGGGTCGTTCCGAGCACACCACGTCGCCGCGCGCCGTCCCGGGCAGCCCGGAGGCCGCCACGAGCGACTCTGTCAGGCAGGCCGGCTTTGGAGCCGGACGACGAGACCCGGCAGGGACCGCAGTCCCCGGGACCCTGGCACTACCTTCGCGCGACGTCGAACCCCGGCTCGCCGCGCGGTATGTCCTTCTCGGGGAGAGGTTTGACGCCCATGCGCCGACTTCGAATCGGTATCCTGGACCTCGTGACCAAGGCTCCCACCCGATCGCTCTACGCCCGCATCAACAACGCCAACCTGGCCAGCATCATGCCCCAGGCGCTGGGCGTGTGGTGCGAGCGGGCCGGCCACGACGTCCGCTACGTGTGCTATACCGGGTTCGAGGACCTGGCGTACGATCTCCCCGAGGACATTGACGTCCTGTTCGTCGGCGCGTTCACGCAGGCGGCCCAGCTCGCGTATGCGGTGAGCGCCATGTTCAGGGCTCGCGGGGCGGTGACGATCCTGGGTGGGCCGCACGCACGCTGCTACCCGGCGGACGCGGCGCGATACTTCGACTACGTGCTCGGGTTCACGGACGAGACGCTGATCGACGATGTCCTGCGGGATCCTGCGCCCCACCGGCCGATGGGAATGCGGCTCAGCGCCGACGCGCAGCCGACCGTCCTCCCGGGAGTGCGCGAGCGCTGGAAGTTCGTCCAGCCCACGCTGGCCAAGTCGCCGATCCAGGCGGTCGTGCCCATGCTCGCCAGCCTGGGCTGTCCCTACACCTGCCCGTTCTGCATCGACTCGGTCGTGGACTTCCAGCCCGTGCCGCAGGAGCAGATCCGCGAGGACCTGGTCTTCCTGGGGAAGACGAGGCCCGACGTGTGGGTGGGCTGGCACGATCCGAACTTCGGCGTGCGCTTCGACGAGCTCCTCGACTCCATCGAGGAGGGGACGGCCGAGCATCCACTCTCTTTCGTGGCCGAAAGCAGCCTGTCCCTGCTGTCGAAGTCCCGCCTCGAGCGGCTTCGCGACGCGGGCTTCAAGGCGATGCTCCCGGGCGTGGAGTCGTGGTTCTCCCTGGGCAACAAGGCCAAGACCCGCGGCACGACGGGGATGGGGAAGGTCGAGAAGATCTCGGACCAGGTGAACCAGATCCTGGAGTACATCCCCTACGTGCAGACGAACTTCGTCCTCGGCCTGGACGTCGACCAGGGAGACGAGCCGTTCGAGCTCACCAAGCGCTTCCTGGACCGGACGCCCGGGGCGTTTCCCGGATACTCGCTGCTGTCCGCGTTCGGGCGGGCGGCGCCGCTCAACCTGGACCTCCAGCGAGACGACAGGGTGCTCCCGTTCCCGTTCCATTTCCTGAACAACAACCACGCGATGAACGTGCGGCCCAAGAACTACGAGTGGACGGAGTTCTACGACCGCGTGATCGACCTGACCGAGTATTCCTTCTCGCCGCGGATGATCTACCGCCGGGCCCGCGGCACCCAGCGGGGCTTCGCCACCTGGTTCAACGTGGTGCGGGCCATTTCCTCGGAGGGGAAGGGTCGCATCCGGTACTTCCGCGACTTGCGGAGCCGGCTGGACACCGATCGTCCCCTGCGGCGCTTCTTCGAGGGCGAGACGGAGAAGGTCCCGTCCTTCTACGAGGACCGGGTCAAGTCGGACCTGGGCGTGTTCTGGGAGTGGCTGCCCTCGGGGGCGATGAGGCACGATGCCAACGCCTTCCTCCGGGAGGCCGAAGGCGTCGAGGCGGCGGTCGCCTGACCGTCCGCCAGCGTCAGCGGCTCCGGGCCCGTCCGACCCGACGACGGCGACACCTCACCCGCGCTGGCGCGCCCGGGAGTCCCGTCCCATCATGGGAACCGATTCCGACGCTCCGAAACCCGAGTCGTGAGCCCGCGCTCCGGGCGGGCACGTCACGTGGAGGAAGCTCATGATCAGCCATCCCTACCGATCGCTCGCCGTGACCGCCGCGCTCCTTGTGGCGGCCGCCGCGTGCAGCCGCGGCGGCGGGTCTGCCGGGAGCCAGGCGAGGCAGAGCGCCGCTCCGTCCGATACCGGGCCGGTGTTCGACGTCTCGCTACTGGATACGACGGTCTCCGCCTGCACCGACTTCAACGGCTTCGTCAACCTGAAGTGGATCAAGGCGAACCCGATCCCCGCCGACCGCTCCAGCTGGGGCGCGTTCGCCGAGCTCGGCGAGAAGAGCCTCGACGAGCAGCACCAGATCGTCGAAGCGGCCGACCAGAAGGCGGACCAGGCCGAGAGCGGCTCGATCGAGCAGAAGATCGGCTGGCTGTACCGGTCGGGCATGGACACCGCCGCGATCGACCGGGCCGGCTACGATCCGATCAAGCCCGCCCTCGCATCGATCGAGGCGCTGAAGTCGTCAAAGGACCTGGTGAGCTGGCTGGACGATGCCTACGCGAAGGGGCAGGGACAGCTGTTCCGGTTCGGGGCCCGGGCGGACTACCACGACGCCCGGACGCAGATCGGGTACGCGTTCCAGGGCGGCCTCGGCCTGCCCACCCCGGACTACTACACGAAGGCGGAGTACGAGGATATCCGCGACGCCTACGTCGAGCACATCGCGAAGATGCTCGAGCTCACGGGGGTCTCGGCCGACCAGGCCTCGAAGGAGGCCGGCGAAGTCATGGCCTTCGAGACCGACCTCGCCCGGCACTCCCTGTCACGAGTCGAACTCCGCAAGCCCGCGAACCAGTACCACTTCGTCTCGGTGGCCGAGGCCAACAAGGTCACGCCGCACTTCGACTGGGGCGCCTTCTTCAAGGCGCAGGGCGTGGACCCCGGGAAGGGCTTCTCCCTCTCGCAGCCCAAGTTCTTCGCCGGCTTCGACAGCCTCCTGGCCGACGCTCCGATCGGCCAGTGGAAGGCCTATCTGGCGTTCCACACCATCGACGCCGCCGCGCCCTACCTGTCCACGCCGTTCCAGGCGGAGGACTTCGCCTTCAGCGGCACCACGCTGCGGGGACAGCCCCAGCAGCAGCCCCGCTGGAAGCGGGTGCTGGGGACCGTGAACCGGTCCATGGGCATGGGGCTGGGACAGCTCTACGTGGCTCGCTACTTCCCGCCCGAGGCCAAGGCGCGGGCCCAGCAGCTGGTCACCAACGTCCGCGACGCACTCAAGGCGCGGATCGAGAACCTGGACTGGATGAGCGAGGCCACCAAGACGCGGGCGCTGGAGAAGTGGCAGAAGTTCCTGCCCAAGATCGGCTATCCGGACAAGTGGCGAGACTGGTCGGGCCTGGAGGTCAAGCCCGACGACTACTTCGCCAACGTCGTGGCGGCGCGGAAGTTCAACTACGACTACAACATCAAGAAGATCGGGCAGCCGACCGACCGGCACGAGTGGGGCATGACGCCGCAGACGGTCAACGCCTACTATAGCCCGACGACCAACACCATCAACTTCCCGGCGGCGATCCTGCAGCCGCCCTTCTTCTACGCCCACGGTGACGACGCCGTGAACTATGGCGGCATCGGGGCCGTGATCGGCCACGAGTCGAGCCACGGCTTCGACGACCAGGGAAGCCAGTTCGACGGGAACGGGAACAACGAGAACTGGTGGACGAAGGCCGACCGGAAGAAGTTCGACGCGCGCACGGCCAGGCTGGTCAAGCAGTTCGACGGCTACGTGCCGCTGAAGGATCATCCGGACACGCACGTGAACGGCCAGCTCACCCTGGGCGAGAACATCGCCGACCTGGGCGGCCTGAACGTGGCCTACGACGCCCTGCAGGCGGCCCTGGAGAAGAACCCCGCGGAGGCGTCGAAGAAGATCCAGGGCTACACCGAGGACCAGCGCTTCTTCCTGGCGTGGGCCCGCGTGTGGCGCGGCGAGACGCGCGAGAAGGCCGAGCTCGTGTCCCTCAACACGAACCCGCACTCGCCCGCGAAGTTCAGGGCGATCGGGGCTCCCTCGGACATGCCGGCCTTCGCGGAGGCATTCTCGTGCAAGGCCGGGGACCCGATGGTCCGCTCCGGTGAAGAGCAGGTGAAGATCTGGTGACGGAGAGCTGACGGGCCGCGAGGCCCGCGTTCCGTGCCTCGGGCGACCGCCCGGTTCCGCCAACCGCGGGGCCGGGCGGTCGTGCGAAGGGCGCCGGGACGGACCCGAAAGGGGTGTCCGGCCAGGAGTCGTCTCCAGAAACTCGTCCGGGGCGCGTCGCGGGCGGACGCGGCGGTGGTCGTGACCCGCGTGGCGTGCATTGCCGTCCGGGTGTAGAGCCAGTCGAAGGCGATCACGGGTCGGACCATGGACGACGAGACCCGGATCGCCATGGACCGAGTGGCCCCGATCGGCGGGAACCCAGCGGTTCGTCCCGCGGTTCCCGTGATGGATGCCCCGCGGTGGGCGGCGGGGCCCCACTCCCACGGCTCCGGAGGGGCCTCATGCGACGACTCCTGTCCGTTTCGTTCCGGCACGGCTGGTCGCGATCTCGGATCCGCTTCCGGCGTGCGGCCTGTGTCGCGTTCCTGGGGGCAGCGCTGGTGACGTCGGCCGGTCCGCTGGACGGGCAGGGAGCGTCCCTCGCCGTGACGCCCTTCGTCGGACTGTACGTGCCGACCGGGCGTCTGGGAACCTGGAACCTGGCCAGCATCGAGGGCGGGTCCGTGACGACGGTCCTCGAGCAGCGATCCTCCGTGGCGCTCGGGGCCCGCGTGACCGGCCGGCTGACGAATCGGCTGGCCCTGGAGGGTGCCCTCGCCTGGACGCCGAGCTCCGTGCGGTCGACGACCTCGGGCGGTCTCCTGTTCCGGGACGTGCCGGCCGTGGCGGCGGTGGCGCCCGGAGGGGCGTCCGGTACATCCGGTGCGGCCGTGTGGATGGGCAGCGCAGCCCTCCTGTACGACCTGCTCCGGACCGGTTCGGCGGCCTCGTTCTATGTGAAGGCCGGACCCGCACTCGTATCCCGAACCGGGTCGGCGACGTGGTCCGGGGTGAGTGGGCGCGCGGACCTGGGTGGGCTCGCTGGCATCGGTGCCCGGATCCGAGTCGGTGGGGTGGTCGCCGTGCGACTGGACGCCGACGACACGATCTCTCGGGCCCGCTTGACCGACGAGGCCAGCGGGACGCGCACGGTGGGCCGCACGCAGCACGACCTCCTGTTCACGGCCGCCCTGTCGATCGGGATCGCCGGACGCCGCTGACCTCCGGCCGGCGCCGCTTCCACTGGCCCCGGACCGCCGGCCCGCCTACCGTGGCCCCGTCCGAGATCCGCTCGTCACGGAGGGGAGGCCGCCCTGTCCGACCCGATCGACATTCGCCACCTGACCGTGCCCCGGCAGCTGCGCTACGCCGTCCGCGGGGAGGAGAAGGCGCCCCGGGAGGTGTGGTTCGCGCTGCACGGCTACGGTCAATTGGCGCACCGCTTCCTGCGCTACCTGGAGGTCCTCGACGACGGCTCGAGGCTCCTCGTCGCCCCGGAGGGCCTCCACCGCTACTACGTGAATCACTCGGAGCGGAAGGTCGGCGCCACCTGGATGACCAGCGAGGACCGCCTCACGGACATCGACGACTACGTGACGTGGCTGGATCACCTGTACGAGACGGAGTTCGAGACCGTGCGGCGCGAGGACGTCCGGGTGATCGCGCTCGGCTTCTCGCAGGGCGTCCACACGCTGTGTCGATGGCTCGCGTTCGGCGGGGCCGCCGTGGACGCGGCGGTGGCGTGGGGGGCGGGCCTTCCGCCGGACCTGGACGTGGAGGCCCACGCCGGGGCGCTGCGAGGAACGCGGCTGTTCCTGGTGGCCGGTGACCGGGATCCGGTGTTCGGCCCCGCGGCCGTAGCCGACGCCGAGCGTCGCCTGGAGGCCGCCGGACTCGAGGCCCGGACCCTGGGCTTCGAGGGCGACCACCGCCTCGACCGCGACACCCTGGCCCGCCTGGCAGCGGAGATCGGCGGAAAGGGGAGTGTCGGGCCGGGACCGGAGCGTTGAGGGCACGCCTCCGGTCACGGGGCTCCGGTCCGTCCCGGGACGTGGTCGAGAGGCCCCGTTACTGCCCGGAAGGAGGGTGCGAAGACCGGAAGGCACCGAGCGACACCCGGTCCATGAGGAGCTCACCCTCGGGCATTCGCTCCCCGGAGGGATGCCGGGGCTCCAGGATCAGCCGCGCCGTCTCGATGAGCGACAGACACACCACGAACAGCACCGGGCCGATGAGGACGCCCGCCGCTCCGAACACGATGATGCCGCCCAGCACGCTGAAGAAGACGATCAGCGGGTGGAGCTGGGCCCGGTCGCTGACGAGTACGGCGCGCAGCAGGTTGTCCACGGTACTCACCACCAGGAAGCCGAACAGGAGGAGCGCCACGCCCCGTCCGACGTGCCCGTGCACCAGGAGGAGCACGCCGGCCGGGATCCATACCACCGGCGCGCCCACCACGGGCAGCAGGGAGAGGACGGCCGCCACCGTGCCCCACAGTACCGCCGCCGGAAGCCCCAGGAACCAGAACGCCAGGCCGACCAGGACGCCCTGCACGACCGCGACGGCCACGTTTCCGTACATGGTGGCGAACGTGACCTCGCGAGCACGCTCCACCAGCCTCTGCGTGTAGTCCGGCTCCAGGGGGAGCAGCCACGCGAGCAGCTTCACGAGGCCCTCGCCGTCCCGGAGCATGAAGAAGAGGGTGAACAGGGCGGCGCCACCCTGTAAGAGCCACCCTCCCAGCCCGGACACGAAGCTGAGGGTGCGCTCGGCCACGAGGTTGGGCAGCTCCTGGAGCTGCCGGCCGATCTGCTCCGACACTCGGCCCGGGGCGATGCCGAGGGAGCGGCCCAGGTCCTCGGCCCAGCGGCGGAGGTCTCCGCCCTGTCCCAGTTTCTGCCCCAGCTCGCGGCTGAGCTGGTCGATGTTGGCGTGCACGTCTCCGAGGAGCGCGACGGACAGGGCGACCAGGGGAAGGAGAACGAGGAAGAAGAGGATGGCCGTGCCCAGGAACGCGGACACGTTGGGCTCCCCTATGCGCCGTTCCAACCACCGGTAACCGGGATAGGCGAGGGCCGCGAGGGTCGCGCTGGTCACGATCGCGGCCAGGAAGGGCCACAGGAAGACGCCGATCAGGACGCTGGCGGCTACGCCCAGCAGGAGCACCACGACCTCGCGGGCGCCGAGCACGACCTTCTGGTCGATGGGTCGGGAAGGCTCCTGGCTCATGTCACCCTCGTGAAGGAGACTCGCGACCACGCCGCCACCCCCGGAGTATGGGGCCGTCACGCCCCGGAGGGCCACTTCCGGCGCGGGTCCTTCCCCACAGTCTCTCTCCACTCCTGCCCGGCTTCGCCTCGGCCCGCATCGCGCGATCGTACGACAAACAGTCCGAGCCAATTCGAAGGAGGCCTCCCATGCGTATGCGAACCATGAAGGTGCGGGACGTCATGACCTCCAATCCAGAGGCGGTCACTCCCGAGCAGACCGTGAGCCACGCCGCCCGCGTTATGCGCGATCGGGACGTGGGTGCGGTGCCCGTGGTCCAGGACCCGGAGACGCGCCGTCTCGTCGGAATCCTGACCGACCGTGACATCGCGATCCGGCACGTCGCCGCCGGCCACCACCGCGAGTGTCCCGTCGGAGAGCACATGACGCGACGCGAGGACGTCGAGACGTTCGCCACGGCGCGCGCCGAGGATCACGTCGAGCTCGTCGTCGAGCTCATGCGGCGGCACGCGGTGCGTCGAGTCCCGATCGTCGATGAGAACGATGAGCACCTGGTGGGCATCGTGGCCCAGGCGGACATAGTCCGTTCCTACGGCGAGCAGGATCCCGAGGGGGTCGAGGAGGCGCTGGCCGCCATCTCCGAGCCCACGCGGCAGCATCCGCTGACCGAAGCCACGGTTTGACCTCCCATACCTCAGGAGGCGCGGCGCCGTCAGCTCGGTCGATACGAGCTTGCGACGTCCGTCTGGTGTCGCAGGATGCGACCGAGGTCGCTCGCCTCCTCGACCAGGAGGTCCAGGACATCGTCCATCGCCAGGATGCCGACCAGGCAGTCGGAGGTGTCCGTGATCACCAGGCGCCGTGTCCCGGCGCCCGCCATTCGGGCCACGGCCTCCTCGATGGGCGTGTGCTCGACGGCGGTGGTCACCGGTGCCGTCATGATGTCCGCCACTTCGGTGACGTCGGGATCCAGGCTTCGCCCCACGCAGCGGAGCGCGATGTCGCGGTCCGTGAGAATCCCCACCGGGATCGCGGCCTGGTCGACCACGACGAGAGTACCCACGTCGTGACGCCCCATGCGCTGCGCGGCTTCTCTGACCGTCTCGTCGGGCCGCGCCGTGACCACGACGCGGCTGCAGATCCTGCCCACGGACATGATCGCCTCCGTGGTGGGAGGAAGGGAGTGGCCCGGACCCCACGGGGAGCGGGCCCTTTCCTCACAACCTAACCGACCGCTCGGACCGGGACTGTCCGGACATGTCGGCGACCGGATGTGGGGCGGAGCCCGACAGCGATGGTCGGTCTGTGCTCGACAGCGTCGGGTCCCCGATCGAGCGATCGCGACGGGGGCGTCGAGCGTTCAGGCTCCGGCCGGAGAGGCATCGTGACGCGGAGGTCTCCCACCGGTCCCGCCCCCGCGCGTCGGCTGGCTTCTCGTCCTCCTCGCCGGCGACTTCGGGGGCGCCACGGCGGCTGCGCGCGGAGCCGAGGAACGATCTGTGCGCGGGCGTGTCCGAGCACGACTCGCGGCCCGGACGAGCCGGGCGCCGCTGCATTCACCGACTCCATGACGGGAGCCACCATGAGCGAGGCGAAGACGGGCGACACCGTGACGGTTCAGTACACGGGCACCCTGGACGACGGAACCGTGTTCGACAGCTCCGAGGACCGCGAGCCCCTCACCTTCACGATCGGCGCCGGGGACCTGATCCCAGGATTCGAGCAAGCGGTCGTGGGGATGGAGCCGGGACAGAGCTTGACCGCGACCTTCGGGCCGGAGGCGGCGTACGGGGAGCGGTCGGACGATCTCGTGTTCAGAATCGGGCGCGACCAGCTCCCCGAGGAAGTGGAGCCCGAGGTGGGAGACCGGTTGGAGGCTCGCGACCCGGAGGGCAACAAGTTCGGGGTGTCGGTGGCCGCCGTGGCGGAAGACGTGGTCACGCTGGATGCCAACCATCCGCTGGCGGGCCGGGATCTCACGTTCGAGATCGAGCTGGTCGCGATCGACTGACCGGGTGCGCGACCCGCTTGACGCGGAGGGCCGTCGACGTTGAGTTGATCGGGATCCCACTCGGCTCGCCGCTGGCGGCGCGTCTACGGACGGAGTCGACCGGGGTCGCCTCGTCGGGCGCCAGGCCGTGCGCGTCCGGGGCGTCCTCCGGTCCTTCTGAAGGAACCGAATGAGCGACGCACCGCTCCTCCTGGCCCTGGACCAGGGTACGACGTCGACCCGCGCCATCGCGTTCGACGCCGACGGACGTCCGGCCGTGAGCGCCCGCCGCGAGCTGCCCCAGACGTATCCGGGTCCGGGACGCGTCGAGCACGATCCCGGGCGCATCCGCGACGACGCGATCGCGGTGTGCCGGGAGGCTCTGGAGCGCGCGGAGGCCTCCGGGGGCCGGGTGGCCGCCATCGGGATCACCAATCAGCGGGAGACCACGCTTCTGTGGGAGCGGGCCACGGGTCGGCCGCTGCACCCGGCGATCGTGTGGCAGGACCGCAGGACCGCGCCGGCGTGCGATGCGCTCCGGGAACAGGGGGCGGAGCCGCTCGTCCGCCGGAAGACGGGCCTCCTCCTGGATCCCTATTTTTCGGCCACGAAGCTGGCCTGGCTCCTCGAGCACGTCGAGGGCGCCCGCGAGGCGGCTGGACGGGGCGAGCTGGCCTTCGGCACGGTCGACAGCTGGCTCGTCTGGCATCTCACCGGCGGCCGGGTGCACGCCACCGACGCGACCAACGCGTCGCGCACCCTCCTGTTCGACATCCACGAGCAGCGCTGGGACGAGGAGCTTCTGGAGACCTTCGGGATCCCCGCCGCGGTGCTGCCCGACGTGCGTGACTCCTCCGGTTTCTTCGGGGAGACGGACCCGGCGCTCTTCGGCCGGCCGGTTCCGATCGGCGGCGTGGCCGGGGACCAGCAGGCGGCCACCTTCGGGCAGGCGGCCTTCCGGGCCGGCGAGGCCAAGTGCACGTATGGAACGGGCGCCTTCCTCCTCCTGATCACGGGAGGCCAGCCCGTGGTCTCCCGGAGCCGTCTCCTCACGACGGTGGCCTGGCGCCTGGGCGGCGAGGTCACCTACGCGCTGGAGGGCAGCATCTTCAGCGCCGGCTCGGCGGTCGGGTGGCTGCGGGAGGGCCTCGGGATCCTCGAGGCTCCGGAGGCGAGCGAGACCCTCGCGGCGGCCGCTCGCGCCGGCAGCGAGGTCGTGCTGGTGCCCGCCTTCACCGGCCTCGGCGCGCCCTACTGGGACCCGGACGCCCGCGGCGCCCTGCTCGGAGTGGGGCGAGACACGGGCCCCGCCGAGATCGCCCGGGCGGCACTCGATGCGGTCGCCTTCCAGACCGGCGACCTGCTCGAGGCCATGCAGACGGACACGGACGTGGTACCCTCGGTACTGCGGGTGGACGGCGGCCTTTCGCGCAACAACCTGGGCATGCAGATGGTGGCCGACCTGGTGGGGATGCCGGTGGAGCGGCCGCAGGTCACCGAGACCACCGCGCTCGGGGCGGCCTACCTGGCCGGGCTCCACGCCGGCGTGTACAGCGGTCTCGAGGCGATCGGGACCCACTGGCGTCGCGATCGGCGCTGGGAGCCCTCCATCGACGCGGAAGAGCGCCAGGGGCGCGTGCGTCGCTGGAAGGACGCCGTCGCGAGGGTGCTCACGCGCTGATCCGGAGGGCCGAATGCTCTCCGAGGCCCCGTCTCGGAGGCATCCCGACGGCGGTAGTGGCCCGAACGCCCCGTTCTTCCGCCCGCCGATTCCCCTCACCGAGGAGGTCGCATGGACGGCCCGACGCCCGACCACGGCGCCGACGAATCTCCCTCCCACCCGAACCGGCGAGGGTCCGGCGGCGGATCGGCCCCGCAGCACGAGCGCACGTCCCGCTTCGCTCTCGGCCACCTGGAGGCCCGGGTCCTGCCGTGGCTGGCCTCGCGGCTTCCGGAACGCGTGACGCCGGACCACATGACCGCGCTGGGCGTGGTCGCGTCCCTGGCGGCGGCGGCGGCCTACCTGCTCAGCAACCGTTCGCCCGCGTGGCTGTGGGCGGCCAGCGGCTGCCTCGTCGTCCAGTGGTTCGGGGACAGCCTCGATGGGAACCTGGCCCGCCACAGGCGGATCGAACGGCCCCGCTACGGCTTCTACCTGGACCACCTGGTGGACGCCTTCTCGACCTTCGCCATCGGCCTCGGCCTCGGGCTGTCGCCCTACATGCTCCTCTCCGTCGGGCTGGCCATCGTGGTCGCCTACCACCTGCTCTCCATCAACGTCTACCTGGAGACGTACGTCTACGGGGAATTCAGCTTCGGATACGCCTGGCTGGGGCCCACAGAGGCTCGCGTGGTGCTCATCGGTCTCAACACGCTGGCGGTGACCGTCGGGCCGCTGCCCTTCGGCGTGGCGGGAGCCGGCGCGACCGTGTTCGACGTCGCGGGCGGAGTCGCCGCGCTCGGAATGCTGGGACTGCTCGGCGCGCGCGTGGCCACCAACCTGCGCCGACTGGCGCGCCTCGAGCCGGCCGGTCGGCCCGACCCTGTGGCGCCGACTCCGTAGGCGGCGGGAGACGCGGCGCGGTCCATGCGGTGGCGACCCGGACGACGACACGACGGAACGGGAGGATCCATGACGGACGTTCGACTCCACATCGATGGCATGAAGTGCGACGGGTGCGCGGCGGCCGTGACCGAGGCCCTGGAGGGGGTGCCGGGGGTCGACAGCGCCGAGGTGTCGCTGGACGAGGCTAGCGCCCGGGTGGCGGCCGGCGGCGCCGTGGCCGTGGAGGCGCTCGTCCGGGCGGTGGAGTCGGCCGGGTACGGGGCCTCGGCGGCTTGAGGTCGTGACCCCGATCCTCCAACTTGCGGCCTGAAGGGCGGCGGGAACCGGGTCGACCGGCGTCCCGCGCGGACCGGGCGGTCGGCCCGGCCTACCTCCGAAGGCGAGACGACGTTCGATGACTGGCGGTCTGACCTCCCTCTTCCTCCTGCACGGCGAAGCTCCGGCGGCGTTCGTGTGGCCCTCGTGGGACACGCCTCCCAGCGTGGCGTTGGGAGTCCTGGTCTGGCTGGGCGGCTACCTGTACGTGACGGGACCACTGCGCCGGCGACTGGGGATCTCGCGGCCGGACGACCAGACGGCCCGCACGATCCGTTTCGTGCTCGGCCTGGTGGCCATGTTCGTGGCTCTCACGGGGCCGGTGCACGAGCTCAGCGACTTCTTCCTGTTCAGCGCCCACATGGTCCAGGTCATGTTGATGACCATGATCATGCCCCCCCTGCTGATCAGCGGCGTGCCGCGCTGGGTGGTGGAGAAGGCGCTCGAGTCGCCGCCCGTCGCGGCGGTCGCCCGCGTGCTCACCCGGCCCGGCGTCGCCGCGGCCCTCTTCCTGGTGACGCTCGCCGCGTGGCACGTGCCGGCGTTCTTCGATCACATCATCGCGTACCGGCCCATTCACGTGGCGGGCCACCTGGCCCTCATGACCACCGGCGTCATCGTGTGGTGGCCGGTGTTGAGCCCCTATGAAGAGCACCGGCTGTCGTACGGGATGCAGATGGTCTACCTGTTCCTGCTCGGCCTCGTGATGAAGCTCATCGGTGCGCTCATCACGCTCTCGACCGACGTCGTGTACAGGGTGTATCCGGCAGGGGTGCGGCCTTTCGGCCTCACGCCCATTCAGGACCAGAAGTGGGGCGGCCTCATCATGTGGGTGCTCATGGGCGTCACCGCCTGGGTGGTCATGAGCATCATCTTCTTCAAGTGGTACGCGGAGGAGAGCGGGCCGGACGTGGCGCCGGGCGGCCCCGCTCCGCTGCAGGCGGCCGGATCCCGAGAGGGAGCCTCGGCCTGAGCGAGGCGCCTTCCGGCCGGTCTCCGAGGAGGGGTGCGGGTATCGGGCCGCCGGACCCCGCCCTCCTCACGGACCAGTACGAGCTGACCATGGCTCGCGCCTACCGGCGCGAGGGCCTCGTGGACGAGGCCGTGTTCAGCCTCTTCGTCCGGGACCTGCCCCCCACCCGGAACTTCCTCGTGGCCTGCGGCCTCGAGGCGGTGCTGAGCTACCTGGAGGGCCTGCGCTTCGACCGATCGGCGCTGGACTACCTCTCCACGCTACCCGAGTTCGATGACGCGTTCCTCGAGTGGCTGTCGGGGCTACGGTTCGAGGGCTCGGTGCGGGCGGTGCCCGAGGGGACACCGGTGTTCGCCGGGGAGCCCCTGCTGGAGCTCCGTGCTTCCCTGCCCGTCGCGCAGCTCGTCGAGACGTACGTCATGAACCAGGTGCACCTCCAGACGTTGCTCGCCTCCAAGGCCGTCCGCGTGGTGGCCGCGGCGGCGGGACGCCCCGTGGTGGACTTCGGGCTGCGGAGGATGCACGGCACGGACGCGGGGCTGAAGGCTGCCCGCGCCTTCTACGTCGCCGGGGTCCGGTCGACCAGCAACCTGGCCGCCGGCAGCGCCTACGGGATCCCGGTCAGCGGCACGATGGGCCACTCCTACATCCAGGCCCACGACAGCGAAGAGGAGGCCTTCCGCGCCTTTGCCTCGCTGTATCCGGGCACGACCCTGCTGGTCGACACCTACGACACGCTGGCGGGCGTGCGGACGGTGGCGCGACTGTCCGCTGAGTCGAGCGAGGAGTTCCGGGTCGGGGCGATCCGCCTGGACTCGGGCGACCTGGCCTCCCTGTCGCGGGGGAGCCGCTCGATCCTGGACGCTGCCGGGCTCGCGCACGTGAAAATCTTCGCTTCGGGCGGCCTGGACGAGGACCGGATCGAGGAGCTCGTGGCGGCGGACGCGCCGATCGACGGCTTCGGAGTCGGAACGGGCATGGGCGTCTCGGCCGACGCCCCCGCGCTCGACATCGCCTACAAGCTGGTGTCCTACGGGGGCGAGGGGCGCATCAAGCTCTCGCCGGGAAAGGAGCTCCTCCCCGGTCCCAAGCAGGTGCGTCGCGTCGAAAAGGATGGGCGAGCGGTGCGAGACCGTCTCACCCGCGCCGACGAAGAGGGCGCCGGGCGGCCGCTTCTCGTGCCCGTCATGGAGAACGGCCGTCGTGTGGAGGCCGGGCGCGGAACGCTGGAGGAAGCGGCACAGCGCGCCGCCCGCGAGATCGACTTGCTCCCCGACCGGCTTCGGGCGCTGGCCCCCGTCGACCCCGACTATCCCGTGGAGATCAGTGAGCGCCTGCTGGCGGACCGGGCGCGGGTGGCCCGCCGGGCGCGGGCCTGAGAGGCCCGCGCCCGGACGTTCCGCACGCCGCGCCGCCGTCACCGCTTCGCGCTAGAAGACCGACACGTTCGACAGGCCCAGCGCCGAGCCGATCTGGAACTGGACCGTATCCCCCGAGGTCACCGTGATCGGATCGGACAGGTAGGCGTTGAACGCCGCGAGCGGGTCGGCCAGCAGCCGGAGCTGAGGCGATGAGGCCACGATCCCGGCCGGGATCGTGAGGGTCGCGTTGCTCAGTCCCGTGACGTGTCCGAGGCGCCACACCTGCCCCCCTCCCATCACGTAGACGTCCATATCGTTCGTGTTGTCGTTCTGCACGTTCACCTGCACGCCCTGCCGGGCGGTCGGGGTCGCATCCGACTGCACCTGGACGTTGCGCCCCGTGGCGCACGCCCCCAGTCCGAGGGTCGCCGCCACGAGCAGTACCGGTAAGCCATGCACCATCTTCATGAGAGTCTCCTCGCTCGCGAGGAGGGAGCCGTCGGATCCGGCGGATCGACCTCGCGTCCGCCCCCGTGAAGTGCAAGAAGCTCGCCCGCGAGGGGGTCGGATTCGGGCCGGCGATGGGCCGCCGCTACAGGGGGTCGGATCCGGCCTCGTCTCCGTCGGAGGCACCGTGCCGTCCGGCGGTCGCCAGGCGGAGGATTCCGAAGCCGAGGATCGCGGAGAGCGCGGATCCGAACAGGATGCCGATGCGGGCCAGGTCCAGGGCGCCGCCCTCGGCGAACGCGAGAGCGGCGATGAAGATCGACATGGTGAAGCCGACGCCCCCCAGGCACGCGGCGCCCACCAGCTCGCTCCACCGGGCGCCGTCCGGAAGGTGGGCGAGGCCCGAGGCCCGGGCCAGCCACGACGCGCCCACGATGCCCGCGGGCTTGCCGACCACCAGCCCCACCACGACCCCGAGCGTGAGAGGGCTGGTCGCCGCGCCGGCCAGGGCCGAGGCTCGAATGGCCACGCCCGCGTTGACGAGCGCGAACAGCGGAAGCACCAGGTAGGTCGTCCACGGCAGGAGTCGGTGCTCGAGTCGCGACAGCGGGCTCTCCGCGAACTCTCCCGCCCCCGGGCCCCGGGCCCCGGCGGCCGCCGCCCGTGGCCGGGCCGGGACCATGGCGGCGGCCGCCACCCCCGCCACGGTGGCGTGCACGCCCGAGGCGAGGACCGCGGCCCACAGCGCCACGGCGGGGAGGACGAACCAGGCGGGCCGGCGGGCGCCTGCCAGATTCAGGCCGGCCATCACCACCAGGATGCCGGCGGCCGCCAGGAGGGGGCCCATCGAGATCCGCGGCGTGTAGAAGAGGGCGATGACGGCCACGGCGATCAGGTCGTCCGCGATGGCGAGCGCCACGAGGAAGGACTTGAGCCACTCCGGCGCCCGGGAGCGCAGGAGGGTGAGGATGCCGACGGCGAACGCGATGTCGGTGGCCATCGGTACGCCCCAGCCGGCCGAGTGGGGTCCGTCCTGGTTGAGGGCCAGGTAGAGGAGGGCCGGCACGACGGCGCCCCCGAGCGCCGCGGCCACCGGGAGCGTCGCGCTGCGCAGGGAGGAGAGCTCGCCGACCAGAACCTCGCGCTTGATCTCGAGTCCGACGACGAAGAAGAACACGGCCATGAGGCCGTCGTTGATCCAGGCCTCCACGGAGAGGGCGAGCGTCTCGCCGCCCACGTGGAGCCCCAGGTGCATCTCCCGGAGGTGATGGTAGAGACCGCCGAGGGGGCTGTTGGCCCACAGGAGCGCCATCGCGGTCGCCACCAGGAGGACGACGCCTCCCGAGGCCTCGGTACGGAGGAAGGTGTCGAGCGCGCGGGAGATCCGCGTGGCGAAGGCGTCCGGAAGCACGGAGCGAAAGGACGGGGGGCCGGGCGGTTCGGCGTTCGGGCGAGACAGGAGCGGACCTCCCGGAACGGTGTGAGCGGGCCGAGCGCTGTCGGGAAGGACACGGTATCCGAACGGGAGCCAGGGAGCCAGAGAGGGGCCGAGGATGCGAGAGGTCGACGGCGCGAAAGGTGTTCGTAGGGAGACGGCTACGCTGGGCGGCGGCTGCTTCTGGTGCCTGGAGGCCGTGTACGAGAGGCTGCGCGGGATCCGTTCCGTGGAGCCCGGCTATGCCGGGGGGCATGTTCCGAACCCCACCTACCGGGCCGTGTGTGGAGGCGGGACGGGTCACGCGGAGGTCGTCCGGATCACCTTCGATCCCGGGGAGATCTCCTTCCGAGACGTGCTGGACGTGTTCTTCACGGTCCACGATCCGACCACCCCGAATCGGCAGGGAGCCGACGTGGGCTCGCAATATCGCTCCATCGTGCTGTACGAGTCCGAGGTGCAGCGGCGCGCGGCGGAGCAGGTCGTGGCGGCCCTGGAGGAGGAGGACGCTTTCGGGGCTCCGATCGTGACGGAGATCGTCCCGCTGGAGGTCTTCCATCCGGCGGAGGCGTATCACCGCGAGTACTTCCGGCGGAACCCGGAGCAGGCCTACTGCCGGATGGTCATCGCGCCCAAGGTGGCCAGGCTGCGCCGCCACTTCCTGGAGCGGCTCCGCGAGCCGACCGCGGCGGGGGAGCCCTAGAGGGCGGCCTCCAGGGCACGGACCGACTCCTCCATCGCGGTCAGCGCGTCGCGCAGCTGACCGTCGGACAGGTAGGGCGCCGGCCCGAGGCGGAGGCGGTCCGCTCGCTGGTCGGTCCGCACGCCTCGCTCGCGCAGGAGATGCACCAGCTCCGCCGCCCGTGGGCTCGCGAGCGTCAGAAAGCCTCCGACTCGCTCCAGGGGCACGTCGCGGTCGCGGTCGACCAGGTCGGGAGCGACGTCCAGGGCGTCGAACCCACGGGCCAGGAGCTCGACCTGGTGCCGGCTGACCTCGCGCAGCAGGGACGGCGTGAGGCCGCGCTCCTCGAAGTAGGCGAACACCTCGGCGGCGCGGTAGTGGCTGGTGGGATCGTAGGTGCTGCCGGCGAAGCGCCCGGGACCCTTGGGATAGGTCACCCGATCGCCGCCGCCGGCTCCGCTCAGCGCCCCGAACTCCGCGAACCAGCCCGTGACGACGGGACGGAGTCGGCAGTCCTCCGGAAACCGCAGGAAGGCGTTCCCCTCGCCCAGCTGGCAGTACTTGTAGCCGCCTCCGACCACGTAGGCGTCCTCCAGCCCCTCGAGCGAGAAGGGGACGGCGTCCAGGGCGTGGTAGGCGTCGACCAGGAAGAGCGCCCCGCGCTCGCGGCAAGCCCGGGCGGCCTCACCCAGCCCGCCGGCGATGTGGGCCGTCTTGAAGAACACGGCCGACACGAAGGCCGCGGCCGTCCGGTCGTCCACCGCCTCGGCCACCCGCAGGCCCGCGGAGGCCGCGGGGTGCGACGCGACCCGCACCACTTCCATGCCCTCCTCCTCGAGGCGGGACAGCTGGCGCCGCAGGGTGTGGAACTCGCCGTCCGTGGTCACGAGCCGCCGGCGCTCCCCCAGGGGAAGAGCCGAGAGGAAGCGGACCACGAGGTCGTGAGTGCTGGCGCCGAGCGCGATCTCCCGGCTCTTGGCGCCCGCCACGAGCCGCGCGAAGCCGTCCCGAACGCGGTCGGCACGCTCGTACGCGCGCTCCCACTTCTCGTCCAGGAACGCTGCCGCGTCCAGCCAGGCCCGCTCCTGCCCCTCGAAGCCGCGGTCGGGCCAGGCCTGGTGGGAATGGCCGGTGAGGAGGAGCCGCTCGGCGACCCGGAAGCGGCCGTAGTCCGGCGCCAGGGCGTTGGCGTCGGCGTACAGCTCCTCGGGCGTCACCGCGGACTGCACCCGTTTCACAGGCGGGTCCGGATCTCCCACAGATCGGGGAACACCGGGTGAGACAGCGTCGTCCTCAGGTAGCCGGCGCCCTCGGTGCCCCCCGTGCCCTGCTTCGCCCCGATCGTGCGCTCCACCATCTTCACGTGCCGATAGCGCCATTCCTGCAGGCCCTCGTCCAGGTCCACGAGCCGCTCGCACAGCTGGGCGAGCGTGGGAGACTCGGCGTACACGTGGACCAGCACGTCCTGTACGTCGCCGGAGGCTTCCACCGGCCGGGTCACGTCCCGCTCCAGCGCGGATCTCGGAACGAGGAACCCGGAGCGGTCCACGTGTTCGAGGAAGGCATCCCACAGGGTGGGTCGCTGCAGGCGCTGCGCGAGGCGAGCGCGTGGCTCGCTGCCCTCCGGGTAGCGCTCCAGGATGCCGGGGCGCTTGATGCCGAGCGCGAACTCGAGCTCCCGGAACTGGAAGGACTCGAGGCCGCTCGCCGCCTGGAGGCGGTTCCGGAAGGTGAGGAACTCCCGGGGCGTCATCGTCTCCAGGATGTCGATCTGCGCGACCATGACCTTGAGCACCGTGAGGATGCGCCTCATGGTGTGCAGCGCGGTCGGCAGGTCATCCCGGCCCAGGAGCTGCTCCACGTAGTCCAGCTCGTGCAGCAGCTCCTTGAACCAGAGCTCGTACACCTGGTGGATGATGATGAAGAGCATCTCGTCGTGCTCCCCCGCTCGCCGCTGCTGCAGGGAGAGCAGCTCGTCCAGGTGCAGGTAGCCGGCGTAGGTGAGGTAGCGCGAGTCCTCGGGCGGCGCGGACCTCTCGGCTCCGCTTCGGCCCCTCCCTCCGGCGGTGTCGGCCCGGTCGCTTCGGTCCACGTCTAGTAGCCCCATTCGAAGCGGGGAGTGTAGTCGTCCAGCGTCGAGTATGGCTTCGGCCACGGGAGGTCGTACCCGAGGGCGTACGCGGCGTGGCGCGTCCAGTAGGGCTCCCACAGGTGGGCCCGTGCGAGACAGCAGAGGTCCGCTCGGCCCGCCGCCAGGATCGTGTTCACGTCCATGAACGAAGAGATGTTGCCGACCGCCATGGTCGGGATGTCGACCTCGTGCCGGATCCGGTCGGCGAAGGGCGTCTGGAACTGGCGTCCGTAGCGGGGCTGCTGCCACGGGACCGTCTGTCCGGCCGACACGTCCACGATGTCGCCGCCCGCTTCCACGACGCTGCGCGCCACCTGGACTGCGTCGTCGGCCGTCATGCCCCCCGGGGCCCAGTCGACCGCCGAGATGCGCACGGAGATGGGCCGCTCCTCCGGCCACACGGCGCGCACGGCGCGGAGGACCTCGAGGGGATATCGCAGCCGGTTGGCCAGCGGTCCGCCGTACTCGTCCTCCCGCGCGTTGGTGAGGGGGGAGATGAAGCTGGCCAGGAGGTAGCCATGGGCGAAGTGGATCTCGAGGAGGTCGAAGCCGGCGTCCACGGCCATCTCGGCCGCCCGCCCGTACTCGTCCAGCACGCGGTCCATGTCCGACCGGTCCATGGGTCGGGGCACCGGGTTCTCGGGGGTCCAGGGCAGGGGGGAGGGGGCGAGGACGTCCCAGCCGCCCTCCTCGAGCGGCTCGACGTCCCCCTCCCAGGAGAGCCGGGTCGATCCCTTCCGGCCCGCGTGACCGAGTTGGAGGCCGATCTTCGCCCGGCTGTTCTCGTGCACGAAGTCGACGATCCGCTTCCAGGCCGGTAGGTGCTCTGGCCGGTACATGCCCGTGCAGCCGGGCGAGATCCGCCCCTCGGCGCTCACGCTCGTCATCTCGCTCATGACGAGGCCGGCGCCCCCCACGGCCCGGCTTCCCAGGTGCACCAGGTGCCAGTCGTCGGGCGTCCCGTCCGCCGCCGAGTACTGGCACATGGCCGAGACGACCACCCGGTTCTCGAGCAGGAGGCCGCGCAGGCGGAAGGGAGTGAACATGGGCGGCGGGGGAGGAGCGGTCGGGACCGTGACGTCCGCCTGCCTGCCGGCGCGGCCGGCGAACCAGCGGTCCACGTCGGCCGTGAAGTCCGGGTCCCGGATCCGAAGGTCCTGGTGCGTGATCCTCAGGCTGCGCGTGAGGAGGCTGAAGGCGAACTGGAGGGGCTCGTCGTCCATGTAGCGCTCGGTGCCCTCGAACCACTCCAGGCTGGCGTGGGCGGCGCGCTGGAGGCTCTCGACCTCCGGTCTCCGCGCCTCCTCGTAGGCGGCGAGCGCGCGGCAGGTCTCGCCCTCGTGCGCCCCGAGGGCATCGCGGAGCGCGATCGCGTCCAGCATGGCCATGCGCGTTCCCGAGCCGACCGAGAAGTGCGCGGTGTGAGCGGCGTCTCCGATGAGGACCGTGTTGCCGTGCCACCAGCGCCCCGTGCGGAGCGTGGGGAATCGCCGCCAGATGGACCGGTTCCGGATGAGAGGGTGCCCCTCCAGCTCCTCCTCGAACAGGTCGGCGCAGAAGGCCGCGGCAGCCTCCTCGTCTGCCTCGGGGAGGCCGGTGGCCGCCCACGTCTCCTCGCGCGCTTCCACGATGAACGTCGAGCGGGCCTCGCCGTCCCGCGTGGGCTCGTATTGGTAGGCGTGCACCCGCCACAGCCCGTGCTCGTCCTCCCGGAAATAGAAGGTGAAAGCGGGGAAAGGGCGGGTGGTGCCCAGCCACACGAAGCGGTTGGGCCGCAGTTCGATCTGCGGCTCGTAGCGCTCGGGGTGGAGCCCCCGAACCGTGCTGTTCACTCCGTCGGCGGCCACCGCGAGGTCGGCGTCGGCCCAGAGCCCCGGGTCGGTGACGTCGACGCCGTGGCGCAGGTCGACGCCCAGCTCCCGGGCGCGCGTCGAGAGGATCTCGAGCAGGGTGGAGCGCGCCAGGCCGCTGAACCCGTGTCCGGTCGAGCGCAGCAACTCGCTCCGGTAGTGGATGTCGATGTCATCCCAGTGGTGGAAGTGGCGCGTGATCTCCGCGTAACTGGGCGGGTCGGCGGCCGCGATCTCCTCCAGGGTGGCGTCCGAGAACACGACCCCGAAGCCGTAGGTCGCCCCGGGTGGGTTCCGCTCC
Organism: Candidatus Humimonas hydrogenitrophica; assembly: GCA_947581615.1. Lineage (GTDB taxonomy): Bacteria > Gemmatimonadota > Gemmatimonadetes > Palauibacterales > Palauibacteraceae > Humimonas > Humimonas hydrogenitrophica. The sequence continues at coordinate 60,185 of CANPVD010000045.1, forward strand.
AGGACCGTGACCTCGTGCGGCTCGTCCCGGAGCCGCATGAGGATGGAGAAGAACAGGCCGGCGGGGCCGCCCCCCACGCACACGATCCTCACGCCGGCATCCCCCCACCCGGGGACGCGTCGCCGGGGCGTGCCGCCTCGCCTCCCGGGGCGACGGACGCGCCCGCCCCGGCGGCGCGCGCGGCCTCGACCAGGTGGCCGGCGATGATGAGCCGTTGGATCTCGGTCGTGCCCTCGTAGATCCGCAGGGCCCGCACCGACCGGTACAGGCGGTCCACCGGGTGCGCGGCCAGAACGCCGCGGCCGCCCAGGATCTGGACGGCGTCGTCCACGATCCGCTGCGCCGCCTCGGTGGCGTGCGCCTTGGCCATGGCGGACTCGACCGGGGTGCGCTCGGCGCCCCCGTCCCGCTCCCAGGCGGCCCTGTAGGTGAGGAGGCGGGCGGCCGTGAGGTCGGTGGCCATTCGGGCCAGCTTGTCCTGGACCAGCTGGAACTCGGCCAGGGGTCGTCCGAACTGGTGGCGCGACACGGCGTGGGCGAGGGCCTCCCGGAGCGCCCGTGCGGCCATGCCGCACGCCGCGGCCGCCACCGTGGGGCGCAGCCGGTCGAGCGTGGCCATCCCGAGCCCGAATCCGCGTCCCTCCTCCCCGATCCGGGCCGAGGCCGGCACCCGGCACCCCTCGAAGGCGACCTCACCGAGCGGGTGGGGCGAGGACAGGACCTGCGCGCCCAGGAACGAGAGGCCCCGGGTCTCCGCCGGAACGGCGAAGGCCGACAGGCCCCGCCGGCCGGCCTCCGGGTCGGTCACCGCGAACACCACGTAGAAGTCGGCGATGCCCGCGTTGGAGATGAACGCCTTGCGGCCGTCGAGCACGTAGGCCTCTCCCTCCCGGACCGCCCGCGTGGCCATGGCCGCCACGTCGGAGCCGGCTCCCGGCTCGGTCATGGCGAAGGCGCCCAGGGCCCGGCCCCGGACCGCCGGCCCCAGCCAGCGCTCGCGTGCCGGGCCCCGGCCGGCCAGGATGAGGGGCGTCGCGGCCAGGGCCTGCAGCGCGAACACCGCGTCCGCCAGCGGGGAGGCCGCCGCCAGCGCCTCGCGTACCAGGCAGCAGGCGCGGAAGTCCTGTGCGGCGATGGGCCCGAGCCACCCCTCCTCCCCGAGGAGCTGGACCAGGGCGCGGGCCTCGTGGCGGGCGGCCGGGTCGTCGGCCGGCTCGGGCCGCTCCGCGACGACCTCCGCGCCGAACGCCGCTGCGCGGCGCGCCAGCTCCAGGTGGCGTTCCTCCAGGAAGGCGCGGACCGGCCCGGGGTCGGGGCCGTAGCCCCGCTCGCTCCGTCGCGGTCCGGCGGGCGAAGCGTCCGTCATTCGAAGGCCGGCTCGCGCTTCTCCACGAAGGCCTCGTAAGACTCGCGGAAGTTCGGGTTCTGCATGCACACCGCCTGGACCTTGGCCTCGGCCTCCAGGGCGCTGTCCAGGTCCATGACCGCCTCGCGGTCGAGGGCGTCCTTGGTGACTTCGAGCGCGAAAGACGGACCCCGGGCCAGCTTCTGCGCGAGGGAGCGGGCTTCCGCCACGACCGTGTCGGCCGGGACGACGCGGTTGTAGAGGCCGATCCGGTGCGCCTCGGCCGCGTCGATGAAGTCGCCGGTCATGAGGAGCTCGGTCGCCCGGCCCATCCCGACGATGCGCGGGAGGAGCCAGGAGGCGCCCATGTCGGCCCCCGAGAGCCCCACCCGCACGAACAGGAAGGCGATCTTCGCCGTCTCCGAGGCGATCCTGAGGTCGCAGGCCGAGGCGATCACGGCCCCGGCGCCGGCCACCGTCCCGTTGAGGGCCGCCACCACCGGGCGTCGGCACGCCCGGATCGAGGCGATCAGGTCGCAGGTGAGCCGCGTGAAGGCGAGGAGCCCCTGGTAGTCGCGTTCGAACAGCCGGCCGATGATGTCCTCCACGTCGCCGCCGGAGCAGAAGCCGCGTCCGCGTCCCGTCAGGAGCACGGCTCGCACGCCGGGCTCGGTGTCCAGGGCACGGAACGTGTCCCGGAGCTCCTCGTAGACCTCGAAGGTGAGGGCGTTGAGGCGTTCGGGCCGGTTCAGGGTGATCGTGGCCACCGAGGTGGCCTCGTCGTGCTCGTACAGGAACGAGGTGGGCTCCATGGGCATCCGGTTCTCCCGTTCGGGTCGATGAAGGGGTCGTCAGGCGTCGCGCACGGGCCGCTCGCCGGGCGGCAGGACCGCCGTGGCCTCGATCTCGACCACGGCGCCCTCGTCCACCAGTCCGGTGACCTCGAGCACGGCCATGGCCGGGTAATGCCGCCCCATGAGCTCGCGGTATGCCTCGCCGAGGGGCCGCCGCGAGGCCCGGTAGGCGGCCAGGTCCGTGACGTACACGGTGAGTCGGCCGATGTCCCCGGCCGCGCCGCCCGCCTCGCGAACCACGGCCAGGACGTTGACGAGGGCGCCCCGGAACTGCTCCACGAAGGTCGAGCCGCGGATCTTCCCGTCGGCGTCCCGGTCCGTCTGGCCGGCCACCAGGAGCAGCCGGCCCCAGGCCGGAGCCAGGAGCCCGTGGTTCCAGCCGCGCGGCTTCCCGAGGGCCCCGGGGTTCACGATCCGGAAGCTCACGCCAGCAGCTCCCCCCCGTCGATCACGACGGCCTGCCCGTTCACCCCACGCGCCCCCTCCCCACACAGCCACACGGCCGCGTCCGCCACCTCGCCGGGCTCGATGAGACGACCCTGGGGATTCTGGGAGAGGAGGAACCCAAGGGCCTCCTCGGGGGTGCGGTCCGTGGTGGCCGCGATGTCGGCCACCGCGTCCCGCGTCATGGCCGTGTCCACGTAGCCGGGGCACAGGGCGTTCACGGTGACTCCCCGGCCGGCCACCTCGGCGGCGGCGCAGCGGGCCAGCCCCACGACGGCGTGCTTGGAGGCGGCGTAGGCGGCGATGTAGCGCGCCCCGGCGAGCCCGGCCACCGAGGCCACGTACACGATCCGGCCCCAGCCGCGCTCGGCCATGCCGGGCAGGAAGGCCCGGGTGCACAGGAAGGCGCCGGTGGCGTTCACCTCCAGCACCCGCCGCCACTCTTCCAGCTCGAGGTGCCGGATGGGGGCGGAGGAGGCGATCCCGGCCGCGTGCACGAGGACGTCCACGCGACCGAGCTCGGCGGCGGCCGCCCCGGCGAGAGCCTCGACCGCCTCGGGGTCCGTGACGTCGCAGGGCACGGCCACGGCACGTCCGCCGCCGGAGCGGATGCCGTCGGCCACGGCCTCGATCTCGCGGGCCGTGCGCGCGCTCACCGCGACGGCCGCCCCGGCTCCCGCCAGGGCGCGGGCGGCGGCCGCACCGATCCCCCGGCCGCCGCCGGTGACGACCGCCGTGCGGCCCTCGAGGCTCACGCGCGCCGCTCCGCGCCTTCGGGAAGCTCGGCCAGCACGGCCTCCTCGAGAATCGCCCCCAGGGTCGTGATCGTCTCCCGGCCTTCTTCGACCGTGGCCTCCGCCGGTGCGCCGCAGTAGGCCCGCGCCGCCCCCGCTTCCCGGAAGCTCGTCTTCCCGTCCCGGATCGCGTCCGACAGCGAGGCGTCGACGGCCGGCAGGGAGCGCCGAACCGCTTCCCGGACCAGGTCGGGGCGCGCCGCCAGGACGACCGAGCCCTCGAACCGGCCCGCGTGGCAGGCGCCGGACAGGAACTCGTCCCCCAGCCGCGGCGCCCAGCGGCGGGAGGCGAGGTCCGGGAAGACCGGGACCAGGCAGCCGACCCCGACGATCTCGTCCCGCGCCGCCCGCACCGACGCCCGGTGCGTGGGGTCCACGTGCGGACTGGCGAAGCCCAGGACCCCCACGCCGTGGCGGGCCAGGCTGGCGGCCACGTCCACGAGGAGGGCGGTCACCGTCTCCGGCCGGATGTCGATCGTGCCCGGAAAGTCGGCCGCGAACCCGGCGGCCGTGTAGGCGAGGGGAGGCAGGACGAGCACCTCGAGTCCCCTGTCCGCCAGGCGGCGAGCCCCCTCGGCGACCATCGCCTCCGCCATGATCACGTCGGTGGACAGCGGGAGGTGCGGGCCGTGCGCCTCCACCGCGCCGATGGGGAGGAGGGCAACCGTCCGCGCCGGATCCAGGGATCCGAGCTCCTCCCACGTGCAGTCCGCCATCTGCCGTACGGGCATGCTCCTCCTGCGCCGTCACCGCCTCGGTAGGCCTCGCGGGCGGCGCGGGCCGCGCCCACGTTCTCCGCCCGCCGTTGAGTAATTCTAGCGCGAGGGCGACATTCCGCACATGCCTGGAACCGCTTCCGAACCGACCGACGTGCCGTTCGTGCCGCCCGAGCGCTTCAACATCGCCGACTACTTCCTGGACGATCGCGTGCGGGAGGGGCGCGGGGAGCGCACGGCCCTGGTCATGGACACGGGGCGCTGGACGTACGGGGAGGTCCAGGTTTTTGCCAACCGCTTCGCCCACCGGCTCCGGGGGGCCGGGGTCGAGCCCGAGCAGCGCGTTCTCCTCGCCCTCCCGGACGGGGTCGAGCTGGTGGCGGCCCTGTTCGCCGTGCTCAAGGCGGGGGCGGTCGCGGCCCTGGTGAACCCGGGCCTGTCGGCCGAGGAGATCGAGTACTTCATCGGCTACACGCGCGCGACCGTGCTGGTGACCGACCGGGATCGCGTCGGGACCTTCCTCGAGGCGAGGGAGCGGGCGGCGCGCGCCGCCCGCGATTTCCTCAAGGCCGTGCTGGTGGTCGGGGACCCGGCCTTCGACGAGGCGCTGGCCTCGGCGCCGGAGGAGTTCGACAGCTTCCCCACGCACCGGGACGACGCGGCCATCTGGCTGTTCTCGGGCGGCACCACGGGCCGCCCCAAGGCGGCGGTCCAGACCCACACCTCCTACGCCAACGCCTCCGTCTGCTACGGCGGGCACGTGATCGGCTACCGGCCCGAGGACGTCACCCTGTCGGTGCCCAAGCTCTACTTCGGCTACGCGATGGGAGCCAACCTGTTCTTCCCGTTCGCGGTCGGTGCCACCTCGGTCCTGGACCCGGAGCGCTGCACCGCGGAGCGCCTGTTCGGCCTCATCGAGCGCCATCGCCCCACCGTCCTCGTCAACGTGCCCACCATGGTGAACCGCCTGGTGAGCGACCCGTCGGCTTCCACGCGCGACCTGTCGTCTCTCCGGGTGTCGATGTCCGCCGGAGAGGCACTGCCCGTGGAGCTCCACCGGCGCTGGGACGAGGCCTTCGGCGTCGAGCTGCTGGACGGCCTCGGCACGGCCGAGATGTGGCACATCTTCCTCTCGAACCGGAGAGGCGACGTGCGACCCGGCACCCTGGGGAAGGCGGTGCCCGGCTACGAGGTCCGCGTGTGCGACGAGGAGGGCCGCCCGCTGCCCCGGGGCGAGACGGGATGGCTGTGGGTGCGGGGCCACTCGCGCGCCATCGGCTACTGGCAGCGCATGGACGAATCCCGGCGCGCCTTCCGAGGCGAGTGGTACGCCTCCAGCGACATGGTCCGCGAAGACGCGGACGGGTACGTCGTCTACTGCGGACGCGGGGACGACATGCTCAAGGTGTCGGGAAAGTGGCTCTCCCCCAAGGAGGTCGAGGACTGCCTCGTGGAGCACCCCGCCGTGCGCGAGGCGGTGGTGGTGGGGGCCGCCAACGCGGCGGGCCTCACCAAGCCGTGGGCCTTCGTGGTGCCCGAGAGCGAGGGGTCGGGCGCGGCCGCCGGGACCGACGCCGGGGCGGGGCGACCCTCGGGCGGCGACGAAGGGGATCTCGCCGAGGCGCTCCAGGTGTGGGTCCGGGAGCGGCTGGCGCCCTACAAGTACCCGAGGCGGGTGGTGCTGGTAGCGGACCTGCCCCGCACCCACCTGGGGAAGGTGGACCGGGGGGCCGTGCGTCGCAGGGCCAGGGAGCTCGGCCGGGAGTGACCGGTCGGCCCCCGGCCGCCGCAGGACTCGCGGCTCTCCGCCGGAGGCGGGTCGCTCCTAGCCGGCGCTGGCGAGAGCTTCGACGGGCGTGAGCCAGCCGTGCTCGTCCGCCGCCTCACCGTGCACGATGGCCATGAACCTCGCCTGGATGTCCCGGGTCACCGGCCCGGCCACGCCCTCCCCGATCGTGATCCGGTCCACGCTGCGAACCGGGGTCACCTCGGCGGCCGTGCCCGTGAAGAAGAGCTCGTCGGCGGAGTAGAGGGTCTCGCGGGGCACGGGCTGCTCCCGCACCGGGATCCCCAGGTCGCCCGCCAGCGTGAGGACGGCGTCCCGGGTGATCCCGCGCAGCGAGGTCCCGTCCAGGTCCGGGGTGACGAGGACTCCATCACGCACCAGGAACAGGTTCTGCCCGCTCCCCTCGCTCACCAGCCCGCCCGGGCCGAGCGCGATCCCCTCGGAGAAGCCGTTGGTGATGGCCTCGAGCTTGATCAGGGTGGCGTTCGTATAGTGTCCCCCGGCCTTGGCGCTGGCCGGGAAGGTGTTGGGGTGCGGACGGTGCCAGCTCGAGACGCAGACGTCGACGCCCCTCTCGAGGGCGCCTTCGCCCAGGTAGGTCCCCCACGGCCAGGTGGGAATGTAGGTCTCGATCGGGCTGGAGCGGGTGTCGAGGCCGGCGGCCCCGTAGCCTCTCAGCACCGTGGGCCGTATGTAGCACGAGCCGAGCTCGTTGCGCGTCACGGCCGCGGCGCACGCCTCCTCCAGCGCCTCCGGCGAGTGGTCGGGGACCATGCGGTACACCCGGCACGAGTCGTACAGGCGACGGATGTGTTCCGCGAGCCGGAAGATCGCGGGTCCTCCGGGAGTCTCGTAGCAGCGGATCCCCTCGAACACCGAGGCGCCGAACTGCACGGCGCTGGCCAGCACGTGGAGACGGGCGTCCTCCCACCGGATGAAGGTCCCGTCCTTCCAGATCCACTCGGTCTCCGTGAACTGCGACGCAGGCATGTTCGCTCTCCGCTCGGTTCGTTCCGCTACACCAACGACCGGATCCATCCGCCATCCACGGGCACCGAGGTGCCCGTGATGTAGCTGGCCCGCTCCGAGGCCAGGAAAGCCACGAGCGCGGCCAGCTCGCGGGGTCTTCCGATGCGGCCCATCGGAATCTCCCTCGTCCAGTGCTCGAAGGCCGTCTCGTCGCCCGGCGCTCCGCCCGACAGCTCCTCGAGACGCTGGGTGCGCGTGTAGCCGGGCATGACGTTGTTCACCGTGATGCCCAGCGGCGCGACATCGTTGGCGAGCGTGCGGGCCAGCCCGGTGACCGCCGCCCGCAGGCTGTTCGAGAGGATGAGGTTCTGGATGGGCTGCTTGACCGCGATGGAGGTGATCGTGATGATCCGGCCCCAGCGCCGCTCCTTCATGCCCGGGAGGACGCGCCGCACGAGCTCCACGACGCTCTCGAGCAGGAGCCGCTCGGCCGAGCGCCACGTGTCCAGGTCATGGGTCTCGAACGACCCGGCCGGCGGTCCCCCGGTGTTGGTGACCAGGATGTCGATCCGTCCGAAGGCACGCTCGGCTCCCGTCACCGCGGCCTCCACGCCCTCCAGGGTGGAGAGGTCCGCGGTCACCGCGGCGACGTCGGCGCCCGTCTCCGCCTCGATCGCGGCCCGCGTCTCCTCGAGCTGCTTCTCTCCGCGGGCGCACAGCACCACGTCGGCGCCCTCGGCGGCCAGCTCTCGGGCCACCGCCCGTCCGAGGCCGGTGCTCGAGCCGCCCACGAGGGCCACGCGTCCGCTCAGTCCCAGATCCATGCGGTCCTCTCCAGGCAGGTCGTCGTGCAGTGGATGTCCGGCAGCACGCTCGGGTCGTGGGACCGACTCACCCCTGTTCGTGGAAGTAGGAGTCCGTCCCGTCCAGCCAGTCCTGGCGCGGAGGGCAGAACACGTCGACGTCCAGCGTGTCCTCGAGCGCCTCCGCCTTGTGCGGGAGGTGGGAGGGGATGTGGAGCACCTCCCCGGCGCGGACCACGATCTCCTCCCGGCCGTCCTCGCCCAGCCAGAAGCGGAGCGCCCCCTCCAGGATGTAGGTGATCTGCTCGTTGTCGTGCTCGTGCTTGGGCACGACCGCGCCCCGGTCCAGGTACACGTGGGCCAGCATCATGCGCTCGCCCGTGACCAGGCGACGGCTGATCGAGTCCGTGACCGCCTCGCGCGGCATGTCATCCCAGCGAAAATGCCGGGCCTCGGGTTGGCTCATCGGCAGGGCTCCTCGTGGCTCGGGTTCTTCGCTCAATGGGTGGGGTGCCCGCTCGCGCGGCAAGGGCGCGCCTCAGGACGCCCCGCCCCCTTCCCAGTAGTGGTCGTCGGTGATGGGCTTCCAGCGCGCGGGGTCGAACAGGGCCGGATCCAGACGGTCGGGCGATCGGATGTTCGAATAGTCCTCGGTCTGGAAGAGCTTGCCGTCCAGGTACAGGTCCAGGTGCGTCTCCACCCAGCCGTCGGCGAGCGGTTTCCAGCCATCGATGCGGGCGTCCAGCAGCCGCGTCCCGAGGGGCTGGATGTCCCGTACCGTGAGGAGCCGATCCGCATCCACCCAGAACTGCGGCGAGGTCGAGTCCCCGGGAGGAGCCCCCACGATCCACACGGGAGTCCCCTTCCACTCACCCCGGCGGATCGGGCCCAGGTCCACGCCCAGGCTGTCCAGGACCTTCTCGCTGCGCTCGACGGGCTGCAGGTACACGTCGGCCAGGAGCACGGCGAGCGGGTTGGTGTCGGCGGCCGAGTCGGCCAGCTGGCCGTTCTGGTAGCTGTAGCGCATCCCGTCCACGTACAGGGCGCCGTTGCCCTGGTCGAGGGGCTCCATGTCGATGCGGAGCTTCCCGACCGTCAGCGCCTCGTACCAGGTCGTGGTGTCGGCCTCGCCCGCCCTGGGGAAGCGGACCGTCTGCTGGACGAAGGTGACGTTGCGGGGCCAGTGGTCCCGGTAGAGGTCGTGCATGGCCTGCAGGAGCTCTCGGCCGGACGTGAACGTGCGGCCGGCAGCCGATCGATCCTGCCGGCCGCAGCCGGCGGAGGAGGCGGCCAGCGCCAGGACGGCGGTCGCCCACAGGGCTCGGGACGGGGTCTGCATGGGGCCTCCCGGGAGTCGAGGGTGCGCGCCGGCGGCTGGCGAGGGACGGCCGGCGGCGTGGGCCTGCTATCCTAGCATCCGCCGGGTCCGTGTCAATCGAGCGGGCCCGAGCGCTCGCCTCCGGGCCCGGCCCACGCATTCCTTGACGCAGTGTGCATTCTTTTCATACCAGGGTCCCGGCCGCGCGCTGTCCGCCCGAGTCCCTCTCCGACCCGCGGTCCGCTTCAAAGCCCCTCCGTGCCTGGCGGATGGGCGGCCGGCCCACGCGCCCCGGTCCCCGCCGGCGGTCCGGCACGGGGACTGCTCTATCTCCTGGTCGTCCAGGGGAACGGGCACTCCCGACCGACGGGTCGGGCTCACCGTCGCGCAGGGGCCGGGGCCATGGAGGCCTTCGGCCCCTTCGTGCATCCGTTCCCTCTCGGTGTCCTGTCACACGGAAGGGGAGCACGCCATGCGAATCCGTCGTTGGAAGGTCGCAGCGAGGACTGCCGCACTCGTCGCGGCGGGGGTCACGGTCGCAGCCTGCGGCAACACCTCGGGACCGGGGGGCCGCCAGCCGGTGTCCCTGTCGGTCACGGTGCCGGGTCCCACGCCCTCCGTATCCCCCTCGCGCTCCGCGTCGTTCGACGTGACGCAGACGGCCGGAGACAGCACGCTCGTCCTCAGCGACGTCGCTCTGGTGCTCTGGAAGGTCGAACTCGAGCCCGTGGACGGATCCTGCTCCGGTGACAGCGCGAGCCGGGCCGACTCGGACTCCGGCGCGGATTCCACGTCGAGCTCCGATTCGACGGGCGGAAGCGGCTCGATCTCCGGTTCCGTGGAGTCCGGTCCACCCTCCGAGTCCGAGTCGGACCACGAGGACTGCGAGGTCCAGGTGGCGGGTCCCATGCTGGTCACCCTCCCGCTCGACGGGGCTCTGGACCACGTGGCCAGCCTCGAGCTCCCGGTCGGGACCTACGAGAAGGCCGACTTCGACATCCACGCGCCCAACGCCTCGGACTCCGCCGACACCGCCTTCCTGTCCGAGCACCCCGGCTTCGACAGCGTGAGCGTCCGCGTGGATGGCACCTGGAACGGCGTCGACTTCACGCTGGAACGCCGACTGGAGCTGCACGAGCGGGTGGCGTTGCAGCCGCCCCTCGAGGTCACCGACGGAGGCACCCCCACGAACCTGACGCTCACCTTCGACGTCCGGACCTGGTTCGTGGACGCCGACGGACGGCTGATCGATCCGGCCACGGCCGCGCCCGGGGGACCGAACGCCGAGCTGGTGGCCGGGAACATCAGGCGCTCGCTGCGCGGCTTCGAGGACCGCGACCAGGACGGCCATGAGGACGCGCACGGCACCAGCGGAGACTCGATCGGCGGCTGAGGTCGAGGTCGATCCGCAGTCCGGGAGGGGGCGGCCGCGGCCGCCCCCTCCGTTCATCGGCCCCGGGGCTCAGCCCGCGCTGTCGGACGACACGGCGGCCACGTCCGCGCTGCGGCGGTAGGTCGGAGCACGCCGTACCTTGGTGGCCTGCTCGAAGGCGTAGGCGAGCCTGAGCAAGGTCGGCTCGGTCCAGGCCCGGCCCACGAACGAGAAGCCCACGGGCAGGCCGAACGTGTAGCCGGCCGGTACCGTGATGTGGGGATAGCCGGCCACGGCGGCGGGTGACGTGAAGCTCCCGCCACCCGCGTCCCCGTTCACCAGGTCGATGACCCAGGGTGGGCCCGACGTGGGCGCCACCAGGGCATCCAGGCGGTGCTCGTCCATGACCTTGTCGATCCCTTCCGCCCGTGTGAGACGGTGGTTCTTCTCCAGGGCCTTTGTGTAGGCGGCTTCGGTGAGCGGGCCCTTGGCCTCGGCCTGCTCCATGATGTCCTGGCCGAAGTAGGGCATCTCCCGCTCGGCGTGGTCCTCGTTGAAGGCGATCACGTCGGCCAGGGTGTGCACGGGTGCGCCGGGTCCCAGGTCCGACAGGTACGCGTTCAGGTCCGCCTTGAACTCGTACAGCAGCACCTCGAACTCCGAGTCCCCCCACTGGCCCGCCGTCGGGATGCTCGCCGGATCGACGAGGACCGCTCCGGCGTCGCGGAGCGCCCGCAGGGCTTCCTCGGCGATCGCATCGGCCTTGGGGCTGTAGCCGAAGTAGTGGTCGCGGACCACGCCGATCCTGGCCCCCTTCAGGCCGTTTGCGTCCAGGAAACGCGTGTAGTCGTTCTCGACGTGGCCCTTCGCCTTCGCCGTGGCCGGATCGCGGGCGTCCACACCGGCCATCGCGCCGAGCAGGATGGCCGCATCCGTCACCGTGCGGGCCATGGGACCCGCGGTGTCCTGGCTGTGGGAGATGGGCACGATTCCCGAGCGGCTCACGAGGCCGAGGGTGGGCTTGATTCCCACCAGCGAGTTGGCGTTGGCGGGACAGGTCACCGAGCCGTCGGTCTCCGTGCCGATGGCGACGGTGCAGAAGCTGGCCGCCGCGGCCGCGCCGGAGCCCGAGCTGGACCCGCAGGGCGTGCGGTCGAGGGCGTACGGATTCCGGCCCTGACCGCCGCGCCCGCTCCAGCCGCTGGACGAGTGCGAGGAGCGGAAGTTCGCCCACTCGCTCAGGTTCGTCTTGCCGAGCAGGATCGCTCCGGCCTCCCGGAGGCGCCGGGCTACGAAGGCGTCGCGCGGCGGCTTCGAGCCCACGAGCGCCACAGAGCCCGCGGCGCTCTCCATCCTGTCCGCCGTGGCGATGTTGTCCTTGAGGAGCACCGGGATCCCGTGCATGGGTCCGCGCGGGTTGCCGGCCTTGCGCTCGCGGTCCAGCCGGTCGGCCATGTCGAGGGCTTCGGGATTCGTCTGCAGCACCTGAGAGAGCCGGGGTCCCTCGCCGTCCAGCGCCTCGATGCGGTCCAGGTAGGCCTCGGTGAGCTGTCTGGCGGTGAGGCTCCCCTCCTCCATGCGCTTCCGGAGGTCGGCGATCGTCGCCTCTTCGTACTCGAAGGGGGGCACGTCGAACGGGGAGTCGCCCGGCGGGTCCCCGCCGCTCGCCCGGCCGTCGTCGGCGTCCGGGGCGCAGGCCAGGCTGCCGGACCCGGTGGCCACCGCCAGGCTCCCGATCGCGGCGCTGCGCACGAACGACCGGCGGCTGAGGGCCGAAGGCCGGCCGCGGTCTCTGTCTCTGTATCGGTCCCCCATGGGGTGGCTCCTGTGCGAGGGCGGGTGTGGCCGCGGCGCGCCCGCGGGCGTCGGCCCATGTTCGGCGGCGGAGGGAGGGCTCCGCAAGCGCCCCGCGCCCGTTCCAACCTGCCGGACCCGCACCGTGTCCCATACTCGAACGATGACGACCACCCAGCGATCCACGCCGACACGGGCCCCCGCGCCCGCAGGGGCGGACGGGAGCATCAGCTCCCGTCCGGCAGCCGAGCTGCGGGCCGATGGCGATTGAGGCCGTCCGCAAGGTGAGGGGTCCGGGCGATCGGCCTCGGTCGAGGGCGCCCGCGGCGGGCCCGGGAGCCCCGACGGCCCCGGACACGGCGGCGGAGCGCCGGGCCCGCTTCGAGCGCCTCTACAACGAGAACGCCGGGCGAGTCTACGCGCTGTGCCTCCGTTTGGCGGGCGAGCCGGCCCTGGCGGAGGAGCTGGCCCAGGACGCGTTCGTGAGGGCCTGGGAGAAGCTCGACACGTTCCGGGGCGAATCGAGGTTCGCGACCTGGATGCACAGGCTCACCGTCAACGTGGTCTACAACGCGTTCCGGTCCCGCTCGCGCCGCCCGACGCGGACCGAGGAGCCCGAGATGCTCGAACTCCTGGACGGCGGCGTGGACCCGTCGTCGGCCGTCCTCGGGATCGCGCTCGACCGGGCCATCGGGACGTTGCCGGACCGGGCCCGGATGGTGTTCGTGCTCTACGACGTGGAAGGGTATCCGCAGGAGGAGATCGCGGAGATGATGGGAACGACCGTCGGAACCGTGAAGTCGCAGCTCCACCGTGCCCGGAAGCTGCTGCGCGAAGAGCTGACGCCATGAGCGCATCGCATCCGGACGAGACCCGGCTGAACGACTACGTGGACGGGCTCCTCGAGCCGACGGAGGTCCCGGAGGTCGAGCGGCACCTGCAGGCTTGCGCCTCGTGTCGGGCCCGGGTGGATTCGACCCGGCGCCTGCTCGAGGCGGCGGCCGGGCTGCCCCCGAGCGTCGAGACGCCCGCGACCCTGTGGGAAGGTGTCGCCGGCCGGACCGTGGATCGTGTGCCGGCTCGACCCTCCGGGCGCACCCTGCGCTCGGCCCGCTGGCAGCTGGCCGCGGCGGCCACCGTGCTCGTGGCCCTCTCCTCGGTCGTCACCGCGGTGATCGTGGGGCGCGAAGACCGCAGCAGCGCGTCGGCGGCCGCGCCGAGCCGCGTGGCGGCGGCTGCGGAGAGCCCCGCAGTGGCGGCCACGGCGCCGGCCCGTTTCGTGGCTTCCCAGTACCAGCCCACCGTGGCCAGGCTGCGGGCCGAGCTCGAGGCGCGCCGAGCGGAGCTGTCGCCGGCGACCGTCCAGGCGGTCGAGGCCAACCTCGAAGTCATCGACCGGGCCATCGCCACGACGTCGGCGGCGCTGGCCGCGGACCCCTCGAGCCAGCCCGCCACGCAGCTCCTGACCTCCATGTACCGGAAGAAGATCGGACTGCTGGAGCAGACGCTCCAGCTCGGAACCTGAGACAGGGAGAGTCCCGCAATGGACCGTCTCGATAGAAGCTGGTGGGCCCCGCTGATCCTCATGGTGTGGGCGTGGGCGCTGGCCCCGCACCCGACCGCGGCGCAGTCGCCGGACTCCCTGGCCCGCTCCGTGGCGCCCGACGGCGTGGTCTCGATCTCCGCACGCGAGGCGGACGTGACCGTGGTCGGTTCGAGCGGCCGTACGCTCGTGGTCCGGGCCCGGCCCGAGACGCTCCGGCGGATTCGGCTGGAAGGCTCGGGCTCGAGGCTGAGCGTGAGGGACGACGGGGCGGACGACGAAATCGAGGTCTCGTTGCCGAGCGCCGTGCAGGTGGAGGTCCACACCCGCGACGGCGACGTGACCGTCCGGGGTCTTACCGGGCGCGTGACGATCGAGTCCATGGATGGAGACGTGCACATCCAGGGAGATCCGCAGAGTCTCCGCGTGGCGGGCGTCTCCGGCAACATTACCGTGAGCGGCTCTCCGGCCCGGCTCAAGCTGAACACCGTGTCCGGGGACGTGACGGTCCCGTCGGCCACGGGGAGCGTCGACATCTCGACGGCGAACGGGGACATCGAGGTCGGCGGCCGCGGGATCTCGGACGGGACGTTCACGAGCGCATCGGGCGACATCACCTTTCGCGCGCAGCCCACCTCCTCGGCGACCCTGAGCTTCCAGACGGCGACCGGAGAGGTCACGCTCGCGCTCCCGGACGGTGTGGGCGCCTCGTTCGAGATCACGACCGTGAGCGGCGAGCTGGTCACGGATCGCCAGGCCCAGCTGCTCGGGAGCCAGCACTTCGGCGGAGGGCGGCACTACCGGCTGTCGGTCGGGAACGGGTCGGTGCACGTGTCGGTGCAGGCCGTGACCGGCGACGTGCATATCGAGGGCTCCTGAGGCGACCCGCCGCCCGCGATCTCCGCGTGTGACGAAGCGAATCCACCGCTGAGGAGGACGACGATGATGAACAGCAAGCGCACGATGTCCGATCCCCGCAGGCGACGCGGTGGACCCCTGGACAGGATCCTGCTGGCCCTGGCCGCCGCCGCGGTCGTCGTGAGCCCCGCTCGGGCCCAGGGCGGCTCGGACTGGTGCGCCCAGACGCGCGGCAACCGTGACGACGCCCGCCGCTATTGCGAGGTGCGCGAGCTCACTCTGAAGACGCCGTCGAGCGGCCTCGACGTGGACGCTCAACCCAACGGCGGCATTCGTGTGCGGGCCGCGGCCCGCGCGGACGTGCGGATCCAGGCCCGCGTCCAGGCGCGCGCCGGATCGACCGAAGAGGCCAGGGCTCTGGCCGGTCGCGTGACCATCGACACGGACGGTGGCCGGGTGCGGGCGCAGGGTCCCGACACGCACCGGGACGGCTGGTGGTCGGTGAGCTACCGCATCGAGGCGCCGGCGACCACCGACGTGTCGCTGCACGCCCAGAACGGAGGCATCTCCATCGAGGGCATGAAGGGCAGGACGCGCTTCCGCACCCTGAACGGCGGGGTGGACCTGACGCACCTCTCGGGGGACGTGAGCGGCTCGACCACCAACGGTGGGCTCGACATCGTGCTCGCCGGCCGAACGTGGGATGGGGTCGGTCTCGCCGTTCGCACGACGAACGGAGGCGTCGACATGGCGGTACCGGACGGCTACGCCGCGCACCTGGTCACGTCGACCGTGAACGGGGGCGTGGACGTGGGCTTCCCGATCACGGTGCAGGGCCGCATCGGCCGTCGACTGGCCGTCGACCTGGGTGGGGGAGGACCCACCATCCGGGCCGAGACCACCAATGGAGGCATCGACCTGCATCGACCCTGAGGTCCTGGCGGATCGGGGCGCCGGACGGCGCCCCGACCTCGCCATACCCGACCGCCTCCAGATCCGCCCCCGCGCCCGACCCTTCCCTCAGCCCATTCATCCCGTCCCCTCGTTCCTTCGTCTCATGCGCAGGCTCCGGAGCCTCCACCTTTGCAACCTTTGCTTCGTAGACGTCGTCCAAGGGCCGTACGCAGAAGCCAGGACCTGGACCTCACCGACGGAGCTGCACGATGCCGTTGATCCGCCGCCTCACGGGCGCCGGTCGAGCCTCGCGAAGGTGTCCGTGTCGAGACGTGGCGTGCGTGCTGGCGGCGCTGCTGGGCGTGGCGGCGGCGGGACCGGTCCGGGCCCAGTCGGCCGCGCCCGACGGCCACGACGCGAGGCGGCCGGCGGTGCGGGCCGTTCGCCTCCACGCGCCCGTGAAGCTGGACGGGCGGCTGGACGAGGCGGTGTGGCGGACCGCGCCCGCCGCCACGGGCTTCCGGCAGACCCAGCCCGATCCAGGCGTGAAGTCCACGCAGCGGACCGAGGTGAGGTTCGCCTACGACGATCGGGCCCTGTACGTCGGGGCCCGGATGTACGACTCGCTCGGCGCGGCGGGCGTCCGTACGCGCCTGGTGCGCCGGGACGCGGACATGGAGAGCGATGAGCTCTCGATCCTCTTCGACACCTTCCACGACCACCTGGGCGAGACCGAGTTCGACATCAACCCGTCCGATGTCCGGGGTGACGCCCTGGGTCTCGGCGGTAGCAACCTCGACGCGTCGTGGGACCCGGTGTGGCAGGCCGCGACCGCCGTCGATTCAATGGGCTGGACGGCCGAGCTCCGGATCCCCTTCTCGCAGCTCCGCTTCCCGCCCGACTCGATCGAGACGTGGGGACTGCAGGTCGTGCGCTTCGAGGCGCGGCTCAAGGAGCGCTCCGAGTGGGCCTTCTGGCCCATCGACCAGGTCGGGGGACCCTCGAGGTTCGGGCATCTGACGGCCCTGCGTCCGCCCGCGACGCACCGGCCCGTGGAGCTCGTTCCGTACGCGGTGGCCAGCTCGGCCAACCGGCCGATCGCGGACCCGGAGGACCCGCTGGCTCGCGCCCATGCCGCCGACTACCGGTTCGGCGCCGACGTGGACTACCAGGTCGGTCCCAGCCTGTCGCTCTCGGCTACGCTCAACCCGGACTTCGGCCAGGTGGAGGTGGACCCGGCCGTGGTGAACCTGAGCGCGTTCGAGACCTTCTACCCGGAGAAGCGTCCGTTCTTCGTGGAGGGCTCGGACCTGTTCAACTTCGGGGGGTTCAGCTGCTTCTTCTGCAGCAACGTCTCCAGCCTCGACCTGTTCCACTCGAGGCGCATCGGACGCAGCCCGCGGGGGGCTTCACTCGCGGAGGACGCGGGAAAGTACGCCTCGGTTCCCGAGAACACGTCGATCCTGGGGGCGGTCAAGCTGACGGGTCGGCAGTCCGGGGGGCTGTCGGTCGGCGTCATGGACGCGGTCACGGCGCGCGAGCGGGCGACCGTGATCGGCTCCTCGGGTGACCGTTTCCAGCAGGCGGTGGCGCCCCCGACCAACTACTTCGTGGGACGGGTGAAGCGCGATTTCGACGGGGGCAACCTGGTGGTCGGGGGGATCCTGACCTCCGTGGCGCGCGGCATGAGTGACCCGGGCCTCGAGTCGCTCCTCCCCCGGCACGCCGAGACGGCGGGATTGGACGCCCAGTACTGGTGGGGCGGGAAGACGTACCGGGTCCGGGCCCAGATCGCCGGGAGCGGGCTGTGGGGGGATACCGCCGCCATCCGGCGCGAGCAGGAGTCGAGCGCGCGCTATTTCCAGCGACCGGATCGGAAGGGCGGCGGCAACGGGCTGTTCTCCGACGCCTTCGACCCCACGGCGACTTCCTTGCGGGGCTGGGCCGGCCACGTGCGCGTCGCCAAGGAGTCCGGCGAGTGGCTGTGGGAGACGGCCCTCAACGTCCGCAGCCCCGGGTTCGAGTCCAACGACCTCGGCTTCCAGACCCGCGCGGACTACTGGTGGATGAACGCCAACCTGTTCCGCCACCTGACGAAGCCGACCTCCTGGTACCGCACGCTGAGCTTCATCGCCGGAGGACAGCAGGAGTACGACTTCGAGGGGAACCTCACCTACCGCGACGTACACGGCTACGTGGGTCTCACCACACTGGGCTACTGGAGCGCGAGCGCGTTCGTGATCCGCTCCCCTTCGGTCTTCGACGACGGCCTCACCCGGGGTGGGCCTGTGGTCCGGACGCCCGGCTATACGTACTACGCCGCCCGTCTCAGCACCGACAGCCGCAACGCGCTGGTCGTGGACCTGACGGGGAACCTCGACGATCGGGACGTGGGCCCGCCCTCCTACGACGTGTCGGTGTCGGTGCGCTTCAAGCCCGTCTCCAACGTGTCCCTGTCCGCCGGCCCGGCCTACCGGCGCTCCGCGTCGCCGGTGCAGTACGTCACGGCGGTCGAGGACCCGACGGCGAGCGCCTTCTACGGGACCCGGTACGTGGTCTCGGACCTGCGCCAGCAGCAGGTCTCCATGGAGACCCGGGCCAGCGTCACCTTCACGCCCGACCTGTCCCTGGAGGTCTACCTGCAGCCGCTGGTGTCGAGCAACCGGTTCTCCTCCTTCAAGGAGTTCGCTGCGCCCCGCAGCGGCCGGACCCTGGTCTACGGCCGGGACGTGGGGACGATCTCGGCTTCGACCTCCGCCTCGGGGCAGCGGGAGTACTCGGTCGACCCGGACGGGTCCGGGCCGGCCAAGACCTTTACCTTCGACGACCCGAACTTCACGCTCCATTCCCTGCGCGGGAACGCGATCCTGCGCTGGCAGTTCCGGTCGGGCTCGACCCTGTACCTGGTGTGGACGCAGAACCGGAGCGGCATGGCCGACACGGGGAGCCTGACCCTGGGTCCCGACATCGGCCGCATCTTCGACCGTCCCCCCGCCGACACGTTCCTGGCCAAGATCACCTGGTGGACGGCGTTCTGAGACGGTAGCTGGTCGGCGCCGGACGTTCGTTCGTCGATGGGCGGGTGTCGCGGGCGACCCTGTGCCCGGCATCCTCACGGTCCGCAGGGGCGTCGTCGGACGGCGCCCCGACGCTCGGACCGCGACCCGGAGGTTCGACCATGCCCCGATGGGAGTTGGCCGCGCTCGTCCTCCTGCCCCTCGTCGCGTCCGGGGCGCCGCGCAGGGGGGCGGCCCCGGGCGCTTCGTCCGTCCGTCCGGACACGGTCGCCTCCCGGTGCCGGGCCCCGGAGCGACGCGAGTTCGACTTCTGGTTGGGCCGATGGACCGTGACCGATACGGCGGGACGGGTCGTGGGCCACAGCGAGATCACGCGGGTTTCGGGTGGGTGCGGGATCCTCGAGCACTGGATGGGGCGAGACGGCGTGGGCGGCAGGAGTCTCAACGCCTACGATCCGACCTCGGGAGACTGGACCCAGTTCTGGGTGGGGGAAGGGGGGCTCGTTCTCCACCTCACCGGCGGGCTGCGGGGCTCCTCCATGGTGCTGTCGGGCCGGCGCACCGGAACCGGGGGCGAGGTGCTCGACCGGATCATCTGGACCCCGTCGGGCAACGGTGAAGTCCGGCAGCACTGGGAGGTCTCCCGGGACGGAGGGTCCACCTGGAACACGGTCTTCGACGGCCGCTACGCGCCTTCCTGAGCGCCCATGACGCGGGCGGTCCGGCGCCAGCGTCCGGCCGCCGGGCTGGCGGGGACCGACCCGCGATGTATATCCTCGTGAGGCTCGGGGCCCGACTCGACGAGCGGGTCGCGCCCCTCACCTCCTGCCCCTGGCCGTGAATGCGCTGATGTCCCCGGGTTCCCGAGGATCGGCCCCGCACCCGGGCCGGAAAGTCGAGCGCGGCGACGAGCCCCGTCGCCTGGTCGTGTGGGTCCTCCTGGTGTTGGGAGGCGCCACCGCCCTGGGCCTGATCGCCACCGTCCAGGCGTACTTCGGGATGCTCGGGATGCCTTCCCGGGAGCCGATGTCCTTCTGGAAGATGACCAAGTACTGGCTCCCGGACTATTACCTGTGGGCCGGTCTCGCGCCGGTCATCCTGTGGCTCGGCCGGCGTTTCCCGCTGGAGCGGCGCCATTGGGCGCGAAACCTGGCGCTGCACGTGGCGGCCGCCGGGGTCCTCCTGCTGGTGGAGCTCCTGCTCTCCTGCGGGATCATCGCGATCATCGCGATGATCCCTCCCAAGTACAGCGGGTTTTGGGGCTACTATCTCGCGGTCGCCCGCGGCTACTTCCTGTGGGGTCTCATCATCTACATGTTCATCCTCGCCGCCGGACTGGCCTATCAGAACTATCGCCGGCTCCGTGAGCACGAGGTGGAGGCCGCGGACCTCCGCGGCCGGGTCGTGGAGGCCCAGCTCCGTGCGTTGAAGATGCAGCTCCACCCCCACTTCCTGTTCAACACCCTGCATTCGATCGGGTCCCTGGTTCGGACCGGCGAGCGCGACCGTGCCCTGGGCATGCTGGCCGGGCTCGGGGACCTTCTGCGCTACTCGCTGGAGAACGAGGAGCGTCAGGAGGCCCCGCTTCAGGAGGAGATGGAGTTCCTGCGCCGATACCTGGAGGTGGAGCAGATGCGCTTCTCGGATCGGCTGCGGGTGCGCTTCGACGTGCATGAGGAGGCCCTGCTCGCCTCCGTGCCCAACATGATCCTGCAGCCCCTCGTCGAGAACGCGATCCGGCACGGCGTGAGCCCACACGCGGGCAGCCGCGAGGTGACGGTGGGTGCGTGCCGGCTCGACGGACTCCTGCGCCTCAAGGTCGAGGACGACGGCCCCCTCCCGCCGGCCGGGTGGAAGCCCAACGAGGAGTCGGGCGTCGGGCTCCGCAACGTGCGCGAGCGGCTGGCGCGCATGTACGGTGACGAGGCCCGGCTGCACGTGGGCCCGGGCACCCGGGCGGGAGTCGTGTCGGTGATCGAGCTGCCGTGGACCCGCTGGAGGGAGGCGTCGTGAAGGCCATCCGCACCGTGATCGTCGACGACGAGCCGCTCGCGAGGGAGACCCTGCGCATCCTGCTGAAGGCGACGCCGGAGGTCGACGTGGTGGGGGAGTGCCGCTCGGGGCCCGAGGCGGTGGACCGCATCCTCGAGCTCGAGCCGGACCTGGTCTTCCTGGACATCGAGATGCCGGAGATGGACGGGTTCGACGTGCTGGAGACGGTGGCCGGCGAGGGGGTTCGCATCCCGACCGTCGTGTTCGTCACCGCCTACGACCAGTACGCGCTGCGCGCCTTCGAGGTGCACGCCCTGGACTACCTCCTCAAGCCGTTCGACGACGAGCGCTTCGAGCGCGCCCTCGAGCGGGCCAAGCTGGAGGTGTCCAGGCACCAGGACGCCGCCATGGCGTCGCGGATCGAGGCCCTGCTGGCCGATCATCGGGCCGCCGCCGCGGGGGAAGAGAACCCCGTCGGCGTGGATCGCGAGGAGCGCGAGGGGCCGGTCGAGCGCTTCGTCGTGCGCTCCTCGGGCCGCATCCATTTCGTGGATGTGGGGGAGGTGGACTGGGTCGAGGCGGCGGGCGACTACGTGCGGCTCCACACCGGGGAGCGCTCGCACCTCATGCGGGAGACCATGAAGGAGCTGGAGGACAGCCTGGACCCGGACGTCTTCGTCCGCATCCACCGGTCCACCATCGTCCGCATCGGCTTCGTGAAAGAGATCCGCACGACGGGCACGGGACAGTACGTCGTCCTCCTGGAGGACGGCACCCGCCGCAACCTGAGCCGCAGCGGTCGGCGCCGCCTGGAGGAAGTGCTCGGCCGGGCCCTGTGAAGGGGCCGCGAGTGCGGCCGGCTCCTCGCCCTAGGTCTCGACTACCTCTGTGAGCCGCCGGCCGGGCCGGCCGGCGGGCGCCGGCTCCCCCGCCGCGGCCTCGTCCTCACCGGCGCTCGGGCGCCGCAGCCGCGCGAGGCCGTCTACGCCGGCCGCCAGGCTGGCGAGCCCGATGACCGGCGGGACCTGAACGGCCTGCAGCACGAGCCCGGCCAGGATCGCGGACGAAGGGTCCACCCCGAAGGGCGCCAGCCCCACGACCAGGGAGGCCTGGAACACCCCCACGTTGGCCGGCGTGAGCCGCAGTACGCCTCCCAGGTTGGCGGCCAGCAGTGCGGCGAACGCCGCCTCGGGCGACGGCGTGACGTGCGTGGCGGCGAGCACCAGCGCGTAGGTGGCCCACTGCGACCCCCAGTTGACGAGCGCCAGGGCGACGGCCTCGCCGAACGGCCGGCGGCCGACGGTCCGCACCGCGTCCACGATCTGCGACGGAAGGTGCCGGCGCAGCCGCTCCGCCACCGGCGGCCGTCGTACCGCCAGGACGACCACGAAGCCCGTCGCCAGCAACGCGCCCGCGACGAGCCCCGCCCGGGCCAGGAAGGACGGAAGGGGGAAGGCCAGGAAGGCGACGGCGATCACGATCCCGAGAGCGACGGCCTCGGCGAGGCGCGCGGCCGCGACCGAGATGGCCGTGAGGCCCACCGGGATCTTCTCCTCCCTCGCCAGCGCTCGCACCCTCGCCGCCTCTCCCACCAGGGCGACCGAGACGTCGCCGACGGCCGAGCCCACGAGGTTGGCGCGCTGGACGTTCATCCAGCCGGCGTTCGTGTTGGGCCGCAGGAGCCGGTGCCAGCCCCAGCCCTTGGCGACCAGGGACAGGAGGTTCACCAGCAGGGCGCCGGCGAGCAGGAGCCGGTTCGTGTTCAGCAGCGCTTCGCCCGTGCGCGCCCACGGGAAGTGGAGGCCCACACGGACGGTGAAGGCCGCCAGGAGCGCCAGCGCGCCGATCCGGAGCCAGCGCCGCCACCCCGCGCCGGCCGTTCCGGCGGCGGACCCGCTCACGCGAGCAGCTCCGCCAGGGGCCGGACCGCGTAGCCGTCCCGCCGCAGGTCGTCCAGGATCCCGGGGAGGGCTTCGGCGGTCTGCGAACGATCGCCGTCGGGATCGTACCCGTCACCGTCGTGCAGGAGGAGCACGGTTCCGGGCCGCATTCCGGATCGAGCCCGGCGGCGGATCTCGTCGGCGCCCGGACGATCGGAATCCCATACGCCGAGCGTCCAGCCCACCAGCGGGCAGCCCATGCCCCTCAGCGTTCGGTCCACGAACGGGTTCCGGTGCCCGTGCGGCGCTCGGAAGGCTTCCGGCTCCACCCCGGCGGCACGCGCCACCGCCCGGTGGCCCTCGCCGATCTCGCGGCGGACCGTCGCCGGCCCCAGGAGGGTGAGCTTGCGATGCGTGTAGGTGTGACTGCCCACCAGGTGGCCCGCGGACGCCACCGCCCGAGCGAGCTCGGGGTGGCTCTCCGCGTAGCGTCCCACCATGAAGAAGGTGGCCGGGGCTCCCTCGAGCGCCAGCGTGTCGAGGATCGAGGGCGTGGCCCGGGGGCTGGGACCGTCGTCGAAGGTCAGGTATACGGAGCGCCCATCCGGGGCCCCGCGGCCCACGACGGGGCCGAACAGTCGGGCATTGGGCAGCAGGGCTCCGGCGGCCAGCCCCCCGGCGCCGAGCACGCCGCACACGCCCGCCAGCGCTCCGATCACCGGGCGACTCGTCGATACGTCTCCAGGACCCGCTCCGCCACGCCCGACCAGGCGAACGCGGACGCCCGCTCGAGGGCTCGGCCCCGCATGCGGGCCCGCTGTGGGACGTTGGACAGGAGGTCCACGATCGCGTCCGCCCACGAGGCGGGCTGGTCCGGCTGCAGGAGCCGACCGGCCCCGGACTCCCCCATCACGAACCGGTGCCCGTCCAGGTCGGCGGCCAGCACGGGCGCCCCGCAGGCCATGGCCTCGAGCAGCGTGATGCCGAACGAGGCCCGTCGGGTCGGCGCCAGGTAGAGGTCCGTGCCGCCGTAGTAGTCGGGCCGTTCGCGGTAGATGCGGCCGACGAAGCGCACCGAGGACCCGAGGGGGGCCGCCAGGCGCTCGTAGTGGGCGCGCAGGGGTCCGTCGCCGACCACGGTCAGCACCGCGTCGGGGTAGTGCCGCGCCACCCGGGGCATGGCCTCGAGGAGGGTCTCCAGTCCATTGCGCGGATCGAGACGGCCCAGGAACAGGAGGCGGGGGGGGTCTTCGGGTCCGAGGGGCCCGGGCGGCCGTCCATTCGGGTGGAAGTAGCGGATGTCGACGCCGTTGGGGATCACCTCGAAGTCCGCCTCGAAGTAGCGGTCGTGGGCCTCGATGACCGAGGGGCTCACGGCGATGCGGGCGGCCATGCTCGACAGGCGTCGTTGCAGCGGCCCGCGGAAGATCCGGCAGCTCGCCGAGCGCGGGAACCACGAGTGGAACGTCCCCACCACCGGAATCCCGAGACGATCGGCGGCCGACTGGGCCACCAGCCCGAGGACCGGCGCCAGGGGCCCGTGGACGTGCACGATGTCCATCCGCTCCTCCAGGAACAGCTCCTCGAGCCGGGACCGCAGCCTCCAGCCGAGAGTGATGCGCGCGAAGGAGCCGTTGCTGAACACGACCTGGCTGCGGCCCACCCGGCGCACCCCCGTCTCGGACGGATCCTGGCCTCGCATGTTGGCCGTGACGACCAGGGCCTCGTGGCCACGGCGGACCAGCTGGCGCTGGAGGGCCTGGACATGCTCGGTGACGCCGCCCAGGTGCGGATGATAGTATTCGGTGACCAGCGCGACGCGCATGCTACTCCCGTCTCACGGACCGCGAGGGGCGAGTCTCGGCCTGCGGCGCCCCGGGGCCTCCCCGACCGCCGCACCGCGGGGGATGATCCGGTCCGCCGCGGCCACTACCACAGTTGTAGACAGTGCGACGTATACCCACACGCGCGTCCGAGTTCCACGGGGCGTGGCGGTGTGCCGCTGGCCCGCGCCCCGGCGGGCCACCCCGCGCTCGATTACCTTCCAGCGCGCGCCCCGGCGCTTCGGGCCCACGATCTCGCGACGGGAGCGATCCAGGAAGGAGCAAGGGAGAGCCCCATGTCGCCTCGTCCGCCCCACGGTCCGCCTCCATCGCCCGCCCGCCCGGCGCGCGGCTCCATGCTCGCGAAGCTCCTGAGTCTCGCGGCGATGCTGGCGCCGATGACGACGCTCGCCCCCCGGGCGCTGCCCGCCCAGGCGACGAGCGCCGCCGCGTCGCCCGACGACCGGCCCGGGTGGAGCGTCAACGAGGCGTACCAGCGCTCCCACGACTACGACCTCCTGCACCAGTCGATCGCGCTCCATGCCTTCGACTGGGACTCGACCTCCCTCGCAGGCCGCGTCGAGACCACGCTCCGCGTCCTGCGTCCCGGGCTGGACTCGGTCGTGCTCGACGCGGGAGCCGGTCTCGACGTCGACGCGGTGACCGGAGCGGGCGGGCGGTCGCTCCGCTGGTCCCACCCCGGGGATACGCTCGTGGTCCACCTGTCGGCCCCCGCTTCCTTCGGGGACACGGTTCGGTTCCGGATCGACTATCGGGCCCGGATCCGCAACGGCAGGGGCCTGACCTTCCTGGAGGCCGGGCCCGGTCATCCGCGGCAACTATGGAGCCAGGGCGAATCCCACAACAACCACCTGTGGTTCCCGACATACGATTTTCCCAACGACAAGATGACCTGGGAGCTGAGCGCGACGGTGCCGACGGGCTTCACGGTGGTATCCAACGGCCGGCGCGTCGCGGACCGGGACCACGGCGATGGGATCCACACCGTGACCTGGCGGGAGGACCACCCGGCCTCCACGTATCTGGTGTCGCTCATCGTGTCGAGGCTCGTCCGTCTGAAAGACGATTGGCGGGGCACGCCGGTCGATTACTACGTGTACCCGGCCGATACGGTCCGCGGGCGGCGGCTGTTCCGGGTGACGCCGGACATGATCGACACATATTCGCACCTGACCGGGATCCCCTACCCGTGGTCCAAGTACGCCCAGACCACGGTGGCCGACTTCTTCGGCGGCATGGAGAACGTCACCGCGACCACACTGGTGGACTGGCTCCCCGATGAGCGTGCCTACCGGGACGATCCCTGGTTCCTGACCGACCTCATCCCGCACGAGCTCGCCCACATGTGGTTCGGCGACTACGTCACCACCGCGGACTGGGCGAACCTCTGGCTGAACGAGGGCTTCGCCGAGTTCATGCCCGGCCAATACTGGGCCCGGGCCCGCGGCGAAGCCGCCGCCGAGAGCTACTATCTCAACGAGTACGACGACTTCGTGGCGGCCGATGCCCGGCGACGCGTGCCGCTGGCCGCCCCGAGCTCCAACGTGATCTACCCGAAGGGGGCGCTCGTCCTCCGCATGCTGGAGACGATGCTGGGCCCCCAGCCCTTCTGGAGCTCCGTTCACGAATACCTGGTGCGGCACGCCTACGGCAACGCCACCACGGACGACCTGCGTCAGGCCATCCTGGCGGCGACGGGCCGGAACCTGGCCTGGTTCTTCGACCAGTGGGTATACAGCGGCGGCTACCCGCAGCTCGAGGTCCACGCCCGCTGGGATTCCGCGGCCAGCCGACTGGCGCTCGAGGTACGCCAGGTCCAGGCGGATTCGGCCGATTCCGCGCGAGCCCTGGTGACACCCCGTGTGTTCCGGCTGCCGGTCACGATCCGGGTCGCTACCCGGCGCGGCACCCTCCTGCGCCGGGTCGTGGTGGATCGCGCCGTCGACACGGTCCGGATCGAGGGAGTGGACGCGTCTCCGAGCGCGGTCGTATTCGACGACGGCGACGCGGTGGTCAAGTCGCTCGACTTCCCTCAACCCACCACCTGGCTGGCCGGGGAGCTGGCCGGCCCCACCGCCCTGTGGAACCGGCGCTGGGCGGCCGAGAGGCTGGCCGAGCGCTCCGGTGACACCGTGGCGCTGGCGGCCCTCGCCACCGTCCTGGGCGGGGATGGGCCCCCGGCGCTCCGGGCGGCGGTGGCCGAGGGGCTGGCGGGCTTCCCGGCGGCCGGCGCGCTCCCCCCGCTGGAGGCGGCGATGGGCGACAGCTCGGCCCGGGTGCGGGCCTCGGCCGTCGCCGCGATCGGCGAGCTGGGCGGAGCCTCAGCGGTGCGGATGGCGCGCCGGGCGTTCGAGACGGACTCGAGCTACGGGGTGCGGGCCGCCGCCCTGGAAGCGGTCGCACGGGCGGATCGAGTCACGGCCGACACGGCGGCGATGCGGGACCTCATCCGCAGAGGGCTGCGCACGCCCTCGTACCGTGACCAGGTCGCCCAGTCCGCGATGGTGGCCATCGTGCTCCGACGGGACACGAGCTTCGTGGACGAGCTCGCGGACCGCCTGGCCGACACGCCCGTGGCGGCGCAGGCCCTCGGGGCCCTGGGTGCCCGCGGGGACGCCCGCGCCCTGGACGCTCTGGCCGCGCATCTGGGCGACCCGGACCGGCGGGTACGAAGGGCCGTACTGCAAGCCTTCTCCACCACCGTGCCACCGGCGATGGCCCGGGCCCGACTCGAAGCCGCCCGCCCGAGTCTGGAGGATCCGGCGGCGCGCCGCGCCGTGGAGGCCCTTCTCGAACGGCTCCGGAGTCGGGTGGAAGCCGGCGGGAGCGGGGGATGAGGGCGCTCCGAGGGGCGGTGCGGGGGGCGGCGGTCTGGGGGCTCGCCGCGTCGGCAGGCTGCGCCGGGGGAGGGCCGGCCGCGGGTCCGGGTCTCCCGGCCGGCGCCCGACCGCGGGTCTCCTCGGTGGCGGTGAGCGGTGCCGGCTACCACAACGAGACGTCGGTAGGCATCGATCCCGTCCGTCCCGGCGGTGTCCTCGCCTCGTGGCAGGTGCCGGCCACGGTGGCCTGGTCGGCCGACGCCGGGGCCACCTGGAAGAGCGTGGTCCTGCCCGGCACCGGCGGGTGGGAGCTGGCCGGCGATCCGGTCGTGACCTTCGGCGGGGAGGGGCGTGCCTTCGCCCTGTTCATCGCCTTCGACCGGCCGGACGACTACCGGTTCCTGGGCCGGGCCGCCCACCGGAACGGGATCTTCGTGAGCCGCTCGGACGACGGCGGTCGTAGCTGGAGTGACCCGTCGGCCGTGGTCGAGCACGGCGAGGCGCACGGGATCCCGTTCGAGGACAAGCCGATGATGACCACGGACCGGTGGTCGGACTCGCCCTGGCACGGGAACCTCTACGTGGCCTGGACGCAGTTCCGGTCGGCGGGCTCGGGAATCCGCTTCGCCCGCTCGACGAACGGGGGCGAGAGCTTCAGCGCGCCGATCGAGATCAGCGACGCCACGGGCTCGCCGCAGGACACCCTGGGCGCCGACGAAGGCACCGACCTGGCGGTCGGTCCCGGCGGCACGGTGTACGTGGTGTGGAGCGATTCGACCGGTCTCCTCCTGGACCGTTCCCACGACGGCGGCCGCACCTTCGGGCGGGACCGCCGCATCCGGGCGACGGGCCCCATCGTGTTCGCCGTACGGGAGGTGGCGCGGGCCAACGGCTACCCGTCGCTGGAGCTCGATCCGCGCTCGGGCAAGCTGTACGTGACCTGGGTCGATCGGAGCGCCGGGGAGGCCGATGTCTACCTGGTGACGTCGACCGATCGTGGGAGGACCTGGTCGGAACCGGTCGTGGTGAGCGGCGACGCCCCCGGATCGGGGACCGACCACTTCTTCGCGTGGACCACCGTGGACCCGGTGACGGGGCTGGTGGTGACCGGATACTACCGCGGTGAGCCGTCGGCGGGGGGCGGTCGGTCGCTGCGCTACATGCTGGCCTGGTCCGCCGACGGCGGCGCCACCTTCTCCCAGCGGGAGTGGAGCGCGGCGCCCTTCCGGCCGGCCGGAGAGTTCCTTGGAGACTATACCGGCGTGGACGCCCGCGCCGGCGTGGCCTATGGCGCGTGGACCGACGTGCCGCCGACGGGCGTGGCGGGCGGCGGCGCCGCCGCCGGCGTGCATGGCTCGCGGCATCGCACGCGGGTCGTGGTCGGGAAGGCCGCCTTCGGGGGATAGCGAGCTCCGTCCCACCGCGGGCAGGCCGGGCCCGCGCGCGAGCCGACCGGCCGCCCGTTGAGGCTCACCGGGCGCGGCTCTACTGTATCGGACCGTAGTCACCTTCTCCCCCGCGCCGAGGTCGTCATGCCGAAGCCGTACGACGATGCCTTCTCTCTCCCGGAGGACGTCCACTACCTGAACGCCGCCTACATGACGCCGCTTCCCCGGGCGGTCGAGGAGGCCGGACTCGAGGGAATGGCGCACGAGCGGGCGCCGTGGACCCTCGGAGTGGAGGACTTCTTCCGGCACGCCGACCGCATCCGGAGGGCGTTCGCGGGGCTCCTCGGCGATGATCGTCCCGGACGGGTGGCCGTCGTTCCGGCGGTCTCCTACGGGGCGGCCGTGGTGGCCCGGAACCTGGAGCTGGGCCCCGACCGCGCCGTCGTGCTGGTGGAAGGCCAGTTCCCGAGCCACGTCTACGCCTGGGATGCGCTCGCGCGTCGTGAGGGGGCCGAGCGGGTGACGGTGGCCCGGCCCGCGGCCGCCGGGGAGGGTCTCGTCCGGACGGCCCGCACCTGGTCGGAGCGGATCCTGGCATCGATCGACGCCAGGACCGCGCTGGTGGCCCTCCCGCAGGCGCACTGGGCGGACGGGACCCTGTTCGACCTCGAGGCCATCGGCCGCAGGGCACGGGAGGTCGGCGCCGCCTTCGTCGTCGACGGCACGCAGACCGTGGGGGCCCATCCGTTCGACGTCGCACGCATCCGGCCCGACGCCGTGCTGTGCGCGGGCTACAAGTGGCTGCTCGGGCCCTACGGACTGAGCGTCGTGTGGCTGGGTCCGCGCTTCGAGGACGCCCGGCCCATCGAGGAGTCGTGGATGGCCCGGGAGGGAAGCGAAGACTTCGCCGCCCTGGTGGACTACCGAGAGGAGTATCGTCCCGACGCCAGCCGACTCGATGCGGGCGGGCACTCGACCTTCATCCTGGCCCCCATGCTGGCTACCGCCCTCGAGCTGCTGTCGGAGTGGGGCGTCGCCGCGGTCGCGGGCCACTGCGCGCCGCTCACCTCGAGGGCGGCGGCCGGCGCCGCCGCCCTGGGCTGCACCGTGGAGTCCGACGAGGGCCGCTGCTCCAACATCGTCGGGCTCCGGCTGCCCTCCGACTGGGAGATCGAGCGCGTGCAGCGCCGCCTCGCCGAGGCTCGGGTCCTCGTGTCCAGGCGCGGGGACGGCCTCCGGGTCTCGCCCCACCTGTACAACGGCGAGGCCGACGTCGACGCCCTGCTGCGGATCCTGGTGGCGGAGGCCTCCGGAGGCTAGAAGCCCGGTCGCCGGGGACCTTCCTCTCCCCCGCCCGGGAGGTCCCTGAATCTTTCCAGGTTCCCGTTCCGTAGGGAGGTGCGTCCGGCAGAGGCGGCCCGAGTGGCCCCTCCCGGGGGCGCGCCGGGTAGGCCCGCGGCCGTGCGCTCCCCTGGCGTCGAATCGCGGCGCTCCTCGCGGGATGGAAGATCGGATCCACACCATGAAGCGACGTACGGGGATCATCGTCGGCGGCCTCGTCGTGCTCACGGCGGGCGCCGTCGTGGCCGCGGTCGCCTCGGAGGACGGCGGTCACGCCGACACCGGCGTGGTGACGGTGGGCCGCCAGGACATCGTCGAGAAGGCGCTCGCCGTCGGGACCATCGAGCCCGATGTCGAGGTGGACGTCAAGTCCCAGCTCGCCGGCGTCGTCCAGAAGATCTACGCGGATGTCGGCAAGCAGGTGCGTGCCGGGACCCCGCTGCTCGAAATCCGCCCCAACCCCACGCCCCTCGAGCTCGTCGAGGCCCGGCGCCAGGTCGAGATCCAGACCG
Source organism: Candidatus Humimonas hydrogenitrophica (assembly GCA_947581615.1). Taxonomy (GTDB): domain Bacteria; phylum Gemmatimonadota; class Gemmatimonadetes; order Palauibacterales; family Palauibacteraceae; genus Humimonas; species Humimonas hydrogenitrophica. The sequence goes on from CANPVD010000045.1 coordinate 90,468, forward strand.
TGACCCTGGACCAGGCCAAGAAGGACTACGACCGGCTCGGTCCGCTCCGGAAGGAGCAGTTCATCACGGCCGAGGAGTTCGAGGCGGCCCAGCAGAAGTACGAGCAGGCCAGGCTCCAGCTGCAGCTGGCCCGCGAGCGACTGGCGCTGCTCGAGAAGGGGCGCGTCCGGAGCTCGGGCGGAGACGTGGAGACGGTCGTCCGGGCCCCGATCGACGGCATCGTGCTCAGCAAGAGCGTCGAGATCGGCGACCCCGTGGTGCCCCTCACCACCTACCAGGAGGGCACCGCCGTCATGACGATGGCGTCCATGAAGAGCCTGCTGTTCCGGGGCACGGTGGACGAGATCGACGTCGGCAAGCTGCGCGAGGGGATGAAGGCCGACATCAAGATCGGCGCTCTCCCCGACGCCCACGTGACCGGCACCGTGACCAAGATCTTCCCCAAGGCGAAGAAGGAGGAGAACGCCACCGTGTTCCCGGTGGAGATCGCCCTGGACTCGGACAGCGCCGACCACCTGCGGGCAGGCTATTCGGCCAACGCCGAGATCATCGTGGCCAGCCGCACGGACGTTCTCTCCATCCCCGAGCGGGTCGTCAGCTTCGAGGGAGACTCGGCCTGGGTGACCGTGCAACGCGCCGACGGCCAGACCGACCGGCGCGCCATCCGGACCGGTCTGAGCGACGCGGTGCAGATCGAGGTCGTCTCGGGCCTGTCCGAGGGCGACCGGGTGCTCGAGAAGCCGACCCGCAAGATCGAGTAGCCCATCCATGCGCCTTCGCGCCCTCCTCCGGGACCTGGTCTGGGACCTGGGCCACCAGCGCCTGCGCACGTCGCTCACCGTGCTCGGCATCGCCTGGGGCACGGTGTCGGTCGTGGTCCTGCTGGCGTTCGGGGTCGGGCTGGAGCGACAGACGATCAAGCGCTTCCACGGCCTCGGCGACCGCATCGTCCTCCTGTTCGGGGGGCGCACGACCCGGCCCTACGAGGGCTTTCCCGACGGTCGTACGATCCACCTGCGCGAGGAGGACGTGGGCCTCCTCCAGCGGCAGATCCCCGACATCGTCGAGATCAGCCCCGAGTACAGCGACAGGAGCGTATCGGTGCGCTACGGGTCCCACTCGGCCAACCCGAACATCACCGGCGTCTATCCGGTCTACAGCCGGCTTCGGAACGTCATTCCAGCTCCGGGCGGTCGCTTCATCGATCGGCTGGACGAGGCCCAGCGTCGTCGGGTGGCGGTGCTGGGGGACGAGCTCGCCCAGCTCCTGTTCGGGGACTCTCCCGCCCTGGGCAAGCGAGTGTACGTGGGCGACGTGCCCTTCACCGTGATCGGGGTCATGCAGACCAAGCAACAGAACTCATCGTACAACGGGCGGGACAAGGACCGCATCTTCATCCCGGCCAGCACCCACCGGGCCGTGCTCGGTCACCAGTACATCGGCAACATGGTCTACCGCACGCGCGATCCCCTCGTCACCAAGGGGGTCGAGAAGCAGGTGTACGAGATCCTAGGCCGGAAGTACAAGTTCGATCCCACGGACAAGGACGCCCTCGGCGTGTGGGACACCAGCTACTGGGAGAAGCAGTTCTCCTACCTCTTCCTGGGCTTCAACCTGTTCTTCGCGCTGGTGGGCTCCTTCACGCTGAGCGTCGGCGGCGTCGGGGTGGCCAACATCATGTACATCGTGGTGCGGGAGAGAACGCGGGAGATCGGGATCCGCCGCTCGGTGGGGGCCCGGTCGCGCGACATCCTGGGCGCCTTCTTCGCCGAGACCTTCGCGATCGTCGGGCTCGGCGCGCTGTGCGGGCTCGCCCTCTCGGTGGGAATCGTGAAGCTGCTGGGACTCGTTCCGATGCGGGAGTTCGTGGGGACGCCCGTCATCTCCGCCCCGGTGCTGGCGGCCACGGTGTCGCTCCTGGGCCTCATCGGCTTCCTGGCCGGCCTGTTCCCCGCCCGCCGTGCGGCGGCGCTGGACCCGGTCGAATGCCTGAGGACGTGAGCTGAGCCATGTGGCGCATCCTGTTCGAGGAATTCTGGGGCGACCTGGTGGCGCAGAAGACGCGCGCCCTGCTCACCACCTTCGCGGTGGTGTGGGGCAGCATGTCCGTGGTCCTCCTCCTGGCGTTCGGCGAGGGGCTCAAGCACGAGGTCACGACAGGGCTCCTCAACGCCGGCGAGAAGATGTTCATGATCTGGGGCGGCACCACCAGCCAGCCGTTCGAGGGGCTGCCGCGCGGCCGCAGGATCCGCCTCACGGAGGAGGACCTCACCCTCCTGAAGCGCTCCATCCCCGACGTGGACATGGTGAGCCCCTCGTATGGCCGCGGTCGGACGAGCCTCGAGGTCGACGGGATCCGGACGAACACCTACATGGAGGGCGTCTATCCCTCCTTCGCGGACATGCGGCACATGTACCCGATGGCCGGCGGCCGCTTCCTGGACGAGAAGGACCTGACGGAGCGGCGGCGATCGCTCTTCCTGGGGGACTCCATCGCCGCCAGGCTGTTCCCGGGCGGGCATCCGGTGGGGCGGACGGTGAAGCTCGATGGGCTGCCGTTCACGGTGGTGGGGGTCATGGAGACCAAGTTCCAGGACAGCCAGAACAACGGTCCCGACGCCGAGCGCGCCATCATCCCGGCATCCACCTTCCGCTCCATCTACGGGGACCGCTACGTCGACCACCTCCTGGTCCGGCCGCGGGACGTGAACCAGGCGGCATTCGTGAAGCGGGAAATCTTCCGGGTGCTCGGGTCGCGCCACCGATTCGCGGCAGGGGACACCCACGCGCTGGGGATCTGGGACTTCATCGAGGACGCGAAGCAGAACCGGGCCATCGGCCTGGGCATCCAGATCTTTCTCGGGCTCGTGGGGGCGTTCACGCTGGTGGTGGCGGGAGTGGGGCTGGCCAACGTGATGGTGGTGGCGGTGCGGGAGCGCACGCCGGAGATCGGCGTCAAGCTGGCCATCGGGGCACGGCGCCGGCACATCGTGGCCCAGTTCGTGTTCGAGGCCCTGCTCCTGGCACTGGCGGGCGGGCTGGTGGGCCTGCTGATCGCCTCCCTGATCGTGGTCGGCGTGGACGCCGTGCCCGCCGGAAACCCGGCCCTCGTCTATCTCCTCAACCCCCGGCTCTCCTGGCCCATCGCATTCATCTCTGTGGGCATCCTGGTGGCCATCGGGCTCGTGGCCGGCATCCTGCCGGCCCGGAGGGCGGCGGCGGTCGACCCGGTGGAATCTCTGCGCTACGAGTGAAGCGCGGGAGCCCCCGCGGCCGCCAGGCCCGGGGGCTTCCCTCGTCGGTCGCTCGACCGACGGACTCCGGGCGCGGCCCAAGGAGGGCCGCGCGCAACGGTCAGCGCCGGACGCGGTCGGTGGCTCGCAGGACCTGGTCCACGTATTTGTCCAGCCCGGTCACCAGGTCGATCATCGCGGCCTTTCCATCGGCGGCGCTCACGTCCCGGGCGAAGCGCAGCAGCACGTCGCGCACCGCCTGTCGACCCGCGTCGGGCGTGGCCGCCGCCTTCGCCCGCGTGCCTCGCCGCGCCTTCTTGCCGCTCTTCCGTCGCCCGCTCGAGGCCGCCATCCGGCGCTTGACCTGCAGCGGATAGCGTGCGTGAAACTGGCGCAGGGTGAGGTCCTTGATCGAGCCGTCGATCTTCTGCGCCTTTCCGTACAGCGTCTCGTTCGAGACAGCGGAGTTCTTCTTGAGCTCCGCCTCCACCATGGACATCACACTTTCGATCGTCTTGGCCATGCCACGTCGCTCCGTTGACTGGGACTGTCGATGAGTGTCGATACGTCGATGATAGAAGACTGGACACTAATTGATAGACACGCAATAGTTCCGCTCGCCGGACGGGCCCGATCCCGGCTCCGCCGTTGACTCCCACGGGGCGCGGCGTACGTCGGGGCCGGCGGGGGCCGGGTCGTCCGGCCCGCTGCGAAGGTGGCCGTAGCGGGAGGGTCTCCAATGCTCGCTGGATGCTCCGATGCACCCGGGCGCCGAGGGGTTTACGTCCGGACGTTCGACGGGGACTCGGCGCGGGCGGCCCGGAACGGCACGCCCCTCCCCCTCGACGACTCGCGGTTCGCCCCCCCGGCCGGTTCCGACCGGCCCGGTCGATAGTCGCGAGGCAATATTTGAAATCTTCTATGGTGGCCCGGGCCTTGCTCACCCGCGGCCCGTCGCGTAGCCTTGCACAGCTTCGCGGCCGGCCCGGTCGGCGACCGTGCAGGTGAGGGGCGCGTCAGCATGCACGGACGCACCGCGCGATGGGCCGGCGAGACGTGGCCGCGAGGAACCACTCCCACCAGACGACGGCGATGCCATGAACGAAAGGATGCGTGAGTTCCTCACCCGGCTTCTGGACGCCCGGGGGCCTTCCGGAGCCGAGGCGGTGCCGGCCCGCGTGTGGCGGGACGAGGCGGCCACCTTCGCGGATGAGGTGTGGCTGGACGTGCACGGGAACAGCTTCGCGGCGTCGGGCCCCGAGGACGCCCCGCGCATCATGGTCGCCGGTCACATCGACGAGATCGGCCTCATGGTTCACCACATCGATGATGAGGGGTACCTGTACGTGCAGCCCATCGGGGGATGGGATCCGCAGGTGCTGGTGGGTCAGCGGTTGGCGATCCTCACCGACCACGGGGACGTACCCGGTGTGATCGGCCGGAAGGCCATCCATCTCATCGACCGGGAGGAGCGTGAGAAGGCTGTCAAGCTCAAGGACCTGTGGATCGACATCGGAGCGAGGGACGGAGACGAGGCGCGCAGCCGGGTGTCGGTGGGCGATGTGGCCGTGCTCCACGGCGATACGATGGAGCTGGCCAACGACCGGTTCGCGGCGCGCTCCATCGACGACCGGATCGGAGCGCTCGTGGTCCTGGAAGCCCTGCGCCGGGCAGCCGAGAAGGGCCTCGCCGTCCGTGCCGTGTCGGTGGCGACGACGCAGGAGGAGATCGGATATCGTTCCGGCGGCGGTGCGGCCACGGGCACCTACGGGGTCGATCCCGCGGCCGCCGTGGCCGTGGACGTGACGCACGCCACCGACCACCCGTCCGTGGACAGGAAGGAGTTCGGGGACGTGAAGATGGGTGGCGGCCCCGTGCTGACACGGGGCGCCGTCGTCAATCCGGTGCTGTACGGCCTGCTGAAGGAGGCGGCCGGCCGCGCCGGCGTCCAGCTCCAGGTACACGCGGCGCCTTCGGCCACGGGAACCGATGCGGATTCCATGTACACGTCTCGCTCCGGGGTGGCCGCGGCGGTGGTGTCCATTCCCAATCGTTACATGCACAGCCCCAGCCAGATGGTGGCGGCCTCCGACGTCGAGGCAGCGGCCGAGCTCATCGCCACGTTCCTGGCGGGGCTGACGGGCGAGGAGAGCTTTCTCCCGGAGTGACGTCGGTCCCGGGGGACACAGGAGGTGGTACGGTGAGCGTGCGGGGCGAGGTTCGGGACGCGGAGGAAGGGCGACGGCCGGCATCGCGAGCCGCCGAGGACTACCTGAAGGCCATCTACCGACTGGAGCGGCCCTCCAGTCCGGTATCCACGTCGGACCTGGCCGACGTCCTGGAGCGAGCGGCTCCGTCGGTGACCAACATGATCAAGGGGTTGGCCACGCGCGGGCTGGTGGAGCACGCTCCCTACCACGGGGTCCGTCTCACGCCCCGGGGACGGGAGGCCGCCCTCCGCATCCTGCGGCGCCACCGCGTGCTCGAGTCCTACCTGATCGAGAAGCTCGGCTACGCGTGGGACGGCGTGCACGCCGAGGCGGAGCGCCTGGAGCACGCCGCCTCGGACGCGCTCATCGACCGCATGGACGAGGCGCTGGGTCGTCCCGACCACGATCCACACGGTTCGCCGATCCCGGCCGAAGACGGGAAGATGGAGCGCACGGCCCTGCGCCCGCTCCTCGAGGTCCCGCGCGACCAACCGTTCGTGGTCGGCGAGGTGGCCGACCAGGATCCGAACCGCTTGCGGGACGCCGGGGCCGTGGGTCTCTTTCCGGGTGCTCGCGTGACCGTGACCGGACCGGGACGCGACGAGGGATCGCTGGAGATCGTGGTCGACGGACACCGGCACACGGTGGGCCGGAACGTGGCCGCCGCGGTGGCCGTGCGCCGCGTCTGAGCGCCGATCGGCACGGGCCGAGGACGACAGGGAAGGGTCGATGGCCAGGAAGATCAGGGCGGATGGAGATGTGTGGAGGGCGCAGCTCAGCGCACACCCCCCCCGTGCGGGCGTGCAGGCGGTCGTCTTCTTCTGTGTGACCACGGGTCAGCGGCCCTACCGGGTGGTCGAGGTGCCGTCCGAGCGAGTCGCGGGCCTGGAGGACCTGGAGGCGCTGTCGGAGGCCGACCTCGGCGATCTCTTCCGCCAGAGCCGCTCGCTGGGCTCCCCGCGCACGTACGCGTGACGTCGGAGCGAGCGCGCGTCGACCTCCATCTGCACAGCACCGCGTCCGATGGAACCGAGGCGCCCGCCTCGGTCGTACGTAGAGCCGCCGAAGCCGGGCTGGCCGGGATGGCCCTCACGGACCACGACACCGTGGCCGGGCTGGAAGAGGCGGCTCGGGAAGCGGAGCGCCAGGGCGTGAGACTCCTGGTCGGCGCGGAGATGTCCGCCAACGAGCCGGGCCGCTCCATCCACTTGCTGGCGTTCGCGTTCGACCCGACCGACCCGGAGCTGCTGGAGTACCTGGAGGACTATCGGGGGGAGCGCGTGCGCCGGGCGCATGCGATCGTAGCGCGCCTGCACGACCTGGAGGTTCCGCTCCCGTACGAGGCGGTGGAGCGCCAGGCGGTCGGAGGTCTCCCCACGCGGGCGCACATCGGACGGGCGCTGGTCGAGGAGGGGCTGGTGCGGGACGAGCGCACGGTGTTCAGGCGCTACCTCTCGCGGGGTCGACCCGCGTTCGTCGAGAAGCGACCCACGCCGCCGACGGAGGTGATCGATCGCATCCATGCTGCCGGGGGCGTCGTGCTGGTGGCGCATCCGGGCCGGGAGCACTCCGTGGCGGACATCCGCCGCTGGATCGAGCAGGGCCTCGACGGCGTGGAGGTGCTTCATCCCTCCCACGACGAGGGCATGCGCCGTGCACTGAAATCCCTGGCGCGGGAGGAAGGGCTCCTGATGGCCGGTGGGTCCGACTGGCACGGACGCGGCCACGTACACGAGGCTGCGCCGGGCTCGGAAGAGGTCTCCATGGAGTGGCTGGAGAGGATCGAGGCCCGGGCCGCCGGGGACGAGACGACGGACGGACGATCATGACGACGACACAGGATCACGAGCTGATCATCGTGGGCGCGGGCCCGGCGGGGCTGTGCGCCGCCCTGTACGCGGGACGCTCGGAGATGGACGCCGTCCTCCTCGAGCAGGGGGCTCCGGGGGGGCAGCTCCTCCTCACGGAGCTGGTGGACGACTATCCCGGACTGGAGGAGGTCGGTGGGCTGGAGCTGGCCGAGCGCATGACGGAGCACGCGGCCAAGTTCGGCGTGGAATCCACCTACGGCGTGGTGGAGTCCATCCGGCGCGATGAGGCGGGCCGCTTCCTGGTCGCGGTCTCGGACGGGACCGTCTACCGCTCCTCCGCTGTCGTGCTGACGGCGGGCGGCACGCCCCGCCGCCTGGGCGTCCCCGGTGAGGAGGAGTTCCGGGGGCAGGGCGTCAGCTACTGCGCCATCTGCGACGGCGCCTTCTTCAAGGGCCAGACCATCGCGGTGGTGGGAGGTGGGGACTCCGCGGTAGAGGAGGGAGAGTTCCTGACCCGTTACGCGGAGAAAGTGTACGTGATCCACCGACGGGAGGCCTTCCGGGCGCAGGCGGTGCTCGAGGAGCGACTCCTGCGAAATCCGAGGGCCGAGGTCATCTGGCACACGGTCGTCGAGGAGATCCGGGGCGACGATTCGGGGGTCGCCTCCCTCGCCCTGCGCGATGTCGGGACGGGTGAGACATCGGAACTCCCCGTTACCGGAGTGTTTATATTCATAGGATTCGACCCGAACACCACGGTCCTCGCCGAGCACGTCGAGCACGACGCCGGCGGGTACCTGCTCACGGACCGCGACATGCGAACCTCGGTGCCGGGACTGTTCGCGGCCGGGGACGTGCGCTCGCAGCTCGTACGCCAGATCACGACGGCGGTGGGCGATGCGACCACGGCCGTGTTCGCGGCCGAGAAGTACCTGGTCGACCTGGCCGAGCGCGAGGGATCCGAATCGGCCGCGGCCGGCTCCGAGGGAGCGGCGGCGCCGGCGGGGGCGACGAGCGCATGACGCGCGTCGGGGGGTTCGGCGGAGAGCGCGTGGCGCGGGGGCCGTCCTCCGCGGGAATCGACACACCGAACGGTGGAATCATGGATACCACGGTACAGTCTGGACAGGGTGAGAGTCTCGGGATCACGCTCTCAGAGGTGGCGGCCGGAGAGGTCCGGAAGTTCATGTCCGAGGAGAAGATGGAAGGTGAGGCCGCGGGCCTGCGCGTGAGCGTCGTGCCGGGCGGATGCTCGGGCTTCGAGTACGCCCTCAACCTTGAGCCGGAGGCCCGCGACGACGACTTCGTCCTCGGTAGCCACGGCGTGCGGCTTTTCATCGACCCCTTTTCGGCGCAGTACCTGGAAGGCGTGTCGATCGATTACCAGAGCACCTTCCAGGGATCGGGGTTCACTTTCGACAACCCCAACGCCACCGGTGGCTGCGGATGCGGGAGCTCCTTCGCGGTCTGACGGGGCGCGGAACGGACCCGTGCGCATGGACGGCGCTGGCGAGGCGATCGAGGTCCGCCGCCTCGTTCTCGGCCCGATCCAGGCGAACGGATACCTGGTCCGTCGCAGGCGCGGCTCGCGGTGCGTGCTCGTCGATCCGGGCGCCGACTCCGATGTCGTGATCTCCGCGCTCGAGGACTGGGAGACGGACCCCGTGGCCATCCTCCTTACGCACGCCCACCTGGACCACGTGGGGGGCGTGGCCGGCGTGCACCGCCGCTTCGATGTGCCCATCTACCTCCATCCCCATGATCGACCCCTGTACGACGCGGCGGTGGACCAGGGCCGCGTGTTCGGGCTCGAGATCGAGGCGCCTCCGGCACCCGATCGGGACCTCGCCGATGGGCAGCGGCTGGAGCTGGCGGACCTGCCTTTCGAAGTGCGGCACGCGCCCGGGCATTCGCCGGGAGGGGTCGTGTTCGTTCTTCCGGGGAACGCCTTCGTCGGCGATTGCGTGTTCGCGGGCTCGGTGGGTCGGGTCGACCTCCCGGGGGGCGATGCGGCCACCCTCCTGCGCTCCATCCGGGAGAAGATCCTCACCCTGCCCGAGGACACGGTGCTGTGGTCGGGTCACGGGGCCGAAACGACCGTGGGACGGGAGGCTCGCACCAACCCCTTCCTGAGCGGCGCCTTCGGGTGGAGCGGGTGAGGACGGGCGTGGAGGCGGCGGCGCGGACTCCGGCCGGCTCGCCGTCCCGGTCGTCCCGGCCGAGACGGTCGACGGGAGGCGAGGCGGGACCGCTGTCGCCCTGCCTGCGGTGCGGGACGCCCCTCCGTGTGCGGCGGATGGGCTGTCGTGGGGGTCACTGTCCCAATTGTGGCCACCCCTATCCTCACGGCGACTGTTCGGACTGACCGGTGGGCGCGGAGCGCGAGACCACGGCGGACCGGGACACCGGGTCCGGAGGAGAGTCGGGGTCCGAGCCGGCCGGCCCCATGCAGCCGGGGGAGACCACCGTGGACCAGGCGGTTCGGCTCGCCGGCCTGCTCGGCGCCCTCGAGGACACCACGGACGTGTTCGTGCTCACGCACGACAATCCCGATCCCGACGCGATCGCGTCGGCGGCCGCGCTTTCCTTCCTGCTCCGCGAGGCCGCCGGTGTCTCCACGACGATGGCGTTCGGCGGCATCGTCGGCCGGGCGGAGAACCGTGCCCTGATCGCGGAGGCGGGCGTCTCCTTCCAGCGGATGGGCTCGATCGAGATCCCCGCTGGCGCGGTGGTCGCCCTGGTCGACACCCAGCCGCGGACGGGGAACAACTCCCTCCCCGAGGGCCGCATCGCCGGCATCGTGATCGACCACCATCCCGTCCGGCCCGAGACGGCGGCCACCACGTTCTCGGATGTGCGGCCGGAGTACGGGGCCAGCTGCTCGATCCTGGTCGAGTACCTGCGGGCGGCGGGCCTCGAGCCCGACCGCGCGCTGGCCACGGCGCTCTTCTACGGCATCCAGTCGGAAACCATGGACCTGGGGCGGGAGGTCTCCGCGGCGGACGTCGAGGCCAGCCTGTACCTGTATCCCCGGTCGGATCCCGCGTCCATCTCCCGCATCCGCCACGCGCGGGTTCCCGCCAGCTACCTGCAGTCCGTGCACGAGGCGCTCGAGCGGGCTCGCGGCTACGGCGGCGTGATGTGCGTGCCGATGGGTCGGCTCGACTACCCCGATCTGGGTGCCGAGCTGGCCGACATGTTCATGCGGGTGGACGGGGTCGAATGGGCCATCGCCTCCGGCCGCTATCACGACGACCTCCTGCTGTCGGTGCGGACCTACCAGCTGGAGGCCCACGCGGGTGACCTCGTCCGGCAGGTGGTGCGGGGCCGTGGCTCCGCGGGCGGCCACGGCATGCTGGCCGGCGCCCAGCTGCCGTTGAAGGGGCTGTCCGACGCGGAGGTGGACGAGCTCGTGGCCTCCCTGTTCGAGGAATTCCGCGTGGTGCTCGGCGTCGGCGGAGATGAGGGCCGATCGATCGTCGAGCCCCGCGGCGGGTCCGGCGCCGGTCCGGAGAGTGGAGCGAGCGGGTCCGCGGAGCCCTCGGAGTGATCCGCGTCGGGCTCACCGGCACGGTGGGCGCCGGCAAGAGCACCGTCGGCCGGATGTTCGAGAGGTGGGGCGCGTGGCGCGTCGACGCCGACGACCTGGCACGGCGGGCCGTCGAGCCGGGCTCGCCGGCGCTGGAGGCGATCCGCGAGCGCTTCGGAGAAGCCGTCATCGGGTCCGACGGATGCCTCGATCGGGCCGCTCTCCGTCGACGCGTGTTCGGCCGGCCGGAGGAGCGCGAGGCGCTCGAGGGCATCGTTCATCCGGCGGTCCAGGCCCTCCGGGCGGAGGCCCTCGGGGCGGCGCGCGGTGCTGGCGCCCGCGTGCTGGTGGCCGAGATCCCGCTCTTGCTCGAGAAGGAGCTGGAAGACGACTTCGATGTGATCGTGGTGGTCGACGCGCCACAGCCGGTCCGCCGCGGTCGGATCCAGTCGGAGCGCCGGCTCGAGCCGGGCACCTTCGAGGCCATCGAGTCGGCCCAGTGGCCCGCCGGGCGCAAGCGCGCCGCGGCCGATCTCGTGATCGTCAACGACGGCGACCTCCGGCAGCTCGAGCGGCGCGCCCGTTCGGCCTGGGACTTCATCCTCGAGCGCGAGGAAGGTGCCCGGTGAGCGGATCGACCGCTCCGACCTGGGCGGTGGACCTCCACATGCACACCAGCGCCTCGGTGGACTGCCGGAGCGCGCCGTCGAGGGTAGTGGCGCGTGCCCGCGCCGCGGGCCTGGACCGGATCGCGATCACGGACCACGACGAGATCGACGGGGCGTTCGCGGCGCGGGACCTCGATCCGGAGCGGGTGATCGTGGGTGAGGAGGTGCGCACGGCGGAGGGTCTCGACCTCATCGGTCTCTACCTGCGCCAGAGGATCGAGCCCGGTGCCCCGTTCCGCGAGGTGGCCGATGCGATTCACCGGCAGGGCGGGGTGGTCTACCTGCCCCACCCCTTCGATGCCCGCAGGGGGACCGATGAGGCGTTCCTCGAGGACGTGGCGGACTGTGTCGACGCCGTGGAGGCCTTCAACGCCCGGATCCACGACCCCGCGGCCAACGAACGCGCGGCGCTCTGGGGCCGGAATCGCGGCCTTCCGCTCGGGGCCGGGAGCGACGCGCACCTGCTGTCCGAGATCGGCCGCGGCCGGGCGCGCGTGCCGCCCTTCGAGGGGCCGGCCGAGCTCCTCGAAGCTTTGGCGGCCGGCCGCGTGGAGGGCACGGCCTCCGGGCGCTGGGTCCACCTCGGCTCGACCTGGGCCCGGTTGCGGGGGCGCTTGCCGATCTGACGCCGATTTCCTTGACGTGGCGGTCGGGCGGGGGCTAGGGTCCTCGACCGACGGTCGGTAGTCCGGGCCCGGCGCCAGCCGGCCAGGGGTTCCGACGGCCAGCCGGGGCAGCGAGCGGGGGAGGACGGGTGAGCGTCGAGACGCACCAGCAGGAACAGTGGGGGACACGCATCGGCCTCATCCTGGCGATGGCCGGGAACGCGGTCGGCCTCGGCAACTTCCTGCGCTTCCCGGTGCAGGCCGCTCAGAACGGCGGCGGCACGTTCATGATCCCCTACTTCGTCTCCTTTCTGATCCTGGGCATCCCGCTCATGTGGATCGAGTGGACGATCGGGCGGTTCGGGGGAAAGTTCGGACACGGCAGCTTGCCGGGCATGTTCGACGAGCTCACGGATCGAAAGAAGCCGTGGGCCAAGTACCTGGGCGTGCTCGGCCTCGTGACGCCGCTGGTGGTGTTCATCTACTATACGTACGTGGTCTCCTGGATGCTGGGGTTCAGCTTCTTCAGCGCCACGGGGGGCTACTTCGGCCTGGGCCAGGTCGGCCAGATGCGGCACTATCTTTACTCCTTCCAGAACATCTTCGATTCGTCGATGCACGGCGGGTGGCTGGCGCTGCTCTTCTTCATCCTCACCCTGGTGTTCCTGGGGTGGGTTCTGTCCCGCGGGATCAGCGGCGGCATCGAGAGGCTGGCCCTCATCGGGATGCCTCTCCTGTTCTTGTTCGCGGTCGTCCTGATGGTCCGCGTGCTGACGTTGCCGGCCGTGAAGGCGTCGCCGGCCGAGGGATTGAACTTCATCTGGAATCCCCACTGGACCAGCCTCGCGGATCCCAAGGTGTGGCTGGCCGCCGCCGGCCAGATGTTCTTCACGCTGTCCCTGGGAGCGGGACAGATCCACGCCTACGCGTCATACCTGGACGCGCACGACGACGTGACGCTCACCGGACTGTCGACCGCGGCCACGAACGAATTCGCCGAGGTCGTGCTCGGAGGCACGATCGCGATCACGGCCGCCGTGGTGTTCTTCGGAGTGAGCGGAGCGGTGTCCATCGCCAAGGGCGGGACCTTCGATCTCGGGATCGTGGCCATGGGCGTCGTGTTCCAGGGGCTTCCAGGGCCGCAGGTCTGGGGACAGATCTTCGGCGTCCTGTGGTTCTTCCTCCTGTTCATCGCGGGCATCACCTCCTGTGTGGCGCTGGCTACGCCCACGATCAGTTTTCTGCAGGAGGAGTTCGACTGGACGCGCCAGCGAGCCTCGTATGGCGTGATGGCGGTGGCGCTGCTGCTCGGCCTCACCCAGGTCGTGTTCTATCAGCACGGCTTCATGTCCGAGTGGGACTATTGGGCCGGGACCTTCGGGCTGGTGGTGCTGGCCACGATCGAGATCTTCCTGTTCTCCTACGTGTACGGCATTGATCGTGGCTGGGAGGAGATGCACCACGGGGCCGACATCGCGGTGCCACGAGTCTTCAAGCCCATCATGAAGTGGGTGACCCCCGCGTTCCTGGTCCTCCTGTTCGCCTGGTGGGGTTGGACCGAGGCCATACCGACCTTCCTCATGCACGGCGTCACGAATCGAGCCGACATTCCATACCGGTGGGCGAGCCGGGGACTGATGGTGCTGATGGGCCTGGTCGGCCTGTTCCTGATCCGCAAGGCATGGCGGAACAAGACGCTCGGACCGGCGGAGCTCTGATCTCCCCGGAACCGGGCCCGAAAGGAGAGGTGCAGCGTGCAGGGAACTGGACTGACGACGTTCGCCGCCGTGTTCATGTTCGTGAGCATGGGCTCGGTGACGCTCCTCATGGTCTGGTGCTTCTATCGCATCATGACCGAGCCGGGCCACGGCGGTCCGACCGACGGCGGTCCGGGAAGCGGACCGCCGGGCGCCGCGGGCGACCGGAACTGACGGCGCGGTGTCGACCGTGTCCATGAAGGACCGCCGAGGGCGCGGATCCGCTTCGGTCCCGCCGCCCGAACCGGGGCGCCGGGAGGCTCTGGCCGAGCTCCGGTCCGTCCTCGAGCGATCTCACCGCGTCGTGCTGTCGACGCACGTCAACGCCGACGGGGACGGGGCGGGCAGCGAGGCGGCGGTCGCCCTCTGGCTCGAGGACGCCGGCCTCGAGGTCGCGATCGTGAACCCCTCTCCCTTCCCCGAGGCCTTCGCGTTCCTGCTCGAGGGCCGTCGGGCGTGGACGCCCGACCAGGAGGACGGTCGGCGCGCGCTGCAGGAGGCGGACGCCATCCTGGTGCTCGATACGTCCGAGACGTCCCGTATCGGGTCCGTCGCCGAGCGCATGGACGGCCTCCGGGTGCTGGTCATCGATCACCATCCGCCCACGCCGAGGGCCATCGGAGAGACAGTGGTGCTCGACCCCTCCGCCTGCGCCACCGGCGAGCTCGTCTACGACCTCATCACGCTCGAGGGCGGACGGCCCTCGGCCGCACAGGCGCGCGGCCTGTACGTGGCGATCGTCACCGACACGGGCTCCTTCCGGTTCGGGAACACCACACCGCGTGCCCACGCCATCGCGGCGGAGCTGCTGCGTGCCGGCGTGCGGATCGAGCCCATGTTCCGCCGCCTGTTCGCCCGGTACACGTCGGCGGGGCTCGAGCTGCTCAAGCGGGCCCTCGACTCGCTGGAGGTGGACGAGGAGCACGCCATCGCCTGGGTCGCACTGCATTCCCGCGACGTGGAGGAGACCGGGGCGGGACCGGAGGACCGGGAGGGCCTGGTCGAGTACCCGCGGCGGCTCGAGGGGATCGAGGTGGCCATCCTGTTCCGCGAGCTGTCCGACGGCCGGACCAAGATCTCCCTGCGCTCCAACGGCCGGATCGACGTGGACGAGGTGGCCCGCGACTTCGGAGGCGGAGGCCATCGCCAGGCCTCCGGGGCCCTCCTGAGCCGACCGCTCGAGGAGGCGCGGCGCCTGGTCGTGGAGCGGGTACGTCGGGAGGTGGAGGCGGGGTGAGCCGACCCCTCCACGCGTCATCGGGCGCGCCGTCCCCCGGTTCGACGGGACCGGAGGACGGCCTGCCCGAGCCGGCGCCTCTGCCGGTGGCTCGGCGCCTGCTCGAGGTGGCGCGCCGCATCGCCCCGCGTGAGATCGACGAGCTGTGGATCTTCCCCCCTCTCCCGGAGGTGGAGGCGTCCGCCGAATTCCTGGTGTTGACGCGCTACGTGGCCGACGGTCGGCTGCGCCTGTACACGGCCCGCAAGCCCGGTCCGCCCCGTCCGAAGGGAGACCGATCG
>CANPVD010000046.1 GCA_947581615.1 Candidatus Humimonas hydrogenitrophica
CAGCACCCTGTGGTCCAGCTTTCCCTTCCCCCGCACCGAGTCGGTGGCCGCGTATCCCTCGGCGCGGCCGGGGACGAGGGGCTGCCGCCAGCAGTAGCTCGTGTGCCCGAGTCCGAGCGGCGCGGCCAGGCTGTCGTCCACCAGCTCGTCGTAGGGCCGGCCGGTCACCTTCTCCAGCACGAGGCCGAGCAGGTAGTAGCCCGTGTTGCTGTACGACCAGCGCGTCTCGGGGGGGAAGTCGAGCGAGTCGCGCGTGCCCATGTCCAGGACGACGCTGTCCGGGAGGTCCAGCCGCTCCTCCTTCTCGAACCGGGGGCTCGCCGTGTAGTTGGGGACCCCGGAGGTGTGGTGCAGGAGCTCGCGCAGCGTCACGGTCTTCCCGTGCGTGTCGTAGTCGGGCACGTACTTCGACAGCGGGTCGTCCAGCGACACGCGCCCGGCCTCGACCTCGCGCATGAGGAGGGCGGCCGTGAACTGCTTGGTCAGCGACCCGATCCGGTACACGGTCCCCGGCCCGGCCGCCGCGCCCAGCTCCACGTTCGCCTTCCCCCAGCCGCCCAGGACGAGCGTGTCCGCGCCGCGCACGACGCCGATCGTGAGCCCCGCCCCGGGGCCGTCGGCCAACGCGGCCCGGGCCAGGCTGTCGACGTGGGCGCGCACCGCGGCGTCCGTGGGCGTCGTGTCGGGGATCGCGGCCTTCGGTGCCCCGGCCGCGCCGATGGCGGCCGTCTCCGCGTCCGCCGAGGTCGGGACCGCTGGCGCCGGGCCCGGCGCGATCGTCGAGGCGAGCCCGGGGGTGAACGTCACGCCGCCCAGGATCACCGTCAGTGCCGCGAGCGGTCGAGGTGCGCGTCGCATCATGCCTCCTCTTCTCGGTGGAAGGATCGCGGTGTGAGCCTACGCGACCCGCGGCCTCGGAGATTCGGGATTCCCGCGTGTCGCGCGCCCGTGCGTTCCAACCCTTCCGCCTCCGGCGGGGTCGAATCCTCGATCCCGCCACGCCGCCTGACACTATCGGCCCTCGGGGTCCGTAGGGAAACGCGTACCCCTGAAAGGAGCCAGCCATGAGAGCCACCCGGACCCCGGTCGCCTTCGCCGCCAGCGTCGGCGGCCTGTTGCTGCTCTGCGGATGCGATGCCGCCCAGGCCGCCCTCCAACAGGCCCACGAGGCCGCGGCCACGGCGGCCTCCAGCGCGGCGAGCGCGGCAGTCCAGGCCGCCACCGCGGCCACCACGACCTCGGGCCCCGAGAAGACGGCCACCTTCGACTGGAAGGGCCGGATCGACGTCGGCAAGACGCTGGAGATCCGCGGCATCAACGGCGGCGTCACGGCCCGGCTCGCCGACGGCCCCGACGCCACCGTGCACGCCACCCTCACCGGCCGCGACGACGACCCCACCGAGGTCCAGATCCAGGTCGTGCCGCACGACGGCAGCGTGACGCTGTGCGCCGTGTACCCGGGGCGCCACAACGGATGCGAGCCGGGCGGCGGGCACGAGTCCATCCATCGCAACGACGTCCGGGTCGAATTCGAGGTCGCGGTGCCGGCCGGCGTCGTGTTCACCCCCTCCACGGTGAACGGCGGCATCCGGGCCGAGGGGCTGAAGGGCCCCGTGCGGGCGCGGACCGTGAACGGCACGGTGAGGCTCGAGACCACGGGCTGGGCGGACGCCCACTCGGTGAACGGCTCGCTCGACGTGCGCATGGGGAGCACGGCCTCCTCCGACGGGCTCAGCTTCAAGACCGTGAACGGCTCGATCTCGGTCGCCCTCCCCGCCGACGCGGCGTTCGACGTGGACGCGTCGACGGTGAGCGGCTCGATCTCGACCGACTTTCCGCTCACCATCTCCGGCCGGTTCGTGAACCACCACGCCTCCGGCACGATCGGCGGCGGCGGCCCCGAGCTGTCGCTCAAGACCGTGAACGGCTCGATCGGGCTCCAGAAGAGGAGCTGAGGCCCGAGCTTTCGGCGGGCGGGGGCCTCCCCGGCCCCCGTCCGCCCCCGGGACAACCCTCCCCCGAACTCGCCTGTCCTACAGGTGTAGTCATGCCATCATGGAGGGGGAGAGGATGGGTTGGACCGCGCTGCACCAGCACGCGCCGCTCCTGGCGCGCATCCGCGCCTCGCTACGGCGCTGGCTCCAGGACGGCACGCTGGCGCCGGGCCAGAACCTGGACGAACGCAAGCTCGCCCACCGCCTGGAGGTGAGCCGCACTCCGGTGCGCGAGGCCATCCTCCTGCTGGCGGGCGAGGGCCTGGTGGTCCCGCGCGCCGATGGCGGCTACCGCGCCGCGCCCATGAGCGGCGAAGAGGCCGCCGACCTCTTCCGGCTCCTCGGCGAGATCGAGAGCCGGGCCCTGTTCCGCGCCGCCCCCTACGGAGCCCTCGGACTCGCTCGCCTGGAGGAGCTGGACGCGGCCCGGGTGACGGCCCAGACGGCGGCCGAGCGCCTGGCCATGGACCGGCGCTGGCACCACCACCTCCTCCCGGCCCACCGGATCGGGGGCGTGTGCCGGGCCGAGCTGGACCGGCTCGAGGGGATGGCGGCCCGCTACCAGCTCGCCCTCCTGTCCGTCGCCGACGACGACCACGCCCTGGTCGACCCGGTGCTCGAGCACCGCGCCATGGTGGACGACCTCCTCTCCGACCGGGTGGCGCGAGCCGCCGTCCGGCTCGAGCGGCACTGGCTGACCGGCGCCGCCGCGGCCGCCGAGCGCTGGCCCTCCTCCCGACCACGGGGCGGCGCGATCGACCCGGCGGCGGCCTGATTCGTGCCACCGCCGGGAGGGGGATCGCGGCCCACGTGACAACACGGCATGACCGCGGCACGAGCGCATACGGACGCTGACACGACGGAGACGGCGACGATGGGATACACGCTGGGGAACGGGAACGGAAACGGGACGGGACGGAACGGCGGCGACGGAAACGGTGGCCTGCCGGGCGTGCTGCTCCACAAGACGCCGCTGCGCGAGCAGATCCGCAGCATCCTGCGCGGCTGGCTCGTGTACGGCCGCATGGCTCCGGGCGATGGGCTCAACGAGCGCGAGCTCGGCGACCAGCTGGGCTCCAGCCGAACCCCCGTCCGGGAGGCGCTGCTCCTCCTGGCCGTGGAAGGCCTCGTCGCCGTCCACCCCCACGAGGGCTACTTCGTCGCCCCCGTGACCCGCGAGGAGGGCGAGGACCTGTTCGGCCTGCTCGGCCACGTGGAGCGCCGCGCCCTGGTCCGGGCCGGGCTCCCCTCCGAGGTGGAGCTGGACCGACTGGAGGAGATCGACCGCGAGCGCCGCGACGCCGGCGATCCCGTGTACCGCATGGAGCTGGACCGCGAGTGGCACGACCTCCTCCTTCCCGTCGAGCGAATCGGGGAAGTGTACCGGGGCGAGATCGACCGTCTCAAGAACCGGGCGGCGCGCTACGAGCTCGGCTCCCTGGAGGACGAGGCCGACCAGGAGGGCGCTCTCGAGGAGCACGCGGCCATCGTGAAGGCGCTCCGGAACGGCCAGCTCGAGAAGGCGGCGAGCCTCCTGGAGGAGCACTGGCTCCAGGGCGCCGCCTACGCCAGGAGGCTTCCGGTCCAGGAGCCGTTCCGCACGGCCTGAGCTCGGACCGCAGGCGCGGCGCCCATGCGCCCGCGCCCCCGGGCGGTCGCGACGACGCCGACGCGCCTCAGCCCTTGGCTCTCAGGGACCGCAGGATCCGCTTCGTCTCCTCCGGGAAGTCGGCCCGGAGCATCCAGTCCACGTAGTCGGGATGCTTCGACACCGGCTCGCCGGCGTGCCGGCCGAAGTCGAACACGACCGCCTCCCCGGTGCGCCGCAGCTTCCCGGCCCGGTCCACCTCCGACGGCGGGGCGCTCAGCTCCAGGAGGTCGGACTCGGCCAGCCCGTGCTCGGCGCTGAGCGCCTCGAGCAGGGCGGGCAACACGGCCGTGTCGCCCTCGGAGGCGTGCGCCTCCCGGTGGGGACGGCCCAGGAAGCGCACCACAGCGGCGCCGAGGGTCATGCCGCCCGGCCACCCGGCCGGCTCCAGCGCGGACCACACCCGGTAGAGGTCGATCTCCCGCACCTCCGCCAGGTCGAGGCCCGGCTGCCCGGCGCGGCGGAGCTCGGCGTCCAGGAGCGGCGTGTCGAAGCGACGGATGTTGTAGCCGCACAGGACCCGGCCCTCGAACAGGCGCTGGAGGTCGGGGGCCACGCGGACGAACGGGGGCTCGCCGCGCACCGCCTCGTCCGTGATCCCGTGCACGCGCGCGGCCTCGGGCGGAATCGGCACGCCCGGGTCGAAGCGGCCCAGGTAGGCGGTACGCGCCCCGGGCCCCTCCACGGCCGCCAGCTCGACGATGCGGGAGGTGTCGGGGTCGAGCCCCGTGGTCTCGAGGTCGTAGAACAGGATCACGCGGCCCTCCCGACCTTTCCCGCCGATCCGCCCTCGCCCATGTTGGCTCCCGTCCGTGGTCCCGGTTCCGCTCTCCAGTGAGACTCGCCATGCACAAGCTCGCCCGCCTCGCCGCCACCGCAACCCTGGCCGCCACCCTCTTCGCCGCCCCGCCGACCGCGGGGCCCGCCCGCGCGCAGGAGACCGGCGCCCGGGCCCCGGCCGCGCGGGACGCCCGCCACCCCGCCGCGCGAGAGCTGGCCCGGTGGAAGGCCGAGGCGGCCGACATCACCATCACCCGCGACGACTGGGGCATCGCCCACGTGCACGGCAAGACGGACGCCGACGCGGTGTTCGGCATGGAGTACGCCCAGGCCGAGGACGACTTCAACCGGGTCGAGACCAACTACATCAACGCCATGGGGCGCCTGGCCGAGGCC
>CANPVD010000047.1 GCA_947581615.1 Candidatus Humimonas hydrogenitrophica
GTCCCGCCGCGCTCCACGCCTGGGCGATGCGCCGGTACGAGGGACGAAAGTCGTGTCCCCATTCCGAGATGCAGTGTGCCTCGTCCACCGCGATGCGGGCGACGCGCACCCCTTCGAGCCAGCGCCCGAAACCGGGCGCCTCGAGCCGCTCGGGGGAGACGTACAGGAGCCGCAGGCGACCCGCGGCGAGGGCGGCCCGGGTGCGCTCCCGCTCCCGGCGCGGGGTGGCGGAGGTGAGGGCGGCGGCCGCGATCCCTCGCCGCGCGGCCCCGGCGACCTGATCCTCCATCAGGCTGATGAGCGGGGAGAGGACGAGCGTCAGGCCGGGCGACAGGAGGGCCGGCACCTGGAAGCAGACGGATTTCCCACCGCCCGTGGGAAGCACGGCGAGGACGTCGCGGCCGGCGAGCACGGCCCGCACCACCGGCTCCTGCGCGGGCCGGAACGCGGGGTGTCCCCAGTGGCGGCGGAGGACATCGGCGGCGTCGACGAGGGTCGGGGCGCGCGGCATGTCGCCACGAAGCGCGCCTCCGTCACCCGGGGCTCAAGCCGAGCGGGCCCAAGAGCGCGCCGGGGCGCTTCAGTCCGTCGGGGCGCTCACGGCTCAGCCGGCACCGATGGCGGAGTCGGCCGGGAAAGTGACGTCCGGCCAGAACGCCCTGCGGTACACGTCCAGTCGCTGGAGGAGACGCGGCCGGTACGGGATCACGCCCGGCCGGATCCGGCCGGTGGCCGGGTTTCCGAGCACATGCAGGAGCCACGGGTCCACCTCGAGCATGCGCTGGAAGGCCTGCTCGGCCTCATCGGCCCGGTTCAGGAAGAGCAGCGCCCGCCCGCGGGCGAGCCACCCGAGGGCCGTGGCGGGCTCCACGTCCAGCGCCTGCTTCGAGAGGTCGAGGGCGCCCTGGTAGTCGCCACGGTCCACCGCGACGGCCGCCCGCGAGGCGAGCGCGTCGGCGCGCCCGGCATCGGCCACTTCCCGGAGCGCATCCGAGGGGCGCTGCACGTCATCCACCTGCAGCCGCAGGTCGCCGCGGCCCAGCGGGAGAGACGATCCCGGAGGCGCCGTGATCCACAGGACGGCCGAGCGGCTGCGCGGCGCGTCCTCCTCGGAGCGACCGGCGGCATCCAGCACGGCCAGGAAGCGGTCCAGGAGGTCACCCCCGGAGCGGCCGTAGGCGGCGGCCAGCCTGGGCAGGAGCGTGCTGTCGGAGAGTCCCGTGCCCATCAGCATCCAGCAGTTGGCGCCGGAGCCGCCCGAGGACGAGCCGCTCCACGGCACCAGGCTCTCCGGCGTGCGCTCGGCCATCTGGCAGGCGGGCGTGAGCGCGCCCACCTGGGCGGCGCCGCCCGCCGCCGAGTCCGGGTCCGCCGCTCCGGCTCCCACCACGCCCTGCGGGGTGGCGCCGCCCCGCAGCGACCCCAGCACCGAGCTTCCCAGGGTGGCGTCCAGCCGACCGAGCACCGCCACGGCGCCCACGCGGCGGTCCAGGTACGGCACGCCGGACCCGGCCGAGAACCGGTCCGAGGCCGCCACGATCCCCAGCTCCCCGCTGCTGGCGTCGTAGGCCAGCAGCGCCCAGCCGAACACCGGGCTGCCCACGGCGGTCCCCGGGGCGGCCGGGGACGGCGTGGTGTCCGGCGCCGACGCGGCCGCCGGCGTCGTACCGCCCGCCTGGGCCGCGCCGCGAGCCGGCACGGCCGTCATCGACAGGGCGATCAGGGCGAGCGGCGCCAGCGCGCCCGGGAGACGCCCCATCACCCGCCGTCCTCCGCCGCATCCTCCCGGGCCGCGCGGCGACCGAAGCGGAGGAGAAGGCCGCCGATCAGCAGCCCCAGGCCGAGCCCGCTCAGGAAGTCCTCGTGCAGGAAGAACGCGCCGACGACCCACGCCACGAGCCCGAGCCCCCCGAGCAGGAGCTGGAGTCCGAGCCACCAGCGATGCGATCCGACACCGCTCCCCACGCGGCCGGCTCAAGCCTCGCCCGGCAGCCGGTCGACCGGCGCCAGGTCCGAAGACTCGGCCCACGTCAGACATCCGCCCGTCATCAGCCCCCACACGAGGTTCAGGAACACAACGATGAGGAAGGCGAGCGAGCCGAGATGGACTCCGAACACGCCCAGGCCCCGCGACGGCAGCACCCGGAGCAGTGTCCACAGGGCCGGCACGAGGCCGAACAAAACGCTCCGGGTCATGGGCCCGCGCCCGGGCACCAGCGGGTAGGCGACACCGAGCAGGAGTCCCCAGATGGCTCCGTTCCACGCTCCCACCAGCCACTGGGTGGCCTGGATGTGGTTGCCGAGCGCCACCCCGAGGAGGTCGGGAATCCGCACCACGCCCAGGATCCACAGGGCGGCGATGGCCGCCAGCCCTCCCAGCGCCCCTCCCAGCACGCCGACGCCGAGGCGGGTGCTGAGGTCGAGCGGGCCCTCCGCATCGGGACCGTAGGCGTGGCCGGCCACGGCGATCCCCAGCGCCGCCAGGGCCACGACCAGGAGGAGCATGCCTCCGGTGACGGCCGTGCGGCCGCCGAGATCCTTGATGATCCACAGGCCGCCCAGCCACGTGACGATGGCTACCGCCCACGCCACCAGGCTCCAGACCGTCCTCTCCGGACGCCCTGCGCCCGGTCTCCCGCTACTCGCCCCGTCGCTCACCCTCGACCTCCAGCCTGTTCCGCCTCTCCATCCGCAGGGCGCCGCGCAGCGCGAACGCCGCCAGCGCCACCGGGGGCGCCAGCATGAGCGCACCCAGCACGGGCTCCCCCGTGCCGAACCCCGTGCCCACCGCGTGGGCCTCGGCCGCGCCGAACATGACCGCCAGCTCGAAGCCGACGAACCGGCCGCCGGCGCCGAAGATCGCCCTCGACGGCTTGCCGTGCCAGAATCGCCGCCACAGGAGTCCGGCCCCGATGCCCTGCACCGTCGTCATGACCAGGGCCACCTCGGTCACCCACGGCACGCCCCGCCACAGCCCCGCCGTCAGCCACAGGACCACTTCGATCACGGACAGGAGGACGAGCAGCGGCAGGGTCACGGAGCCCTCAGCGCGACAGGAACCGGTCGACGCCCGCCCGGCAGTCGTCCGTGAGACGCGCCAGCGCGTTCACGTCGGCGCCAGCCCGGATGGCGTCCTCGAAACCCACGCCGTCCAGGCCGTACAGGAGCCGCTTGGTGAGCCGCATGGCCGAGCCGCTGCGCGACGCCAGCTCCGCCACGTACGCGCGCGCCGCCTCCCCGAACCCCTCCGTCGGCAGGAGCCGAGCCACCAGGCCGAGCTCCCGGGCGCGCGGGGCCCCGAACCGGTCGCCCAGCGCCGCCAGCTCGAAGGCCCGCTTCTCGCCCAGCGACCGCCGCAGGAGCGCCATGACCATGGCCGGGACGAAGCCGAGCCTCACCTCCGGGTAACCGAACTCGGCGTCCTCGGCCGCGACGACCAGGTCGCAGGCGGTGGCCAGCCCGCAGCCCCCGGCCAGCGCCCGGCCGTGCACGGCGGCCACCACGGGCCGCGACAGCCGCCGCAGGAGGACGAACAGCTCGCCGAGCGCGTCGGCGTCCTCCAGGCTGGCCAGCGCGCCCTCGTCCATGGTGGCCCGCACCTCGCGGAGGTCGGCGCCGGCGCAGAAGTCGGACCCCGCCCCGCGCAGCCCGATGGCCCGCACCCCCTCCTCGGCGTCCAGCGCCCGGAGCGCGCTCTTCAGCTCGGCCACGAGGTGGGCGTTGAGCGCGTTGCGGCGGTCCGGGTCGTCGAGGACGATCCACGCCGTCCCGGCCTCCGGCTCCCGCTCCACCCGGATGTGCTCGTAGTCGCTCACGCCGACCTCCCGTCTCTCGCGCGGGCCGCCCGGGCCTCCTCGACCACCTCGTCGGGGACCTCGACCTCGAGCCGCAGCATGGCTGTCGAGAACGTCTTCCCCTGCGCGTCGAGCATGAGGGACACGGTGCCGCCTCCGCCCAGCGACTCGTGCAGCAGGAAGTTCAGGGCGCCGAGGTTGGGGAGCTCGAAGCGCTCCACCTCGCCCCGGCACACGCCCCTGAAGTGTTCCTTGACACGATCGGCCCTGACTTCCTTCACTAGAATGGGATACACGGAGTCCGTCATGGCGATCACGCCCACGTTGGCCGTGTCGCCCTTGTCGCCCGAGCGGGCGAACGCGACCTCGCGCAGCTGGACCTTCACGCTCCCTCCCCGGCGATCATGCTCCCGCCTCCACGATCTCGACGCGCACGTCCCGCTCCACCACGTTCCGGTCGACGAGCGCGGGCCAGTAGGCCATCACCTCCTGCACCCGCGGGCGCCCGCCCGCGAAGCCGGTGACCGACGGGGGGCCGGCCAGGATGAGGGGCGCGATCTCCCGCGTGAAGCGCTCGACCGGGTCGCGCTCGGGCCCCCGCACCGACACCCGCAGCTCCACCTCCGGGAGGTCCGGCGCCGGCGGTCCGGCCAGGCGCGGCCCGTGGCACGCCCCCGCGCCCACGAACTCGGTCCGGATCTCGTCGAAGGACAGGCCGAGGCCGGCCAGCCGTCCGCGCAGGACCTCGTCCGCCCGCCGCGCCTTGTCCAGGGCGTCGGGCCACGCGTAGGTGAGCGTCCCGGTGGCCTTCCAGCCGGCGTGGTAGGCGATGGACACCTTGAGCCGGTCGGTGCGCGGCCGGCCCTCGACCCCCGACACCCGCACCCGGTCGCCGCCCTCGTCGGAGAGGCGGATGGTGGTGAAGTCGGCGATCGCGTCGGGCGTGATGTACTCGGTGGGGTCTCCCATCTCGTACACGAGCTGCTCGGTCACGGTGGCCCACGTGACCCGGCCGCCCAGGTCCGGGTGCTTGGTCACGACGAAGCTCCCGTCCTCGTCCATCTCGACGATCGGGTAGCCCGGCTCCACCAGGTCCACGGAGCGCCAGTCGTACAGTGTGTTGCCACCGGCCGCCTGGGCGCCGCACTCGTTGATGTGACCGGCCACGATCCCGGCCGCGATCCGGTCCCAGTCCTCGGCCCCCCAGCCGAGCTCGTGCATCATGGGGGCGTAGGTGAGCGCCGTGTCGGTGGAACGGCCCGTGATCACCACGTCCGCGCCCCCTTCGAGCGCCTCCACGATGGGCGCGGCGCCCAGGTAGGCGTTGGCCGACTGCACCCGGTCCCGCACGGCCGCCAGCGGC
>CANPVD010000048.1 GCA_947581615.1 Candidatus Humimonas hydrogenitrophica
GAAGTCGCCTCCCGCGAGCCAGCGCTGGGCGCCACGCAGGTAGGCCGTCGCCGACTGGCGCGGCCGAAGCCGCGTGAGGACGATCCGCTGGGCCCGGCGGCCGTGGTCGACGAGCCGTAGACGGACCAGGCCCGATGGGAGGATGTCCGGAATGGAGATGGACGAGTCGGCCACCTCGATCCGCACCAGCGGAGCGGGGGGACCGGGATCGACATTCGGTGGGCCCGCCAGGCCACCGGACATGCCGGCGAGAGCCAGTCCCACCACGAGCGCGAAGCTCGAGACGGAGCCCGGCGTCGGCAGCGGGCTTCGGACGGAGGGGCGGCGGAGAGCGTGCATGCGGGGCGCCAACCTAAGGCGTCGCCCTGCGCCGGCCAACCGATCAGGGGCGTGCGGCCGGTCCGGAGGCAGCCCGCATCCCGCCATCGCTCAGGTCACGTGGATGGCGTACAGCATGCCGTGCAGCGCGTGGGGCCTCCCGTCGGTCTGGTCCGGGACGAAGCACAGCAGAAGATAGTCGCCCGGCACGAAGGCCTGGCGTACGTAGCCGTCGCGTCCCGCCGAGATCCCCACCAGGCCCCCCTCGAACCGGAGCGGCGCCGGTCCCTGCATGCCTCCCTCGAGCCACGCCATGGCTTCCTCCTGCGTGTGACCGGGCTCGAGCCGGACGAACTGGACCTCGTGCTCCTGGGGACCCCGGTTCACGACGTGGATAGTGTGGTTGCCCGTCGTGATCGGGGACGAGAGCGCGAACGCGTAGTCCATGAGTTCGATCGTAACGTCGGCCTGCGGCGGGGACACGGAGAGCGCACCGGGCGTCGCCACCACGTCGAACTCACGCACCATGCCCTTCTGGAGGTGCATGACCCCCGTGGGCGTCCTCACGTAACACGCCACCACGTAGTGACCCGGTGCGAGCGTCACGGTGACGTCGGCGCTGTCTCCCGGCATCACCAGCCCCGGTCCGCCGGGATCGTCGCCCCAGCCCGGGAAATCGCCGCCCCGCAAAAAGGCGGCGACCCCGGCCAGGTAGTCTCCGGCTTTGCGGCCGCCCTCGAGTCGCGTGAGGACCGCGTGATGGGGCGTCGCGCCCTCGTTCACCACGCGGAGGCGAACGAGGCCCGCCGGGAGGGTGTCCGGGAAATCGAACGTGTAGTCCCGGGCGTGAATGACCACCAGCGGCGTCGAGGTGGAGGGCACCGCCAGGCCATACCGGGCCCTCAAGCTCAGGGCGGCGATCAGCACGAGAGTCGGAACCAGGACACAGGCGATAGCAAAGCCGAGATTGGACTTACGGCCGGGCTTGACGCCCAGGACCGCCGACCGGCGACGGTCGGGAGCGAAGCTGCTACTCACGGGGGATGCCTCCAGGAAGGCTCGACAGCTGCGGCTCCACGGGAGCCCACGTCGCTCCCGGAGCGGCCGGGAAGGCTCGCGCAATACGGAGAGCGATGTTTCCAGCCGTCTAATATAGCATGGGACACGGCCAGAAGGAAGTATCGGTGTGGGGGGAGCGCGCGGGGGGTCGGTGTCCGCCGGCCCGCAACCGCCACCACCACGGAGCCGCGTGGCCGGAGGGTGGTCCTGCGGGCGGGCCGCGTCCCTTGTCCCGCGGCGGGTCGCGCCGCACGTTGACCGAAAATGCACCGAAGCCCCCAGCCCGAGGGACGACACGTGGTAGGAGCATCGACCCGGCACGAGAGGATCATACCCCGCTTCCTCGAGCAGGAGATGCGAGACTCGTTCATCGACTACTCGATGAGCGTCATCGTCCAGCGCGCCCTGCCCGACGCCCGCGACGGACTCAAGCCCGTCCATCGCCGGATCCTGTACGCCATGTGGGAGCAGGGCCTCCTTCCGGGGCGGCCCTACAAGAAGAGTGCGACCGTCGTGGGAGACGTGCTCGGCAAGTACCACCCGCACGGCGACAGCGCGGTCTACGACACGCTGGTGCGGATGGCGCAGGACTTCTCCATGCGCTATCCGCTCGTGGACGGCCAGGGCAACTTCGGGTCCATCGACGGCGACAGCGCGGCGGCCTACCGGTACACCGAAGCGCGCCTGGCCTCGATCTCCACGGAGCTGCTCGAGGACCTGGGCCAGGACACGGTCGACTTCACGGGCAACTTCGACAATCGGCTCGAGGAGCCCACCGTCCTCCCCACGCGGCTCCCCCAGCTCCTCCTCAACGGCACCGACGGGATCGCGGTCGGCATGGCCACCAAGATCCCGCCGCACAACCTGACCGAGCTCCTGGCGGCCACGGCGCACCTGGTCCGAGACCCGGAGTGCACGGTCGACGATCTCACGGCGTACATCCCCGGCCCGGACTTCCCCACCGGAGGCTATATCTGGGGCCGGGACGGCATCGAGGAGGCCTACCGGACCGGTCGCGGCCTGGTCGAGATGCGCGCCCGCATGCACGTCGAGGAGCTGGGCTACGGGAAGAGCGCCATCGTGGTCACCGAGCTTCCCTACCAGGTCAACAAGTCGCGGGTCATCGAGCAGATCACACGCCAGGTCCGCCGCGGGCGCATGGACGCGATCACCGACCTGCGCGACGAGTCCGACAGGGACGGCATCCGGCTGGTGATCGAGCTCAAGCGGGACGCCGAGCCACGGCGACTCCTGCCGTCCCTGTTCAAGAAGACGCAGCTCCGGTACACCTTCGGCATCATCAACCTCGCCCTCGTGGACGGACGGCCCGAGGAGCTGGACCTCGTGCAGGCCCTGCGCTGCTTCGTCGACCACCGACTCGAGGTCATCGCCCGGCGCGCCGGCCACGACCTGCGCGAGGCCCGGGACCGCGCCCACGTCGTCGAGGGTCTGCTCATCGCCCTCGACGACATCGACCGCGTGCTGGAGATCATCCGCGCCGCGGCCGATCCCCCCGCCGCCTCGGAGGCGCTCCAACGCGAGATGGGGCTCTCCGAGCGGCAGGCGGCGGCCATCCTGGCGATGCGCCTGGCCAGCCTCACCGGCCTGGAGCGCCGCAAGCTCTCCGAGGAGCTCGCCGCCCTGCGGGCCTCGATCGAGGAGTTCGAGCTCCTGGTCGAGGACGAGGCGGCGCGGCGCGACGCCCTGTGCCTGGAGCTGGAGGAGCTGTCGGAGCGGTACGGGGACGCGCGGCGCACGGAGATCCTGGACGGGCATGACGCCTTCCCCCTGCCCTCGGGGAACGCGGGGGGAGCCACGCTCGTCCTCCTCAGCCGGCGCGGCTACCTGAAGGCCCAGCCGGTGCGGGGCGGCGCGGGACTGGCAGGAGCGGAAGCCCTGGCCGAGCGCGAGGCCGACTTCGTGAGCCAGGCCGTGCTGTGCCAGGGCAGCGACTCCCTTCTGGCGGTCACTCGACGGGGGAGCGCCCACGCCCTCCCCCTCGGCGACTTGCCGCGCGGCACGCGCAGCTCGCGCGGCAAGCCCCTGGCGAGCTACCTGGCCCTGGAGGAGGGAGACGACGTGGTGGCGCTCCTCCCGGTGACCGCCTTCGACGCCGACCACTTCCTGGTCACGGTCACCGAGGGCGGGCAGGTCAAGCGCACGTCGCTGGACGAGTACTCCAACGTGCGCTCGGGCGGCATCATCGCCGCGGGCCTCGGCCACGGCGACCGCGTCCTGACCGCCCTGGTCACGGGGGGCGGGGGAGAGATCGTCCTCGGCACCGGGGCCGGCATGGCGATCCGGTTCGAGGAGGGCGAGGTGCGCCCCATGGGCCGCACCGCCCAGGGGGTGAAGGGCATCGACCTGGAGGCGGAGGACCGGGTGGTGGCCGCCCTGGCGCCGCGGCGGGACTCCGAGCTGTTCGTGGCCGGCTCGCGGGGCTTCGGAAAGCGGGTCCCGTTCACCGAGCTCCGGCTCCAGGGCCGCGCCGGGAAGGGCGCCACCATCCTCCCCGACCGGGACAAGGCCGGTGACCTGGTGGGCCTGCTCGAGATCCAGCCCGGCGACCGGGTCGTGTGGGAACTCCGCTCCGGCGACCTGGTCACCACCGACGCCTCCGAGCTCCGGGTGCGCGCCCGGGGCGACGCCTGTCTGCGGGTGCTCGGGAGGCTGGAGGGGGACGACGTGGCCGCGGTGCACCCGCTGCGGTCCGAGCCGCGCTCAAAGGGCGGCGAGGAGGAAGCCGGTGCCGCGCGGGCGGAGGTCGAGACCGGAGCGACCAGGGGCGGCGGCCGGGTCGGCGGAGAGGATTCGGGAGGCGCGGAGGGTTCGGGAGCCGGGGAGTCCCAGGCCGAGCTCGAGTTGTGACGCGCCCCCAGGCCGTGCCCGAGAGCGCGTTCGCCGGTCCGCCCGGGAGCTGATCAGCCGCCTGCGCCGCTCCCCGGATGGAGCGCCCGGCGGATCCGCTCCCGCAGGTCCTCGAGGTGGAGCCGGGTGATGCCGTCGGAGGCCCGGTCGATCCGCGCGTCGATCCGGTCCGCCGTGGCCTCGAGCTCGCCCCGCGCCAGCGCGGCCAGGTCGCTGTCCGCCTTCAGCTTCCGGGCCAGCTCCTCCACCCACCGGCGCTGCAGGCCGCGCCGGAAGGGCCCGATCCGCACGTCGCCCTCCCCCAGCTCCGAGAACAGACCGGCCCGCAGCTGGTCCAGGTAATCGCCCGGCGCGAGGGTGCCCTCGCCTTCCCCGGACAGGGCGGCGGCCTCGGCCAGCCGGCCGATGCGATCGTCCTCGAGCAGGTCGTCCAGGAGCCCCGACTGCACCTCCTCGATCCGGTCCACCGAGCCCGATGCCTCGAAGCGGCGCAGCACGTCGCGATCGAGGAGGAAGTCGGGCCGCTGGAAGGCGTTGGCCAGCAGGAAGGCGACCGCCGCCTCCTGCCGGGAGGCGGGGACGGGCGCGTGCAGGACCCCGTCCTGGCCGTAGTGCTTGCGCTGCCCGTACACGCCCCCGACGACCGCCACCACGTGCTCCAGCTCCGTCTCCCACTGGCGCACGAGCTGGCCGTACATGTCCTTCAGGTCGTCGTAGTTCTCGCCCGGGGTCTCGGTGCCCGTGAGGAGGATCCTCGCCACGCGGCGCAGGTTGGCCAGGCCCAGGCGCGTGGCCGCCACCGGATCGTCGCCCAGGTCCTCGGTCTGCGCGCGCGGGTCGGCCCCGTCCCGGGGCCCGAAGCGGAGCATGGGATCCCCCTCCTGGCGCCGCGCCCACGCGTCCAGGGTGTCCTTCTCCGCCTCGGGCGTGGCCGCTCCCGGGATCGGCCGGTAGCCCCACTTGATGGCGAAGCTGTCGTACGGCCCGATGATGGGGATCAGGTGCGCGCCATCGCCGGGCTGGGCCACGTAGTTGAAGCGCCCGTAGTCCATGATGGAGGCCTCGTCCCCGTACTTCGCCGTGAAGGTCGGGCTGCGGAGCGAGTCCACCGGGTAGGAAGAGCTGGCCAGCATGTTGTGGGCGAGGCCCAGCGTGTGGCCCACCTCGTGGGTCACCACGTACTCGATCAGCCGTCCCATGAGCGAGTCCGGCAGGGGCAGGTGGCGCGCCCTTGGATCGTTCGGCGATGCCTGCACGAAGTACCAGTCCCGGGCCAGCTTGAGGACGTTGTGGTACACCTGGATGTCGCTCTCCAGGATCTGGCCCGATCGGGGGTCGTGGACGTTGGGGCCCATGGCGTTCTCGATGGGCGAGGGAAGCCACCGGATGACCGAGTAGCGCGCGTCCTCGGGGCTGAAGTCCGGGTCCTCCTTCTCGGTCGGCTCCATCCTCGCCGTGATCGCGTGCTCGAAGCCGGCGGCGCGGAAGGCCACCCGCCAGGCGTCGACCGCCTTCATGATCCACGGCCGCCACTTCACGGGCGTGGCGCGATCCACGTAGTAGACGATCGGGTGCACGGGCTCGCTGAGCGCCGCGTTCGGGTCCTTCTTGCGGAGATCCCAGCGGGTGATCATGCGCCGCACGGGCGCCCTGTCCTCATGGAGGCCGTAGTCGTACTGACGCACCTCGAAGTAGCCCACACGGTCGTCCGCCAGACGCGGCCGCATGGGCCGGTCGGGCAGGCGGATCATGCTGTGGTGCACGACGACCGAGACCGTGCTCATGCGCCCGCCCCCTCCGAAACCCTCCGGGAGGGCGAAGGTGCGCACCGAGTCGGCGCTGTAGGTGAGGAGCGCCTCGACCTCGATGTTCGTCGGGAAGGTGAGCACGCTCTCCAGGAAGCTCCGGCTCCCGTCCAGGGAGCTGGCCCCCAGGATGCGCCGGGGAGAAAGCTCGGGCACGTCCGTGGTGAACAGGCTGGTGACGTCGATGACGGCGGCGCTGTCCGGCGCGAACGCCTCGATGTCGAACGCCCTGATCACCGGCTGCAGGGTGGCGTCCCGCACGGCCCGGTAGATGGGCTGCGTGCTGTCGGCCACGACCTCGTAGGAGACGCCGCGCAGGAGGATGCGGTCTCCCTGCCGCGTCCAACGGATCACGCGCGTCCCGAGCTTCTGGCCTCCGTAGCCCGTCCCCGTCTGCGCCTTCGCGATCCGCGACACGAGCAGGAAGGGCTCGCCGAGCTGGTCCCTGGGGATCTCGTAGTAGAGCGTGTCTCCGACGCGGTCGGTGGCGAACACGCCCCGGTGGTGCACCGCGCGGGCCGGAATCACGTCCCGGTAGGGTCGGATCTTCGGCGCGCCCTTCACCTTCTTCCCGGGCGTCGTATCGGCGGCCGCCGTGTCGGCCGCGACCTTCGCGGGGCCCTTCCTGTCCTGGGCGGCCGCCGCCGCGGGGAAGGCCGCGCCCGCGGCCGCCGCGAGGAGAACCGCGCTGACCGCCAGCCACGAGACCCTCCAGACGGCGCGCGAGGGACGGAGGGCCGGGCGTGCGGCGCTTGGGTCCATGGCGGTCTCGTTTCGGTCCGAGTCAGGTCTCATCGCCGCTCTCCTCCGCGCCAAGGCGGAGGACGTCGTCGAGGAGCGCGTCGATGTCCGACGCGGTCGTGCGGTAGCCCAGCGGGCACAGGCGGAGAACATAGCGACCCCGCAGGCGAGTGGAGGAGACCATGAAGCGTCCTTCCTCCGTCAGGCGCTCCACGATGGCCCGGTTCCTGGCGTCCGCTTCGGTCCCATCCAGCGCCGGTCTCCCTTCCGGCCCGGGGTCGCCCACCCAGCGAAAGGTGAGGATGCCCAGCGACGGGGCCGAGGTCAGCTCGAGGCCGGGCTCGGACGCCACCCGGCGCCCGGCCAGCTCGGCCAGGTGCTGGGTGCGATCCACCGCAGCGATGAGACCGGCCAGCCCGTGGTGCTTCATGTGCAGCCACAGCTTGATGGCCCGCGCGCTCCGCGTGAGCTGGAGCCCGAGGTCGGCGAAGTTGACCTCGCCCCGCCGCACGGCGGCGTCCTGCAGGTACTCGGGCAGCACCCGGAAGGTCTCCAGCAGCACCCCCGGCCTCCGCACGAGGAGACAGCCCACCTCGAACCCCACGTACATCCACTTGTGGGGATCGAGGACGAGCGAGTCCGCCCGTTCGAGCCCCTCCAGGCTGCGGCGCCCCCGCACTGTCACGCGGGCGAACGCCCCGTACGCCCCGTCCACGTGCAGCCACAGTCCCTCCCGGGCGCACAGCTCCGCCAGCGCGGGAAGGGGGTCGACCGCGCCGGTGTTGGTCGTGCCCGCCGTGGCCACCACGCAGAACGGACGCCGGCCCCGGGCGCGGTCTTCGCGCACGGCCGCCCGCACGTCGTCCGTCCGCAGCCGGAAGTCCTCTCCGGCCGGGAGACGCCGGATGCACTCGTTCGGGAAGCCCAGGATGCGGAGCGCCCGATCCACGGCCGTGTGGGCCTGGTCGGACAGGTAGGCGACGCCCTCGGGGCGGCCGCCGAGGACGGCCTGGCGGGCGGCCGCGAGGCCGCCGAGGTTGGCGGCCGACCCGCCGCTGGTCAAGAGCCCTTCGGCCTGGGCCGGCAAGCCGACGCACTCCTTGAGCCAGTCGAGGACGACGAGCTCCACCTCGCTCGGCCCGGCCGACTCGAGCCACGTGCCCTGGAAGAGGTTGCAACCCGAGGCCAGCCAGTCCCCGAGTACGCTGGCGAAGGTCGGCGAGCTGGGGATGAAGGCGAAGAAGCCGGGGTGGTCGGACCGCATCGAAAAGGGCTCGATGTCCGACCAGAACCGCTCGAGCAGGGGCTCGATCGGCTGGCCCGCCTTCGGGAGCGGCTCACGGAGGCGCTCCTCCATCTCCCTCCGCGTCGCCGTACGACCCGCCCGGCTCCCGGCCAGGCCCGCCCAGCGGTCCACGACCCGGTCCACCACGGCATGCCCCAGCTTGCGCATGGTCTCGGGGTCCATGTCGAGGGGGCCCCGGCTCCTTTCCTCGCTGTCCTCCACCGCGTCTCCGTTCTCTGTTCGCGGCCCTCTCCGCCGGGGCGCGTCCGGGCGGCGCGGGTCCCGTGTCCGGCCGCGTGACGGCCCCGCCCCGTCGCTCGTCTCACGACACGGGGCCCCGAAGGGGCACCAACGCCGGGCGCACGCCGGCGGTAACCGCTCCCGGAGCGGGGCCGACCGGTGCGCCGTCCGAGACAGCCGGCCGGCCCCCACGTTTCGCCATCCTGAGCGCGAGGACAAGGAGGACGCCTCATGAACGCACCTTCGTCGACGCGGCGTACCGCCCTGCTCGGCGCCGTCATGTCCGGCGTGGCCCTCGTGGCCGCGGCATGCGGCGGGAGCGGCACGGGTCCGGTCCGCGGCAGCCTGTCGGCCGACGAGTCACGGGCCCTGGCCACGACCATGGACAGCGAGAACAACACCGTGGTGGGGGACCAGACGGGCCGCCTGGACACCTCGCCGGGGCTGGCTCCCCTGTCCGACGGGAGTGGCCACATGCCCGGCCTGCGCGCCACCGTGCTCTCTTCCGAGACCACCTTCCACACGCAGCGTGACTGCCGACTGGGGGGGAACCTGACGGTGGACGGCCACATCTCCCACACCTTCGACACCGACACGCATACCCTGACCGCCGACTTCCAGGCCACCGCGACCCATGACGCGTGCGTCCGGAAGATCCGGACAACGAACCTCACGCTCACGGGGAATCCGAACCTGCAGCTCGTCGCGCACCGCGAGCGGGTGAACGGCGCGCCGAGCGGCCTGCAGACATGGTCGCTCCAGGGTTCGGTGGACTGGGTGAAGTCCGACGGTACCAGCGGCACCTGCGACATCGACATCCAGGGGCAGCTGGATCCGGCGGCCCGCGCGCGCACCATCGACGGGAGCGTGTGTGGCCACACGGTCCACGAGAGCCTGACCTGGGACGGGGCGAACGCCTGACGTCCGGAGCGACGCGGTCGAGGGAACGGCCGGAGGCCGTCGGTCCTCCGAGGTTGGACCGGGAGGACCGGCGTCCCCTCTCCAGGGGAGTGGCACGATCCTTCCCATCCTCCCGGGTGGATTCGGTACGACCCCGCACCGAGCCGAACGTCCTGCTGGAGGCCATCCGACCATGAGCCGATCAAGCATCCCGCTTCTCCCGGCCGGCCACGTCACCCGCGCGCGGGCGCTCGCCGCCGCCGTCGCCATCGCGGCCCTGCCCCTGGGAAGCTGCGCCACGAACCCGGCCACGGGAGAGTCGCAGCTCTCTCTCATCGGCCAGGGCCAGGAGATCCAGATGGGGCAGCAGGGCGCCGAGCAGGTGCGGCAGACGATCGGCGTCTACCAGGATCCGCAGCTCGAAGCGTACGTGAAGCAGATCGGCCTCAGCCTCGCGCGGGTCTCCGAGCGCCCCGATCTGCCGTGGAGCTACCAGGTGGCCGACGAGCCGGTCGTGAACGCGTTCGCCTTACCGGGCGGGTTCATCTTCGTGACGAGAGGAATCCTGCCCTACCTCGACAACGAGGCCCAGCTGGCCATCATCATGGGACACGAGACCGGCCACGTGACGGCCCGGCACTCCGTCCAGCAGATCAGCCGGCAGGAGCTGGCGCAGCTCGGCCTCGGCCTCGGGGCGATCTTCGTGAAGCCCATCCGGCAGTTCGGCGGCCTCCTGTCGGGCGGCCTCCAGGTGCTGTTCCTGAAGTACAGCCGGGACGACGAGAACCAGGCCGACGCGCTCGGCATCCGCTACGCGGTGAAGGACGGCTACGATCCGAACCAGGCCATCGGTGTGTTCGAGATGCTGGACCGCCAGGATGAGGCCGCGGGGGGTAGCGGCGTGCCCTCGTGGCTGGCCACCCACCCGGCGCCCCAGAACCGGATCCAGACCATCCGTCGGCAGATCGACACCCTGCCGGCCGCGGAGCGCTCGGGGAAGGTGGAACGCGACGCGTACCTGAAGCATCTCGACGGGATGGTGTTCGGCCCCGATCCGCGCCAGGGCTACTTCCAGGGCGCCGCCTTCCTGCACCCGGACCTGAAGTTCCGGATCCAGTTTCCCGGCGGCTGGCAGACCCAGAACATGCCCCAGGCGGTGGCCGCCCAGAGCCCCAAGCAGGACGCGATCCTCGAGCTCACGCTGGCCGACTCGGCGGGCTCGCAGGAGGGGGCCGCCCGCGCCTTCTTCTCGCAGCAGGGCGTGCAGTCCGAGAGCGTCTCCCAGACCACGATCCATGGCTTCCCGGCCACGACGGGGCTGTTCAGCGCCGCCACCCAGCAGGATCAGCTGGAAGGCGTGGCCGCGTTCATCGGCTACGGAGGGCACGTGTACAGGATCCTGGGCTACACCCAGGCCGGCGGCCTGTCCTCCTACCGGAGCACGTTCGAGGCGGCGATCCAGAGCTTCGACCGGCTCACCGATTCGCAGGCCCTGAACGTGAAGCCGATGCGGGTGCAGCTGTACACGCCGGGGCGCGCCACCACCATCGCCGCGCTGGCCAGGAGCAAGGCGTCCCCGGTCGACGCGCAGACGCTGGCCATCATGAATCAGGTCGCGCCGGGCGAGACGATCCCGGCCGGTCGGACGATCAAGTGGGTGGTGGGCCAGAAGCCGCCGGGCACGCAGCCGTGAGCCGGTGAGGTCACGCCCCGGGCGCACCCCGGCC
This sequence comes from Candidatus Humimonas hydrogenitrophica, assembly GCA_947581615.1. Classification (GTDB taxonomy): domain Bacteria; phylum Gemmatimonadota; class Gemmatimonadetes; order Palauibacterales; family Palauibacteraceae; genus Humimonas; species Humimonas hydrogenitrophica. The sequence goes on from CANPVD010000048.1 coordinate 10,944, forward strand.
GACCGGGGTCAGGAGCCGCCCGACAGCCTCAGGTAACGGTCGACCACCGGCCGCAGGTCCATCTCCATTCCGGGTTCCCGTGCCAGGAGACAGGCCGAGGCCGAGAGCTCGGCCAGCTCGAGCCGGTCCCGGGCAGCCTCGGGGCCGGAGCCCGTGACCAGGACGCCGTGGCCGGACAGGAGGACCACCCTCCCGCCGCCGGCCACCGCCTCGCCCACCCCCTCCGCGAGCTCCTCGCTCCCGCTCGGGGCGAAGGGAGCCGTCGCGATCTTCCCCGTGGCCTCCTGCACTTCCGGGAGCAGGCCCCCGATGTCCAGCCCGCGAAGCCCCGCGGCCGTGAGGGCGGGCGCGTGCGCGTGGACCACCGCGCCCACGCCGGGCTCGGCCCGGTAGCACGCCAGGTGACAGGGAAGCTCCGTGCTCGCCCGGGCGCGCTCCTCGCTGGTGGGCTCGGGCAGGGAGACCACGACCGGATCGTGGAGCTCCATGCGTCCCTTCGGGACCCCCCTCGGCGTGACCAGCAATCGGTCCTTCCCGAGCCGGACCGACAGGTTGCCGGACCTTCCGGCGATGAGCCCGGCGTCGTGGAGCTGGCGTCCCACGCGGCACAGGCTGGCCCTGAGCTTCCGCTCGAGGTCCGGATCGGGACCGGCGCGCTCGTGCCTGGCCGCCCCGCCGATCCGAGTCATCCGGCCGCCCCGGCCGTGGCCCGAGCCTCCTCGGCGCTGCGCACCGCGCCGGACAGGCAGGGTCCGTACGGCGGCCGGCACACCCCCTGCTCGGTCACGATCGCCGTCACCAGGTCGGCCGGCGTCACGTCGAACGCCGGACTCCACACGTCGGCCTCCTCGGGCGCCGTGAGCCGCCCCCACGGGCGGCGGATCTCGTCGGGGTCACGGATCTCGATCGGGATGTCGGCCCCCGTCGGGGTGGAGAGGTCCACGGTGGAGGTGGGGGCCAGCACGTAGACGGGCACGCCGTGGTGGCGGGCCAGGATCGCCAGCGAGTAGGTGCCCACCTTGTTGGCCACGTCCCCGTTGGCGGCGATCCGATCGGCGCCCACCAGGACCGCGTCCACTCCGCCAGAAGCGAGTCGAGCCCCGGCCGCCCCGTCCGCGATCACCGTGACGTCCACGCCGGCGCGGCGGAGCTCCCAGGCCGTGAGCCGGCTCCCCTGGAGGAGAGGCCGCGTCTCGTCGGCCACGACGCGGAGCGGCCGGCCGCGCTCGGCGGACAGGTAGATGGGCGCGAGGGCCGTCCCGATCCCACCCGTCGCCAGCGCTCCCGCGTTGCAGTGGGTGAGCACGGTGCCGCCCGAGCGCTCCGCCTGGTCCCCGCCGCTACGCTCGTCGAGCAGCGCGAGGGCGTGCTCCCCGATGCGGTGGCACATGTCGCGGTCCTCCGCCAGGATCGCCTCGGCCTCGCGGCGGAGGCGGTCGGCGAGGGTGGAGGCGGCGTCCGGTCCGGGAGAGCCCCCGCGGCCGGCGCTCGCCACCCCGGCCGCGCCCCGCATTCGCCGCAGCGCCCAGGCCAGGTTCACGGCCGTCGGACGGGTGGCTTCGAGCGCGGCGCACCAGTCCCCCACCGAGCTCCGGAGCGCGTCGGAAGTCGCTCCGTCTTCCGCCGCCGCCCGCGCCATCGACGCCACGCCCAGGGCCGCCGTGATGCCGATGAGGGGCGCGCCCCGCACCCGGAGGCTCTGGATCGCCTCGGACATGGATGTCAGGTCGCGGAGCTCCCGCTCGACCTCCCGTGCGGGCAGCTCGGTCTGGTCCAGGATGACGAGACCTCGCCCGTCCGCGGAGAAGCGGACGGGCACGGGCGGGCCGGGGGCGGACGCTCGGTCTGACTCCTCCATGGGACAAACATGCGCTGCGATCCCGGGCGGTGCCAGGACGCCGGGTTCCGGGTCGGCCATGCCCGGTTCACTCCCGGCGGACTTCCACGCGCCGGTTGGCGGCCCGGCCCTCCAGTGTGCCGTTTTCGGCCAGGGGGCTCGATTCCCCGGACCCCGAGGTCGTGAGCCGCGCCGCCGCCGCGGGCCCCAGGATGTGCACCAGCGCAGCCTTTACGGCCCTCGCCCGCCGCCGTGACAGCTCCAGGTTGGCCCCCTCGGTCCCGATCGAGTCCGTGTGTCCCGTGACGCTCAGGCGCCAGTCGGAGTGTTTCCGCATGATGCCCGCGATCGCCTCGAGAACGGGCCCGGACCCCGGCAGGATCGAGTCGCTCGCGAACGGGAAGTGGACCCGGTACAGCACCAGCGTGCGCTTCTTCTCCAGCGTCCGCTCCATGCGCGCGGGGTCCAAGGGCCGCGAGATGCGCACGACGCGGCCGCCTCCCCGCGTGCAACAGGTCGACAGCACCAGGGGCATCGCCGGATCGTCCAGGAACGTGATTTCCACGGATTCGGTCGCGTCCCCGTGCTGAAGCGTGCCGCGGGCGACGAGGGACGGTACCTCCACGAGCGAGTCGTCCAGGACGACTTGATAGGTGCGCGGCCCGCTGTCCACGGGAGCCAGGGTGCCCACGAACGTGACCTTCCGTGTCCAATCGTCGGGATCCGGCTCGTTGGCCCGTCCGATGGCCACGGGCTCCCCGCGGCGAAGTACGGTGAACAACGACCGCGACATCGCTTCCCACGTCACGCCCTGCACGGCGTTGACCTCGCCGTTGAAGATGTAGTAATTGACCGCCAGACATCTCGCCCAGGTCAGGTCCTGGCGGAAGACGCGGCGCCGGTACGTGTCCGTGGTGTCGCGGCCGAGCGGGACCACCGAATCCCGGGTCACTCGACGGACCAGCGGAACCCGGCCTCCGGCCATGAATGTCACGGACTCCGAGTCCGCCTGCGTGACGCGGGTCGTCCACTCGTAGTCGTGGCCGAACCCGTGCTCCGCCTCCACCACCTCGAGACCCGTCTCGAACCGTAGCCCGAGGGGACTCGAGGCCGTGTCCGAGAACCCGCCCGCCCGGCGTGCCCGCGCGGTCCACAGTCCGCACTCGTCCGCCTCGTCGATGGCCGAGCCCATGGAGCCCAGCATGTCCTGTAGATCCGCGCTCGCGCCGCTCCCCGCCGGTGCCGGACTCTCCCCGGACGCCAGGCTCGTGTCGGACGAGCCGGCAGCCGGATGCGAGGAGCGGCTCGACGCCGGCACCGAGCTGGAAGGCGTCCCGTCCGGCCCGCGCGATGCCCGCCCCGAGCTCTCACCGCAGGCGGCTGCGCCGGCAGCGAGCGCCAGGGCCGCCACGACCACGATCACGAAACGACGCATGGGCTCCTCCGGTGTCTCCGGGGGTGGACGGACGCGGCCGGGCGGGCCGACCGTGGTGCCGCCAGGAGGCACGAGTTATTTCATTGATCGTAGGCCGGGCCCCCGTCGGCGGCCATAGCCGACGTCCGGCGCCCCGCCGTCCGCCTCGACTGGAGGGAGCCATGTCCGTCGTCCGGCAGTGCACCGCCGTGCTCAGGCCGTTCCCCGCCGTCCTCCTTTGCGCCGTCCTCCTCGCGTGCGGCTCCTCCGGTGGACAGCGAGCCGCCTCCGACTCGGCGTCCTCCGCCGAGGCTTCGAAGTCCCCTGCGCAGGCTGCGGGCGCCGTTCGCAGTGCCTGCGACGTCCTCACCGCCAAGGACCTCCAGGCCGCGCTGGGAGAGCCGGTGGTCGCCACGCCGAGGCCGAGCACGGCCACGAAGTCGGAGTGCTGGTACGTGAGCCCGACGAGTGACCGCATCTACTTCGGACTGTCCGTCTACTGGCAGGGCGGCCAGGAAGAGTGGAAGATCGACCAGACCGCCACCCGAATGGCCGCCCGCATGTTGGAGTCGCCGGACGTCAACTCGGACAGTATCGTCGTGCCGGGGCCGGTCCCGGGGCTCGGCGACCTGGCCGTGTTCAGCGACATCATGGATTCGTACGTGCTGGTGGGCGACACGCTGCTCGACTTCAACACCGCCGAGCTTCCCCACGCCTCGAAGAACTTCCGGCCGCTGGCCCGTCTCGCGCTGTCTCGGCTCTGAACCAACCCGAGAGCGTCGCTGCCGCACACGCCGCCGCAAGGAGGAACGCCATGCGCCCGCTCAGCCCGTCCCGGCGCGGCTCGCTTCTCATCCTGGTGTTCGCGTTCGCCGCGGCCGGGTGCGGCCGCCACAAGAAGACCGGCCCGGCCGGTAGCGAAACCGCCGGGGAAGGCTCCGGAGAGCAGGCGGCCGGGACCGTTCCGGGTCTAAAGACGCACTACGATGTGACCTACACGGACAACACCGTGGTCCTGGGTCGCCCGACCGTGGAGTCCAGCTACCTGGGCCGGGGTTCGGACAGCACGGTGTACCGGTTCAAGGCCGGGACGAGCGCCGTCGAACGGCTGAAGCCGGGCCAGATCCTGTTCCTTTCCGGGCTGGCCCTCCGGAAGGTCTCCGCGGTGAGCACGGAGGGCGGCGAGATCGACGTGCAGACGGCGCCGGCCACGCTCGCCGAGGCGATCCGCAACGGCACGATCTCCTGGAACTACGCGATCGACTGGGGCCACCTGCCGGCCGGGAGCTACCGGGCCATGCAGCAGGCCATGTTGAACGCCCCGGCCGGCGGACCGCCGCGGTGGGAGCCGGTCGCCGGCCCGTCGGCCACGCCCGTCCGCTTCGCGTCCCTGGTCGTCGCGCCGGGGCGGCCGCTGGCGGCCGGCGGCGCTCCGACCCTCTCCCTGAAGGAGAAGTACAGGGGCTGGGATCTGGAGTACAAGCTCCAGCCCACGGGCAAGCGCGTGAACATGGACCTCGTCGCCTCCAAGTCGGCCGGGGGCAAGAAGTTCATGGCGATCCACGCCAGCGGCTGGATCAGCAACTTCACGCAGGAGACGATCCTGAGCTGGGATCAGCAGACCCCCGATCGCATCGTCGTGAAGACGACCGGCCTCGAGGGCCAGATGGAGATCAAGTGGTCCGCCTTCACGATGGGCGAGAAGGGGGTGACGGAGGTCACGGCGTTCCAGGTCCCGGTGGATTTGCCGATCCCCTTCGACGTCGGCCCCATCGTGGCCGTCCTCCACCTCAAGGCCGTCCTGCAGGTCGTTCCGCAGCTGGTCCCGCCCGACGCGAGCAGCGGCGGGAGCTGGAAAGTGACGTACAGGAGCGACCAGGGCTTCGAGACGAAGAACACGCTCCCGACGCCGTGGGGAGGACTGCATGACAGCAACATCGGGGTGAACGGGGAGACGGTGTCGGCCGGCCACTATCCGGTCGGCTTCGCGGTCGGGGTCGAGTTCCCGAGGATCGAGCTTTCCGTCCTCGGCACGGCGACCGCGTTCGTGACCGTGAAGGCCTACAGCTCGAGCATGTTCCAGCCGGGGACGGTACTGACGGGCGACATCCCGCCGTGCCAGGTGGGAGAGACCCAGCTCATGTCGGTGGTGGGCTACAAGCTCGGCTTCTTCGGCCTCACCATCGACCAGGGGCAGAAGGAGATCTGGAAGAAGAAGGAGACGAAGTACCTCCACGGCAAGCCCTGCACCATGACGGGCAAGACGGACTGAACGGGGAACGGGCCTCCGGCCCTTCCCCGACAGCCGAACGGCGTCGTGGGACCCGGCCGGGGCCGGATCCCACGACGCCGTTTCCTGACTCCAGCGCCTTAGTTCGCGGCGCCGGCCTCCCTCCGCACCTCGGAAGCCAGGAGCTTCACCCTGGCCGCGTCGCGGGCACCGGCCACGTAGCCGTCGATCCGCCGCGAAAGTCCGTCCAGTACCCGGGCGCGCTCGGCGCCGGCCAGCGCCTCGGCCCGGTCCAGGGCCGCTCTCGTCGCCGCCAGACGCTCGGGCGAGAGCCCGCGGGAGCGCTCTAGCTGGTCCAGGTAGGCACGCGCCACGGCGACGCTCCGGGGCCACACGAAGCGCTGCTGGTCCTGCACGTTCTGCTGGTCGAAGCGCACCTGCCTGGCCGCCTCGATCTCGTTCTTCGACAGGAGGCCGCTCGGCACGAGGTCCAGGACGTCGAGCCCGCGGGAGATCTCGGAGCTGTAGATGTGGCCGTTGTACCAGTAGGCCGACCAGGAACCCGCGCCCACCAGCTTGGTCGCGTCCATGGGACCGCGGTCGAAGAAGGCGATCTCCTTCGGGTGGGTGGGGTCGGTCCAGTCGACCACCGACACGCCGCCCTGGTACCACGCCTGGACGAAGATGTCGCGGCCCGGCACCGGGACGAGCGACCCGTTGTGGGCCACGCAGTTCTCCTGCGAGGTCTGTGGGGCGGGCAGCTTGTAGTAGCCCTGGAACTCCAGGGAGCCGCCCTCGCGCCGGAACATGGCGTCCGCGCCCCAGTGGGGGTTGTCCGTGGACCGGCAGCGCGGCTGCAGCCCCCCGCCCCACTCGTCCGTGAACAGGAGCTTGCTGCCGTCGTTGCTGAAGGTGGCCGAGTGCCAGTACGCGAAGTTCGAATCCGCCACGGCGGCCAGGCGCCGCGGGTGCACCGGGTCCCGGATGTCGAGCAGCAGCCCGTAGCCCGCGCACGCGCCCCCGGCCAGCCCGATCTCCGGGTAGACCGTGATGTCGTGGCACTGCACCGGACCGGGGCGCGCGCCCCCGGGGCCGGCCGGCGGGTTCATCATCTTGTCGACGATCCCCTGGAGCTGCTCCCGCAGGGTGGCGCTATCGGCCGCCGTCGGCGCGCCGCTGCCGCCCCGGGCGGTCACCAGGCTGTCCAGCATGTGGTCGGCCATGCGATCGGGCAGGACGCGCTCGACGCCCTGGATGTCCACCGTGTACTTGCCCTGCGCCCGCGCGTCGGCCGCCGCCTTCCTGGCCGCCTCGATGTCCACCTCCGCCGGTCCGTGCTCGGTGGCGTGAGACAGGCCGGCCAGAATCGCGGGCTTGCTCACGACCTTCGCCTGCTCCGGGTGGGCGAGCGGCACCTGGATGACCTCGATCCGGAACAGCTCGCTGTTGGGGTCCTGGTCGGGCGTCAGGGCCGAGCACCCTTCGAGCTCGGTCGGCGAGCGCACGGGGGCCTGCCCGGAGACGTAGATGTAGACGTCGTCGGGATCGTCGGGCGAAGTGACCACGGTGTGCGTGTGGGAGCCGCGGCAGGTCTGGACGTCGGCGATCTGCTTCGGGTGCGTGACGTCGCTGATGTCGAAGATCCGGATTCCGCGCATGCGGTCCGGACTCACCGAGTCCTGCACGCCCTGCGTGCCGCAGTCGACGCGGCCGGCGGGCGACTCGACCGACACGAACAGGAGGTTACGGTAGACCGAGACGTCGTTCTGGGAGCCGGGGCACACCAGCGCGGTGACGGCGTGCGGGTGCGCTGAATCGGACACATCCCAGATCTGGATGCCCCAGAAGTTCCCCTGCACCACGTAGTGGCCCGTGAACGCCAGGTCGGAGTTGATGTAGGCGAAGTCACCCGGCTTGGACCGGTCGATGAATCCGTTGGGGGGCTCGGTGGCCGACACCAGCGTCATGTTCCAGGTAGCCTGACCCGCATCCATCCAGCCCGCGCGCAGTCCGACCCGCGGATCGGGGCTCGGCGGGGTGGTGGACATGTCGGCGGCCGGTGC
>CANPVD010000049.1 GCA_947581615.1 Candidatus Humimonas hydrogenitrophica
GGGTGCGAGTGCTGGACGCCGAACACCGGGTAGGTGTAGAAGTAGCCCTGCGTGAGGGCGCCGTTGTGGTGGAAATCCTCGAAATAGAAGTTCGTGACCGGTGCCTGCGGGGAGGCGGCGACCAGGGCGGGGTGGCCCGAGAGCGCTCCCATGGTCGTGTAGAAGCCGGGATAGCTGATCCCCCACTGTCCCACGAGCCCGTTGTTGTAGGGCACGTTCTTCAGGAGCCAGGCGATGGTGTCGTAGGTGTCCGACGCCTCGTCCACCGCCTTCGGGTTCTTCGCCTTGATCGAGTCGGGGACGAAGGGGCGCACGTTCACGAACGTGCCCTCGGACATGTAGCGACCGCGCACGTCCTGGTACACGAAGATGTACTTGTCCCGCATCATGTACCGATCGGGCCCGAGGCGACTCGGGTAGGCGTCGGGGCCGTAGGGTCGGATCGAATAGCAGGTACGTTCCATCACCATCGGGTAGGTGTGCGTCGAGGACGCGTCCCTGGGCACGTACACGATGGTGAACAGCTTCACGCCGTCCCGCATCGGGATGCGGTACTCGTGCTTGACGTAGTTCTGCCGGATGAAGGTGCTGTCCGCCTCCTGGGCGGATGCCGTCGCGGCGCACAGGAGCGCCAGGCAGACGGCGGCCGAGATACTCCGTAGCGTATTCATGATCGGAAATGTGGGGACGAGGCCCGGCGCGAGGCTAGAGGCCAGGGGCGCCCGGCCCAACCTCAGCCATGCGATCCGGGTCCGTTCGCGGTGCCGCCGGACCGTGCTTCCTCGAGCCCCGGGAGGCCCGCGTCCGCCGCGTGCCATATGGCCGCCAGCTCCCGGTAGGTCCGGGCCGCGGCCGCGGTGTCCCCGGCCGCCACTGAGGCCCGGGCCAGCCCCAGCAGGGAACGCGTCCGCCGGGGCGCGTGCCGGAGGGCCCTGCGAAACTCCGCGGCGGCCCGCGAGGACTCGCCCCGCGCCAGGAGCACCTCGCCCAGGAGCTCGTGGGCCGGCTGGTCGACGAACGGCGGGCCGAAGGCGAAGGCCATGGAGTCCTCGGTGGCGGCCGCCCGCTCGAGGTCGGCCACCGCCCCGTCGTCGTCGCCGGCCGCCCGCCGCTCCAGGCCCCGGAGCTCGAGCCCCAGCGTCCGGGTGCGCTTTCCGAACTCGGCCGCGGCCGGGTCGGGCCGGCCCGCAGCCGCGGCGCGGGCGGCGAGCTCTTCCGCGAGGCTGTCGTAGTCCGCGCGCGCGGCATGGAGCGCCGCTTCGTTCCCGCTGCGCGCCGCCTCCAGGCCGCGCACGAACGCGTCGGTGAGCGCGGCGAACGGGCCCGGACCCGGGTCCACCCTCCAGGCCTCCGCCTCGTCGCCCGTTCCGCCCACGTCCACCAGGTAGCGAGCGCGCATCATGGTGTACGAGCCGACGACGGAATTGTCGGGATCGGTCGAGCCGGGGTCTTTCGCGGCCGCCAGGGCGCGCTCGTAGCAGCCGCGGAGCACGGCCCTCGCCCTTCCCATCCGCCCCTGCTCGAGGTAGCCGTACTCGAGCCAGCTCGGATAGTGGCCGCAGACCGCCGGAGGCCGGCCCGCCGCGGCTGCCTGCTCGTCGACGACCCGGATCGCGATCTCGTTGGCGGCCACCACGTCGTCCCATAGGCCCAGCGCCATGAAGATGTGGGACGACATGTGCTCGCCGTGACCGGCGTCGGTCGCCTCGGCCAGCAGGGCGCGGGCCGCCGCGAGGCCCCGGGCGGCGTGCTCGGGGTCGTCCACGGCATGGATGAGGTAGTGGGCGGCGCCGGGGTTGTGCGGCTCGCGCGCCAGGGCGCTCTCGGCGATGGCGGCGGCCCGCAGGTAGGTGGGCACGACCCGCACGCCCTGGCTCAGCCCCAGGAGGGAGAGCGCGTAGAACAGGTGGGCCTGGTCGTCGCCCGGGTAGGCGCGGGCGAGGCGTCCCATCGCCCGCGAGTACAGGGTGTCGCGCCGCGCCTTCGGCCCCTTCCCGTACAGGATCTCCACCGCGGCCAGGTAGGCTCTCTCCCTGGGGGTGGGGGCCCTGGCCGCCCGGGCCGCCGGGGTCGTCGCCAGGCGGGCGAGCGCGGCGCGGCCGGCGGCGACGTCCTGCTGGTCCCACACCGGGTGGGTGTGGGTCATGGCCTCGCCCCAGTACGCCATGACGAAGCCGGGCTCGGCGGCCTCGGCAGCCCGAAAGGCAGCTTCGGCCCGGTCGTACTCGAACAGGTGCAGCAGCAGGACGCCGCGCAGGAAGGCCCGCTGCGCGGAGTCGGAGTGGGCCGACGTGGCCATGGTCAGTGCCCCGAGGCCGGGGGCGGTCAGCGTCGGGCTCTGGGCGGAGAGAGGACCTCCCGCGACCATGGCGGACGCCGCCACGGTCACGAGGAGAGGCATGCAGCCAGCAAGCGTCGTTCGGATGGACGTCATGGCGAGTTCCGTCGGGGGGCTCAGGGAGTCGGGCCGGTCGGGGCCCGATCGCCGGCGGGCGGAGGCGGCCTCCGCCGAGCGGTCAGGACGCCGGCCACGACGAGCGCCAGCAGCATCGCCCCACCCCCCAGCGCGAGGCGAGGCTGCGTGCCCACGATGGCGGCCAGGACGAGGAGCTGCAACAGGAGGGCGAAGCCCGGCAGCCACGGATACCCGGGCACCCTCATGGGGCGGTGGAGCTCGGGCCGCGTCCGGCGGAGCCGGAAGAAGCCGGCCAGGACGACGGTGTCGACCGTGATGGCCACCAGCATCATGAAGCGGATGATCCACTCGAACGCGCCGGTGATCGCGAGTCCGAACAGGACGGCGGCGATGAACAGGAGGGCCGGGACCGGCGTCCCGCGGCTCCCGACCCGCGCGAAGGCACGGGGGGCGAGGCCGTCCCGCGCCAGGGCGAGCGCCACGCGCGGCATGCCCAGGAAGTTGACGTTGAGGCTGCTGACGAGGATGAGCAGGCCCGCCACGATCACGAAGGTGCCGGCCGCCTGCCCGAACGTCCCGGTCACCGCGTCGCGGGCCACCAGCTTGGAGCCGGCCATCTGCGCCGGCGTGAGGGCGGTCAGGAAGGAGCTGTTGATGAGAAGGTAGAGGATCGCGACCGCAGCGGCTCCCCCGAGGAGGATCCGCGGGAGAGACCGGCCGGGATCGCGTGTCTCCTCGGCCATCTTGGCGGCGTCCTCCCAGCCGTAATAGGCGAAGGCCACGTTCTGGTAGGCGAGGGCGAAGCCGAGCAGCGTGACCGGCGTCAGGGCGCCGGCGCCTGGAGCCGCTCGGGCCGCCTCGGCCACGCCGGCTCCGCCCGCACCGAGCCCCGCGGTCAGCCCGGCGACCGCGATGACCAGGAGGAGCACGACCTTGACCAGGGTGGTGGCGTTCTGGAAGGTCCGGCCCGTACGCACTCCGCCCAGGTGCAGCGCCGTGAACAGGAGGACCACGGTCCCGGCCGCGACCGGGACGTTCACGCCGTGGACCAGGAGCCCCAGGTACTCCGCGATGACGACCGCCTTGGCCGCCCCGGAGAAGCCCCGGGCGACCAGGAGCTCGGCCCAACCCGCCACGAAGCCGGCCGCGGGCCCCCACGCCTCCCGGGCGTACACGTACTTTCCCCCCGCCGCCGGCAGGGCGGCGGCCATCTCCGACAGCAACAGGGTGCTGAGCCCCGCCACCAGTCCGCCCAGCAGCCACAGCGCCAGGATGAGCCACGGGCGGCCCAGGTAGCCGGCGATGACGCCGGGGGTGCGCAGGATGCCGGCACCGATGACGATGCCGACGGACACCGCCAGGCCATCCCGGACCCGGAAGACCCGTTGCAGGCCGCCGCCGGCCGTACGCTCAGCGCTCGTGGGCGCGGCCCTCCTGGAACACTCGTACGACACGACGCGTGTTGTGGATGTCGGCCGTGGGATCCGCCGAAAGGACGACGAGGTCGGCGCGTTGGCCCGGCGTGATGGTTCCGCGGGTGGCCGACTGCCCGATCGCCATGGCGGAGACGCGCGTCGCGGCCACGATCGCCTCCAGGGGCGTGAATCCGGCGTGCTCGACCAGGTAGGCCATCTCGCGGTGCAGGTTGGGCACGGTGTCGTCCGGCGAGCCCAGGTCGTCGGTGCCGGCGTCCACCAGGACGCCGCGGGCGTGCGCCTCGCGCGTGACGGCGCTCTCCCAGTCCACCAGCCCGGGGCCCACGCTTCCGGGATCTTCCGCGGCCTCGTGGGCGAAGACCCAGAGCGTGGCGTCGAGGATCGTGCCGCGCGCCTTCATGCTGTCGAGCACGGCCAGGATCCGCGGGTCGTCCGGCGCGATGTGGAGATAGTCCGCCCGGGCCCGTGCGGCGTAGTCCCGCGGTATCCGGTCGGCCGCCGCCCAGGCCAGGTAGGCGCTGTGGGAGATCGCGTCCGCTCCGGCCCGAACGGCGTCCATGGGCCCGGCCGGGAAGATGGTCGCGTGGGTCCACACGAGCAGGCCCTGCCGGTGCGCCTCGGCCGTCAGGCCTCGAACCAGGGAGACGGGCAGGTTGGCGTACAGCTTGAGCGCCGTGGCGCCCGTCCCCTTCGCGGCGGCCACGGCGAGCGAGAGGTCCGTGGCCCCGGTGATCTGCCGCATGTAGGGCGCCTGTCCGAGGACGTCGCCCGCCGAAGCGGCCTGCGCGCGGCCGTCCTCGGCGAAGAAGGTGGGGCCGGCCATCAGCGCCGCGTAGGAGATTCGGGGCGAAACGATGTCTCCGGTCGCGGCCTGGCGGGACAGGTACGCGAGGATGCGGTCGTCGCCGGCCATGTCCCGCACCGACGTGATTCCGTTCCCGAGCGCCCAGCCGAGCAGCTTCCGGTACCCCTCCATGTCGGGCGCGGCGCCCGTGAGATGCACGTGGGCGTCGATCAGGCCCGGGATGAGCCAGCGGCCCGAGAGATCCTCGGTCCGGGCCCCCGCCGGCAGCGGCCGGGAGCCGGTGGCGTACACGGCCGCGATCTTTCCGTCCCGGATGAGCACCGTGCGACCCGGTACGGGCGGCGCGCCGGTGCCGTCGATGACCGTGGCGTGCCGGAGGGCGAGGACCGTCGTGTCGGTGGCGGTCGCGCGGCCCCCGATCGCGCCCGGAACCGATGCCCGGGCGTTCCCTACGGTCACCCCGCCGGCGGCGACGGTCGCCAGGCACGTGAACACGAGGACGCGCGGCTTCATGGCGTCGGCTCCTCTCGGCTCGGGAGTCTCTTCGGGGCACGAAACTCGCACCAAGTCGACCGTCGATACGCCTGATCGACCCACTTCTCTGGAGGTGCTCCCATGCGGTATCGTCCCGCCCTGTTCGTCGCGGTCGCTCTGTGCGTGGCCTCCGCCGGAGCGCTACGCGCCCAGTCCCAGGATCCCATCGCGAAGCTGCTCGCCCAGTGGGAGTCGACCTTCAACGCCGGACACTACGATGCCACGGCGGCCCTGTACACGCCCGACGCCATCCGCTACCCGCCGGGAGCCGATCCCCAGCGCGGGACGGACGACATCGTGGCCGACATGCAGAACTACAGGGACATCACGATCAAGCTCACGCTCGTGGGCAGCAAGATGACGGGGGACTGGGGAGCGGGTTGGGGCACGTACGAGCTCACGGGGAAAGACGAGGACGGGAACAGCATTTCCCAGGGTGGGCCGTGGATGAACGTGGTGGTGAAGGGCAAGGACGGATCGTGGAAGATCTGGCGCGACATTTGGAACTCGTCGGAGCCGGAAGAGGGTTCCTGAGGCGGGATCGGCCGCACCACCCCGCGGAGGGATCTCCCGGCCTCCCGACGATGCGACATCGGCCGGGGGCCGGGCTCCAGGGGCGGGGAGGCGCGGCCCGACAAGCCCTCGCAGATCGCCAAGCCGGAGGGAAGCTGCAAGGTCGCCGCGCGGACCCCACCGGCCCGCCGAATGCCATAGTAGACATAAGTGCATTGATTCATATCGCTTACGGGTCATATGCCGTTGGTGCGCGGGCGGCACGTGGCTTGAACCGTGTCCCATCGGGCGCGGCGCTCGTCCGCGCCGCCCGTGAACGTCGCGGGCCCGTGCGAAAGCGAGACGGGATGGATGCCATGCACAGTGCCACGAACACCGAGCGCAGGAAGCTCGTCGTGTTCGACGTGACGGAGGATGTCGTCGAGCTCCTCCAGATCGCCGATGGACGGGGATTCGAGCTCCCCCGGGATCTCCTTCCGCCCGGACTCAAAGCCGGCGACGTTCTGCGTGTCGTGGCGCGGGTCGAGCGCGCCGGACGCGCCCATCGTGTGTTCGGCGCCGAAGTGGGCTGAGGCCGGGCGGCCGTTCGGCAGCGCACGATCGATGCTGTCCGGCGGTTTCCCCGTCAGCTTCCCTGCGCGCTCCCCCCGACCGTCCTGAGGTAGAAGCGCCTCCTCGCCTCGCGCGAGGTGGCTAGAGCACGACCCGCAGTCCGAGTCCGGCGAACGTCTCGGACGTGTTCCGGAAATAGCCCATGGTAGAGGGCCCGTAGTGGGCCCGTACCTCGAGTCGCAGCGTCACACCCTCGACGCGCAGGCCCATGCCCGCGACTCCGCTCCCCGCGACTCGACGGTTCTCCTCGCTGAGGAGGAAATCCGCCCCGGCGTAGGGCCACGTCGCGAGGCGGGCGCCATCGCCCCGGCCCCGGCCCGGCGCGGGATCCCACTCGGCACCCCAGCGCACGTCGGTCCTCTCCACCGACGCGTTGGCGTGGAAGTTGGCATCCCCTCCGACGTAGACGCGGAGGTCGGAGGCGACCCGGCGCGCCACGAGGAGCTCCACGCCCTCCCGGCTCACCTCGTGGAAGGACCCGTACGGAAAGCCGAACCGGGACAGGAAGTCGTCGCCCACGTGCGAGCTTTCGTGCAAGAGCTCCAGGCGCCCCTCCCAGCCGCTCCACCCCAGCGACAGGGGCACGCCCACGCGGTACGTCACGTCGATCAGGTCCCGGGTGGACGTCTGCATGTAGAAACGCGAGAACACGCCCACCTCGAAGCCGAGCTGCACGGCTGGACGGGATGCCGTGGCCTGCTGGAATCGCACGACGCCGAACCGGTGTCCCACGGCCACGGCCGCTTCGATGTTGCGGCCGCTGTAGGCGCCCAGCCGTGGCCGGTCGGCCAGGATGAAGGAGCCCCTGAGTCCCACCTCGCGTGGGTCGGCCAGGAGCGAGGGGAAGGGGCTGGTGCGCGGAAACCAGCGGACGCCCCGTGCGGAGTCCGGCGCGCCGCCCGCCGACTGGGCCAACGAGCCGGAGGGTGCCAGGAGGAGGGCCAGGGCCAGGATGGATCCGGCGACCCCCGGGGCTCGACGGACGAGTTTGAAGCGCATGGGGCCTCCCGGCTTAGATTGAGGGAGCGGGACCGAGTCGCGGACCGCCGGAATGTGGTTGCGACCGACGAGGCGCACAACGGCGCCGGGCCACGGGAGGGGCGGGCGTGTGAACGCGGAAGACCGACCACGGGCGGACGAGGGAGCGGTCCAGTCGCTGGCCGAGTGGCTCAGGGACCGCGGGCTGCTCCGCGGTCCCCACCTGTACGCCGACTACTGGGCCAGCGTGCTCCGGCTCGAGGGCGGCGTTCCCGTTCGGTTGCGCGAGGCGGGCCTCGTCGATCCGGTGCTCTATCGCCTCGGGCTCGATCGTCCGGACCTCCAGGTGCCCAGACTCCGCAGCTACCTGCTTCTGTTCCTGATTGGTCCTCTCCTCCTCGTGCTGCGCCGATTCCGGCGCCTGGGCCGCTACCGACTCGGGTTCAGGAGCGAGGCGGGCCGGGACGTGTTGGAGCGCCTGCGGGGGCTGGAGCTCGAACTGACGCCGAGCGGCGGCGGACGCGTGGACGTCGGCAAGGACGGGACCTCACTGGCCCGAGGGCTCCTGGATCCGCGCCACATCTCGGGCTTCACCAGCCTGTTTTTCGCCACGTACAAGCTTCCGCTGGCCACCCTGACCGGCCTGGTCCTCGCGGCGGTGAGCGTGCCGCTGCTCCATCGTCTCGGGGTCTTCCGGCCGGCTCTCGACCTGTGGATCCCGGCGGGTCTCCCGCTGCTGGTCCTCCTGCTGTATGCGATCTATCGCGACGCGGTCACCGCCGTCCTGGGAGCGCTCCCGGTCGTGATCGTCCGATACCTGCTGCCGTTCGTCCGGCACGGCAGCTCCGAGGGTTGGGGGACCTTCCTGGCCGCCCTCGCGGGCCTGTTCCTCCTCTACCTCCTGCTCGACGCGTTCTTCGTCCCTCGCCCGGTCCCTCCGGTGCTCCTCCTGTACGTGAAGGAGGGGCCGGGCCGTCCCTATGAGCGCGAGTCCGACGCGCCCTGGTGGCTGGAGGGTCGGGCGTACTGGGTATGGCGATATCTGGCCCTCACCCCCGCCGAGCTGAGCAAATTCTGGGAGCGCGACTGGGAGCGGGTCGAGCTGTGGATCCGGGCGGACGGACCGGAAGCCGGTCGCCTGGAGTGGATCGTCACGGACGGCCACTACCGGGAGCTGTGGGTCCCGGCGGAACGGCTCACGGCGGCCGACGGCAGCGATGAGGCGGCGGCGCGGGAGGCGGCGTCCGGAGGCCTGCGGGGCCTGTGGCTCGTGGAAGCGGACGCCGACCTCGTGTTCCACGCGCCGTCCATCCGGGCCGTCACCTTCATGCCGGAGGTCGAGGGTGTCCCCGAACGCAGTCTGCGTCATCTGGCGGCGGTCCTGTTCCGGCGTCCGGCGCGCGACGATCCCGACGAGGCCATCCGCCGGCTCGAGCAGGCCCGGGTCCGGCTCGGCCGTGACCTGTTCGAGGACGCTCCCGAGGTGGCCGGGCCCTTCATCGCCCGCCACCTTCTCTCGGCGCCGTGGCGCTACTGGCGTTATCCTCTGGGGGCCGAGGCCCGCGTCGAGCGACGCCTCTACGGCCGACGGCTCTCGCCGGAGTCGCCCCCGGCCGCGGATCCCGACCTGCAGATCAAGGCAGATACCGCATGATGGCCTATCAGGATCTGGATGCGCGCCTCATCGAGGCACTGCGTGATGATGCGCGCCGGTCCCTGCGGGAACTGGGGGAGGCGCTGGGCGTTTCGACGAGCACCGTCCGAAACCATCTCCACGAGCTCGAGGAGAGCGGGGTCATCTCGGGCTACCGCCCCGTGGTCGACTATTCCAGGCTGGGCTACGGGCTGGTGGCGGTCATCCGGATCAAGGCACGCGGCGACGCGCTCCCGCGCATCGTCGAGGCGCTGGTGGCCGACGACCGTCTGACGCACGTGTACGAGATCACCGGCGAGTTCGACGTCATGGTGATCGGACGCTTCCGGAGCGAGACGGAGATGAACCGGGAGATCAAACGGCTCCTGGGGCTCCCGGGCATCGAGGGCACCAACACGTCCATCGTCCTCTCGGCGCCCAAGGAGGCGGGCGACATCTCCCTCACCGAGGCGGACCGATCTCCGTGAACGACCGCGGGGTGGACGCCATCGACCCGGGACCGGACGGACGGGACCAGGGTGGAGGCGGACGCGGCCGCGAGTCCGTGACGGTCCGTATCCGCGGGTTCCTGCGAGAGTACCTGACGCCCTCCGTCCTCCTTCCCTACCTGGGCCCCGCGTTCATCGTGAGCGTGGGCTACATGGACCCGGGCAACTGGGCCACGGACATCTCCGGGGGGGCGGAGTTCGGCTACAAGCTCCTGTGGGTCCTCCTGTGGAGCAACATTTTCGCGATCTTCCTGCAGAC
>CANPVD010000050.1 GCA_947581615.1 Candidatus Humimonas hydrogenitrophica
TCGTCCCATGGCAAGCGCGACGAAGAAAGCTCTCATCACCGGGATCACGGGCCAGGACGGCTCCTACCTGGCCGAGCTCCTCCTCGAGAAGGGCTACGAGGTGCACGGCATGGTGCGCCGCTCCTCCACGGAGAAGTTCGACCGCATCGCGCACATCAAGGACCGCCTCACCCTCCACCAGGCCGACCTCCTCGACCAGCTCTCCATCCTGGAGATGCTGGACGAGGTGCGCCCACGCGAAGTCTACAACCTGGCGGCCCAGAGCTTCGTCCCGACCTCCTGGCGCCAGCCCCTCCTCACCGGGGAGTTCACCGCCCTGGGGGTGACGCGCGTGCTGGAGGCGCTGCGGAGCGTCGATCCCGGCATCCGCTTCTACCAGGCCTCCTCGTCGGAGATGTTCGGGAAGGTGCGCGAGAGCCCGCAGAACGAGGAGACCCCCTTCTATCCCAGGAGCCCGTACGGGGTGGCCAAGGTGTACGGCCACTTCATCACGGTGAACTACCGGGAGAGCTACGATCTGTTCGCGGTCTCGGGTGTTCTTTTCAACCACGAGAGCCCGCGGCGCGGCCTCGAGTTCGTGACCCGCAAGGTGTCGGACGGCGTGGCCCGCATCGAGCTGGGAGTCCAGGAGCAGCTCCGGCTCGGGAACCTCTCGGCCGAGCGCGACTGGGGCTTCGCGGGCGACTACGTCGAGGCCATGTGGCGCATGCTGCAGCGCGCGGAGCCCGCCGACTTCGTGGTGGGCACGGGTGAGAGCCACTCGGTGCGCCAGCTGGTCGAGGCCGCGTTCGGGGCCATCGACGTCGAACTCCGCTGGGAGGGTGAGGGGCTCGAGGAGCGCGGCCTGGACGCCGCCACCGGCGCCCCGCGCGTGGTTGTGGACCCGAAGTTCTTCCGGCCGGCCGAGGTGGACCACCTGGTGGCCGACGCCAGCCGGGCCCGGCGTGACCTGGCGTGGTCCCCCGACGTCTCCTTCACGGACCTGGTGGCCATGATGGTGGAGGCGGACCTGCGGCGGCTTCGGGACTCGTAGACTCCCCCGACAGAGGGACGGCCGACTCTCACCGGGTTACACCGCGATTTGCCTGCTTTGTGGCATTTCGGGATGCGGGCCGCGCGGGCCGCGAGGCGCCGGACCCCGAAAACGCGGGCATGAGGCCGGATCGAGGCCGTCGGCGCGCGGGCAAGGTCCTTGCCCGAAGGGCGTAAACGGATCCCGACGCGGACTGTTGTACCGGAGCGACGACAGGGCTATTATGGGTCGTCCCGCCAGTCCGCCGTACACACGGCAATCGATATGCGATCAAAGTTCGGAGCGGAGGTGCCCTCGGGCCGGGCATCCGGCGGACGACGGACGCCTTCCAGGACGCTCGGTTCCAGGCTACAGCATCCACCGGCATCGATGTCGGTCTGGGCGTGCCAGCCCGGACGGACCGGCGTGATTGCCGTGCGCACCCAGTTGAAGCCAGAGAGGTCTCGACGTTGATCCAGATCCGGGGTGGCGCGGCCGGCAACGGCAACGGTAACGGTAACGGCAACGGGACGGGCGCCGCACATCCGCCCGAGCCGGAGCCGCAGGACGAGCGCCGGACCCCGTTTTCGCTCCTCCTGCCGTTCTATCGTCGGCGCACGCTGCTGGCGGCCCTCGTCAACCTGGGCACGGTGGCCCTGGCCTACGGCCTGGCCTACCTGGTCCGCTTCGACATGACATGGCCGGCCGCCTACACCCATACCTTCCTCGAGACGCTGCCGCTCCTCCTGGTGCCGTGGGCCGTGGGGGCGGGCTTCTTCCACCTGAACGTCCACAGCTGGCGGTTCGCAAGTCCCGAGGACCTGGTCGAGATTCTCCTGGCCGGGGGCTTCGCCACGCTCGCCTTCGGACTGCTGGTCTACCTCCTCCCGGTCCGGCCCTCGGTGCCGCGGTCGATCCTCCTGCTCCAGTTCGTGTTCGCCTCCTACGGGATCGGCGGATTCCGCCTGGCCTACCGCCTGGCGCTGGAGTGGTGGCGCGAGCGGCCCCTCAGGGCGGCCTCCGACCACCGGCGCGTGCTCGTGGTCGGCGCCGGCGAGGCCGGCAGCCTGGTCGCGCGTGAGATCGAACGCTACCCGGACTCCGGGTACCACCTGGTCGGATTCGTCGATGACGACCCGGGCAAGCTGCGCCGCCGCCTGCGCGGGACGCCCGTGCTCGGCCCGACGCACGCGATCGCCAGCCTGGTCGCCCGGCACGCGATCGACTCGCTCATCATCGCCATCCCTTCCGCGCCGCCGGAGGTGCTTCGCCAGATCCTGTCGCGATGCGATTCGGCCGACGTCCACCTGACGATCCTGCCGCCGGCCGAGGAAGTCCTGCGCGGCAACGTGAGGCTGTCGCAGATCCGCGAGGTCACGATCGAGGACCTGCTGGCCCGGGAGCCGGTGTGTCTCGAGCTGCCGGAGCTGGCCGAGGACCTGGGCGGCCGGGTGGTGCTCATCACGGGCGCCGCCGGCTCGATCGGCTCCGAGCTGGCCCGGCAGGTGGCCGCGTACGCGCCCGACCGCCTGATCCTCCTCGACCAGGCCGAGTCCGACCTCTACTACCTGGAGCTCGAGCTCCGGGAGGAGCATCCCGACCTGGACCTGGTGCCGCTGGTCGGCGACATCCTCGATGACGTGCGGCTCGAGGGCGTGTTCGAGATGCACCGGCCCGACCGGGTCTACCACGCGGCCGCCTACAAGCACGTGCCGCTCATGGAGAGCAACCCCCGGGAGGCTGTTCGCAATAACGTGGTCGGCACCCTGCGGGTGGCCTCGGCGGCGGGACGGCACGGCTCCGGGAAGTTCGTGCTCATCTCCACCGACAAGGCCGTGCGCCCCACCAACGTGATGGGGGCCACCAAGCGGATGGCGGAGCTGGTGACCCTGGCGTGCGAGCGCCGGTACGAGGACACGCGCTACACGGCGGTCCGCTTCGGCAACGTGCTCGGGAGCCAGGGAAGCGTCCTGCCGATCTTCAGGAAGCAGCTCGCCGAGGGGCGTCCCCTCACCGTCACCCACCCCGAGGTGACGCGCTACTTCATGACGATCCCGGAGGCCGTGCAGCTGGTCCTGCAGGCGTCCGTCCTCCCGGAGGCCCGCGGCCAGATCATGATGCTCAACATGGGCGAGCCCGTGCGCATCCTGGACCTGGCCCGCAACCTCCTGCGGCTGGCCGGCGTGAAGCAGAACGGCAAGAAGCTGATCGAGTTCGTCGGCTTGCGGCCCGGCGAGAAGCTGCACGAGGAGCTGGTCGGGCCCGACGAGGAGACCGTGCAGACCGACGTGCGGAACGTGCGGCTGGTCCGCGGCCTCGCCCGGCCCGGCGTCACCGAGGAGCTCCTGGCGTTCATGCGCCGCTGGGAGGATCGGCTCGACAGCACGAGCGAGGACGAGTTCTGGCTGGAGCAGATGTGGGCTTGGTGTCGCTCCCAGGACGTCGACTTCGCCGGCGAGGTGGACGAGGGCCTGCGCCTGGGCTCCGTGGCGGAGTGAGGCTCGGCGGGACTCGATCGCACGCCGACCCACCGTAGCGTCGTGCCGGTCACCCCTGCCCGCCGGGCGGGGATCGACCGGCGCTTCTGTGTACTAGATGACTTCGGATGAACGACAGGGAGCGGGAATGACTCCAGGGGAGACGGGGGGCGAGAAGGCTCCGGGCGTGGTCGTGGTGGGCGCCGGGTACTGGGGCAAGAATCTGGTCCGCAACTTCGACGGCCTGGGCGCCCTGAGCGGCGTGTGCGAGGAGGACCCGGAGCGCCGCTCCGAGTTCGCCGGCAAGTACCCGGACGCGGCGATGTACGCCTCCTTCGACGAGGTGCTCGCCTCCGGCGAGGTCTCGGCCGTCTCCATCGCCACCCCGGCCGAGACGCACGGGCCGCTGGTGCGGCGCGCCCTCGAGGCGGACCTGGACGTCCTGGTCGAAAAGCCCCTGTGCCTCTCGGTGACCGAGGGGGAGGCGCTGGTCGCCCTGGCCCGGGAGCGCGGCCGCGTGCTCATGGTCGGCCACCTCCTCTGGTACCACCCGGCCGTGCTGCGCCTGCGCGAGCTGGTGGAGGCGGGCGAGCTGGGCCGCATCGAGTACATCTACTCGAACCGGCTCAACCTGGGGAAGATCCGCCGCGAGGAGAACATCCTGTGGTCCTTCGCGCCCCACGACATCTCCGTCATCCTGGGGCTCCTGGACGAGGCGCCGGTCGACGTGAGCGCGCACGGGGCGGCCTACCTGCACGAGCGCATCGCCGACGTCACCGTGAGCCACCTGGCGTTCGCCGACGGCGTGCGGTCGCACATCTTCGTCTCCTGGCTCCACCCCTTCAAGGAGCAGAAGCTGGTCGTGGTCGGCGACCGCAAGATGGCCGTGTTCAACGACGTCCTCCCCGACGACAAGCTCGTCCTCTACCCGCACAACATCGTGTGGAAGAACCACGTCCCGGTGGCCGAGAAGGCCGAGGGCGAGCCGGTGGCCCTGGAGGGCGGCGAGCCGCTGCGCGCCGAGTGCGAGCACTTCCTCCACTGCGTCGAGACGCGCGAGACGCCGCGCACCGACGGCCAGGAGGGCCTTCGGGTGCTGCGCGTCCTGGACGCCTGCGAGCGCTCCCTGCGTGAGGGCGCGGCGGCCGTCGGGGCGGGAGCCCGGGCGG
>CANPVD010000051.1 GCA_947581615.1 Candidatus Humimonas hydrogenitrophica
GACCGCGCCGGTCCGGTCCTACCCGCCGCTGACGGAGGGCAGCACCAGGATCTCGGAGTCGGGCTCCAGGGGCGTGTCCAGCCCCCCTGTCCGGCGCACGCTCGTCGTCCCCACGAACAGGTTGACGTGCTGCCGGACCTCGCCCTGCTCGGTGACGATGCGGTCGTAGACCGCCGCGTGCTCCGTCCGCAGGGCCGCGAGCGCCTCGCCGACCGTCCCGGGATATCCCGCCAGCGGGACCGACGCTTCACCTCCCGCCAGCTCCCGGAGGGGCGCCGGGAGGACCACGACCACGCTCACGCCGGGCCCACGACCGACGCTTTGACGCACACGACCGGGGGGAGCTCCTCCTGCAGGGCCTCCCACGATTCGCCGTCGTCCCGCGAGGCGTACACGCGGCCGCTCCGGGTGCCGAAGTACACCCCCGCCGCGTCCAGGGAGTCCACGTCGAGGGCGTCGCGCAGGACCGTCTCGTAGGCGTTCTCCTGGGGCAGTCCCCGGGTCATCGGCTCCCACGACGTCCCGGCGTCACGCGTCCGGTACACCCGGAGTTGCGCCCCCGGCGTGCAGCGGAATCCGTCCGATTCGAGGGGCACGATGTAGACGGTATCGGGATCGTGCGGGTGGACGGCCATGCAGAAGCCGAAGTCCGAGGGGACGCCGTCGGCCACGTCCTCCCACGAGTCGCCCCAGTCGTCGCTCCGGTAGAGCCCCCAGTGGTTCTGCAGGAAGAGACGCTCGGGCCGGGCCGGGTGGTGCGCGACCTTGTGCACGCACTGTCCGAATTCCGGATACCTGTCCGGCAGGAACTCGGCCCGCACGCCCGCGTTGCGGGCCCGCCACGTCGCGCCCCCGTCGTCCGTCCGGTACACGCCCCCGGTGGATTGCGCGATCAGCATTCGCTCGGACGAGGATGGATCCGGGAGGATCGTGTGCAGGCACAGGCCCCCGTTGCCCGGCGTCCAGTGAGCCCGGTGCTCGTGCTCCAGGTGGCCGGCCACGGCGGTCCAGCTCTCGCCGCCGTCGGCGCTCTCGAACAGGCAGGTGGGCTCGACCCCCAGGAAGAGCCGGTCCGGCTCGTGGTCCCGGCCGGGCCGGATCTGCCAGATTCGCTCGAGCGAGAGGCCGGAGGTCTCCGGGAAGCGCACGGGTCGCTCGTCCTTCCCGGACCAGGTGGCGCCCCCGTCGACGGATTTCCGGAGAGTCGTCCCGAAGAAGGCGCTGGCGGGCGCGGCCCACAGGTCACGCCGCCCGCCGCGCCGGTCGAAGGCGAGGGCGTAGACTTCCTCGCCCGGGAAGTGCGGGCCGTCCATCTCCCAGCGCTTCCGATCGGCGTCCGACCGGAACAGGAAGGCGCCCTTGGTGGTTCCGACCATCAGGAGGACGTCGCCCTCCCGGAGCTGCAGTCCTCGTGGCGTCTCGGGCATGGGCTCGCTCCCGAAGCTGGGGCGGCGACGGCGGGGTCCGAGCCCGACCGGGGAGGATCGGATCGGCGATTCCCTCCAGCCTAACCAGGCGGCCGCGCGAGGTCCAGATCGGGCCGTGGCGCGGTTGCCGGAGCGCCCGTCCCCGCCTCTAATGTCGGCATGTTCTCCGCGCCGCGTCCGCCCGCCGACCCGGACACGTACGGGTCGATCCTTCGTCTGCTCGAGCGCCGCGCGGCCGAGCGGGCGGATGGGGACTTCTTCCGCTTCGAGGGACGGAGCGCGACCTTCGGCGCGGTCGCCGAGGACAGCGCCCTCCTGGCCGCCGGGATCGGAGCCCTCGGCCTCCAGCCCGGCGACCGCATCGCCCTCATGCTCCCCAACGGGATCGACTTCCCCGTGGCGTGGCTGGCGGCGGCGCGCGCCGGGACGCCCGTCGTGCCCGTGAATCCCGGGTATGGCGACGAGGACCTCGCCCACGTGCTGCTCGACTCGGGCGCGCGGGCCGTGGTGGCCGGGCCCGAGGCGGCCGCGAAGCTGGAGGCGCTCGGCGCGCGCTGTCCCGATGTGCGCTGGGTCGGTGGTCCCGGCGAGCTCCGGGCGAGCGGCGTGGAGTCGGGGCAGGCGCCTCCACCCGTCGGCGAGCCGGATCTGGACACGGTGGTGTGCGTCCAGTACACGTCCGGCACCACCGGCTTCCCGAAGGGCTGTGGGCTCACGCACGGCTACTGGCTCCGGCTGGCCGCCACCATGCAGGCGTACGGGCGGTTCGGACCGGAGGACGTGGCCCTCACCGCCCAGCCCTTCCACTACATGGACCCCACCTGGAACCTGGTCCTGTGCCTCGTGGCCGGGATGCCGCTGGTCGTGCTGCCGCGCTTCTCGGTCTCGACCTTCTGGCGACAGGTCCGCGACGCCGGGGCGACCTTCTTCTACTGCATCGGCACGATGCCCTCCTACCTGTTCCGGAGTCCGCCCGACCCGGAGCTCGACCGCGGGCATCGGGTGCGCCTCGTGTTGTGCTCCGGCATCCCAGCCGACCGCCATGCCGCCTTCGAGGCGCGCTGGGGCTGCCCGTGGCGGGAGACGTACGGGACGACGGAGCTCGGCGTCGTGCTCATGGCTCCGCTGGAGGACGCGGACTCGGTCGGGTCGGGAACCATGGGCGAGCCGGTGCCGGGGCGCGAGGTCCGGGTGGTGGACGGGACGGGCCGCCCCGTGGCCGACGGGGAGGAGGGGGAGATGCAGGTGCGCGGACCCGACACGATGCTGGGCTACTGGTCCGGGGAGGGGCCGGACACCGGGTGGCTCACGGCGGATGGCTGGGCCCCGACCGGGGACCGGGTGCGCCACGAGGCCCACGGCTACCGGCACCTCGGCCGCCTCAAGGACGTCATCCGGAGGGCGGGCGAGAACATCGCGGCCGCCGAGGTCGAGGCGGCGCTGCGGGCCCACCCCCGGGTGCGCGAGGCCGCGTGCGTGGCCGTGCCCGACGACCTGCGGGGCGAGGAGGTCCGGGCCTACGTCCAGCTGGTCGAGGGCGTCGACCCGACCGTCACGCCGCCCGAGGCCCTGGCGGCGTTCGCGGAGGGGCGGCTGGCGTCCTTCAAGGTGCCCCGCTACTGGAGCTACGTGGACCGCTTCCCCCTCACGCCATCGCAGAAGATCGCCAGGACGAGGCTGGCCGCACCGGACGGGGACCCGGTCACGGGTGCGTGGGACCGACGGCAGGGGAGGTGGCGGTGAAGGACTCCGGACGCGTCAGGTGGGAGATGCGAGGACGGGTCGGCGTGATCACGCTGGACCGGCCCGGGTCGCTCAACGCCCTGTCGGCAGCCATGCTGCGCGAGCTCCTCCACCTGCTCGGCGAGGCCGCGAGCCGCGATGGCGCGGCGGTCCTGGTGCTCACCGGAGCGGGGAGGGCGTTCTCGGCCGGCATCGACCTCTACGAGCTCGAGGCGGTCAGGGCCGCCGGGGAGAGCGAGGCCGAAGCCCGGCGGCGCCTCGAGCGGTTGCAGGACGTCACCCGCCGCATCGTGGACGGCCCGGTCCCGGTGGTGGCCGCCCTCAACGGTCCGGCCGTGGGACTGGGGGCGGAGATCGCCGCCGCCTGCGACCTCAGGATCATGGCCCGCGGCGCCACGATCAGCTTCCCGGAGGCGCGCCGCGGACTGTCGGCGACCAACGGGGCCTCGTACCTCCTGCCGCGGCTCGTGGGCTCCGGCCGGGCCCTCGACTGGCTCCTCACCGGGCGCGAGGTGGAGGCCGAGGAGGCGCGGGCGGCCGGCTTCGCCTCGGCGGTGGTGTCCGCGATGGACCCGGGGGCGAAGGCGCTCGAGGTGGCCGGGATCATGGCCAGCGCCGCGCCCGGAGGGGTGGGGGCCGCCCGGCGTCTGCTCCGGGAAACCGCCCGCGAGGCGCTGGAGGAGGCGCTCCGCCGGGAAGTGGAGGTCGTTCTGGAGGGAATGCGCTCGCCCGAGTACGAGGCGGGGCTGCGGGCTTTCGTGGAGCGGCGCGGCCCCGAGACCGCGCCGCGCGGCCAGGATCGAGCGGGAGGCCGGCCGGCTTCCGACTAGCGGGTGACGCTCATGGTCACCTTCTGGGAGATCCACACGGCGATGGGCTGGTCCCGGTTGATGGCCGGCTTGAAGGTCATATTCTGGACCACCTGGGCCGCCGCCGCGTCCATGCTCGGATAGCCGCTCGAGTCCTTGATGAAGGTCTTGAGCACCTTGCCCTGCACGTCCACGTACGCCCAGACGACCACGGCCCCCCCGATGCCCACGTCACGGAGCGAGGCAGGGTAGAGCTTCGCCAACAGCCGCTCGATCTCCCCCTTGTTCAGGAGCTTGGGCGGCACGTCGAAGGGGATGAACGTGGGCCGGTCGGCCGGGTTCCCTCCCACGGCGGGCGGAGGAGGCGGCAGGGCGGAGGCCGGATTCGCCTCCAGGGTCGTCGGCGCGATCGTCAGCTCGGGGCTGACGTCGGTGGCCGCCACCTTGGGCGTGGCCGGTCGTGCGATGGACTGGGGCGGAGGCGGGATCTTGACGTCCGGCGGCAGCTGGATCGACTGTAGCGCCCTCGAGGACGTGGCCATGCTGTCGCTGTGGAAGTCCGGCGACCAGCTGAAGATGGCCGCATGGATCCCGACCGAGGCCAGCAGCGCGACCCCGAGGACGAGGCGCTGCTGGTGGACCACCCGCTCGCGGCGCTCGTCCTCGAGTCCCGCGGTGCGGGCCATGTCCCGCGCCCGACCGGGGTGTTCCGTCTGAACCGTGGGGTGAGCCGGGATCTCGACCTCCGGCTCGAGGACCGCCGTCCCACTCCCGGCGCCCGCCCGCCAGGCCGGCGCGGGTGCGTCGCCCTTCGCGGTCGCCGTCCCCGGATGCGCTCCATGCACGTCGTCGTAATCCGACATGACGCTCCTCCCGTGTCCACCGGGGGCTGGATGCCCCCGCCTAATTGTGGACGGGACGGCTCCTTCCGGCCGTCGGGAGGATCCGGAGCCCCGCGTGGGGCTCCGGTCGAGGCGTCTTGTGGGGAAATGCCCTCGCGCAACTACTGCTGGCAGGGCGCGTTCCGGTCGGGCACGGGGTGGTCCACCACCGGCCGGTGGTCCAGGTCCGCCACGTGCACGGCCACATCGGCGACCAGGTCGGCCACCTTCGCCATGTGCGGGTAGTCGATGTTCTCGGCTTCGTCGGTCACCTGGTGGTAGTCCGAGTGGAGTCCCGTGGTGAAGAAGGTGATCGGGATGCCATAGCGCGCGTAGGAGTAGTGGTCGCTGCGGCAGTAGATGTTGGAGGGGTGCCCGTTGGCGTCCATCGCGTAGTCGAACGTCAGGTCGTGCCCGTCCTCGGTGTTCACCTTCTCGATCAGGTCTCCGAGCTCCGTGGACAGCCGGCGCGAGCCCACCAGCTGCACGTAGTTCGGCCCGCCGTGCAGCGGCTGGCCGTCCTTCGTGCGGCCCGTCTCGTCGGTGGCGTCGCCGCGGCCCACCATGTCCATGTTGAGCTGCGCCACGATCGAATCCCGCGGCACCGTGGGATGGTCGGTGAAGTAGCGCGAGCCGTACAGCCCCTCCTCCTCGCCCACGTGCCACACGAACAGGATCGAACGCTTCGGGTGCGGGTCCATGGCCTGGAGCTTCTCGGCGATCTCCAGGGCCGACACCGAGCCCGACCCGTCGTCGTCGGCGCCGTTGTAGGTGGAGTCCATCCGGTCGGGGTGGCTCTTGCGGTACACGGCCAGCAGGGAATCGACCTCCTCCTGCTGGGCCGGCGTGGCCCGCTTGCCGCCGTCATCGGCCCCCTCCGGACGCACGACGTGGTTGAAGATCATGATGGAGTCGTGGTCCATGGGCCGGCCCACGCCCAGGTGGTCGTTGTGCGCTCCGATGGCCACGTACTCGTGCTTCAGCTTCGGGTCGCTGCCGGGCACGATCCCGACCACGTTGCGGGCCGGATACGGGACGGGCTCGAGGGAGTAGCGCACGTGGATCGCGGCCGATCCGCCCGCGGTGCCGGGGGACAGGCCCGCCGGGGGTGCGGAGAACATCTTCCCGGCCGCCGCGTCGCTGACCAGGAACACGGGCGTCTGCTCGGAACCCTGCGGCTGGTCGTCCACGAACATGCGCGGCCGCGTGAAGAAGGCGCGGAACCTGGCGGGCACGCTGTCCAGGGCGACGACGGCGATCGCCGCGGCCCCCCGGACGGCCGGGGCGGCGCGGAACATCCGCCGCAACGACACGCCCGGAGCGACCCCGAACACGACCAGCTTGCCGCCGGCCTGCTCGGCCGTGATCGGATGCGAGGAATCCCCGACCACTCCGCCGTATACGATCGGGACGGAGGAGGCGTCGAAGGAGCGCGGCGTGATCGGGATGAAGTCGTCGAGGAGCTTCAGCGGCACGCCGCCCACCGCGAAGCTCGAGCTGTCGCTCAGGGCGCGCGTCTTGAGCGGGATCGTCTGGAAGTAGGTGCCGTCGTCCCCGGCGGGCACCAGGCCCATGCGCTCGATCTCACGCGCGATGTAGTTCGTGCCCTTGACGTTGCCGAGCTCGCCCGTCCGGCGGCCGAGCATCGAGTCGTCGGAGAACACGTACAGCCGGGTCATGAGGTCCGCCGGCGTGATGGCGGCGGTCGTGGGCTCGGGCGCGTGGTGACGCGGCAAGCCCCGGTCCACGGGCAGGGCCGACTGGGCCGCGGCGGCGGCCGGCAGGAGCAGGGCGAAGACCGCGAACGGGATCGGACGAGTGAAGCGTCGCATGGCCATCTCCGGGTGACGCGGAATCGAAACTGTCGCGTCGCCGAATCTGGCGCGAGCCCGAGCGCGGGAAAAGGGCCTCAGCCCGCGGGCGCGGTCCGCGCGGGCGATGCAGGGGCCGACGACGCCGGCGCGGGCGGCGCCGGTGCGGGGGACACCGATGCCCGGCCGGGCCGATCCCTGGAGGCCCGCGAGGCCGGGAGGGCCAGCTCCGCGATCGTCCCCGCCAGCCCGTCGACCTGCTCCCAGTCCGTGTATTCGTGGTCCCGGGAGGTGTCCACCGACAGGCCGCGTGAGGCGCTGATCCGCTTCATCACCCAGCGTACCAGGGGGTTGTAGGCCGTGTAGCGGACCGCGCCGGCCACCGCGACGGCGTGGGCCGGGTCCCAGCCCGTCCGGACGGAGAAGTCCGCCAGGTAGCCGTTGGCCTCCTCGACGTCCTCCGGCCGTGCGGTCATCGCCGCGCCGCTCACGGAGAAGAACACCCCCGGAACCCGGGCCAGCTCGGCGGCGTGCCGGCGCACGAAGGACACGAGCGCACGGCGGTGCCGCCCGAAGTGGACCGATGAGCCCACGACCACCGCCGCGTACCGCTCCGGCCGCAGGTCGTCCGGGATCCCGTCGTCGGGGACGAGCTCCACCCGGAAGCCCCGCTCGCGGAGAGCCATCTCCAGGCGGCGCGCGACCTTCTCCGTCTGGCCGTGCTTCGATCCGAAGAGGATGAGGATAGGTCGGGGATCCACGGGGTTCTCCTCGCGTCCGGGAGAGCGCTTCAGGTGCGCCGGAGCCTCCACCCTGTACGATGGGGCGGCGCGGCCCGTCCGGCTGTGGGGAGGACCCGGCGTCGGGGCGTCGGGAAGGCCCCGTGGTGGCCGCGGGGAGGTGGCCAGGTCTCCAGGCCGCCGCGGGGAGGTGGGTCCGGACCGGCGCTCGCCGGCTGCCGGAAGTGTGGCCGGACCGTTACACGGCCGCCGTTCGGCCGTGACACGGCTCCTCCATCTTCAGCCTCGAACCAGTTCGGGCCGCCCGAACGGGCCGAGCGAGCGGGAATAGACATGTCGACGCTGAGCGCGCGCATCCAGAGCTGGGAGGTCCACCTCCTCACCCGCGTAGCCCTGTGGGAAGCGGACGGGACGCCGGTGCGCGTCGCCCGCTGGGTCACGTGGACGGGGGACGGGCCGCTCTACGTGCTGGTGCCCCTGGGGCTGGCGATCCTGGACCTGAGCCGGGCCCTGGTCCTCCTGGCGGCGTGCGCCGCGGCGTTCACGGTGGAGCGGGCCCTGTACGCGTCGCTCAAGCACACGCTCCGCCGGCCCCGACCCTTCGAGCGCATCGACGGCGTGCGCGCGCTCGTCACACCTCCGGACCGCTTCAGCTTCCCCTCGGGGCACACCTCGGCCGCCTTCCTGGTGGCGGTGCTGGTCGGCTCGATGTACCCGTCCGCCGCCCCGGCACTGCTGGCGTGGGCGGCGGCGGTCGGCGCCAGCCGCGTGTGCCTGGCCGTCCACTACCCCTCCGACGTGCTGGCCGGGGCCCTCCTGGGCGGCGGGATCGGGCGTCTGACCTACCTCCTCGTGCGGTGATCCCGCCGTCGGGCCCGCGACCGATCCGTCACACCTCGCTCGGAGGCCCCGGCCGCGGCAGGACGATCCTCGCCACGCAGCCCCGGCCTCCGTTGCGGTTCCGCAGCGTGAGGCTGCCGCCGTGCGCCTCGGCGATCTGGCGGCTCAGCGCCAGCCCGATCCCCGAGCCGTCCGGCTTGGTGGTGAAGAAGGGCACGAACAGGTTGGCCGTGTCCGAGATGCCGGGCCCCTCGTCCTCGACCAGCACCTCGGCGGACAGGGCGGTCCTCCGCCAGCGGACGCGCACGCCGCCCCCCGTCTCCGAGACGGCGTCGACCGCGTTGTCCAGGAGGTTGATGAGCATCTGGTCCAGCTGGTCCGCGTCGGCCCGGATCGTGACCTCGGGGCCGGGCACGACCTGGACCGGGAGCCGCGTCTCGAGCCTGGCGACCCGGTCCACCCACGCCCCGATCTCCACCGGCCCCAGCTCGGGGGGCGGGAGACGCGCCAGCCGGGCGTAGGAGGCCATGAACCGGCCCAGGGCGGCGGCGCGCCCCGAGATGATCCCGAGGCCCTGCTCCACGTCCGCCGGCTCGAGCGCCGCCCGGCCGTTCCCGAGGCCGTCCCGCAGGCTCTCGGCGATGGAGCGGATGGGGGCGAGGGAGTTGTTGATCTCGTGCCCCAGCACCCGGACCAGCCGGCGCCACGCCTTGCGTTCCTCCTCCCGGAGCACGCGGCTCAGGTCCGAGAGCACCAGCAGCGTCTGGGGACGGCCCTCGTGCCGCAGGCCGGTGCGCCGGACCTCCCAGCGGCCCGAGCCGCCCGGGAAGGTCATCTCCACCACGCGCGGGGTGTCGCCGGACAGGAAGCGCGCCAGCCCGAGGGTGTCGGCGGGACGGCCCGTGAGCGCCCGGGCGGGCCGGTCCAGGAGCTGGGCCCCGGCCCGGTTCACCAGCCACAGCCGGTCGTCCGCGTCGAACGCGAATACGGCCACGTCGATCTCCTCGAGGACGCCCCGCAGCAGGGCCGTGGCCTCCATGGTCCCCAGCCGCTCCGTGCGCAGGGTCTCGCCCAGCGCGTTGACCTCGTGCGAGACCAGGCCGAGCGCCCGGTCCGAGTTCTCGGCGCGGACGCGCAGCGAGTAGTCGCCTCCCCGGAAGGCGGCCAGCACGTTGGCCAGGGTCTGGAGCGGGCGCACGAGCTCGTGGTGGAGCACGGCGACGAGGGCGATCCAGGCGCCGAGGATCACGACCGAGGCCGCGACCCGCGCCCACGAGGGCCACGCAGCCCTCCACAGGAACGCGAGCGCCAGCAGCACGGCGGGAAGGCCGGCGACGAGTGCGAGGGCGGGCAGGCGGCGCTGGTAGCTCACGCGCTCTTCCCGGGGGCGGCCGGCCCCGGAGTGTCGACTACACTTGTCGTCATTCGGCCCCCATCCACCACGCCTGTAGACGACTCCGGGCCCGGGATCGCGGGTCCCGAGCCGGCCCGATTCCGTTCGTCAGGGCTCCAGGCCGTAGCGGTCCAGCCGGCGGTACAGGGCGCTGCGGCTCAGCCCCAGCTCGCCGGCCGCCCGGCTCACGTTTCCCTCGTGGCGCCGGAGCGCCTTCTGGATGAGGATGCGCTCGGCCTCCTCCAGGGTGAGCCCCTCGAGTCCCGGCGCACCCTCTCCCGGGGCGCGGAGCCCCAGGTGCTCGACCCCGATGCGGCGGCCCTCGGACATGAGGACGGCGCGCTCGATCACGTGCTCGAGCTCCCGGACGTTGCCCTTCCACGGGTGCGCGCGCAGCGCCTCCATGGCGTCCGGCGCGAGCTCGGGGGCGGGCTCGTCCCGCCGCCTCGCCTCGCGGCGCAGGAAGTGGGCGGCCAGCGCCGGGATGTCCTCGGGCCTCCGCCGCAGGGGCGGCACGTGGATCTCCACCGTGTTCAACCGATAGAACAGGTCCTCGCGGAAGTCACCGGAGGCCGCGGCGGCCGCGAGATCGGCGTTGGTCGCGGCCAGCACCCGGACGTCGGTCGTGCGGGTGCGCGAGGACCCGAGCCGCCGGAACTCCCCCGTCTCCAGCGCCCGCAGGAGCTTGGCCTGCTGCGCGGCGGGCATGGTGCCGATCTCGTCCAGGAACAGGGTGCCGCGGTCGGCCATCTCCAGGTAGCCGACCCGGTCGGCCTTCGCGTCGGTGAACGCGCCCCGCACGTGCCCGAACAGCTCGCTCTCGAACAGCCCCTCCGGCACCGCCCCCGCGTTGAGCGTCACGAGCGGGCGGCCGGAGCGTGGGGAACGGGCGTGCAGCCAGCGCGCCACGACCTCCTTGCCCGTTCCCGGCTCTCCGGTGATGAGCACGTTGGCGTCCGAGGGACCGGCGCGCTCGATCATCTGCAGGACGGGCTGCATGGCGCGCGACTCGGCGATCAGCTCGGGCAGGCCGCCCTCCCGCGCCTCGCGTTCCACCTCGAGTCGCTCGACGCGGCGCAGGGCGCGGGTGAGCTCGACCTGGTTCTGGAGGGTGACCAGGAGGCGCTCGTTGTCCCACGGCTTCTCGACGTAGTCGCGGGCGCCGCGGCGCATCGCCTCCACGGCCCCCTCGACGCTCCCCCACGCCGTCATGACCACGACGGAGAGCGTCGGGTCGAGGCCGCGAACCACCGCCAGGAGGTCCAGGCCCTCCTTCCCGGAGGTCGTGTCACGCGTGTAGTTGAGGTCGAGCAGCGCCAGGTCGAGCTCCCGCGCCTCGACCGCGCGCAGGACGGCCGGGGGCGAGGTGGCGGTCTCGATCTCGTAGCCGTGCCCCTTGAGCAGGAGACGCAGGGCCTCCAGCACGTCCCTCTGGTCGTCGGCGACCAGGATCCGGGGCGGCGGCTCGCTCACGCCGGCGGGTTCACGATCCATCCGTCTTCCAGCTGGATGACGCGCTGTCCGCGCGCGGCCACGGCGGGGTCGTGGGTCACCTGGATGATGGTCGTCCCCTCCCGGTTGAGGCCCGACAGGAGGTCCATGATCCGCTCCCCCTGGCTGGAGTGCAGGCTCCCGGTGGGCTCGTCGGCCAGGATGAGGCTCGGCTCGGCGATCACGGCCCGGGCCACGGCCACGATCTGTTGCTGGCCGCCGGAGAGCTGCGAGGGAAACAGGTCCTTCTTCCCGACGATGTGGAACCGGTCCAGCATGTCGGCCACCCGCGCCTCGCGCTCGGTGCGCGGCACGTTCCGGTAGGAGAGGGGGACCTCGAGGTTCTCGGCCACCGTGAGATCGTCCAGGAGGTGATACTGCTGGAACACGAACCCGATGTGCTCGCGGTGCAGGCGGCTCCGTTCCTTGTTCGAGAGCTCGTG
>CANPVD010000052.1 GCA_947581615.1 Candidatus Humimonas hydrogenitrophica
GGCGCCGTAGGGCGCGTTCTGGCCCTCGAACATCGAGCTCCCCGGCGAGTCGTAACTCACGTTGAGACCTTGTTGGTGCTCGACCGCCGTGCCCGGGTCGAACAGGTGGAGGTCGGCGTGCAGGAGGGAAGGGTCGTCCGCGATCGCGCGCAGCGGCCGCACATCATCGATCACGTACACCGAGCGGCCGAAGGTCCCGATCACCAGGTCGCTCTCGCGAGACTGGGTCGCGAGGGCATCCACCGGCACGCCATGTGGGAAGCCGTACGTCCACTGTTGCCATATGCTTCCGCCATCCAGGCTAAAGTACAGCCCGAACTCGGTCCCGAGCCACAGCAGCTTCGGGTTCACCGGGTCCTCGAGGATCGTGCGCGCCCAGCCGTCCACGCCCTTCGTGGGCAGCCGTTTCCAGCTGGCCCCGTAGTCGGTCGTCTCGTAGACGTAGGTCGACTTGTCGCCGCGCATGTAGTCGTGCACCGCGGCGTAGGCGGTGCCGGCGGCGTAGTGCGAGGCCTCGATGTGGCTCACCCACGCGTTCCGGGGCTTGCCGGGCATCTTCGCCTGGACGTTCGTCCACGACTTCCCGCCGTCCTGCGTGACCTGCACGTTGCCGTCGTCCGTCCCGGCCCAGATCACGCCCCGGCGCACCGGACTCACGGCCAGGGTGAAGATGGTCGTATAGCCCTCGGCGCCCGTCACGTCGTAGGTGAGCCCGCCGCTCCGGTCCTGCTGCTGCCAGGCCGGGTCGTTCGTGGTGAGATCGGGGCTGATCGGCTCCCAGCTGTTCCCGTCGTCGGTGGACCGGAAGACGAACTGCGCCCCCTGGTAGATCGTGTTCGAGTCGAAGGGGCTCACCACGACCGGGGCGTTCCAGTTGTAGCGAAGCTTCACCGAGTCCGAGGGCGGCGCCGGCTTGATCCAGTGCAGGTAGCCGGTTTTCAAGTCGTACCGCATCAGGTTCCCTTGCTGCCACTCCGTGAAGCCGTAGCGGGGCGCGTTCGGGTCGGGCAGGGTCGCGAAGCCATCGCCGAAGCCGATCGAGACCCAGCGGTAGTTCCGGATCCCGCTGCCGCGCCACGTCTCCGATGGCCCGCGCCAGTTCCCGTTGTCCTGGAGGCCGCCGTATACGTGGTAGGGAACCTCGTCGTCGACGGCCACCTCGTAATACTGGCCGAGCGGGAGGTTGGCCACGAACCGCCACGCCTTCCCGCGGTCCTCGGAGATGTAGACGCCCCCGTCGTTGCTGTCGACCAGGTAGTCCGGGTCCGCAGGGTCGATCCACAGGGCGTGATGGTCCACGTGGACGCCCTTGCCGCGCACGATGCTCCGGAACGTCTTCCCCCCGTCGTCGCTCACGCTCAGGTCCCCGGCGATGTGGTAGACGCGGTCCGGGTTCTGCGGGTCGACCAGCAGCCGGTTGTAGTAGAAGGGCCGGTTCCCCATCGCGCGGCTGTCGTTCACGGTCCTCCAGGTCTCGCCCCCGTCCTCCGAGCGGAGGAGCTGCGTCTTCCCGGCCTCCACGAGGGCGTAGACGAGGGAGGGGTCGGACGGCGCGATGGCCACGTTGATCTTGCCGAGCGGGCCCTTCGGAAGGCCGTTCTTCGACGTCTCCCGCTTCCAGGTCTGGCCCCCGTCCCAGGAGATGTAGAGGCCGCTCCCGGGGCCGCCGGACTTGAAGAAGTAGGGCCAGCGCATCCGCTGCCACAGGGTGGCGATGATCTTGTCCGGATTGGACGGGTCCATAGCCAGGTCGACGCCGCCCGTCGTGTCGTTGGCGGGGGCGAGGACCAGCGTCCAGTGCTGCCCGCCGTCGGTGGTCTTGTAGATGCCACGCTGGCCCCCCGCGCTCCACAGCGGGCCCGTGGCCGCTACCCAGGCTACCCTGGTGTCGTTCGGATCCAGGAGGATCTGGGCGATGTGCTCGCTTTTCTCGAGCCCGACGTTCTTCCAGGTCCTCCCGCCGTCGACGCTCCGGAACAGGCCCCTGCCCATGCCGACGGAGTTCCGGGGGTTGTCCTCCCCGGTGCCCACCCAGATCACGTCGTGGTTCCGGGGGTGGACGGCGATCTCGCCGACCGAGAGGACCGGTTCGTCATCGAAGATCGGCCGGAAGGTGGTCCCGTTGTCGGTGCTCTCCCACACGCCGCCGGTGGCGGCGCCCACGAACAGCGTGTCGTGCATGCCCGGGATCCCTACCACGTCTCCGATCCGGCCGCTCATGGTGGCCGGCCCGATGGAGCGGGCGGCCATGGCCGACAGGGCCACCGTGTCCGGCTTCGGAGCGGGCCGGCGGCGGCCGAACATCTGGGCGGAGGACGAGGCGGGGAGAACGGAGGCGACGAGCAGGGCGAGGGCGAGCGCGAGCGTGCGCGGCTTCATACGCGGCTCCCTGACAAGGCTGTTCGGTGGCTCGATCCGGAGAACGCACGATGCGACGGAAAGCACGGAGGGGGCAAGGGAAGGACATGGCCAACGAGGGCGAGTCGCCGCGGTCGTGCTTCCCGGCGCGTGCGCCCGCCGGGACCATCCGCCGCGGCCGCTCCGGATCGGCCCTCGTCACGGCTTCCGGGCACCGGTCCGCGGCTGTAGTTTGCGAATCGAGATTCCACCTTCCCCAGCCCCGCCTCGACCGGGCCCGTCCGTGACACCGCACAGGAGATTCCCCGTGGACCGCATACTGATCGGCAAGGGCGAGGAGCCCGTCTACCTGCTCGCCCCGTACGGAAACCGTCACGGCCTCGTGGCCGGGGCCACCGGTACCGGGAAGACCGTCTCCCTCCTGGTGATGGCCGAGGGCTTCTCGCGCCTCGGCGTCCCCGTGGTCATGGCGGACGTGAAGGGCGACGTGGCCGGGCTCGCCATGCCAGGGACCGGGAACGAGAAGCTCGAGAAGCGGGTGGCGGAGATCGGGATGGAGGGTTGGGCTCCCGAGGGGAGCCCGGTCTTGTTCTGGGACCTGTATGGGAAGGCGGGCCACCCGGTGCGCACCACGATCAGCGAGGTCGGGCCCACCCTGCTGGCCCGCATGCTGGAGCTCAACGACACGCAGGAAGGCGTGCTCGAAGTCGTATTCCGGCTCGCCGACGAGCAGGGACTCCTCCTGCTGGACATGGACGACCTGCGCGCCCTCCTCGGCTACGTGGCCGACCACCGAAAGGACGTCTCGGAGCACTACGGCCTGGTGGCCACGCCGTCGATCGCGGCCATCCAGCGCTCTCTCCTCGCCCTGGAGCGCGAGGGCGGGACGGGCTTCTTCGGGGAGCCGGCGCTCGAGCTGGGCGACCTCATGCGCACGGATCTGTCGGGCCACGGCGTGATCAGCGTGCTGAGCGCCGACCAGCTCATCCTCAAGCCGCGGCTGTACTCGAGCTTCCTCTTGTGGCTCCTCTCCGAGCTGTTCGAGCAGCTCCCCGAGGTGGGCGACCAGGACCGGCCCCGGCTCGTGTTCGTGTTCGACGAGGCCCACCTCCTGTTCGACGATGCGCCGGCCGCCCTGCGCCAGCGGGTGGAGCAGGTGGTCCGGATCATCCGGTCCAAGGGCGTGGGCGTCTATTTCTGCTCCCAGTTCCCCGACGACGTGCCCGACCAGGTCCTGGGACAGCTGGGCAACCGGATCCAGCATGCGCTGCGAGCCTATACGCCGCGTGACCAGAAGGCGGTGAAGACGGCGGCCGAGACGTTCGTCGCCAACCCGAAGTTGGACGTCGCCGAGACGATCGGCCGCCTCGGCGTGGGGGAGGCGCTGGTGTCGACGCTGCAGGAAAAGGGGGTCCCCATGCCGGTGGAGCGGACCCTGATCTGTCCGCCGCGCTGCCGGATGGGGGCGATCACGGATGAGGAGCGGGCCGCCGTCCGGGCGCGGAGCCCGGTCGGGGCGAAGTACGACACGCCCGTGAACCGCGAGTCGGCCTACGAGAAGCTGGCGGCGCGCGCCGAGGAGAAGGCGGCCGAGGCGCCCCCGCCGGTGGCCGGGGGCCGCGCCGGGGCGGCTGGCGGCGAGGGGGCCCGGGCCGGGAAGGATCCGGCCCGGAGCTCGCTCGGTGACATGTTGTGGGGCACGACCCGCCGGCAGGGCATGGTGGAGTCCATGGCCAAGCAGGCGGCCCGCACGGTCGGCGGCCAGGTCGGGCGCCAGATCTTGCGGGGCGTGCTGGGCGGGATCCTGGGAGGGTCCAGGCGCTAGGGGCTCATCGAGAAGGCGATGCTCGAGGACGCGTACAGGGTCGCGTTCAGGGCGCTCATGGTGGCGGCCAGGCCCGCGATGAGGAGGAGCGGAAGGCCGTAGGGCATGAACTGGCCCGCCGCCTGGATGATCCCCACCTCGCCCAGGTGGCCCAGCACCTGCCACGTGGTGATGCCTACCTGGCCCGTGAGTCCCGCTAGCCCGAGCAGGTGCGGGTTCACGTCGATGCCGCCAATGGCCGCGAACGCCACCAGGACGTAGATGGGCACGACCACCACGAGGGAGTAGAAGATCGCCTTCGGGATGTTGCGGGCGGGGTCGATGACCTCCTCGCCCGACTGGACGATGATGTCGTAGCCCTCGAAGGCCACGTAGGTGAACCCCATCGACGCCAGCACCCCGCCCCTCCCCTCGTCGGGTCTCGGTCCGCCATGGCCGCATCGATAGACCCGTCGGACGCCTGCGGCCAGCGAGACGCGGGCGGGATGCGGGCACGTCGCCCCGGCCGCGCTCCCGAGGAGCGTCGGGCGGCGTACCGGCGACCACGGCGGCTTGCACCGTTTCTCACAACCAAATTGTTCACACGTCTGCATTTAGTGACGCGGTCTCGCGCCGATCGGCACGCCGCCTCGGCGGCGGCCGGCGCGAGTGCCAACCGCGCGGAGACTGGACTCTACGGCCCTCGATCCCTACCGGGCACGAGTCTTCCACTCCACGACGCGCCTTCGCGGCTCTTGACGCCGCCGCGTACCGCTGGGCAAGGTCGCACGGGCGACCCCGTGACACCCGTCTATTCCAGAAACCTGTTCGGATTCGGATCGGGCGGCGTCGTCCGCCGCCCGTAGCCAACTGGATGTCTACCTTCGATGGGAGTCGTGGATGCGCGGGTGTGTGGTGGAGAAGATCCGACTGGTGTCGCGGTGCGCGTTCATCGCGGGCGCCTCCCTCGCGTTCAGGGCTCCGCCGCTACGGGCCCAGGGTGCGATCACCGCCTCGCTGGTGACGCCCAACCCGACCCCGTACGTGTCCGATCTCCAGACCCGGCCGAGCTGGGTCATGCTCACCGTGACCAACTCGAGCGGAGAGGACGTGCGGGCGCAGGTCACCGCCTCGCTGAGCCGCAGCGGCGGAGACGTGCTGGTGGCGACGCTCGGCCCGGCACCGGCGCCGTTCATGACGATTCCGGGCAACGCGGTGGCCCCCGCGACCACGGTGATCACGGCGCCACGGCTGGCCCCGTGGAGCCAGTTCGCCTACACGGGGGAAGCGGGCCAGCAGATCCACGACACGGGACGTCTGCCGGACGGAGACTGGACGCTGTGCGTCACCCTGACGGGCCTCGTCGGCACGCAGACCCAGCGGCCCCTGCCCGACGTGACGGCTTGCTCGACCTTCATCGTGCGCTACCCCGAGGCTCCCCAGCTCCTCCTCCCCTCGGACCGTAGCGACGTCACGCTCCCGACCCCGGTGTTCCAGTGGACGCCGGCCACGGGCGTGGACGGGGCGTCCTACCGCTTCCGCATCGTCGAAATGATCCGTGGGCAGACGCCGCGCGAGGCGGTGGAGGCCGACCGGCCGGTGCTGGAGACGACCCTGTACCGGCAGACGGCGCTGGTGTATTCGCTGGCCACCTATCCGTTGCGGGCCGGAGCCTGCTACGCGTGGCAGGTGCAGTCCGTCAAGCTCCAGGGGAGCGACGTGCAGCCGATCCTGGCCCCGGTGGGCACCAACCAGGGACGCAGCCGGATCTTCACCTTCTGTTACCGTCCGCCCCACGTGGCCCAGCTCCCCGACTCGCTGCCGTCCGACACGGCCGCGGGGCCGGGGATCGCGCTCCGCCTGCCGACGATGGGCGGAGCCGGCGGCGGAGGGCCTCCGGCGTACGACTCCCGAATGAGCGGTCCGGGCGCGAGGTTCCAAGCGTCGCAGCGGGCGCCGGCGCCGATCACCGCCACGGGCGATATCACCGCTTACGGCGAGCTGTATGGTCTTTCCGGCACCGGGGGGCAGCCGGCGCGGCCCGACCGGACCGGGCGGATCCAGGTCAACACCACTCTGTCCATGGCCAACGGCCTCGTGCAGGTCCCCCTCCAGGCCCTCATCTCTACCGACCAGGTCAACTTCCGGCAGGAGATCGACCGGCTCGGAATCAGTCCGACCTGGCGCGACTACACCCTCCACGCGGGCTACTACACGCCGCGCTTCACCGACCTGACCCTGGCGGACGCCACCCTGCTGGGCGGGGGTGTCGAGGGGCACCCGGGCGGCCTGCGGTTCTCGGCCGGCTACGGCCGCGCGCGGCGCTCCATCGCCCCCGACTCCGGTCAGCTCGTGCAGCCCGAGTTCAGCCGCGTCATGGGTGTGGGCCGGGCGGGCTGGGAGGCGCCCTCGGGGCTCCTGGCCGAGTTCACCGTGGTGAGCGCACGGGACGACCCGAATTCGTTGGGCCTGTTCGGCGACACCACCTCCGCGGCCTCGCCACAGGAGAACGTGGTGCTCGGCCTCCACGGCAAGGCGCCCCTCGCCGACCAGCGCCTGTGGCTCGAGGTGGAGGGGACGCGCTCCACCTACAAGGCCGACCGACGGGCGTCCGCGGACGCGACGGCCGACGTGGCCGGCTCCGTGGGGCTCACCTGGCAGGTGCCCACGTGGTCGGCCGGCGGGAAGGTGACCTACGTCGGACCGGGCTACCACGCGCTCGGCAACACGCAGCTCCAGTCGGACCAGGTGCGATACGAGGCCACCGGGCAGCTCCACGAAGGGACGGTCTCCCTGGGGCTCCAGGCCGGGGTGCAGCAGAACAACCTGGACCACACGCTGCAGAGCACGACCAAGATCCGCGGGATCTACAACCTCGCCCTGAGCTGGCAGGCCACGCAGCAGTTCGGCCTGGACGGCAGCGCCAGCAACATCGTGAACGACGTGCAGAGCGCCGACCCCACGCTGGCGCTCAAGAACGTGAACCGCTCCTTCGTGCTCACGCCGCACGTGGCCTTCCAGACCGGGCAGGCGCAGAACGTCCTCACCGCATCGGGCACGTGGCAGACGGCCGACAACACGTCGCCCGGCATCACGGGGCTGGAGGACACACGCACGGGGAGCGCCATGCTCGCCTACACGGTGAGCTTCCCGTCCGGGGTGTCGCTCACCGCGACGGGTACCTTCACCCAGGTCAAGGTGGACTCCCTGCGCACCAACCTCACCACCCTGTACCCAGCGCTCTCCTTCCCGCTGGTCCAGGGACGGCTCAACACGATGGTGGGGCTGCAGTGGACGTGGAGCGGGATCGTGGGAGCGGGCTACGACCACGAGGTTTACCCGCAGCTCAACGCCTCCTTCGCAGTCTCGCCGCGCCAGCTGGTCACGCTGCAGCTGTCCCATCGGCATTATGCCTATGGTGACGCCATGCCGGGGGCGGTCTTCAACGAGAATCAGGGTAGCCTGACCTGGAAGTACACGTTCTGATGGAGCGGAGGGGGAGGGCCGTGGGGACGGGACGGCCGGTGCGCGGGCGGCCGCGGGCCGCGGCCGGGCTCGCGCTGGTGGCGCTCGCGGCGTCGGCCCGCGTACCGGGCGGACCGGCGCTCGAGGCCCAGCAGCCCACCATCACGGTCACCGTCACCGTGCCGCAGCCGACATCGGACTGGAAGGCGTGGAGCACGAACCCCGCGATCGCCATGGTCGTGCTCCAGACCACGCTGCCTCAGCCGATCGCCGTGACCTCTACCGTCCGTCTCCTCAAGGACGGCCAGCAGCTCGGCCAGGTCCCGGGCAACGTCAGCCGTCTCCCGGCCGGCAGCCAGATCCTCCGGACCCCCCAGATGGCGGCGTGGAGCCGCATGCAGTGGAGCGACATCGGCGCCCCAGTGGCGGACAGCGGGACCCTTCCGCCCGGCACGTATCAGCTCTGCCTGGACATCGTCCCGCCGCCGCCGAGCGCGGACATGGCGGTCCACCTCATGATCATGCACCGCTGCGCCAGCTTCACACTGAGCGCGCCCCGGATCATGGCCACGCCGCCCATGACCGTGAAGCTGCCTCCTCCACACCTGATCACCCCGGCCTCCCGCTCCGAGCTGCTGCTGCCCCACCCGACCTTCCAGTGGACGCCGGTCGTGTCGCGCGACTACCCGCGTCCCACGTACGTGCTGCGGATCGCCGAGGTGCTGCCCGGACAGACGCCCGAGCAGGCGCTGGCGGGCGGACGGCCGCTCCTGGACCGCGAGCTCATCGGACGGACGACCTTCCCGTACCCGGCTTCGGCCCCGAAGCTGGAGCCCGGAACGACGTACGCCTGGCAGGTGCAGGCGCTGGAGATGCCCAGGGGCGAGGCGGGAGGCGTGAAGCCGCTGGGCATGAACCAGGGCCGGAGCGAGGTCTATACGTTCCGCCGCCCGGCCGAAAGGGTGGCGCGCACGAGCCCGGCTCCGCAGGGCCCCGCGGCCAAGTCCGGAATGCTGTACGACGCGGCGCTGTCCGGCCGCATGATGTACACGTTCCAGCCCAACGGCGTCCCGAAGCCGCGTCGGGTCTCGACCTACCTGGGCCCGCCTCC
The DNA here is from genome assembly GCA_947581615.1 of Candidatus Humimonas hydrogenitrophica. Classification (GTDB taxonomy): domain Bacteria; phylum Gemmatimonadota; class Gemmatimonadetes; order Palauibacterales; family Palauibacteraceae; genus Humimonas; species Humimonas hydrogenitrophica. The sequence goes on from CANPVD010000052.1 coordinate 8,739, forward strand.
GCAGGGGACGACGTTCGAGATGCAGGGTCAGCCGGGCGGCCGGACGACACGGGGTGGCCAGCAGGGCGGCCAGGGGGCCGGCGGTTCCCAGGGATCCTCCGGCGGGCCCGTCCACTTCCAGGATGCCCCGCGCACCGACCCCCTCGCCGGCGTGACGCTCCGGCTGCTGGTCCACTACCGGACCGAGAAAGACTGGGTCCGGGGCCAAACGCTCACGGCGGGCGGCAAGACGTACACGGACAACGGCAAGGTGGTGGCCACGGCCCGCGCCGGCGACGACGGCCGCTTCACCTTCTTCTACCACGACGACCTGCCCACCGGCATCATCGGGCTCAAGACGACCGTGTCCAGCGGGAGCGGGGAGTTCGGCTTCCACGAGAGCGGCGTGAACCTGGTTCGCTTCTACACGGTCGAGGTCGGGGACCCGCACTACGCGAGTCCGTCAGACGAGCTGGAGAAGGGACAGGGCGGGACGGGCGACGTGGGCACGCTGGTGGCGCTGGTCCGCGGCTATACGCTGCAGGTGCGGGTCACCCGGGCGGGGACCAAGGCCACCAAGACGGGCCTCCGCGTGCAGCTCCTCCGGCCCTTCCGGGCGGCGGGCGTCCCGGCGAACGAGGGCGACGCTCCCACGCCGCGGAGCAAGTACGGGCTGTTCGAGATCATCGGCCGGGGCGTGACCGGCAGCGACGGCACGGCCACCTTCCGGCACCTGGTCAAGAACGTCGGGCCCGCCGACCGCTACTCGGTGCGCGTGTCCACCGACCCGAACAACGGGAACGCGCACTATTACGCGGCCTCCGTCCCGGTCAGCCACCCCATGCTGCTCGGTGATTCTCAGGGCTGGGACGACGCCGTGTTCAACGAGGACTACCGGTCCGGCCGGGTGTACCGGCTGGACGTGCCCGTCTCGCCCATGCCCCCCGAGTATGTCGGGACCGTCCTCAGGGCGGACACGAAGAAGCCGGTTGCCCGGGCGCTCATGGTGCTCGTGCAGCCGGGCGTGGGGGGCTCGTTGATCCTGCACGCCGTGAAGCCCGCGGACGACGGGAAGTTCGTGATCAAGGGCTTCCAGGTGAACCGGAAGTACGTGGTGTACGTGCACGCGCCCGGCTTCCGGCCCGACTCCAACAGCTTCCGGCCCGACTCGGGGGTGGCGACCCACTTCGATCACCAGCTCCAGCCCGCCGCCACTGTCACCCTCTCGCTGGTGGACGAGAACGGCACGCCCGTCCCGGGCCGGGTGCGCGTGGGGAACGGCGCCCAGGTGGACGCGCAGCCCGTGTATGGGAACGGCCAGGGCCAGGAGCTGCGGGCGTTCGCCGGCGGCGTGACCTGGTCGGCGCAGGGTTCGGGCGGCGCGTCGGGCGGGCAGCAGGCGTCTTCTGGCCAGGCCCGGCCGGCCGGAGGTATGACGCGGTCCTCGGCGGGCGCGCAGGCTCAGGCCGGCGGCACGGCGCAGGCCTCCCGCTCGGGACTCGTGCACCTGGAGGCGTACCGCGTCACGGTGCCGGCCGCCTCTGGCACGCAGACCGTGCACGTGGACGCGGGGCCCGACTACTTCCCCACGGACACCACCATGACGATACCGCGGGGGACGTCGGACCTGGGGCGAACCGTGCTCTACCTGCGGATGCGGCGCCTGGACGTGAAGGTCGTGGCCCTGAAGGGAACTCCGGCCTCGCCCGGCGGCGGGAGGCGGCGGAGCCCGGGCGGGATGCGGATCATGCACGTGACCGGTGGTGCCTCGGAGCCACCCGTCCGGGGCGCGGTCGTCACGCTCCCGGACGAGCCCGGACAGCCCACGGCCACGACCGACGCCGCGGGTGACGTCCGCTTCCAGTGGAAGGCGACCTCGCCCGATTCGGTCGAGCAGGTGACCGTCCGGATCACGCCGCCGCCGAGCTCGGATTTCCGCGGCGCCTCCTCCCAGGTGCCGGTGCCCGAGAGCCGCGCGCCGCGCACCTCGGTCCTCGGCCTGGTGCCGGGCGCCACCGTGGAGGGCACGGTGTACGCGGGGACCGGCAGCGACTCGGTCGTGGCGGGCGCACGGGTGTTCATCCCGGAAGCTGGGCCGGGCGGGACCGACCTCGCCGACTCCACCGATGTCCACGGACACTACGCCCTGCACGGCGCGCCGGCCGGCGCCCGCTGGGTGTGGGCGGGGAAGGCGGGCTCGGACTTCACGGGGGACTCGGCCCGGGTGACGGCGAAGGCGGGGGCGTCGGCGACGCAGGACTTCCACCTCACCGCCGTGGAGGGTCTGCCGACCTCGCTCCTCGGCCTCTCGATCGAGGTGCAGACTTACACGAAGACGGCCCACGGCGCGATCCTCAGCGGGCGGTTCACGGACGTCCCCTCCAACGACGCCTTCACGCCCCGAACGAAGGGGTTGACCCTGGCGTTCGACAGCGTGGCCGTGACCGGCACCGGGAAAGACGCTGTGCCGTCCGGCGGCAGGGTGCACCTGGACGAGAGCGACCTCCCGCTCACCCTGTACAAGGCCTACCTGGTGCGGCAGCACGAGGACGGTGGCCTGGTCGTGGAGGACCGCGGGCAGGGGAAGGGGGCCGTCGTGGGTCCAGCGCAGCTCCTGTCCGGATCGTTCTCCCTCACCACGGCCGAGCTCGCCTTCCGGGACTCGCTCTTCCTGCTGGGCCCCGGCGCGTCGGGCGCGGCCGCCGCCCGGGTGGCCACGCTCGAGGCGGGGGGCGCGTCGCCGGCCCCCGCCGGCGGCTACGGCATCGGCACGGCGAAGGGCGGCGACGCCGGACTCACGCTGTACGGCTTCGCGGCCGACGCGGCGGCGGCCTCCTCGCGCCTCACGCCGAAGGCGCTCACCCTGGACGTCATCCTGCACACGGCCATACCGGGCGTGCAGGACCTCGCGATCCACGTGCCCGACCTCACGGTGACGCCCGGGCAGGGAGCGGGCGCCGGCCTGCAGCCGGCGAAGGGCGACCAGGCGCTGTCCCTGTCCCTGGGCGCGTGGACGCTGGAGTCGCCGAGCTGGTCCCTCGGCAAGGGGCGGCTGCACCTGGTGCAGGGCGTGGTGCGCGTCCCGATGATCCAGGGAACTCCCAACAGCGACATCGATTTCCCGTTCACGGGGCTCGAGGTGACCCCCACCGCGCTGGAGGGCGGATCGTTCGGCGGCGGTCCTATCCTGCTGGGCGGGTTCGTGCCCCTGCAGGTGAAGGGAGGGGTCACCTTCGTTCGCGACACGCCGACGGGTCCGTGGAAGCTGTTCGGGGATGGCGGCACGATCGCCGCGCTCCCGGGCATGGCCTCCGGAGACGTGATCCACGTGCAGAGCTTCGACTTCCTCTCCAGCGGAAAGAAGAGCTTCTCGATGGAGCCGGGGACGTCGGTGCGGCTGTACGGCACGGGAGACCTGGCGGTCTCCAACCTCGGGATCACCGAGTCGTCGGTGAGCTTCGCGGGTGGGCTCGACCTCCACGTCCCGGGCCTGGACCCGCAGGCCGTGGTCGTCGACTACACGCGTCCGGCGTCCGGCCACGCGCCGACCTTCAAGTTCAACCCCATCGACATCCAGCCCTTCGACATCGGCGGCGCGAAGGTGTCGGTGCACCAGGGCACGCTCGACGCCTCGGGCTTCCAGGGCGACGGGACCGTGTCGGTGCCGGGCAAGTTCACGGTCGCCTCGCACTTCACCCGCTCGCCGCTGGGTCCGAACCAGAAGATCGACGCCCTGCCGCTTCCGCACGCGACGCTCGACGTGGGGCAGGTGGCCATCTCGAAGCTCCAGGGCGGGGCGAAGGTGGCGGCAGGCAAGTGGGCCACGAACTACCAGGGCCACATGGACGTGGGTGGCCAGGTGTCCGGCGACATCACGATCGGGGTCGAAGGCACCGACGTCACCGCGGGGACGGGTGGGCTGGCGGTCAAGAACATCCCGACCCCGTTCGGGAACATGGCGATCACCATGAACTTCCCCGAGGAGCGGCTCGAGGGGTCGGTCCAGATGGACAAGGACATCGCCGCCGGCGCGCACGTGAAGGGCACCACCGAGATGGTCATCAGCGGCAAGCCGTCCGATCGCTACTGGTACTTCTTCACGGGCGCCGCCTTTTCGCTGAAGACGCCGCACATGAGCGGCTCGGCGGCCCTCCTGATCGGCTCGGCGACCCTCAAGGCGGATCTCCTGGCCCGCTACGCCAAGTACGGCCGCCGGCCGGTGCCGGCCCAGTTCCACGTCATCAACGGCTTCTTCATGGAGGGCGAGGTGTCGATCCCGGTGCCGATCTGTCCCAACGGCGCCTTCGACATCGGGGTGGCTAGCGTCGAGGTGTGGTGCAACGTGTGGGGCGACGTGCGGCTGGGGGCCAACTTCCAGCAGGCCAACACCTATTTCGTGGGAGTCGGGGCGGGGATCGATGCCGGCATCAAGGGCGGGGTGGGCATGGGGCTGTGCTTGCACGTGGCGGCGGAGGTGAAGGCGGGCCTGGACGGCGAGGGCGCTTACCGGAGCGACGGCGCCTGGTACGCGCGGGGCGACGCCAACCTGGACCTGAACGGGAGCGCCTCCTACGGCGTGGGGCTGGACGACGTGTGCCTGCACCATACGACCAGCGTCCACATCGGGCTGGGCGCGGAGGCCCAGCTGGGCTACGACTGGGCCACGAACGTGGGGCCGCACGCGAAGGTGTACTTCCGATGAGGGCGATGGGGCGAATCGGTACGGCGGGCCGGGCACTTCTGTGTGGAGCGGCCCTCCTGGCGGCGAGAGGGCGGCCGGCCACCCTCGCCGCGCAGGCGGCCGACACGGTCGCGTTCGCGAGCCCGCGCGGCGCGTACGTGTGGATGAAGGGAACGGTGGTGTCGACGGCGCACTCGGTGGCCGGCGTGGTGGCGCACCGTCTGGAGCGAGCGCGCCCCGGCGGGCCCTGGGAGAAGGTGGCCGACGTGAGCGCCGTGCGCGACGCGCGGAGCTTCTTCGGCCGGCTCGACACCGCCACGCGGCGGGCCGTCGTGCGGGCGCTGGGCCAGAAGGACGAGGCGGCTGCCTGGGACTATATCGTCCGGAACCCCGGGGCCGACTCCCTGGCCGCCATCCTGGGCAACGACGACGTTCGCCTGGCGCTCGGCATCTACGGACTCGATCCGTCGCCCCGGGACGGAGAGACGTGGCGATACCGGGTGAGCGACGTGGACGCGGACGGCGCCGTCTCTCGCCCCGTCGTTTCGAACGCGGTGAGCTTCCCGGCGCGCGCGTCGTTCGACCCGGTGCGGGTGGCGGAGAGCCTCGGGGCCGACTCGGTGGTCGTGCTCCGCTGGTACGTGGGAGACGTGGGAACCCGCGCCAAGACGGTCGAGATCTGGCGGCGCGCTGGACGGAGCGGCGACTTCGAGGAAGTCGACTCCGTGGCCGTCAGCATCCTGGCCGCGGACTCCCTGCTGGCGCGGAGCGAGGACCGCGACGTGACGCCGGGCGCCATGTACCAGTACTACGCCGTGCCGCGAGACCTCTTCTTCAACCGCGGCGCTCCGAGCGACACGGTCACCGTGTACACCGTACCGATGGTGGGCGCGGCGCTCCCCGACTCGATCGAGGCACGCGGCGTGGACACCCTCGGGATCGTGGTCACGTGGAGGGTCACGGACCCGGACCGCATCCGCACCGTGCAGTTGTTCCGGTCGCTCTCCCAGGACACGGGGTACGTCCAGATCGCGGAGCTCCCGCCCACCGCGGGGCGGTTCGTGGATGCGCAGGTCACCCCCATGACGATGTATTACTACCGGCTGGGGATGACGGGATTGAGGGGCGAGGTCTCGCCGCGGACGGCGGCGGTATTCGGCTTTTTCCGCTCGGCGCTCGCCCCCGCGCCCCCCCTGGCCGTGCACGCCGACACCACGGCCGTGGGATTCAGGATCGCGTGGACGCCGGCCGGGGACGTCGACCTGGCGGGCTACCGCGTATACCGGACCGACGCGCCCGTCGACACCCTGACGGACTCGACGGCGCTTCGGCTGGTGAGCGCGCTGCTCCCGCCGGCCGACACCGTGTTCGTGGACAGCGCGGCCGGTGCGGGACGGCAGTATACGTGGGCCGTTCGGGCCGTGAGCCCGGGAGGGATCGAGAGCGGCTACTCCAACCCCGCTTCGGCGTCCCGGACGGCCGCGACAGCCTTCGCGCCTCCGTCCGGTGTGTCAGGCTACGCCGACGCCCGGGGGGTCGCGCTGGCCTGGGCGGACATGGCCGGCTCCGACCCGCTGGTGAGCGGCTACGTGGTCCTGCGCGAAGACGCGCATGGCGGCGCCGGCCCGGGGGCCGCGGCGGGCAGTGGGGCCGACGCGCAGGGAGGCTCGGCGTGGGACACTCTGACGGCGCGCCCCCTGGGGCGGCTGGAGAACGGCTACCGGGATACGACGGCCGTGCGCGGCTCGTGGCGCTATGCAGTGATGGCGGAACGGGTGGATGGGACGCGGAGCGCTCCCTCGGCGTCGGTGCGGGTGAGCCGTAAGCCGGCGCCGCCCCCGCCGCCCCCGGGCTTCCGGGTGCGGGCGGACAGCGCCGGCATCGTCCTGGCCTGGGACCCGATGGCCGACAGCGCCGCCAGGGTGCGCGTATACCGCTACGAGCGTGGGGGTCGGCCGGCCCGCGTGGCCGAGGTCGGCGCCGCCGAGCTCGAGTACGTGGACCGGGATGCGCGACCGGGGCATCGGTACTGGTACTACATGGCCACGGTGTCCGGCGGCCTGGAGGGGCCGCGCAGCGAGGAGCGCACGATCCGGAGGTAGCGGAACGTGCCGAACCGGACCCGCGTTGGCGCGGCGGGCGCTGCCATGGCATCTTCGCCCACTCGCGAGGTGGCACCGGGACCCTGACGCGTGAGCGCCGGCCGACGTGAACGACACCAACCCTCCCACGCCCTCGCCCGGTCCCGGGCCCGCCGGCGGGGAGCCCCTCGTCCCACCCGCGCCCCGCCGTCGGGCGACTTACGACCGCTCCATCGTGAAGGGGCCCCTGACGCCGGCCGTGTGGCGGCTTGCGTGGCCCACGATCCTCCAGAACATGATCGGCGGGATGCAGGGGATCGTCGACCACGTCATGGTCGGCCACTACGTGGGATACACGGGCAACGCGGCCATCGGGGTGAGCTGGCAGATCTACCTGGTCGTGGTCGTGTTCATCTCGTCGCTGTTCATGGGGATGAGCGTCCTGGTGGCGCGCTTCGCGGGGCGCGGGGACCACGAGATGGTGGACCGCACGGTCTACCAGGCCTTCCTGCTGGCGGCAGGATTGGCGGTCGGGGTGCTGGCGCCGATCGGATACTTCCTGGCTCCCAAGCTCCTCGTGCTGGTCAACGCCGCGCCCGAGGTGCAGGTCGAGGCGCTCCCCTACCTGCGCATCATGTTCGTGTTCAGCTTCGGCATGCTGATCTTCTTCATGCTGGGCGGGGCGCTGCGCTCGGCGGGCGACGCACGCACGCCGCTCCGGCTGGGCGTGGTGCTCACGGTCATCAACATCATTCTCAACGTGGTCCTCATCGCCGGACTGGGTCCGGTGCCCGCGTTCGGAACCGCCGGCGCCGCCATGGGCACGGTGATCGCGTCCGGAGGCGTGGCCGCGTTCGCGCTGTGGCGGCTGGCGAAGGGCGGGTGGGTGGTCGGGTTCCCGAGCGGCGGCTGGAAGGGGCCGGACCGGGCCATCATCCGCGAGCTGTTCCGGTTCGGGCTGCCGGCGGGGATCCAGGGCATCGCCATGAACATCGGCGGCCTGATCCTGCTGGCGTTCATCGGCTCCCTGCCCGAGAGCGCGGCCGCCCAGGCGGCGTACGCGGTCTCCTACACGCAGCTGTTCTCGTTCATCACCTGGACCTCGTTCGGACTCCGGGGCGCCGCCGCCGCCGTGGCGGGCCAGAACCTGGGTGCCGGCCAGCCCGATCGCTCGGCGGCGGCCGTGCACGTGGCCGCCCGGATCGGGGTCGTCGGAGCCCTGATCTTCGGCTCCATGTTCCTGCTCATCCCGCGCGAGCTCCTGGGCTTGTTCGGCCTGAACCAGCCGGAGGTGGTGCAGCTCGGCGTGCAGCTCCTCCACGTGCTGAGCGTGTCCGGCCTGTTCATCGCCGTGGCGCTCACCTACACGGGCGGCCTGCAGGGCACGGGGGACACCAAGAGCCCGCTGTACATCTCGATTGCCTCGCAGCTCGTGATGCCGCTCGGCATCTGCCTGGTTCTCCAGCAGATGGGCATCCTCTCCGCGCTGCACATCTGGTACGCGATCCTGGCCGGGCACATCACGCGCTGCGTGCTCAGCGTGGCGCGCTTCCGGCAGGGGAAGTGGCGCACCATCGCGGTGAGGGTCGGGGAGTAGGGGGGCGAAGAACCACGAGCCCGGGCCCCATCGTCGAGTCGATCCGGGGCGGCGAGGGCGGCGCTCCCGGACCTAGAGCTCCACGGCGGCGCTGGCGCGAGCGAAGCGTGGATCCTCCAGCCGGAACCCGTCCGGGTCCGTGCCTCGCTCCAGCGCGAGGTGATACGTGAAGAGCTGGAGCGCCACGATGCAGGCCAGCGCACCGAACGGCTCCGGGAGGGTCGGTACGGCGACCCGCGACGCGTCCGCGCCGGCCACCATCTCCGCCGTCTCATCCCCGACCACCAGGAGGGACGCGCCGATCGCGCGTACGGCATCGGTCAGCTCGGCGGTCCGGCTCTGTCCCGGCCCGGAGGGCGCGATGAGGACGAACAGGTCTTCCTCTTCCGCGCACTGGAAGGGCCCGTGCAGAAGGGTCTCGGTCGCCATGCCCTCGGCCTGGAGATAGGAGGTCTCCTTGATCTTGAGGGCGATCTCCCGGGCGGCGGTGGCCGCGGGTCCCCCGCCGGCCAGCCAGATCCTGCGTCGGCCGGCGTGCGCACGGGCCAGCGCGCCCATTCGGTCCTCCAGGCCGAGAGCCGCTTCGAGTGCGGCAGGAACGCAGCTCTCGGGGAGGTCGTCGGTGCCGCCGCCGACCCTGGACGCCAGCGCGGCGAGGGCCGCGACCGAACCGATGAAGCTCACCGTGTGCGCGGAGGATCGCTCCCCGGGCACGGTCCGAAACACCACGTCCGCGTCCGCATCGTCCCCGCCGTCCTCTCCGGTGATGAGCGCGGTGGGAGCGCCGGCTCGCCTGGCCCGGGCCAGGGCGGCGCGCGAGTAGCGCTTCGTGCCACGGTGACTCACCACGATCACCGCGTCCGCGGGTGACAGGTCGGGGCCGTACAGGGCGAAGTCGAAGGCGCGCCAGGCCCGGGCGGCCGTTCGGGCGTCGGCCGCGCGCACGAGGTGCTCGCCCAGCTCGGCGGCGTGGAAGGACGTTCCCGTGCCGGCCAGGTGCAGGCGCGCGCAGCCGCTGGCGATCTCCGCAAAGCGCTCCGCCGGCTGCGTGGCCTCCCGAGCGAGGCGGGCGAAGGCCGCCGGCTGCGCCTGGATGGCCTCGTACATGTGGTAGGGGTGAGACGTTCGTGGGTCACGGTCACCGGGCCGGTCCCGACCCTGGTCCTGGGCTGACATGCTCCCTCCTCCCGGTCCGCCTGATCGCTTCCTGACCCCTCCCGACACGTTTATCGCGAGTGCAGGATCCTACCGCCGCGAGGGAGGACAGTCATGCGACGCTCCGGGATGCGGCGAGTGGCGGCGCTCCTCGCCACGGTCGTGGGGACGGGGGTCTGGCCCGGAGCGGCCCCGGGCGAGAGCTAGACGGCGGGCGCCGGCGTCCCTACCGTTCCTGACATGTCCCGGAACCGACCGCCCGGGTCGCTCGGCGGCCTGCCTTGAGCCTGTTCGAGATCGTCGGGGCGCTCCTGGCGCTCACGGCCGCGTTCGCGTACGTGAACGAGCGCCACTTCCACCTCCCGATTCCGATCGGAGTCACCCTGGGTGGGCTGGTCACGTCGCTGCTCCTGCTTCTCGTGGCCGGCCTCGCCCCCGAGCGCCGGTGGCTCACAGGCCTTCTGGCGCATGTCGACTTCGAGAAGGTCCTGCTGGAGGGTCTGCTGGGGATCATGCTGTTCGCCGGCGCCCTCGAGGTCGACCTCGAGGAGCTGATGCGGGTGCGCACGCCGGTGCTCGTGCTGTCGGTAGTGGGCACCGTGATCTCGACCCTCGTGGTGGGCAGCGCAGCCTGGGAGCTCCTGCGGCTGATCGGCCTCGGCATCCCCTTCCTGTGGGCCCTCCTGTTCGGCGCGCTCATCTCTCCGACCGACCCGATCGCGGTCATGGGGCTCCTCTCCGAGGCCGGCGCGCCGCGTGAGCTGTCCACGCTGGTCACGGGCGAGTCCCTGTTCAACGACGGGGTGGCCGTGGTGCTGTTCACGATCCTCCTCGGGCTGGTGACGGGGGAGCACGGTGCCTCGGTGGCAGCGGCGGGGCGGCTCTTCCTGGAGGAGGCGGTGGGTGGTGTGGTCTACGGCCTCGCCCTCGGCTGGACGGCCTATTACTTCCTGCGCCGGGTGGACGAGCCCACGACCGAGATCCTGGTCACGGTGGCCGTGACCACGGCCGGCTACGCGCTGGCCAACCGGATCGGGACGTCGGGCCCGCTGGCCATGGTCATCGCAGGGCTGCTGGTCGGGAACCGGGGGCGCATGTTCGCCATGTCCGAGGGGACCCGCGAGCGGCTCGACAACTTCTGGCTCGTGCTGGACGAGATCCTCAACGCCCTCCTGTTCGTGCTCATTGGCCTCGAGGTGCTGATCCTGCCGGTCCGGGCCTCGTGGCTCCTGGCGGGCGCGCTCGCGGTCCCGCTCATCCTGGGGGCCCGGCTGCTGTCGGTGTACGTGCCCATGCGCTTCCTGCCCATCCGGTCCGAGCTCGGGCCGTACGCGATCCGCGTCCTCACCTGGGGAGGGCTCCGCGGCGGGATCGCGATCGCGCTGGCGCTGTCCGTCCCGGCCGGCGGGGAGCGCGGACTCCTCCTCCTCATCACCTACGTGGTCGTGGTCTTCTCCATCCTCGTGCAGGGCCTCACCATCAAGCGGGTGGCGCGCGGGGCGAGGCTCCTGCCCTCTCGCGTTCTGGAGGAGGGGTAAGGCGGGGCGGTCCGCGGCCGGGTCGCCGGTCCGCGCGGCGCCGACTCTCGCGAATCACACGATCCGTGGTGATCTTCGACATCTTGCGAGGCGAACGCGAAGCGGCGAGACTTCGGAATCCCCGTGGCGCCGGGGGTCTCGGCCCTCCCCTCACAGGCACGGAAGCTGAATTCCCTTCGCGTCCGATGCCCGGGTGCCGCCGTTCCAGCGTCTTCGATTCCGGAGTTCGTCCATGAGGCGACGGATCCCCCGCCGACAGGTGCTGCTCCTCGCCGTGCTCGCTCCCGCGGCCGCCGCGTGCGGCGGCAAGTCCGTCACCGGCACCGGCTCGGCGAGCAACCCGCCCGCCGAGCCGCAGGTGGCGTCCGTCACCGTGAGCCCGGCCGTCGACACGCTCGTCTCGATCGATGACTCCGTGACCTTCTCGACCACGTTGAAGGACCCGGCGGGGAACGTGATTTCGGGAGGGAGCGTCGCCTGGTCGTCCACGGAGGCCGCCGTGGCCACCGTATCCACGGATGGAACGGCCACCGCCAGGCAGAACGGCACCACGCGCATCGTGGCGTCGATCTCCGGGAAGGCAGACACCGCGGTCCTGGTCGTGGAGCAGCGGACCGTGCAGGTCGTGATGAGCCCGGACAGCGCCCGCGTGTCCACGCCCGGCGACACGGTGCGGTTCAGCGCCGCGCCGCAGGACGCCAACGATCACCCGGTGGACGGGGTGACGATCGAGTGGTCGGTGTCGGACACGAGCGTGGCCACGGTCGACAGCACCGGCCTGGCCACGGCCAAGGCCCTGGGCCGGGTCGAGGTGACGGCGGCCGCGGCCGGAAGCGGAGTCTCCGGGACGGGAGTGTTCCGCGTGGCGTCGCTCGGCACTCCGCAGATCCAGTCCGTGAGCCCCTCTCCCATCCAGGAAGGCCAGGCGGTCACGATCACGGGTCAGAACTTCGACCCGGTGGCCGCCGGCGACAGCGTCCGGATCGACGGGATGCCGGCGGTCGTGACCTCCGCCTCCTCGACCTCGCTCCAGGTCACGGTTCCCAGCTACGACTGCCTGCCGGCGCGCTCCGTGGCCGTTCGGGTGGCGACGGACGGGGGCGCCTCGCAGGCGAACAGCGACCTCGAGCCGGCGCAGGCCGCGGTGTCGCTGGGCGTGGGCCGGCAAGCGGTTCTCACCGATCCGGCCAGCTTCTGCCTGCAGTTCGGGGCCTCCGCGGCGTCGGAACGCTACATCGTCGGCGTGCAGTCCCTGTCGTCCACGGTCTCCAGCCTCACGGGCGTGCAGATCACGGGCGAGGCGGCAGACGGCATCGGCGCGGCCAGCATCGGGAGGGCCCCGGCGGCGCGGGCCTCAGTGGCGACCCGGGTGGTGCCCCGGCAGACCGGCGGCGGGTCGTGGGTCCGCCCTCCGTCCTGGATCGTGGCGCAGCGCCGCGCGGAGATGAAGATCCGGGCCTGGGAGCGTGCCCACCTCGATCCCCATGCCTCGATCCCCGCCCTGGGTGGGGCGTCGAGCGCCCCGCCGGCCCGCTTCTCGGTGAGCGGGAGCGTGGCGGTGGACGACACGGTGGCCCTGCGCGTGCCGGACTTCAGCGGCGACGGCTGCAGCAAGTACACGGCGGTCGGGGCCATCGTCCAGGTCATCGGCGAGAAGGCCATCATCGTCGCCGATACGTCGAATCCCGCGAACGGGTTCACCCAGGCCGACTACCAGAGCCTGTCGGACCAGCTCGACGACCAGATCTTCTCCACCGACGAGGCCTACTTCGGCAATCCCGGCGACATCGACAACAACGGCCACATCGTCGTCCTGTTCACGAAGGCCGTGAACGACGAGGACCTCGGAGTCCCCGGGTCCTACGTGCTCGGCTTCGTGTTCTCGGGTGACCTGTATCCGCGCGTCTCGGCCACCGGGTTCTACTGCGCCTCCAGCGACGAGGGGGAGGTCTACTACGGCCGCGTTCCGGACCCTGACGGCACCGCCGGGGACAGCGCGGTCAAGTCGACGCGGACGCAGGAGCTGTCGCGTGCCCCGCAGGTGATGGGGCACGAGCTCACGCACCTGATCCAGAACGGACGCCGGTTCGCGGCGGGCCTGGGCTTCATGGGATCCATCGTGGCCGAGGCGCAGGCGACCCTGGGCGAAGAGGTGGTGGGGCACGCCGAGACGGGCCACATGCCCTACCAGAACCTCGGGGCGGACGTCATCTTCGCCACGACGGGCGCCGACTCGGTGGCCTGGTACCTGAACAAGTTCACGGACCTGGCGGAGTACTTCGGATTCAAGAACCGGACGGCCCGGGTGGATGGAGCGCCCGAGCAGTGCGGCTGGTGGCAGAGCGACCCGACGCCCTGCGCGTCCCGGTCGTTGTGGTACGGGGTGGGATGGAGCTTTCTGCGCTGGGTCTCGGACCAGTACGGTCCCTCTTATCCGGGCGGTGAGCAGGGTCTCCAGCAGAACCTGATCGCCGACCCGGGGAGCGGCCTCCAGATGGTGGCGGACGTGGTGGGGGTTCCGGTGGCGAACCTGATGGCGCGGTGGTCGGCGGCCCTGTACGTGGACGACCGCATACCGTCGCCCGACCCGGCCCTCACCTTCCCGAGCTGGAACCTGAACGACTTCGAGCAGCACACGGTCGCGACCGCGAACCTGGAGCCGACGCCCGAGACGTTCGGGGACTGGACGACGACCGCCGATGTGAGGGCGAGCTCGGCCGCCTACGTGGCCGTGGACGGGAGCGGGCGGCCCGCGACGGCCGTTCGGGTCCGCGACGCCTCCGGTAACCCGCTGCCGTCCTACATGCAGGTGTGGGTGGTGCGGATGTGGTGACGCGGGCGGAAACCGGGGCGCGCCGTCGGCCGTACGGCGGGCACAGCTCACCCGGACGGAGGTCGCCCGACATGCGTGTTCTCCCGCTCCTCGCCCTCGCCCCGGTCCTCGCCGGCCTGCACATTCCGGGACGAGGGCCGTCGTCGTCCCGCAACGCCTGGCCGTCCACACCGGCGCGACCGTCGCCGCTTACGATCGCGCGGGCCTCGGCACCAGCGAGCCCGGGCCGGACAGCCTCACGCCCCGTGCGGAGGTCGCGGACATCCGCAGGGCGCTGGAGCGGGTGGGTGCGCCGTCCCGTACCGTCATCGTGGGTCAGTCGTACGGAGCCATGCTCGCCCTGGCCCACGCCGCCCTGTTCCCCGGCCGCGTCCCGGGCCTGGTCCTGGTGGACCCGATGAATCCCCGGTTCGTGGCTCGGGAGCGGGCCTTCCTGCGGAGCACGGTTCCCGACACGACCGATCCGCAGACGGACCGGAGACGCGTGATCCGCCGCATGAGCCGTACACTCTCGGCCTTCTCCGCGTGGCTCGGCGAGCGGGAGCCGGCGCTGGCGATGCCCATGGTCATCGTGAGCGCGAGGAAGGATTGGTGGGGAACCCCGGCGGTCGACGCGGCGTGGCGTCGAAGCCACCAGGCCATGGCGGCGGCCTCGTCCGATCGGCGGCGCATGGTGTCCGAGGGCTCCCACCACGACATTCCGCACGAGGACCCGGGCATCGTCGTCTCGGCCATCCTCGGTCTGCTCGCGGGGATGACCGCCGCGCCCTGACCCCGGCCGCGGCGCCCGCTCTTGCCTCGCGGCGGCGCCCGCCCCCACGATTCCGGCCCGTTCAACCGGACCGGAGGCGAGAGGCGTGAGAGTGGCCGAGGCGGTCGGCAGGGCGCTGGTCGAGCTCGGCGTCGAGCACGTGTTCGGGGTCGTCGGCAGCGGCAACTTCGAGGTCACCGAGGCGTTGCGCGCGGCAGGCGCCACCTTCGTGGCCGCCCGCCACGAGTGCGCGGCCGTGTGCATGGCGGACGGCTACGCGCGTGCCTCGGGGCGCCCGGGCGTGGCCAGCGTGCACCAGGGCCCCGGCCTCACGAACGCCGCCACCGGCCTCGCGGAGGCCGCCAAGTCCCGGACTCCCCTCCTCCTCCTGGCCGGAGACACGTCGGCGGCCGCCGTGCGCTCCAACTTCCGGATCGACCAGGACGCGCTGGCGCGCTCGGTGGACGCCGTGCCGGAACGGCTCCACTCGGCGGACGGCGCCCTGGAGGACGTGGCGCGTGCCTGGCGGCGGGCCGTCGAAGGGCGGCGGGCGGTGCTGCTCAGCCTTCCCCTGGATGTGCAGGGGGCCGAGCTACCTCGGGAGGCGCGCCTGCCGGCGTGGCATCGGTCGTCCCCGCCCGCACCTCCCGCGGCGGCCGTGCGGGCGGCGGCCGATCTGGTCGAGGCGGCGGAGCGGCCGGTCCTCCTCGGCGGCCGGGGTGCCGTGCTGGCTTGCGCCCGCGGGTCCCTGGAGGCGCTCGGCGACCGGATCGGCGCCCTCCTGGCCACCTCGGCCAACGGGCACGGCCTGTTCGTCGGGAGCCCGTGGTCGGCCGGCATCTCGGGCGGGTTCGCCTCGCCGCTGACCGCTCGCCTCCTGTCGGAGGCCGACCTCGTCCTGGCGTTCGGCGCCTCGCTCAACATGTGGACGACCCGACACGGCACCCTGATCGGCGAGGGCGCCCGCGTCGTGCAGGTGGACCTGGACGCCGGCGCCATCGGCGCCCAGCGGACCGTAGAGCTGGGGCTGGTGGGCGACGCGGCCGAGGCCGCACGGGCGCTGGAGGCCGAGCTCGAGGCGCGCGGCTACGCGGGCGAGGGCTTCCGCAGCGGTGCCCTGGCCGACCGCCTGGCCGCGGGCGGTTGGGCCTCCGAAGCCTTCGAGGACCGCTCGACCTCCAAGACGATCGATCCGCGGACGCTGACGATCGCCCTCGACGGCCTGCTGCCGGCCGAGCGCACCGTGGTAGTCGATTCCGGGCACTTCATGGGTTGGCCGGCCATGTACCTGTCCGTGCCGGACCCGGCCGGGTTCGTGTTCAACCAGGCCTACCAGTCCATCGGCCTGGGCCTGGGAGCGGCGATCGGCGCCGCCGTGGCCCGGCCGGACCGGCTCACGGTGGCGGCCCTGGGGGACGGCGGCGCGTTCATGGCGCTGGCCGAGCTCGACACGGCCGTGCGGCTCGGGCTCCCGCTCCTGGTCCTCGTCTACGACGACGCGGCCTACGGGGCCGAGGTGCACCATTTCGGGCCGCAGGGCCTCCCGGTCGACGTCGTCCGTTTCCCCGACGCCGACCTGGACGCTTTCGGCCGGGCCGCGGGTGGAAAGGGAGTGACGGTGCGCGGGATGGACGACCTGGCCATCGTGGAGGCGTGGCTCGAGCACCCGGAGGGGCTCCTGGTCGTGGATGCGAAGGTTACGCCCACGGTGGTGGCCGAGTGGCTGGAGGATGCGTTCCGGGCACACTGAACGGCCGGCGGCCGGCGGCCGCGCTCGCGCGGGACCTCCGGTCCGTGGGGGACACACAGCAAGGAGGCAGCATGTCAGTCCTGTCGGATCTCGCCGCCGGACTCGGGCGCGGCTCGGTGGAGGTCGTGGATCTCACGGCCACGCTCTCCGGGCGCACGCCCGTCATCCAGCTCCCCGAGCCCTTCGCCGACACGCCCCCGTTCTCGATGGAGCCGTTGAGCCGTTACGACGACGCGGGGCCGGCCTGGTACTGGAACGTCATGCGCCTGGGCGAGCACACCGGGACCCACTTCGACGCGCCCGTACACTGGGTGACCGGCCGGGACAGCCTGGACGTCTCGCAGGTACCGCCCGAGCACCTGGTGGCTCCGGCCGCGGTCATCGACAAGAGCGCCGAGGTCGCGGAGAACTCCGACTTCCTGCTCGAGATCGAGCATGTGCGGGCCTGGGAGGAGGAGCACGGCCCGCTCCCCGAGGGCGGCTGGCTGCTGTTCCGGACCGGATGGGACGCCCGCTCGCACGACCAGGAGGCCTTCCTCAACGCCGACGGGGACGGGCCGCACACGCCCGGACCGTCGGCGGCGTGCGCCTGCTGGCTGGCCGAGGAGACCGACATCGTGGGTCTGGGGGTGGAGACGGTGGGGACCGACGCCGGCGCGGCGGCCACCTTCGATCCGCCGTTCCCGGCCCATTCCTACCTGCTGGGCGCCGGCAAGTACGGCCTCACCCAGCTCCAGGACCTGGGACGGCTGCCCGCCACCGGGAGCGTGCTGATCGTGGCGCCGCTTCCCATCGAGGATGGATCCGGGAGCCCGTGCCGGGTGCTGGCGCTGGTGGGGAGGTAGGGAAGAGGGGGCGGCGCCCCCTCGCGGCCGGCCGCCCCCCGTCGTGCTTCCCGTTCAGCTCTTGGGGTTCAGAATCTCCTCGATGCGGTGCTGCGCCCCGAGGAGGTGGTAGCGCGTTGCCGTGTCGGCGGTCCGCGGGATGGCCCGCTTGACGTCGGCCTGGAGCGCCGTCAGCTCGCCCCGGATCTGGGCTTTCGCCTCCTCGCTCAGCGGCGGCGGGGGACGGAAGCCCGGGAAGAAGCGCCGGGCCGACGACTCGCTCTGCGGCTTCGGGTTGAGCTTCGAGTCCAGGAGCGACAGGTACCCCATCTGCAGGCCGCGCCGGTAGGCGTCGATCGACACCTTGGACGACGCCAGCTCCGACCAGATCCCGTGCCGGACGTCCCCCAGCATCGCATCGAGCGAGTACGTATCGGCCGGGTGATCGGCGAGTGCACGAGTGTCGATGAGCCGATCCATGCGCTGGTCGTTGAGCAGGGAGCCGAGCACGCGCTCCTGCGCCTGGTTGATGCGCCGGATCATGGCGTCGGGCTCGATGCGCCGCTCGATCTCGGGCCGGATCAGGTAGGTCGGTGTCCGGAACACGCGCTGGTTCAGGAACTTGACCGCCGCCACCTGGCGGGCGCGCGGCAGGGGCCGGTACACCGGTCCCTGCTGGCTGCCCGACTTGTAGCGCACGGTGGCTCCGCCGACGAGCGTGGTGACGTGGGCGGCCTCGCGGGTCCACTGGCCGACCACGGCGTTGTAGAGGTCCTCGAGGTCCGAGTTGTCCTGCATCGGCTGGATCGCCGCCTCGGAGATGTAGCCGACCACCCGCTCGAGGTTCTGGAAGCCGAGACCCGTCGACTTCACCGGGTCCGCGTCGCCGACCGCCTCGGTCATGGTACCGTAATCACCGAACGCGTTCCGCTCCGAGAATCGGTACCAGGGGATCGTGTCCTGCATGGCGATCCACCTCTCCAGGGTGGGCCGCTCGGCGTCGGGCGTGTTCGCGCCGGGAATCGGCTTGTACCCCCACATGATCGCGTACTTGTCGTAGGGGCCGATCCGCGGGATGATGTCGCCGAGGGCGATGCCGTCGCCCGGCTGCGCCACGTAGTTGAAGCGCGAATAGTCCATGATGCTGGGCGACGAGCCCATCTCGTGGACCCAGGTGGGGCTGCGCACGCTGTCGGCCGGGTAGGTCGAGCTCCCGATCTGGTCGTGCCGGAGGCCGATCGTGTGCCCGATCTCGTGGGCCACCACGAATTCCAGCAGTCGGCCCATGAGCGAATCCGGCATCGGGAGCCGCCGTGCGCGCGGGTCCAGCTGCGAGGCCTGGGCGAAATACCAGTCGCGCGCCAGCTGCACCACGTTCTGGAAGATGCGGACCGACCCGTTCAGCACCTCGCCGGTGCGCGGGTCGCTGACGTGCGGACCGACCGCGTTCTCGATCGTGGAAGGCAGCCATCGGATCATGGTGTGGCGGACGTCCTCGGCCGACCAGGTCGTGTCGCCCGCCGGCGGGTCCTTGGCCACGATCGCGTCCTTGAAGCCCGCGGCCTCGAACGCCGGCTGCCAGTCGGTGATCGCCTTCCGGATCCACGGCTTCCACACCTCCGGAGTGGCCGGGTCCACGTAGTAGACGATCTGCTTCTTAGGGTAGCAGAGGTCGCCGTCGTGGCGGTCCGAGCACTCGAGCCGCCAGCGCGCGATGTACTGGCGCGGCGCGGAGCCCTGCTCGGCGCCGAAGTCGACCTGGCGGATCGAGAAGAAGCCGACCCGCTCGTCCCAGCGGCGCCGCTGCATGGGATGGTCGGGCAGCCGCACCAGGCTCCAGTGGGCCAGGACGCTCTTGGCCGGCGTCTGGCCCCGGCCCTGCGGCGCGGACCTCCCGCCGGGACCGCCGCTCGGGGACGGGGTGCCCGTCTGGGTCGCCTCGATCTCCACGTTGTCCGGGAAGGCGAGGGTGCGCCCCACGTAGGAGCGCTTCGCGTCGATGTTGCCGTGGATCGCCTCGAACTGTGACACCGAGGTCGTATACAGCTTCGTCACGTCGACCACGGCGGCGCTGTCCGGGCCCCAGGCCGCGACGTCCAGCACGGCCACGACGGGCGCGTAGTTCGAACTCTGCACCGCCCTGTAGACCGACAGCGTGGTGTCGGCCGTAATCGAAAAGGAGGGGGACGTGAGGATGATGCGGTTGCCTTCCCGCGTCCAGCGCAGCGTGCTCTCGGTGAACTCGTCGCCGCCGTACTGTCCGAACCCGCCGGTCGGATTCCCGGGGTCCTGCGCCGCGGCGCGAGCGTAGCGGCCGACCAGCAGCATGTCCTTCCCGAGCTCGGCGCGCGGGATCTCGAAGTAGAGCTTCTCGCCCACCTGGTGCACGATGAACATGCCGCGGTGGGTCACGGCGTCGGCCGTGATGACCTTGTTGTAAGGCTTGGGACCCTGCGGGCCCTGACCGCGCGGCCCGTGGGCGGAGGTGTCGGCCTCCTGTCCCGCGGCCGGGCGTGCGTGGTTCGCCTGGTTCTCGTGGGTGTCGGCCACGGGGCCCGTGGCCGGAGGCGCCGCGCCCGCGTGGGCGCAGGCCGCCAGGAAGAGAGCGGACAGCGAGACGACGAGAGGCTTTCTCATGCCAGTACCCGTACGGAGGGAGTGCGGGAGGGATCGCGTCGGATCGGAAGGGCGCGGCCCGAATCGTAAAGAGCGGACAGAATATCGTCGGCGCCTCGGCGCCTGGCAAGCCAAACGAGCCGACCGCGCCGAGCCGGTGGATCGTGCCCTGCAGGTCCGGCAGGTGGCAGCAGGTGAAGCCGTCCACGCCCTGCCCCATGGCGTGCCGGGCGTCGGTGAAGCCGGCCCCCGTTCTCGCAGCCGGCGAGCACCGAGCCTGGAGCCGACGCATCAAGAAGCGGTGAAGCGAACGGGGAGGGCGGCGGTGGGTCCGGATGCGTCAGAAGTCCAGAACGGAATCGTCCAGGGCCCCGGGGTCGTCCTCACGGCCCATGCGTTCGGCCTGCTCGTCCGTGAGGCGTCGGCGGCCGCGGTAGCCCGCGTCGACCTCGTGCCAGTAGCGGATCCGGTCCTCGCCCGCGTGCCAGCACAGGTAGACCCAACGACCCTCCCAGCTCGTGGGGAAGTCCAGGAGACCGTGCTCCAGTCCACCGGAGGGGAAGCGCACGCCTGACGCGCGGATCTCGGTCTCCACTGATGCCTGAACGGAGCGGGCGGCTTCGGCGAGCCGGCCCCGGAGCTCCGCGTACTCCTGGTGGTCGGGATTGTTGGGTCGCGTCACCTCCTCTCCCCAGAGGGCGTCGAGGATCTGCAGCCGCTCGTAGAGCTCCGACGCTTCCTCCTGCGTTCCGCGTATGGTACGCAGGACCTTGCGCAGGCGAGGCAGGAGCTCGTTGGCCTCCTCGACCGTGAATGCGTGGCGTGTCACCCCGGCTCCCTCCAAGGTTGTCGGGCGGGCATGGGTCGAAGCGCGCGCATCCGGCCGGGTCGGGCTCGTGCCGGTGCGCGTCGTGAGACACACTGGCGAAGACGACCGACGGATGCCAGATGCACATCGAGGCCCGCGTCCCCGCGGGCCGGCCCCTCTCTCACCCTCGGAGGCTGGATGGCGGACGCACACGAGAGCATGGAAGCGGTGCGGGACCTCGGATTCGGGTCCCGGGTGGCCAACGAGCCGTGGGTGCGGCTCCTGGACCGGGACGGGTCCTACAACCTGGTCCGCAAGGGGTTCTCACGCTTCGGGTCGGTCAGTGCCTACGGCCTCCTCCACCGCATGGACTGGTGGCAGTTCTACCTGCTGGTGGCGGGAGCCTACCTGGTCGTGAACCTGTTGTTCGCCGGGGCCTACCTGGCCTGCGGACCGGGCGCCCTGCAGGGGGCGGCGGCCGCTTCCCTGGGCGGGCGCTTCCTGGAGGCCTTCTTCTTCAGCGTGCAGACGCTCACCACGGTGGGTTATGGAGCTCTGGCGCCCGCGGGGGTCGCCGCCAACGTGGTCGCCAGCGGCGAGGCCCTCCTCGGCCTGGGCGGCTTCGCGGTCGTGGCCGCCCTCTTCTTCGCGCGCCTGGCCCGTCCGCAGGCGCGGATCGGATTCAGCGAGCGGGCCGTCATGGCGCCGTACGAGGGGGCCGACGCGTTCGAGTTCCGCCTCGTCAACACGTCCCGCGACGAGCTCCTCGAGGTGGAGGTCGAGGTGGTCTACACGTTCCTCGAGGAGAAGGAGGGCCATGTCGCGCGGCGGTTCAGGAGGCTCACCCTCGAGCGCGAGCGGATCGTGTTCTTCCCGCTGCACTGGACGGTCGTCCACCCGATCGGTGCCGCGAGTCCCCTGCACGGGAAGGGGCACACGGACCTGATCGGGGAGGCGGCCGAGTTCCTGGTCCAGGTCCGGGCCATCGACGAGGCCCACGCGGCTCCCGTCCTCGTGCGCACCTCCTACCGGGCCGACGAAGTCGCGTGCGACGCCCGCTTCACGGACATCTACGAGCGTACCGCCCAGGGCGTGGTCGGAATCGACGTGCGCCGCATCCACGAGATCGAGCGGGTGCAGCCGCCAGAGGTAGGAGGGGAGGGAAAGGGCTAGAGAGTCCCGATGCGGGCGATTCGCCGGACCGGGCGGGTGGCGGCGGCCGCCCTACCGCCCGACGGCCGAGCCGTTTATCCTGCGGATCGGGTCCATTGTGGTCCCGGCGTGCGTAGCCGTGCGCATCGCCGGCCTCTGCTGGGGCCGGCCGCGCCTCTCCCCTGACCGGAGGCCGTCATGACGCCCCTCGCCGCGCTGTGGCTCCCGATCCTCGTCTCGGCCGTGATCGTGTTCGTAGCCAGCTCTCTCCTGCACATGGTCACCCCCTGGCACAAGGGCGACTATCCGGCCCTGCCCGAGCAGGACAAGATCCAGGAGGCCCTGCGCCCGTTTTCGATCCCGCCCGGGGACTACATGCTGCCGAGGGCGCAGAGCATGGAGGAGATGCGCACCCCCGAGTTCACGGAGAGGCTGAGCCGGGGGCCGGTCCTCGTGATGACCGTGATGCCGAGCGGCCCCATGAACATGACCCGGAGCCTCGGCCTGTGGTTCCTGTATTCGGCCGTCGTCAGCGTGTTCGCGGCCTACATCGCGGGCCGGGCGCTGGCTCCCGGGACGGACTACCTGCAGGTCTTCCGCTTCGTGGGAGCGACGGCCTTCATCGGCTACTCGGTGGCCCTGTGGCAGATGTCGATCTGGTATCACCGGGGCTGGAGCCTCACGATCAAGGCTACGATCGATGGTCTCCTCTACGGGCTCCTCACCGCCGGGACGTTCGGCTGGTTGTGGCCCAGGTAGAGTAGGGGCGGCGCCGGGCTGGCTGCGGACTCCCGCCGTGCGGTATTTTCAAAAGCGTTCCCAGGCACGGACAGGCACGAGCGGAGCGTGCACATGCGCATCGCACTGCAAGTGAACGGGCAGCGGCACGCAGTCGACGTGGATCCCTCGCGCAGCCTCCTGGAGGTTCTGCGCGAGGAGCTCGGCCTCACCGGTACCCACTACGGCTGCGGAGAGAGCCAGTGCGGGGCGTGCACGGTCCACCTGGGAGGGCGGCCCGTGCACGCGTGCGTCACGCCGGTGTCGGATGCGGCCGGGAGGCCCGTCACGACGATCGAGGGCCTGGCCACCGGAGGCCGGCTGCACCCGGTCCAGCGGGCGTTCCTGGACGAGGAAGCGTTCCAGTGCGCCTACTGCACGCCGGGCATGATCATGGCCGCCGCCGCGCTCCTCGCCGAGAATCCCCGCCCGACCGATGCCGAGATCGTGCGCGGCATGGAGGGGAACGTCTGCCGGTGCGGGACGCACCCTCGCATCGTGGCGGCGATCCGCCGGGCCGCCGGGCTGTCCTCGGACGGTGGCGCCGCGGCGAAGGCCCGGGCCTCCGTGACGGAGAGCCGGCCGTGAGCGGGCCGCGCGGAGAGGGCGAGCTCCGGGTCGTGATGCTCCCGGGCGAGGAGGAGAGCACGACGCGTCGCCATTTCCTGAAAGTGGTGGGCGGCGGCCTGGTCGTGGTCCTGGTGGCGCCACGCGCCCTGGCGTGGCCGGACGCCGCGACGGAACAGGCCGGCGCCGGCGGCCCGGGCGGTGACCCGCGCCCCGCGGCCGGGACCCCCCGGGAGATCGCGGCCTGGCTGCAGATCGGTCCGGACGGGGTCGCCACGGTCTACACGGGAAAGGTCGAGTTCGGCCAGGGCATCCGCACCTCCCTGGCGCAGGAGCTGGCCGAGGAGCTGAGGGTGCCGCTCGAGGCGGTGTGCATGGTCATGGGCGACACGGACCTCACGCCGTACGACATGGGGACGTTCGGGAGCCGCTCCACCCCCCAGATGGGGACCCGGCTCCGCAAGGTCGGAGCGGCGGCGCGCCGACTCCTGGTCCGGATGGCGGCCGAGCGCTGGTCGGCCGAGCCGGGGTCGCTGACCGCGGCGGCGGGGCGCATCACGGATCGGGCGTCGGGGCGGTCGGTCACGTACGGGGAGCTGGCCGGGGGCGAGGAGCTCACCGAGATCGTCGAGGACGACGTGGAGCTCACGCCGCCCGCCCGCTGGAGCGTGGCCGGACGTTCCGTGCCGCGGGCGGGCGGGGCGGACCTGGTCACGGGGGCGCACCACTACACGTCGGACGTGACCCGGCCCGGCATGCTGTACGGGAAGGTGCTGCGACCGGCGTCGATCGGCGCCACCCTGTCCGGCCTCGACGCGAACGCGGCCGAGGCCATGGATGGGGTCGTCGTGGCCCGTGACGGGGCGTTCGTCGGAGTGGCTGCGACCGACACCCGTGTGGCCGAACACGCGCTCGCATCCATCCGGGCCACGTGGAAGTCGGCGGCGGGTCCGCGGCCCTCTTCGAAGACGATCTACGACTTCCTGCGCCGGACGAGGGCCCCCTCGCGCGGCGAGCGCGAGGGACGCGGGAATCGGGACGCCTTCTCGAGGGGCGATCCCGGGTCGGCTCTCGAGAAGGCGGCCCATCGGGTGGAGCGGACCTTCACGGTGGCCTACATCGCCCACACGCCGCTGGAGCCCCGCGCGGCGGTGGCGGAGTGGTCGAAGGGCGTGGATGGCCCCCGCCTCACGGTGTGGACCGGGACCCAGCGACCGTTCGCCGTTCGCGAGGAGCTGGCGCGCGCTTTCGAGATGCCCGTGCCGCACGTGCGCGTCCTCGTCCCGGACACCGGCTCGGGCTACGGGGGGAAGCACACGGGCGAGTGCGCCGTCGAGGCGGCCCGACTGGCGAAGACGGCCGGGAGGCCCGTGAAGCTGGTGTGGACGCGGGAGGAGGAGTTCCGGTGGGCCTACTTCCGGCCCGCCGGCGTGATCGACGTGCGCGCCGGGGCGGACGCGGAGGGGACGATCACGGCATGGACCTTCGACAACTACAACTCGGGCCCGGCGGCCATCCGGCCGATGTACGACATCGCGCATCAGCGGGTCGAGTTCCATCCCTCCGAGTCCCCGCTGCGGCAGGGCTCCTACCGGGGGCTCGCGGCGACGGCGAACCACTTCGCTCGGGAGATGGCCGTCGACGAGCTGGCACGTGAGGTCGGGAAGGACCCGCTCGCTTTTCGGCTTCAGAACCTCTCCGACCCTCGCCTGAAGGCGGTCTTCCGGGCGGCGGCCGAGCGGTTCGGATGGGAGCGGGAGGTCCCGCGCGACCACGGCGTCGGCATCGCGGGCGGGTTCGAGAAGGGTGGGTACGTGGCGACCTGCGCCGAGGTGGCCGCCGACCGCGACCGCGAAGGCGGGCGCGTGCGCCTCGTGCGGGCGGTGAACGCGTTCGACTGCGGCGCCATCGTGAACCCGGACCTCCTCCGGAACCAGGTGGAGGGGGGGCTCATCCAGGGGATCGGGGGCGCGCTGTTCGAGGCGATCGACTTCCGTGACGGCGTGATCACGAACGCGCACCTGGCCGACTACCGGGTGCCGCGCTTCTCGGACATCCCCGAGATCGAGATCGTGCTCATCGACCGGAAGGACCAGCCCTCCTACGGCGCCGGCGAGACACCGCTCATGGGAATCGCGCCGGCGGTGGGTGCCGCCATCTTCGAGGCCACCGGCGTGCGGCCCAGCTCCCTCCCCATGGCGCGGGGCGGGCTGAGCGGCTCGTCCTAGGAACGGGCCCGCCCCGATCCAGTACCACACCCCGTGATTCTCGACCTCCTGTTCGGCTTCGGCGCCCTGCTCATCCTCGCCGCCGGCCTCCTGGTCCGCTGGCGGATCCGGGAGGCCACGCGCCGCCGTCCGCCCGAGGTGACCGAGGAGGCGCTCCGGCGCATCGTGGAGGAGGGTGTGCTCCGCAATGATGACCCTGGCCCCCTCGACGAGGAGACGATCCGGGAGGAGGAGGATCGCTTCTGGTCGGAGACGTGGGACCGGCCGGAGAACCTGTGGGAGTAGCGGAGATCCAGGCGCTGTACGCCTACGACCGCTGGCCCACCCACCGGATCCTGGCCGCGGTGCGGGCGCGCTGGGAGCCACGCCCCCGTCCACGGACCTCATCCTGTACTACCGGGAGGAAGGGGCGTCCGGGTCCTGAGGGCGTCGGAGGTCCGAAAGGTCGCTCGGCGGGACGGAGGGTCGCTCGGCGGGACGGAGGGCGGTAGAGGGCCGCCGCGGCCTATCGGCTTCGGCCGCCGAACCGGTTCCACGGAAGGCGCCAGGCCGACTCACGGGCGCCGGTCCGTTCGCCGCCGGGGGCGGTGTCCAGGCCGCCGGGGGCCGCGCTCCGGGGCGCGTCGGGAACGGTACGGGTGACGACCGGCGGCGGTGGCGGCGCCAGCAGGCTGCGCCCGGTCGGGTCGGCGAAACCCCGCAGGCGGGCCTCGTCTCGCGTCAGGGCGACGAAGCGCTCGTCCGTGGCCCCCTCCCGCAGCGCCCGGCTGAGCTCCGACAGGTAGCCCGCGTGCCGCGCCCGCAGCCACACGGCGATGCGGGCCAGCTCGGATTCCACGTCGTCCGGCAGGCCCGGGTCGTCCGGGCGGGGCCGGTCCCGGGTGTGGAGGCGTCCGTCGGGGCGGAGGTAGGCCCGCGGTACCGCCCAGCGCGGGTCGCCGCGGCCCAGCAAGCTGGACGCCTCGTCCAGGTAGGCGACCGCCAGGAGTCGGGCCAGGGGCTCGAGTCCCCCGTGCGAGCGGCCCGCCATCAGGAGCCAGTGGTAGCTGTGCCGCGAGGCGTGCTTGGCGATGAGCGCCACGGTCCGCGGCGTGGGCGGGTTGAGCCGCATGAGGACGAGCTCGAACCGGCGCCCCGCACCCGAGGTGCGCGGGGCGCTCATGCCGTCCCTCCCGTCCCTCGTCTCGACCGCACCGCACCGCCTCCCCACGTCCGTCGACCGTCCGCTAACGACTCCCGTCCGTCCGTCGATACACCACCCGGCCGCCGACGATCGTGAGGTCGACGTTCGCGGTCGGGATCGAGTCCGCCGGTATCGTCATGATGTCCTTCGAGAGCACGACCACGTCGCCCAGCTTGCCGGGCGTGAGGGATCCCACGTCGTGCTCCTCGAACAGCGCGTAGGCCGCGTTGATCGTGTAGGAGCGGAGCGCCTCCTCCCGGGTCATCTTCTCTTCGGGAAAGAAGAGCTCTCCGTCCGCCAGCCTGCGCGTGACCGCGCAGTAGAAGTTGGGGATCGGATCCAGCCGCTCGACGGGGGCGTCCGTGCCGTTGGCGATGATGGCGCCCGCGTCCATGAGCTTCCGCCACGCGTAGGCGCCCGCCTTCGCTCGCTCCTTGCCCAGCCGCGCCACCACGTAGGGGCCGTCGGAGCAGGCGTGCAGCGTCTGCATGGAGGCGATCACGCGCATGTGGCCGAAGCGGGGGATGTCGGCGGGGTCCAGGTGCTGGGCGTGCTCGATCCTCCAGCGGAGGTCCTTGGCGTCCGGGTGCTCCCGGAAGATCCGCTGGAAGGTGTCCAGCACCTCGCGGTTGGCCCGGTCCCCGATGGCGTGCACGGTGACCTGGAAGCCGTTGCTGAGCGCGACTTCGGCCTCGGCCCGGATCTGATCGATGGGGGTCACGTTGAGACCCGACGTCGACGGGAGGTCCGCGTACGGCTTCAGGAACCAGGCGCTATGCGTGCCGAGCGCTCCGTCGGAGAGAATCTCGCCGACGGCGCGCACGGTGAGGTGGTCGTGGCCGTAGCCCACCAGCCAGTGGCCGGGCAGGTGGAGGGCCAGACTATCCGGAGACATGGACTCGACCTCCACGTACAGCCGGATCGGCACCTTCCCCCCGGCCACCTGCTCCTTCAGGAAATCGATGGTCGCGAAGGACTCGCCCTGGTCGTCGAAGCCGGTGACGCCGGTGGAGACCGCGTCATGGGAGGCCAGGCGCACCGTCTCGGCCATGTCCGCCCGGACCTGCTCGGGCGTGCGGCGGTCCAGGTAGCTCTGGTAGACGCGCCGCACCAGGCCCTGCGCGTTGTCGCGCAGCATGCCGATGGCGTGGCCCTCCGCGTCGCGGACGATCTCGCCTCCCTTCGGGTTCGGCGTCGCGTCCGTGATGCCGGCCAGCTCCAGCGCCTTCCCGTTCAGGAAGGCGGCGTGTCCGCTGGCGTGCTCGAGCAGCACCGGGTTGTCGGGTGAGACGGCATCGAGGCTGGCGTGGAGGGGAAGGCCCTCGACGGCGGGATGCGGGGGATGCTCCCACTTGGCCTGGTGCCATCCCTGGCCGAGGATCCACTCGCCGGGCTTCGCCTCCTTCGCCGCCTCGGCCACCTTGCGTACGATGTCGCTCCAGGTGGGCGCCCCCATGAGATCGAGCTGCTTGAGCGACTCCCCGAGCCCCATGAAGTGCGCGTGAGCGTCGATGAAGCCGGGAATGGCCAGGCGCCCGCGGAGGTCGACGACCTTCGTGTCCGGGCCGACGTAGCGCGCGATGGCCGCGTCGCTCCCCACCGCCACGATGCGGCGGTTCCGGATGGCCAGGGCCTCGGCCCGGGGCTGTGCCGAATCGACGGTCACGACCTTCCCGTGCTCGAGCACGAGGTCGGCCGGGCCCCGCTCCCAGTACCAGTCGCCGTGGGCGGTCCGGATGGCCGGGGGCGGTCCCTGCTGGGCGCGCAGGCTGGAGACGAGGATGGTGACGGCGAACACGGCGAGCGTGACCGCCGTGAGTCGGTGGCTGCGCGGCATCATCGTGCGATCTCCTTGCTGCGGCGAATCGTCAGGATCGGCCGGGGCCGGTCGGTGGCCGCCGACCGTCCCGGCGCCCGGACCCCTCAGGCCACCTCGGCCAGGCACTCGCCGAGGATCTCGAGGCCCGTGTCCACGTCACGCTCGTCCACCACCAGCGGCGGCGCCAGCCGCAGGGTGCTGCGCCCGCACCCCAGGAGGAGGAGCCCCCGGTCGAAGGCGGCCCTCTCGAGGGCCGAGACGAGCTCCGGCGCCGGTTCCCGCGTCTCCCGGCTCCGGACGAACTCGACGCCGATCATGAGCCCGACGCCGCGCACGTCGCCGATCACCTCGAACTGTTCCTGCAGCCCGCGCACGCCCTCCATGAGCCGCTCGCCCATGCGCCCCGCGTTGTCGCACAGTCCCCCCTCCACCAGGTCGAGGGTGGCCAGCGCGGCGGCGCAGCACACCGGGTTGCCGCCGAAGGTCGAGCCGTGCGAGCCCGACTCCCAGCCCGTGGCCGCCTCGGTGGCCACGATGGCGCCGATCGGCATGCCGGAGCCGAGGCCCTTGGCCGTGAGGAGGACGTCGGGCTCCACGCCCGTGTGCTCGACCGCGAACATTTTGCCGGTGCGGCCGATCCCCGACTGGATCTCGTCGGCGACGAGAAGGATGCCGTGCCGGTCGCACAGGTCGCGCAGGGCGGGGAGCCAGTCGGCGGGCGGGAGCACGTAGCCGCCCTCGCCCTGCAGGGGCTCGACGAAGATCGCGGCCACGTCCTCCGGCGAGAGCTCGCGCTGGAACAGGTCTTCCTCCAGGGTGCGGACGCAGTGCAGCGCGCACCCGGGATAGCTCTTCCCGTAGTCGCAGCGATAACAGTAGCCGTAGGGGACGTGGTGGACGCCGGGCAGGAACGGGCCGAATCCGGCCCGCTGCTTCACCTTGCTCGAGGTGAGGCTCATGCCGCCGTAGGTGCGGCCGTGGAAGGCGCCCTTGAAGGCGATGATGTCGGTGCGGCCGGTGGTGCGGCGGGCCAGCTTGATGGCGCCCTCCACCGCCTCCGTGCCCGAGTTGGAGACGAAGACCCGCTTGGGGCTGGGGCCCGGCGCCACGCGGGCCAGCCGCTCGCACAGGTCCGCCAGACCCGGGTAATGGAAGTCGCTGCCGCAGATGTGGAGGAAGTTCTCGGCCGCCTCCTGGATCGCCTTCACGACCCTCGGATGGGAGTGGCCGGTGGCCGCGACCGCGATGCCGGCCATGAAATCCAGGAAGCGGTTCCCGTCCACGTCCTCGATCATGGCGCCCCGGCCCCGGGCCACGACGAGGGGGTACTCCTTGATGTAGCAGGAGGAGGCGAAGCGGGCGTCGCGCTCGACCACCTCGCGCGCCTTCGGCCCGGGGGGCGGGACGAGGATCCTCGGGTAGTCGAGCCCCCCGTCGGCCGTCCCGGCCGGGCGCGCGGCCCCCGCGCCGGAACCGGCGGCGCCGCTCGCGGGGCTCACGCGTCGCCTCCGATCACCGTGCGGCTCTGCTCGCGCATGAACTGGGCGACGTAGTAAGGCCCGCAGCCCCCCTTGCCGGTCGAGCCGGAGCCTTTCCAGCCGCAGAACGGCTGGGCGCCCGGCCAGGCGCCCGTGGTCGCCCCCGTACGCTTGTTGGCGTAGCACACGCCCGCCTCGATCTCGTCGAAGAAGCGCTCGATCTCTTCGTCACTGCCGGTGAAGATGCCGCTGGTGAGGCCGTAGGGCGCCCGGTTCGTCTCGCGGATCGCCTCCTCGAGCCCGGAGACCTCGCCCACCGCCAGGAAGGGGACGAACAGCTCCTCGGTGAACAGGGCGCTGGACAGGGGCAGGGTGGCCACGGTCGGGGCCACGTAAAGCCCCTTCCCGAGGGCCTCCCCGGTGAGCCGCGCGCCGCCCGTGAGGACCTCTCCCTCCTCGCGGGCGCGGGATACGGCGCGCTCGTAGCGCTCCACCGAGGAGGGCTCGATGAGCGGGCCGAAGTTCACGTCTCGCTCGGTGGGATCCCCGATCACGACCTCGGCGGTCTTTTCGAGCAGGAGCCGGACGAACTCGGTGGCCACGTCACGGTGCACGTACACGCGGGAGGTGGCGCTGCACTTCTGGTTCTGGAGGCCCCAGGCTCCGCGCGCCACACCCTCGGCCGCGGCCTCGAGGTCGGCGGTGTCCATGACGAGGGCGGCGTTCTTGCCGCCCAGCTCCATGAGGCAGGGCTTGATCCACTCGCGGCTGAGGCCATGGTGGATCTTCATCCCGACCTCGCGCGAGCCGGTGAACACGACGCCGTCCACGCCGGGGTGCCGCCATAGCGGCTCGCCGGCCTCTTCGCCGCGCCCGGAAACATACGAGAAGGCGTCGGCGGGGACGCCCGCCTCCATGTAGATGTCGTACAGCCGGAGTCCCGTCCACGGCGTCTGCTCGGCCGGCTTGTAGATCACCGTGTTGCCGGTGGCCAGGGCGGCCGCGGACATGCCGGTCGACAGGGCCATGGGGAAGTTGAACGGCGAGATGCAGGCGAACACGCCGTACGGGCGCAGCACGTCGATGTTGCGCTCGTGGGGCGTCACCCGGGCCATCTCCCGGACGAAGCCGTCCGCCTCTTCCACCTGGGAGCAGTAGTAGTCGACGAGGTCGGCGGCCTCTTCCGCGTCCCCCATGGACTCGAGGCGGCTCTTGCCGACCTCGAGGCTCATGGTCGCCGCCAGGAGGTACTTGCGCTCGCGGATGAGCGCCGCGGCCGCGCGCAGGATCTCGAGGCGGTCGCGCCACGGAAGGCGCGCCCACTCCGCCCGTCCGCGCCGCGCCGCGGTCACCGCCTCGAAGACTTCGTCCTGGCCGGCGGCGGCGAAGCGCCCGAGCTCGAACGAGGTGTCGATCGGCGTCACGTCCACGATCGGATCGTGCGAGCCCGGCACCTCACGTCCGCCGATGTACAGGGGATGCTCCTGTCCGGAGGCGCCGCGCACGGTCTCCAGGGCCTGGTCGAACCGGGCGTGGAACGCCTCCATGTCGACGTTCGCGCTCGTGTACGTCACCTTCTCGCTTCCGCCGTCGCCTGGGTTCGGCGCCATGAACCGTCCTCCCTCCCGAAGAGCCCTGAATGCTGGCGACTCGCCCACCCGGGGGGTGCGAGCCGCGAAGGGCGAGAGTATAGTGGCGCACGGTATACCAAGGCCAGACGCGGGAGAGATCCGTCTCCCCTCGCCGGGCCGAGGCCCCTGGTGTGGGCCGGCCGCGCCCCGGCGCGGCGGCGATCGAGAGCGCGGCGCACGCACGGCGGAAGGCCGGCGAGCGCGCGCACAGTGT
>CANPVD010000053.1 GCA_947581615.1 Candidatus Humimonas hydrogenitrophica
GCCCACCCCCATGAGCGCCACGCGCAGCGGGTGGATGACCTTGCCGGCCCCCTCCCCCCGCGCCTCGGCCAGGCCGCGGACCGCCGCCTCGAGCGGCTCCGGCTCGAACGCGCCTTCCTCCATCCCCTCGAACAGCTCCCGCACCGCCTCCAGCCGCTCGGCCGCGGCGGCGGGGTCCTTCCAGAAGCGCTTCACCGCGTCCTCGTCGTACTCCAGCGTGTCCGCGAAGAAGGGCGCCGCCTGGCGGGCCAGCTCCCCCAGGGTGCGGGCCCGGTCGCGGACCACCTCGAGCACCTCGAGGAACCGCTCCCGGTCCCCCTCCAGCGCGGCGGACGGGATCCCCGCCGCCTCGAGCCGCGGCTCGACGAGCTCGGCCAGCCGCTCGGGCACGGACCGCGTCATGTGCTGGCCGTTCAGCCACAGGAGCTTGTCCGGGTCGAACACGCCGCTCTTGCGGAGGATGCGGTCCAGCGAGAACGCCTCGACCAGCTCGTCGCGGGTCATGACCTCACGGTCGTTCCCGGGAGACCAGCCCAGCAGGGCCAGGAAGTTCACCATCGCCTCCGGGAGGATCCCCTCGTCCCGGTAGGCCTCCACCGAGGTGGCACCGTGGCGCTTGGAGAGCCGCTTCCCGTCCGGGCCCAGGATCATGGGCACGTGCGCGAAGGTGGGCAGCTCCGCCCCCAGCGCCCGGTACAGGAGGATCTGCTTGGGCGTGTTGGACAGGTGGTCGTCGCCGCGGATCACGTGCGTGACCCGCATGTCGATGTCATCGGAGACCACCGCCATGTTGTACACGGGCGTGCCGTCACGGCGCAGGAGGATGAAGTCCTCCAGGCTGTCGTTCGGGAAGGCCGTGTGGCCGTGCACGGCGTCCTCCCAGGCGGTCTCCCCGGCCGGCACGCGGAAGCGGACCGCGTACGGCTCGCCGGCCTCCGCGCGACGAGCCGCCTCGTCGGACTCCAGGTCGCGGCAGCGTCCGGGGCACCCGCCCACGGCGTGGGCGCTCTTCCCTCCCTCGGCCGGCGCGCAGAAGCACCGGTAGGCGGCGCCGGAGGCCAGGATCCGCTCCACGTCGGCCCGGTGCCGCTCCAGGCCGTCGGCCTGGTGGAACGGGCCCTCGTCGAGATCCAGCTCCAGCCACTCCATGGCGGCCAGGATGGCCTGCGTCATGGCGTCGCTGGAGCGCTCCCGGTCGGTGTCCTCGATCCGCAGGATGAAGACGCCGCCCTCGCGGCGGGCGAACAGCCAGTTGAAGAGCGCCGTGCGCGCTCCCCCCACGTGCAGGTAGCCCGTGGGGCTCGGGGCGAAGCGGACGCGCGGCGCGGAGCTCTCGGTCATGGAAGCGTCTTCCTCTCGGTGGCGTGACATACCTGCGGGGCCCTCCCTGGATTCGGGCCACCCGGATGCACGATCCGTGCGGCTCTCATCTTGCACGGCTCGCCGGCCGCTCGCCACCGTGCCGCGGGCCCTACCGCCCGCCCGCCCGCCGCGCGGAGAGACGCACAGCGCCGAGCCACGGAGGAACCATGACGCCGCAGGGACCCGAGATCTTCGTCGCGCCCGGGCTAAGAAGCCCGTTCGCGCGCATCGACCGGGAGCTGGCCGACCTCAATGCGTTGAGGCTGTCGACGCCCGTGGTCCAGCAGAGCGTCGTGGGGCCACGCGGGCCGGGGCAGGCGGAGGCCGTGGACCTGGTCCTGTGGGGCTCGGTCATCCCGAGCCTCGAGGTGAGCAACTGGGGCCGCGAAGTGTGGCTCGAGTCCGGCCTCGACCCGCACGTGCCGGCCCAGGGCATCGTACAGGCCTGCGCCACCAGCCTGGCCGCCGCCACGCACGCCGCCGGTCAGGCGCGCTCGGGACGACTGGAGCTCGCCCTGTGCGGAGGCGTCGAGTCGATGTCCTTCACCCAGATCGGACTGCCCCTCCGCCTGAGCCGCACCGTGCGGCGCGCGGTGCAGGCCGGGAGCCCGGTGCGCGCGGTACGCACCCTGACGCAGCTCCGGCTCAAGGACATCCGGGTGCGCATCCCGACAGCCACCGAGCGCACCACCGGCCTCACCATGGGCGAGCACGCCGAGCAGATGGCGAAGACCTGGTCCGTCGGGCGGGAGGCGCAGGACCGGCTGGCGTTCGAGAGCCACATGCGAGCCGTGTCCGCCACCGAGCGCGGCTTCTTCCGCCCCCTCCTGGTCACGCCGGGGACCTTCCCGGCCGACGTCGACGCGGTGCCCCGTCCCGGCACCTCGCTCGACAAGCTGGCGCGGCTGCGCCCCTCCTTCGACCGCGAGTCCGGTACGCTGACCGCCGGAAACTCGACCCCGCTCACCGACGGCGCCGCCGCCGTATGGGTGGGCACCGCGGCGGGCGTGGAGCGCCTCCCCGGGGACGTGCCCCGGGTCCGGCTCCTGGACTGGGAGGAGGCGGCCATCGACCTGCGCCGGCAGGGCCTCCTCATGGCGCCGACGCTGGCCATCCCTCGCCTCCTGGCCCGCCACGACATGGGCTACGGCGACGTGGCGCTGTGGGAGATCCACGAGGCGTTCGCCGTGCAGGTCCTGTGCACGATCGCGGCGCTGGAGGACCGCGACTGGCTCCGGGAGCAGGCCGGGGTGGACCGGGAGCTGGGAGCGTTCCCGCGCGACCGGCTCAACCCCAACGGCGGCAGCGTGGCGCTGGGTCACCCCTTCGGCGCCACCGGGGCCAGGATCCTGTCGCAGGCGGCCGCCGAGCTGGCGGACATGGAATCGGGCAGCCGCGCCGTGGTCAGCATCTGCGCGGCCGGCGGGCTGGGGCACGTGGCGCTGCTGGAGACGGTCTAGCGCGCCCGGACGTTTCAGCTGAACCGTCCGCCCTCGCGAATCAGCCCCGAGGCGGACCGGTTCGCGTCACGAGGCCCCGCCGGAGCCTCAGTACCCCTCGCCCTCCAGCGACACGCGCCCGGAGAAGCGCCGGTACATGAAGGTCACGTAGCCCAGCGCCAGCACCATCCCGGGAATCCACCACGCCAGCCCGATGGCCAGGCCGGAGGGGCCGGCCGCGGCGTTGTGGACCGTGAGACCGGCGCTCGCCCCACCCACGGCGGGGAGCACGTACGGATACAGGCCCACCGCCACGCTCCCCAGCATGCCCGCCAGGTAGCCGCAGGACGCCAGGAACGCGCCCCCGTCCACGCCCCGGCGGAGTCCGACGCGGATCCCGACGAGCGATCCCACCGCCAGGGCCGGGAAGGCCCAGCCCCAAGCGCGCGCGCGCAGGTGCTCGGCCACCAGCGGCTGCACGAGCCACGTGAACACGGTCACGAGGACCGTGAACCCCGCCACCAGCCACCAGGCGCGCCCGGCCAGCGCCAGGGACCGCTCCCGCAGCGAGTCCTCCGTGCGCAGACCGACCCACAGCGCCCCGTGCATCGACAGGGCCACCAGGGCGGCGAGCCCGACGGACAGCGTGTACCAGTCGAGGACGCCGGGGTCGGTCCCCACCCTCCAGTGGGTCCACAACGCCTCGAAGAACCACCCGTTCGCGTCGAGGGGCACCCCCCGCACGACGTTCCCCAGCGCGGCGCCGAAGAACAGGGCCAGCAGCAGGCTGGCTCCCGCGAACACCACGTCCCAGAACGGGGCCCACACCCCGCCCTGCAGGTGGCTCCGGAACTCGACCGCGATCCCCCGCAGGACCAGGAGCCACAGGACGATCATGAGCGGCAGGTAGAAACCGCTGAAGCTGGACGCGTACAGGACCGGGAAGGCGAAGTACAGCGTCCCCCCGCCCGCGATGAGCCACACCTCGTTGCCATCCCACACCGGCCCGATCGAGCGGAGGACGGCGCGCCGCTCGGCACCCGGCTTCGCCACCAGGAGGTGGACCGCCCCCGCGCCGAGGTCGAAGCCGTCGAGGACGACGTACATGACGATCATGAACGCCACCAACCAGAACCACACGGTTTCCATGCTCGCCCCCCTCAGCCGGCCAGCGCGGCCTGGCCCCGCGCGGCGCCGGCGCCGCCTTCGCCACCCGCTCCCGGACCCTCGTCCTCACCCGCTCCCGGGCCGTGCGCGATCTCCCGGCCGACCAGGAACAGGAAGAGGAAGCCGAGCACCATGTACAGGCCCATGAAGCCGAGGAGTGTGAAGGTGCCGTTCCCCGAGGAGACGCCGGGCGAGGCCCCGGCCGAAGTTCGCATCAGCCGGTAGATGACCCACGGCTGCCGCCCCAGCTCCGCGGTCATCCACCCCGCCGTGTTGGCGATGTAGGGGAAGGGCAGGCTCAGCATGAGGACCCACAGGGTGGCCTTCGAGTCGAACAGGGTCCCGCGCCACAGCTTCCACGCCGACAGCAGCATGATCGCGATGAACATCGTGCCGAGCCCCACCATGATGTGGTAGCTGTAGTAGAGGAGCGGGATGTTGTCGGGCCAGTCCTGCTCCGGGAACGCCTCGAGCCCCTGCACCTCCGCCGCCCAGCGGCGGTAGGTGAGGAAGCTCAGCGCCCGCGGGACGCTCAACCGGTTGTCCAGCCTCCCCTTGGCCACGTCCGGCTGGCCGAGGAGGGCGAGCGGGGCCCCGCGCTCGCTGTGGAACAGGCCCTCCATGGCGGCCAGGGTGGGCGGCTGGTGCTCGGCCACCATGCGCCCCTGGACGTCCCCGAGCGGGAAGAGCTGCACGAGGGTCGCCACCACGCCCACGAGGACGCCCAGCTTGACGAACATGCGCCCGTGGGTCCGGTCGCGGCCCTGGAGCAGGTAGTAGGCACCGACGGCCGCCATGGCGAAACAGCCCGTGATCACGGCGCCCACCATGGTGTGCAGGTACTGCCACACGCCCCACGGGTTGAGCAGGAGGGCCCGGAAGCTCTGCAGCGACAGCGCGCCTCCCTGCCCGACCGCGTAGCCCACCGGATGCTGCATCCAGGCGTCGGTCGCCACGATGAAGTAGCCCGACAGCCACGAGCCCACGAACAGGAGGATCGCCGTCACCCAGTGGGCCCGCCGGCTCAGCCGCTTCCTCCCGAACAGAAAGAGCCCCAGGAAGGAGGACTCCAGGAAGAAGGCGAACACGCCCTCCATGGCGAGCGTCTGGCCGATCACCCCGCCCGCGGACCGCGAGAACGCCGCCCAGTTGGTCCCGAACTGGAACTCCATCGGGATCCCGGTCACCACACCGATGGCGAAGTTGATCCCGAAGATGCGCGCCCAGAACTGCGCGGCCCGCTCGTAGCGCTCCTCCCCCGTGCGCAGCGCGACCGTCTCGAGAATCACGATCAGGAGCGCCAGCCCCATGGTGAGCTGGGGGAACAGGTAGTGGTAGGTGACGGTGAAGGCGAACTGGAGTCGATCGACGGTGAGAGCCTGCATAGGGACTCCCGGTCTGGACTATCTCCCTCCCGGCTCCACGCTCAGCGTGGAGCCGGCGGATCCTCCCGCGGCCCGCCCGGCGAGGGCCGTACCAGGTCCACCGGCACGATCCGGACCGCGGCGGAGGCCGGGCCGGCCGCGGGCGCCGCCCCCCGAAGCGCCACCGGGGTCCCGGCGCTCTCCATGATCGGCACGGGCACGGCCTGATCCACGAGCATCGAGCCGAACAGCAGCGCCAGGTAGAGGAGCGAGTAGCGGTACAGGCGCCACGCCCGACCGGTGCGTTCCCGCTCGCGGAGGAGCTCGACCATCAGCCACAGGAACCGGCCCCCGAGCACGATCGCCAGGCAGCCGTACACGAGCCCGAATGCGCCGGTGAGCACCGGCATCACGCTGAGCGGCACCAGCACGAGGCTGTAGAGCAGCATCTGCCGCTTGGTCTCCCCCTCGCCCCACACCACGGGCGCCATGGGAACCCTGGCGTCGGCGTAGTCCCGCTCCTTCATCAGGGCCAGCGCCCAGAAGTGGGGGGGCGTCCAGTAGAACACGATGAAGAACAGGAACAGGGCCGGGAGGCCGACGTGGCCGGACACCGCGGCCCACCCGACCAGCGGGGGAAATGCGCCGGCCGCCCCGCCGATCACGATGTTCTGGGGCGTCGAGCGCTTGAGCCACCGCGTGTACACGAACACGTAGAACAGGAGGCCGCACAGAGCGAGCACGGCGGCCAGGAGATTGGCCGCCAGGGCGAACACGGCGAACGCCACCGCCGCCAGCGCCACCCCGAACAGGAGGACACGCGCCGCCGGGACCCGGCCGCTCGGGATGGGGCGCCGCCGCGTGCGGCGCATGGTCCCGTCGATGTCCCGGTCCAGGTACATGTTGAGTGCGTTGGCCCCGCCCGCCATCAGGTAGCCGCCCACCACGGTCCAGACCACGAGCCACGCCGCCGGGTGTCCGGCCACGAACATCGGCACGACGGTGGTCACCAGGAGGAGCGAGATGATGCGCGGCTTGGTGAGCGCCACGTAGTCGAGCATGGCGCGACGCACGCCACCTTCCTCGCCCCCCTCGAGCGCGCGTACGGGGCACCTCAGGGCGGCTCCCTCCACGCCGGAGCCCGGCATCACGGGAGCGGGCGCGGGATCGGTGTCTCGGTCGGCCGCCTGACGCCCGTCCGGGCGGGCCGTGGCGGTGGCGCCCCGGGACCGCGACGCCAGCGTCGCCGCCCACACGAGGGAGGCGAACACGGCGGCTCCGCCCGCCACGTGCAGCGCGCGCAGGAGGGCGGGCAGGTTGCCCAGGATCATCCCCGCCCCGATGCCGATCTGGACGACCACGACGGCCGCCACGGTGGCGGCGGCCCGCTGCGCGGCGCCGTCGCCCGGCCGCTCGCGACGCACGAAGAAGGGGAGCCACACGGCGAGCACCGCCAGCCCGTACGCGAACAGCCGATGCGTCCAGTGGAGGTGCGTCCGCCAGCCTCCGGCCGGCACCAGGCTCCCGTTGCACAGCGGGAACCCTCGGCACGCGGTGGAGGCGCCCAGGTTCGCGACCAGCGCGCCGAGGAGCACGACCACGAAGGCGAGCCCGGCCAGCCACGCGGTCATGCGAGCGGCCCGGTCCCACCGCGGCACGCGGCGGCCGGTCAGGGCTCGCGTCGTTCCCACCACGAGCAGCGCCAGGAGGAGCATGGCCGTGCCCAGATGGATCACGATGGTCGCGGGGGGGAGGTCGAGCCACACGGTGACCGCCCCGAGCAGCGCCTGCACGATGACGAGGGCCAGCGCGACGACGCTGAGCCGGAGGGGCCGCCGCATGGCGTCGGAGCGCCGCCCCGCCCACCAGGCGTACACGACGAGAAGCGTCACCAGCGTCACCACGCTGGCCGCGGCCAGTCGATGGCCGTACTCGATGAGGGTCGGGACATCCATCGGCGGGATCAGCCGGCCCTGGCACAGCGGCCAGTCGGACCCACAACCCAGGCCGCTCCCCGTGATCCGGACGATGCCGCCGAGCACGACGAGGCCGTAGGTGGCCGCGAGGGTGAGAGCCGCCAGGCCGCCCCAGCGCCGAAGTGAGCGTCCGCTCGGGTTCTCGGGTCCGGATTCCATGTCGTCGTTCAGAGGAGGTGCCTCTCCGGACGCGGGCCGTGCCGGGCCGGCGCGCCGGATCGTTTGCGTCGGGTTCGGAGATCGTGCGAAGTTCCCCGCGCCCGATCCGGGCGCGAACATAGGGATCGACCGGCCGCGGCGCCACGCGGCGCCGCTGGAGGATATGGAAGCATGACGATCGAGCGGGACCGGGCGCCCCTGCGGGTGTCGACCGAGACAATGTGACGGCCGTGGACGGGGACTCCGAGACGCGGCCGGCGGCGAGCGTAGACGGCGACGAGTCGCCGGAGGGAACGGACGAGAGGAAGGGCAAGAAGGCGCGCCGCTTCACTCTGTTCGCCCTGCGCAAGCTCGGACCCCGGCTCAAGCCTCACAAGCGCGCGCTCGCCGGCGCCGTCGTCTGCCTGGTGGTCTCGGCGGCCATCGGCTTGAGCTTCCCGCTCGTCGTCCGCTACCTGATGGACGCCGCGTTCATCCAGCGGAACATGGGGCACCTGAACCAGATCGCCCTGATCCTCCTCGGCCTGTTCGCCGTGCAGGGCGTGCTCAATTTCGCCGAGGTCTACCTGCTCGGCGCCACCGGCGAGCGGGTGGTGACCTTCCTGCGCATCGACCTGTTCTCCCACCTGCTGGACCTGTCGCCCGGCTTCTTCAGTCGGCGCTCCTCGGGCGAGCTCACCAGCCGGCTCACGTCCGACTGCTCGACGCTCCAGAGCCTGCTCAGCCACCAGGTCGCCGAGCTCCTGCGGCAGCTCCTCTACCTGATCGGCGGCCTGTCGCTGCTGGCCTTCCTGCACGCGCGCCTGATGGTGACCGTGCTCGCCGTGGCGCCACTCGTGGTGGTGCTCGGGTTCGTCGTCGGCCGCTACCTGCGCAAACGCAGCATCCAGGTGCAGGACCGCCTCGGCTCGGCCAACGCCACCGCCCAGGAGGCGCTCACCCAGATCCCGGTCGTGCAGAGCTTCGTCCGGGAGGACTGGGAGCGCGCGCGCTACGACTCCCGCATTCGCTCGGCCCTGGATGCGGCCCTCGAGCGGGCCTGGGTGCGCGGCGGCTTCTTCGGGGCCATCACCTTCCTGGCGTTCGGCGGGATCGTGGCGGTGCTGTGGGAGGGGGGCCGCCTGATCGTGGCCGGCCAGATCACCGCCGGTGAGCTGGTCTCCTTCCTCCTGTACGCCGTGCAGGTAGCGGCCGCCATCACGGCCCTGGGCTCCATCTGGAGCAGCTACCAGGAGGCTCAGGGCGCGGCGCACCGCGTGTTCGAGCTCCTGGAGACCGAGCCGGACATCGCGGATCCGCCCGATCCGGTGCCGCTCCGCGAGGAGGGGGCCGGTCCGATCACGTTCGAGAACGTGTGGTTCCGCTACGGGTCGGACGATCCCTGGGCCCTGCGTGAGATCGACGTGCGCATCGAGCCGGGCGAGATCGTGGCCCTGGTCGGGCCGAGCGGCGCGGGAAAGTCGACTTTCGCCTACCTCGTCCCCCGCTACTGGGACCCCACCCGCGGTCGGATCACGCTCTCGGGCCACGACCTGCGCCGCCTGGAGCTCGCCGAGCTCCGGCAGCGCGTCGGGATCGTGCCGCAGGAGCCCATGTTGTTCGAGGGTACGGTGGCCGAGAACATCGCCTACGGTCGCCCCGCGGCCGAGCGGGCGGAGATCGAGGCGGCCGCGCGCGCCGCGCACGCGCGCGAGTTCATCGAGGCGCTGCCGGACGGGTACGAGACGGCGGTCGGAGAGCGGGGCGTGCGCCTGTCGGGCGGCCAGCGCCAGCGCATCGCCATTGCCCGCATCTTCCTCAAGGAGCCCGAGATCCTCATCCTCGACGAGGCCACCAGCAGCCTGGACACCGAGAGCGAGCGGCTGGTCGAGGAGGCGCTCGAGGCCGCCATGCGGGACCGCACGACCATCATCATCGCCCACCGGCTCCGCACGGTGCGGCGCGCCGATCGGCTGCTCGTCCTCCAGCGAGGCCGGATCGTCGAGCAGGGTGCCCACGCCGAGCTCCTGGCCCGGGATGGCCTGTACGCGCGCCTGTACCGCGGCCAGGTCCTCGAGCCGGAAGAAGCGCCCGCGGTCTAGCCATCATGCAGCCGGTGGTGACCGTCCTCGCCCTCGCAATCGCCGCGACCCCGGTCCGAGCCGCGTCGCCGCAGCACCTCGTGTCGCCGGACACCACCCCAGGCGACACGATCGCCGCCGCCGACACCACGCCGCCCCGCCCCGCTCCGCCGCTGCGGGTCACGGTCACCCGGGGCCCGGAGCCGCTCCGGGACGTCGCGGGAGCGGTCACGGTGGTCGACGTTCCGGCCCGCGAGAGCGGCGGGCGTCGGGTGTCCCTCCGCGACGCCCTTGAAGGGGTGCCGGGCGTGTTCGTGGCCGACCGCCACAACTTCGCGCTCGGCGATCGCATCGTGCTTCGTGGCGCCGGCGCGCGGGCGCAGTTCGGCGTGCGCGGCATCCAGGTCCTGGCCGACGGGATTCCCCTCACGCTCCCCGACGGCCAGGCCGAGCTGGGCCCGCTCGACCTGGGCTCGGCGGGACGCATCGAGGTCCTGCGCGGCCCGGCCTCCTCCCTGTACGGCAACGCGGCGGGAGGGGTGCTCCGGGTCGAGTCCGGCCCCTTCCCCCGGGCTCCCCTCTCCCCGTCGGTTCGGGTCACGGCCGGAGCGGATGGCTTTCGCCAGGAAGAGCTGGAAGGCGGCGGGAGCGACGGATCTGTCTCGTGGCTGTTCCACGGCACGCACCTGCGGACGGATGGATACCGGCAGTACGCGGCCGCCGAGCTGTGGCGTGCCAACCTGGTGGCCCGCGACGCGCTCGCCGGCGGCGCCGAGCTGCGCGCCGTCCTCGACCTGTTCCAGCTCCCCCTGGCGCAGAATCCCGGGTCGCTGGACCACGCCGCCGCGACGTCCGATCCGCGCTCGACCCGCACGCTGCAGGTCGCGCAGGGGACGGGGAAGCGCTCGGGCCAGCTCCAGGGGGGGCTGTCCCTGGCGACGCCGCTCGGCGCCCGCTCGACGCTCCGAGCCTCCGTCTGGGCCCTGGGGCGGAGCGTGTGGAATCCCATCCCCGCCCGGGTCATCCGACTGGGCCGCAGCGCGGGAGGCGTGCGGGGCCTGGTCTCCAGCCGGCTCGGCCCTCTCCGGTGGACGGCGGGTCTCGACGCCGGCCTGCAGGTGGACGATCGACGAGAGTTCCAGAACCTCGGCGTCGGCAACGGAGACCAGGCCCGGGAGGGCGCGCGCCTCCTGGACCAGGCCGAGCGCGTACTGCAGGTCGGGCCCTTCGTGCGGATCGAGGCCCGGCCGGGCGCTCAGGTCGGCCTCTCGGCCGGCCTCCGGTTCGACGACTACCGCTTCTCGGTGCGTGACCGGTTCCTGGCCGACGGGAACAACTCCGGCGTGCGCTGGATGCGCCACCTGAGTCCCTCCGCGGGGGTCACCTGGAACCCCCTTTCCTGGCTCGGCGGCTGGGCGCGGCTCGGCACGTCGTTCGAGACCCCGACCACGAGCGAGCTCTCCAACCGAGCCGACGGCCGGGGAGGCTTCGACCCGACGCTGGGTCCCCAGAGCACGGTAGAGGGCGAGGTCGGAGCGCGCGGCACGTTGTCGGACGGGCGGCTCGCCTGGGAGCTGACCGCCTTCGACGCACGGGTGTCCGGCGCCCTGGTCCCCTCGGAGGGCGCCGGCGGCGAGGTCTACTACCGGAACGCGGGCCGGCTGTCGCGCCGAGGCCTCGAGCTCAGGCTCGTCGCGCACCCGGTGCCGCGAGCCACGATGGAGGCGGCCTACTCCCTACAGGACCACCGGTACCTGGCCTTCGCCACGCCCTCGGGCGACTTCGCCGGCGACCGCGAGCCCGGCGTTCCGGGGCAGCGAGCCTACCTGTCCGCGAGCGCGGACCTCCCGGCCGGGGTCCGGCTGGAGGCGCGCGCCACCTGGGTGGACGCCTACTACGTCGACGACGCCAACACGGCGCGCACGAACGCCTACAGAGTGGTCGGGCTCAGAGCCGACGCGAACGAAGTCCCCGGGGGATGGAGCGTCCATCCCTTCCTGGGAGTGGACAACCTGTTCGACGAGCGCTACGCCGGCTCGGTTGTGCCGAACGGCTTCGGCGGCCGGTACTACGAGCCCGCGCCGGGCCGCTCCGTCTATCTGGGACTCGAGCTGGGGGGCTGATCGCCGGCCGGCGACTCCGCGGCGGCCCCGGGCCCCGAGGCCGCCGCCTCCGGCACGTCCACGCCCAGCCGGCGGAGGTCGCCCAGCAGGTGCTCCTCGGTCTGGGGCCCCAGGTAGCGGCGGCGGATGACGCCGCCGGCGTCCACGAGCAGCGTGGTCGGAAAACCCATGGTCTGGTAGTAACGGACCGCGGTGCCCGTGTCGCCGAGCCAGATCGGATAGGTCATGCCATGCGCCCGCGTCCACGCTCGCACGCTCGCCGGCGTCCCCGAGTCGATGGCGAGCCCGACCACCGTGGCCCCGTGCCCCGCGATCCGCCGCTGCAGCGCCACCAGCCCCGGGATCTCCCGCCGGCAGGGCGGGCACCAGGTCCCCCAGAAGTTCAGGACCACCACCCGGCCCCGGTAGTCGGCCAGCGACACCGTGTCCCCTCCCAGGGACCGGAAAGGCACGACCGGAGCCGGGATCTCCAGCCACGCGGACGAGGACGCCTCGCCGCGGCGGGCCGCGGGCGTGCGCGCCTCGGGCGGCAGCCCCGCCATGGCGCTGGTGTCGGCCGGCGCCGCGGACCCCGGGCCGCTGCGTGTCGTGAGCAGGCCCCAGGCCACCGCCGCCCCGGCCAGCAGCGCGACCGCCGTCCCGCCCAGCGCGGCGCGCGACGGGCGCCTCACGTCTCCCCCGCCTCGCCCCAGCCTCCGCCCCCGGGCGTCTCGAGCCGCACGCGGTCTCCGGCCCGAACGTCCAGGGACACCTTGCCCGGGAGCTCCTCCTCGCGGCCATCCCGGACCAGGAGGTTGCGGCCCGCCGCGCCCGGGCCGCCCCCGGCCAGACCGTAGGGCCGCAGCCGGCGGCGCTCCGTCAGCAGGGTCAGGCGGGCGTGCGCCCCGAGCTCGACCTCTCGCACCACGCCTTCACCCCCCGGCCAGCGGCCGCGCCCACCCGAGCCGCGCCGGACCTCGTAGCGCGTCACCCGGAACGGATAGGCGTACTCCAGAGCTTCCACGGGTGTGTTCAGCGTATTCGTCATGTGCGTGTGCAGGGCGCTCGCACCCGGGACGGACGCTCCCGCTCCCGCCCCGCCGGCCACCGTCTCGTAGTAGGTAAACGGGAGGCCCGTCGCGGGGTCCAGG
The DNA here is from genome assembly GCA_947581615.1 of Candidatus Humimonas hydrogenitrophica. Taxonomy (GTDB): domain Bacteria; phylum Gemmatimonadota; class Gemmatimonadetes; order Palauibacterales; family Palauibacteraceae; genus Humimonas; species Humimonas hydrogenitrophica. The sequence goes on from CANPVD010000053.1 coordinate 12,781, forward strand.
CCGCCCAGCACCAGGTTGTTCATGGTGCCCTGGCTGGCCGCCGGGATCCGGTCCGGGCACGCCCCGGCCAGCGCGCCCAGCAGCACGTCCACGATGCGCTGGGAGGTCTCGACGTTGCCCCCCGCTACCGGCGCCGGACGGCGCGCGTCCACCAGGGAGCCGGGCCGGGTGACCAGCTCGATCGGAGCCAGGCAGCCGCTGTTCGAGGGCAGGTCGAGCCCCACCAGCGAGCGGAACACGTAGTAGACGGCCGAGAGCGTGATGGCGCGAACCGCGTTGATGCCCGCCTCGCGCTGGTCGTCGGTGCCGGTGAAGTCCACCCGAACGGCGTCCCCCTGGACCGTGATGGCCACGTCGATCGCCGCCGCGCCGCCGCCCCGGCCGTCGTCCTCCATCGCATCCCGGAAGCGATAGGTGCCGTCGGGGATCGAGGAGAGCAGCCGGCGCGTGGTACGCTCGGCGTAGGCGAGCAGCGCCTCCATGGCCTCGCCCACGGCGTCCGCCCCGTAGCGGTCGGACAGGCCTCCCAGACGGTCGGCGCCGCGCTGCACGGCCGCCAGCTGCGCGTCCAGGTCCCCGGAGCGCTCCTGGGGCGTGCGCACATTGGCCAGGATCAGGTCCCGGATCCCGGACAGGATTTTCCCGCCCGCCACCAGCCGGATCGGCGGGATCACGAGACCTTCCTGGTAGAGCTCCGTGGCCAGCGGCATCGATCCCGGCGTCATCCCCCCCACGTCGGCGTGGTGCGCCCGGGCCGCGACGAAGCCGATCCGGGCTCCGTCGGGTCCGGTGAACACCGGGGCGACCAGGGTGATGTCGGGCAGGTGCGTGCCGCCCCGGAACGGGTCGTTGAGGATGGCCACATCCCCCGGGCCCAGCTCCAGCTCCTCGAGGCACGCCCGCACCGACAGGGGCATGGAGCCCAGGTGGACGGGGATGTGCTCCGCCTGGGCCACCATGTCTCCCGCAGAACTGAAGATCGCGCAGGAGAAGTCCTTTCGTTCCTTGATGTTGGGAGAGTACGACGAACGCCTGAGCACGCCGCCCATCTCCTCCGCCACCGAGGCGAACAGGTGCTTGAAGATCTCCAGGCGGACCGGGTCCACGCTCACGTCCCCACCTCCGTTCCGGCCACCCCCACGACGATGTCGAGCCGAGACGTCACCGTCGCCTCGTCTCCCCGGCCGAGGAACAGGGTGGTGTCGTCACGGACGATCACGGCGGGACCCGCCAGGCGATGCCCGGGCCGGAGGGCCGACGCCCGGTAGAAGGGCACGGGCTCGACCGTGGCGCCAGCGGCGGCGACCAGGACGACCGGCCGCTCCCCGTCCAGCGCCGCGCCCGGATCGGGACCCGCCTCCTCCGCCTCTGGGAGCTCCGGGGGGCGTACCGGGAGGACGGCCCGCAGCCTGAGACCCACGATCTCGGTCGCCGCGCCGGCGTCCGCGTGCCCGTACGCGTCGCGGTGCGCGGCGTGGAACGCGCCGGGAGGATCGTCATCCAGCGGCACGTCGAGCTCCCAGGACTGGCCCCGATACCGCATCGCCAGACTCCGCTCCAGACGGAGCCCGGAGGCGGAGCCCTCGCCCTCCATCGCCTCGCGCGCCCGGCGCTCGAGGGGAGCGAAGCCTTCCCGGAGGCGGTCGGCGCCCGTCGTGCCCGGGAGCATGACCGTGAGGCCGTAGTCCCGGGTCACGTCGGCGGCGAGCATGCCGTGCGCGGACAGCACGGAGGCCGTCCGGGGCACCAGGACGCGGCCGATCCCCAGGGCCCGGGCGAGGGCGGACGCGTGCAGCCCCCCCGCACCGCCGAAGGCGACGAGGGTGAAGTCGGCGGGGTCGTGGCCGCGCTGCACCGAGATGACGCGGAGCGCCCGTTCCATGTGCGCGTTCGCCACGCGGACCACGCCCAGTGCCGCGGCCTGCTCGGGCGACAGGCCCGGGGGCGGCTCCAGCCCCGCCCGCTCCGCCAGCTCGCCGAAGGCGGCGCGGGCCGCCTCCTCGTCCAGCCGCATGGTCCCCCCCAGGAAGCCCTCCGGATCCATGCGCCCCAGGACCAGGTTGGCGTCGGTGACCGTGGGCCGGTCGCCGCCCCGACCATAGCACGCCGGTCCCGGGTCGGCCCCCGCGCTCTCGGGTCCCACGCGCAACGCGCCCCCGACGTCCACGCGCGCGACCGACCCACCGCCCGAGCCGACCGAATGGAGGTCCACCACGGGGACCCCGATCGGAAGACCGTCGAGCGTCCCCTCCCGGGTTACGCGGGGACGTCCCTCGGCCAGGCAGACGTCGGTCGACGTCCCGCCCATGTCGAACCCGATGATCCGTCCCCAGCCGCAGGCCCCCGCGGCGTGCAGGGCACCGACCACGCCGCCGGCGGGTCCCGAAAGCACGGCCCGCACGCCCTCGCGCCCGGCCGCCTCCAGCCCCACGCTCCCGCCGTTCGACTGCATCACCCGCCAGGCCGCCCGCGGCCCTTCGCGGGCCAGACGTCCCAGGTAGCGACCCAGCACCGGGGAGACGTAGGCGTTGATGGCGGTGGCGCTGGCCCGCTCGTACTCCCGGAACTCCGGCAGGACATCACACGACAGTGACACGGCGAGGCCCTCCTCCCGCAACCGCTCGCCCAGGCGTCGCTCGTGCTCGGGACGCAGGAAGGAGAACAGCAGGCACACCGCCACCGACTCGGCGCCCGATGCGTGGATCTCGGCTACCACCCGGTCGATCTCCGCATCCTCCAGCGGCCGGAGCACCCGCCCCCGGTGATCGACCCGCTCGTCCACCTCGAACGCAAGATCGGCCGGAACGAGAGGTCGCGGCTTGCGGGGCATGAGATCGTAGAGCTCCGGGCGGGCCTGCCGCCCGATGGCGAGGAGATCCCGGAAGCCGGCCGTGGCTACGAGCGCCGTGCGGGCCCCCTTGCGCTCGAGCACGGCGTTGGTGGCCACCGTGGACCCGTGCACGATGGACGGGGAGGGTCGGGCCTCGCTCGCCCCGGCCAGCACCCGCCCCAGGCCCGCGAGCACCGCCCTGGCCGGGTCGTCCGGCGTGGACAGCACCTTGAAGGTGCGGAGGTCCGCGGCACCCGGGGCCCAGACCACGAAATCCGTGAACGTGCCGCCGATGTCGACCGCGACCCGCGTCGCGGGCGTCTCGGGGCGTCCGGCCGCCCGCGGCGCCACCCCCTCCGCCGGTCGTCGCTCCACGCTCGCCCGCTCCCCTAGAGAACCGACAGGATGGCGCGCAGTCCCAGGAGCGCCGCCACGCCGACGACGAGTCCACCCGCCAGGTTGAGCCACGGTCCGTTTCGCCACCGTCCCATGCGCTTCCCGTCGTTGACGACGAGCAGGAGGAAGAGCGCCACCCCGGGCAGCAGGATCCCGTTGGCCACCTGCGCGAACAGGATGGCGGGGACCGGACGCACTCCGACCACGGTGCACAGGGCCCCGGCCAGCAGAACCGCGCCCCACACCAGACGGAAGCGGGGCGAGCGCAGATCGGCCTTCCAGCCCAGGACGCCGCAGGCCGCCCAAGCCGCCGCCAGGGGCGCGGTGATGGCCGAGGTGAGGCCAGCCGCCAGAAGCCCCGTGCCGAACAAGGCTCGCGCCCACCCGCCCAGCAACGGCTGGAGCTGGCGCGCCATGTCGGCCGCGTTTCGCACCTCGCCTCCCCCGGCCCCGGCCGCGGTGACCACGACGGCCATGCTCACCAGACCCCCGAGCACGATCGCCACCGCCGAGTCGCGCCGGGCCGCCGGGAGGTCCGCCGCGCCGGACCAGCGCTGGCGCACCGCCGAGGCGTGCAGGAAGAGGTTGTAGGGGACGACCGTGGTTCCGACGAGGCCCACGGCCAGGAGCAGCGAGGCGTCCGGCAACGAGGGGACCACCAGCCCGCGGAGCAGCGAGGGCAGCGAGGGGAGGAGCAGCACCGCGGTGGCGAAGAACACCAGCCCCATGACCGCCACCAGCGACGTGAGCCAGCGCTCCATGGCCCGGTAGCGCCCGGCCCACAGAAGCGCGCCGGCCGCGACCGCGAGCCCCAGGCCCCAGGCGCGAGCCGAGCCGCCGCCGAGCGCCTGCGCGCCCAGTGCGCCGCCCAGGAGGTTGCCCGTCTCGTAGGCGGCGTTGCCGATCACGATGGCCGACAGGACGAGGCCGGCCGCGAGAGCTCGCCCCGCGCCCGCGGCGAAGCGGGCGCGGACGGCCTCGCCGAGCCCCTGCCCGGTGACGAGGCCCAGACGGGCCGCCATCTCCTGAAGGGCCAGCGTGGCCAGCACGGAGAAGCCGAGCGCCCACAGGAGGCTCACCCCGGTACGCACCCCGGCGAGCGTGGCCGTAGTGATGGTGCCTGGCCCCAGGAAGGCGGCCGCGACCATGGCGCCCGGACCGCCACGCGCGCGGCGGCCGGAGGCGCGCCCGTCGCGCTCCGGTCCGGTGGGGCCCGCGACCGCCTCTCTCGGCATGCTGACCCCTCTCTCCCGCGGCCCGACGCCTTCCCTCCCCGGCCCCGCGCCCGCACCGCCGGAAGCGGGCCGGGGTGGGCTTCACGACCCCGAAGATGCCCGTATGGCCAGGAATGCGCCACCGGCCAGCCCCGCCCTTCGCTCCGGGACGGGGATCGGGCCGCCGGCCGGGTCTTCGTGCGTCGGCGACTTGCCCCGACCCGGGATCCACCGTATCTCTCGTGCCGAAGACAGGCGGATGGAGTCTACCGGAAGCCGGTGTGAATCCGGCACGGCCCCGCCACTGTGAGAGGCCCGACGCTCCCCCCCGGGGGGACGCGGAACGGCGCGCTCGACGAGCCACTGGGAGCTTCGACAGGCTACCGGGAAGGCGAGCGCGGCCGCCTCGAGTCAGGAGACCGACTCCATCCGTGCCCGAGGACTGCCCTTCGCGGGAAGGGTCGGGCGCGGCGCGTCGCGCTGCACCTCTCCCTCCCCCGCCGGGCTCGACGCCTCCGTGGGGAGGACCTCCGATTCGAGACACGATGTCAGGAAGGCCGCGGCGCGAAGACGCCCCACGGGGCGTCACGGCAGGCCTCCGTCTGCTGGCCCTGTTCCTGGCGCTCCTGGCGTGCGTGGCCCTGGCCACGGCGGTCGGAGCGGCTCCGCTCTCCCCGGGCCGCGTGCTGGCCGCGCTCACCGGGGGCGGCGACGCCACGACCCGTGGGATCGTGCTCGACCTCCGCCTCCCACGCGCCGTCCAGGCCAGCCTCGTCGGCGGCGGCCTGGCCGTGGCCGGCGCCTCGTTCCAGGCCTTGCTGCGGAACCCGCTCGCCGAGCCCTACGTCCTCGGCGTGTCGGGGGGAGCCGCCCTCGGGGCCGTGGCCGCCCTCTCCCTGGGCTTCGCGGCGGCCGGCCCCTGGTCCCTGCCGCTGGCCGCCTTCGCGGGTGCCCTGCTCGCCGTCGGGGTCGTGCTCGTGGTGGCGGCGCGCACAAGGCCCGCCCTGGACACGCGTGTGCTCCTCCTGGCCGGCGTGGTGGCCGGCGCCTTCTTCAACGCGCTCATCATGCTGTTCCTGAGCCTGGGCCGAACCGAGACGTTCCGCTCCGCGATCTTCTGGATGATGGGGAGCCTGTCCGGGGCCGGCTGGTCCGACACCGGCCTGCTGGCGCTGTACGTGCTGCCCGCCTGCGCCCTGCTGATGGCGCTGGCCCGCCCTCTCAATCTGCTGGCCGTGGGCGAGGAGACCGCCCTCTACCTGGGCACGCGGGTCGAGTGGACCAAGCGCGCGGTGTACCTGTCGACCTCCCTTCTTGTGGCGGCCACGGTGGCGATCGCCGGTGCCATCGGGTTCGTGGGGCTGATCGTGCCCCACGCCATCCGTCTGGCCTGGGGGAGCGACCACCGCTTCGTCCTGCCGGCCTCGCTCCTGGCGGGAGGCGCGTTCCTGGTGCTCGCCGACACGGTAGCGCGCAGCGCGCTCGCGCCCACCGAGCTGCCGGTCGGCGTGGTGACGGCCATCGTCGGAGTCCCGCTGTTCGTGGTCCTCCTCGTGCGCGACTCCGGCGGCGGTTCGGAGCGGATCGAGTGAACGGGGAGGCGGTGTTCGAGGTGGAGGGACTCGGCTTCCGCTACGGCGGCGCGAGCCGCGAGGCCGTCTCGGGAGTCGGCTTCCGGGTGCATCCGGGCGAGCTGTTCGGGATCCTGGGGCCCAACGGGTCCGGCAAGTCGACCCTCCTCCGCCTGCTTCTCGGGATCCTGCCGCCCCGCTCGGGCGCTGTCCGGGTCCTCGGTCGGCCGCTGGCCTCCTGGAGCCGACGGGAGCTGGCTCGCCGCGTCGGCGTCGTGCCCCAGCACGAAGAAGTGGCCTTTCCGCTCAGCGTGCGGGAGATGGTCGCCATGGGGCGCTATCCCCACCTGGGTCCGTGGCGGTCCGAGACCTCCGAAGACCGGGAGGCGATCGGCCGCGCGCTCGGGCGCTGCGACCTGGAGGACGTCGCGGGGCGGCCCCTCTCCACCCTGTCCGGGGGAGAGCTCCAACTCGCCCGGCTGGCCCGGGCCCTGGCCCAGGTGCCCGAGCTCCTGGTGCTCGACGAGCCCACGGCTTCGCTGGACCTCCGCCACGGGATGGAGATCTTCGGTCTGCTGCGCGATCTGGCGGGGCCGGACGGCACCACCGTGGTGCTCGTCACCCACGACCTCAACGCCGCGTCCCGCTTCGCCGACCGACTGCTCCTGTTGGAGCGCGGCCGGCCGGCCGCCTGCGGGAGGCCGCACCAGGTGCTGGTCCGGGAGACGGTGGAGCGCGTGTACGGCTGGCCCGTCCGGGTGACCCGGCACCCGGGACCGGGTCCCGACGAGGGCGCTCCCCAGGTCGTCCCCCTGGCACCAGCCACGCAGGCGGCCGACCCGTCCGCGCGAGGCAGGCAACCGTGAGCCGTCGCCCGGACGCGGCCACCCGGCGATCCTTCGCGGCCGCCGGTCCCCTCGTGGCCGCCGCGCTCCTGATGGGCCTGGCTCGGCCCGCCGCGGCGGTCGGACGCGCCGCGGCCCGGCTCCCCGGCGCCGATTCCACGACGGCCGACACGACCTCGAGCCGATCGGACACGGTCCGGCTCCCCGGACTCGTGGTGACCGCCTACCGGCTGCCCGTGCCGCGGGACGCCGTGGTGAGTGACGTCACGGTCCTCGACTCGACCGCCATCCGCCGCAGCGGCGCCATCCACGTGCTCGACCTCCTGCGGCGGGTGCCGGCGGCCACCGTCGTGCAAAGCGGCTCCTGGGGCAGCCCCGCGTCCCTGTTCCTGCGGGGAGGGGAGAGCAACTACGTGAAGGTGCTGGTGGACGGCGTGCCCGTGAACCAGGCGGGGGGAGACTTCGACTTCTCCACCCTGACCACGGCCGGCGTGCGGCGAATCGAGGTCGTCCGCGGGCCCACCAGCGTCCTGTACGGCTCGGACGCCGTGACCGGGGTGATCCAGATCTTCACGAAGCGGGGGGAAGGTCCACCGCGGCTGACGGTGCGGGCGGGGGCGGGGACGTTCGGGAGCCTGGATGGTTCGGTGCACGTCGGCGGCGGCACGCACGTCGTTCGCTACGGCGCCTCGATGAGCCGGTTCTCGACGGACGGCACTCTCCCCTTCAACGACCAATACGGCAACACCAGCGCCGCCGGCAGCATCCGCCTGCAGCCCGACTCCGGGACCCGGGCGACCCTCACCGGCCGCTACGAGGCGTTCACGGCCCACTTCCCGACCGACGGATCGGGACGCATCGTGGACCGGAACCAGTACCGCGACGGCCGCAGCCTCGTCCTCGGCCTGTCGGCGACCCGCAGCCTGGGCCGGAAAGTGACCGCGCACCTCCAGGCCGGCACCCACGAGTCCTGGTCGGGACTGCACGACGCGCCCGACGGCCCGGCCGACACCTCGGGCTACTACGCGACGGCCAGCACGGGCCGGCAGACCCGGCGGGACCTGGATGTCCGGGTGGATGTCCGGCCCGCGGACGGGACCACGGTCACGGTCGGCGGCGCGTGGGACCACGAAGCCGGCCTGGACTCCAGCGTTTCCCGCTCCTCCTTCGGACCCTACGAGAGTCGGCTCGACGCGGGTCGGCACGACCTGGCCGGCTACCTTCAGGTGCTGAGTCGCCCCGTCGCCGGCCTGGCGCTCACGGCCGGCGCGCGCCTCGACGACGACGCGACCTTCGGGCGCTTCGTCACCTGGCGCGCCGGCGCCGCCTACCGGTTCCCGACCGGGACACGGCTCCGGGTGGCGGCGGGCACGGGGTTCAAGGAGCCCACCTTCCTGGAGAACTTCGGAGGGGGCGGCATCCGCGGGAACCCGGCGCTGGCCCCCGAGCACAGCCGGAGCTGGGAGGTGGGCATCCGCCAGCCGCTGGCCGCGGGCCGCCTCACGCTGCACGCCACCTGGTTCGAGCAGCGCTTCCGCGACATCATCCAGTTCACCTTCTCGACGCCGACCCCCGACGCCCCCAACTACCTCAACGTCCCGAGTGCTGTGGCGCGCGGGCTGGAGACGGGATTCGAGCTGAATCCGCTCCCTTACCTCGCCCTCCAGGGGAGTTACACCTACCTGGACACGGAGGCCCTCGACACCGGCTTCGACATCGGGCCCGACGCGACCTTCGTCCGGGGGAGCCCGCTGCTCCGCCGACCGACGCATTCCGGGGCGCTGTCGGCGACCTGGTCGCCGAACGGGCACGGATCCCTGACCCTGAGCCTCACGGGGGTGGGGCCCCGGTGGGATCGCGATTTCTCGGTCGTTCCCGCGGACCGGGTCGAGCTCCCCGGCTACCTGCGTACGGACCTGGCGGGGAGCTGGACCCTGGTGCGGACCGCACCGGGACGGCCGGGTCTCCAGGCCACGCTGCGGATCGACAACCTGCTGGACCGCCGCTACCTGGAGGCCGTCGGGTATCCCGCCCGCGGTCGGACGATCTTCCTCGGGGCCCGGGCCGGCGTGGCCTTCTGATCGGCCCCGATCAGGATCGGCCGGACACGCGCTCCAGGCAGGCGCGGGCGCTGCGGGCCGGCTCCGATTCCGGCCCGAGGGCCTCCTCGAAGATGACCACGGCGCGGCCGTAGGCCTCGATCGCCTCGGGGATCCGCCCGAGGTCCTCGAAGTGCAGGCCGAGCCCGAGCAGCTTCTGGCCCACGCCGGGGTGGCCGGCCCCGTAGCGACGGACGTCGGCCTCCAGGCTGTGCCGATAGAGCTCCGTCGCCTCCTCCGTCGAGCCCGCCTCCCGGAGAGCGTCGGCCAGGATCCAGGCCGCCCGGCCCACGAGCTCGGGCTCGTCGCGCTCGTAGATCTCCTCGAGCGCCGCACCGGCCCGGCTGACGGCCTCGTCGGCCTCCCCCTCTCCGAGGGCGAGCTCGGCCAGGGCCAGTCGGGCCTCCACGACGAGGGGCCGCGCGGCGGCTGAGTCCGCCGCTCCGGCGAGCTCCAGCGCGCGCACGAGCGCTTCGCGGGACCCGTCGACATCGCCGGCCTGGCGGAGAGTGCGGCCCACGTTGAGGAGAAAGACGGGGAGCTGGGGTGCGTCCTCGGGGAGGGCCTGCTCGGCCAGCCTCAGCGCGCGCCGCGCCTCCTGCCGCGCGTCCTCCAGCCGGTCGAGCTCTACGAGGATCGCAGCATGTTCATCGGCCAGTACGGCACGGATCGGTCCGTCCAGCCCCCCTCCTCCAGCCTCGCCTTCGGCGAGCGCGATGGCCCGCGCCAGGGCCCGGCGGGCCTGCTCCGGATCTCCCGAGAGACCGTGGAACGACCCGACGCGGCCCAGGAGATGCGCGGCGCGGGCCGTGGAGCTCCCGCCCCCGGTCACGTGCCCGGCGACCGCCTCGATGGCGGCCGCCAGGGCTTCGCTGCGGCCCGTGTCCTCCGGCTGGCCGATTCGCTCCGGAAAGCCGCGGTCCAGGAGGGACAGCGCCAGCCCCGCGAACCTGCTGCGCTCGACCCCGGTCATCGACTCCCGGACGGCGGAGCCGACCTCAGGTGGCACCCGCACCTCCGCGGCCTCGACGTGGACCAGATGACGTCGCGCCAGCCGTCGGGCCGGGGCGTCGAGCGCCCCGGCGCCGGCCGCGGCCACGGACTCGAGGGGCGGTGGCAACAGGTCGTGACCCTCCGCGAACAGCCACAGCGGGACCGGACCGGCACCCATGAACGCCAGGATGGCCAGGAGCTGGCCGTCCTCGTCGGCAGCCTCGCTTCCGCCGGTCGGAGCCGTTCCCGCTCCGCCGGCCGGTGGATCCATCTCCGCGTCGCTCATGCGCCTCCCTCGTGTTCGATTCCCCGCCGGGTCCATCCTCGCACGGCGTGCCTTCGGCCGCTAGCTTCCCGCCCGCCCGACCGCACGTCACGCCGCCGGAACCCCGACGAGGAAGCATGAACGATCGACTGCTCCGGGCCCTCCATCGCGAGCCCGTCGACCGGACGCCCGTGTGGTTCATGAGACAGGCGGGCCGCTCGCTGCCACGCTATCGCCAGATCCGCGGAGAGCGCAGCATGTCGGACATCCTGCGCGACCCGCCCACCGCCGCCGACGTGACGGCCCTGCCGCTCGAGTACTACCCGGTGGACGCGGCGGTCCTGTTCGCCGACCTGTCCACGCCGTTCGAGGCGGCCGGGCTCCGGGTCCGGATGGTGGAGGGCGTCGGGCCGGTGGTGGACGACCCGATCGAGTCGCCCTCGGACATCGCCCGTCTGCACGCGTTCGATGCCCGGGACCAGCTCGGCCACATCCTCGAGCAGATCCGCATCCTGGCGCCGAGGCTGGACGTCCCCGTGATCGGGTTCGTCGGAGCCCCGCTCACGCTGTGCTCCTACCTGATACGCGGTCCGCGGTCGCGCAACCTCGAGGAGACGAAAGCCTTCCTGTGGAGCGAGCCGGCCGCCGCGGATCGCCTGCTCGCGTTCTGGGCCGAGCAGCTGGCCGGCTTCGCGGTGGCGCAGCACGAGGCCGGCGCCGCGGCCATCCAGGTGTTCGACTCCTGGGCCGGGGCGCTGGAGCCCGACCTGTACGCGTCCCGCGTCCTGCCCCATTCACGGGCCCTGCTGGAGCGCCTTCGGGAGGCCGGGGTCCCCTCGATTCATTTCACCACCGGCAACCCCCGGCTCCTGCCGCTCGTGGCCGCGGCCGGCGGCGACGCCCTCGGAGTGGACTGGCGTCTCCCCATCGACGAGGCGTGGGCCGTCGCCGGTCCCGAGCGGGCCGTGCAGGGCAACCTGGACCCGGCGGCCCTGCTGGCCGGGGAGGACGTGGCCCGGGAGCGGACCCGCGACGTGATGGAGCGCGTCGCCCGGCGTCCGGGGCACATCTTCAACCTGGGGCACGGCATGCTGCCGGCCACCGATCCGGCCGTAGCCCGGGCCGTCGTGGACGAAGTCCACGCCTTCGAGCCCGCGCCGCGCCCCGAGGCCTGAACACTTCATATAGAACTGGATATTGGCATGCGAATCGGTGTGCTAATGCTGAACTTCGGTGAGCCATCAAAGGCGGACGAGCAGGAGGTGCTCCCCTACCTGGAGCGCATCTTTCTCGCCAACGCGTCCCTCGAGGCGGACGAGCGCGAGGTGCGCCGCCGCAGCCGGGAGCTGGCCGAGCGGAGGACGCCCGGGCTGATCGCCGAGTACCGGGCCATCGGAGGCTCGCCGCTGGGAGCCCAGGCGGAGGCTCAGGCCGAGGCGCTCGGGGAGGAGCTCCGGCGACGCGGCCACGACGCCGTAGCGCTGGTCGGCATGCAGTTCACCTCGCCCTCGATCGCCGACGCGGTGCAGCAAGCCATGGCCGCCGGGGCCGACCGGCTCGTGGGGCTCCCCGTCTACCCCCTGTGCGGACGCTCGACCACGATCGCGGCGCTGGAGAGCCTGGCGGCCGCGGCCGCCCGGCTCGGCTGGGACGGCCCTCGCCTCGAGATCACCGGGTGGCACCGGCATCCCGACTACCTGGCCCTGCGAGCCGAGGCCATCGGGCGCTGCGCGCGCTCGGCCGGGATCGACCTCGCCGATCCCTCGGTGCGGCTCGTGTTCTCGGCGCACGGCACCCCGCTCCGCTACCTCGATGACGGAACCCGCTACGACCTGTACGTGCGCGATTACTGCCGCGCGGTGGCGCGCCTCGCCGGCGCCGGTGACTGGCGGCTGGGATTCCAGAACCACGGCAACCGCTCCATTCCATGGACGGAGCCCGAGATCGACCAGGTGGTGCGTGGTGTGGAGGCCGACGCCGTCGTCGTGGACGCGCCGAGCTTCATGCACGAGCAGTCGGAGACGCTCTCGGAGCTCGACATCGAGTTGCGGGGCGTGGCTGAGACGGCGGGCCTGGCCTTCCACCGCGTCCCTGTCCCGCACGGCGACCCCCGCTTCCCCTCCCTGCTCGCCGATCTGGTCGAGGCCGTGGTGGCGGACCGCGAGCTGCCCGAGGAGCTCGAAGCCCCACGCCTCCGAGCGTGCCGCTGCCGGGGGGCGGACGGGGCGCGCTGCCTGAACGCCGACCTGGAGCGCGACGCCGCCGCCTGAGCCGAGCCGTCAGGGGGCGGCGGGCGCGAGCCGCTCGGCCAGGCGCGCGGCCTGGGAGAGCCGCCCGGGGATCCCGGGGCGTTCCGACCAGGCCGCGCACACCGTGAGCCCGCGCGGAAGGTCGAGCGCGCCCGCGCCCTTCCACGTCCGGTCCCACGCGGGCATCCACACCCGGCTGACCAGGATGGGCCGTGCCGGCTCGCCCGTGATGCGGGCGAACTCGTCCGTCGCCAGCCCGGCGGCCGCCTCCTCCTCCAGGTCGGCCACCTCTTCCCGTCCCGCCCCGCCCAGGAAGGCGGTGTACACCCCTTCCCGGGCCGCCCTCGCTTCCCGCTCGCGCTTCGGCGCCTCCGGGTCGGGCCCGAACGCCGGTGCGTTCCAGGTCAGTCCCCGCGTCGCCAGGTCCCGTTCGGCCAGGGACACCTGGCAGCCCAGCCCCGGCAGGACGCGGTCGGCGAGCAGGTGGACGACGACCAGGCGGTTGTAGGTCAGGGCCCCGATGTGTCGCGCCACCTCCGGCGCCACCTCCCGCAGGAGGGGCGCCGCCTCGGGTGCCGGCACGGTGACGGCGACGCGGTCCGCCCGCACCGCCCACGCGGGGGCGCTGCCCCCCCCGATCGTCACCCGCCAGCCTCCGTTCTCCCGCGCCAGGGCCGTCACGCGGGCCTGGAGCCTCACCCGGTCGCCGAGCGCGCGCGCCATGCTGCGCGGCAGCGCGGCCATCCCCTCCCGGAAGGTCGCCGGGGGCGGCACCCGACCCCTTCGACGCGCCAGCCCGAGGACGGCCAGCCCCAGGCTGCGCCCCACCCCGAAGCGCCGGAGGACGTGCCCGAGCGAGGCCTCCACGAGCATCTCGGACGGGTTCGAGCCGTACAGGCCGCCGTACAGGGGCCCGACCAGGTTCTCGTACGCCTCGCGCCCCAGCTTGCGGGTGAGGTAGTGGGCCACCGTCTCGCCGGGCAGGGCGCCCCGGGTGAGGGGCTCGGCCAACAGCCGAAGCTTCCCGGCCGTGGACAGGAGCTCGGTGCGCAGCAGCGCCCGGGCGGAGAGAGGAACCTCGCCGAGGCATCCATCCCGGTACACGAACAGGGGCAGCTCACCCGGTGACAGGAGGAGCTCATCTCCCAGCCCCAGCTCTTCGACCAGTTCGCCCACGGCGCCCGAGGGCCGGATGCGCTGGGGCCCGAGCTCCAGGAGACGCCCCTCGCGCGCCTCGGTCCACGTGACCCCTCCCGGGCGGTCCGACGCTTCGAGGACGAGAACCTCGGTGCCGCGCGCCGAGAGCGCTCGACCCAGGGCTAAGCCGCTGAGACCCCCTCCCACGATCGCCACGTCCGTTCGCGCGTCAGGCATCGGCTCGCTCACCCCTCGTCTCCGGCGCGTATCGGTACACGATCCAGGCCGCGATCAGCGCCAGGGCCGCCCCCAGCAGGAAGGGCGTCTCGAAGCTCACCAGGGCCAGCAGGCCCGCCAGCAGGGGGCCGAGCGCGATGCCGAGCCCGAAGCCCATGGTGAGGACGCTGAGCTGCCTCCCCTCGCCCCCCACCGTGGACAGGTCCCCGGCCAGCGCGAAAGCCGGCGCCGCCACGGCCGCCGAGGCGAGCCCCTGGGCCAGCCGCACGCCGGTGAGCTGCAGGGTCGAGGCGGCCACGCCGAGGAGCGCGGTGGTCGGGGCCAGGAACAGGAGCCCAGCGATGATCAGGGGACGGCGCCCCAGTCGGTCCGAGAGCGATCCGAGGGGGACCTGGGAGACGAGACGGCTGACGGTGAGGGCGCTGAACGCGACCCCGAAGCCGATCGCGGACTGGTGCAGGCGCTCGTTGAAGGCGTTCTCCAGAGTGGACATCATCGCGATCGCGGCCGCCATCACGAACATGGCGCCCCCCAGCGCCAGCAGTCCCCCGGACAGGAGGCCCGTGTCGAACACGCGGAACTCGCCTCCCGCCGCCGCTTCGTCCCGCCCGGCCGGCGGGTCCTCCACCCACGCCTGGACCGCCACCAGTCCGGCCACCAGGAAGCCGGTCCCGGTCAGGAAGGCGGCCGCGAAGCCGAAGTGCACCTGGACGAGGCCGCCGATCAGCGGTCCGACGGCGAAGCCGATCATCCGGAACGTCGTGAACACGCCCATGGCGCCGCCTCGGGTCTTCCGCTCGGTGACCGCGGTCATGATCGCCATCGACGCCGGGATGGTCAGCGCGAAGCCGATGCCCTGGAATGCCCGGATGACCAGGAGATCGCGGTAGCGTGTGGCCAGGACGAAGGCCGCGGTCGCGCAGGCCATGACCGCCAGGCCGAGCTGGATGAACAGCTTGCGTCGGCCCGTCCAATCGCTGAGGGCGCCGGTGAGCGGCTGAGCGGCGGAGTTCACCAGGCCGTAGAGCGCGATGAGGATCCCGACCAGGACCGACCGGGGCAGCGGAAACCAAGGCGCCGGGAGCCGAGCCACGTAGAGGGGGATGACGATGATCAGGATGCTGTTCCCGATCCCGTCGCCCAGCCGGGCCACCGACAGGGCCAGGACGGCCCGGTTCGCCCCCAGCCGTTCTCTCAGCCGCTCCAGCGCCCTCCTCGCGTCCGACACGCGCCCCGCGAGGAGCAAGGACTCTGCCACGTTCGGGGGGACGCCGCCGGACGCCCTGCGCGGCCGGGAGCGCGCGCGCCGGGGCTGCGATCCGGCCGGAAGAGGAAGCGGTCAGCCGCCGTTCACGTGCCGGACCCGCCATCGCCGTCCGGCTCGTCTTCGGCGACGCGGCGGCGGGCCCGACGGGCGATCTCCGCCTTGTCCAGGTGGCTCTCGATCTCCTCGGCCGAACCCTCGCCCTCGTCGAGCCGGCGGAACGGCTCCGCCGCACCCGCCGACAGCTCCGGCGTGCCACCCTCGGCCAGCGCCCGCGGCGAGGCCTCCGCCTCGGTTTCCGACGCGTCCGCGGCGCCGCCCTCCTCCCCCGGAGCCCGGGCCGACCCGGACCGCGTTCCGAACAGTCCCTGAAGAGGCCCCGAGAAGAGGTTGATGGGCATGGGGAACAGCGTGGTGGAGTTGTTCTCTGCCGCGATCTCGGAGGCCGTCTGCAGGAAGCGCAGCTGCAGGGACGCGGGCTCCTGGCTGAGGAGGCCCGCGGCGTCCCGGAGCTTGATCGCGGCCTGGAACTCGCCCTCGGCGCTGATGACCTTGGCCCTCCGCTCCCGCTCCGCCTCCGCCTGCCGGGCCATGGCCCGCTTCATCTCCTGGGGCAGGTCGACGTCCTTGACCTCGACGCCGGTGACCTCGATCCCCCAGGGATCCGTGCCCTGGTCGATGATCTCGCGCAGGATCTCGTTGAACTTCTCGCGCTCGGCCAGCAGATGGTCGAGGTCCGCCTGTCCGATGACCGACCGCAGCGTGGTCTGCGCGAGCTGCGACGTGGCGAACAGGTAATCCTCGATCTCCAGGATGGCCCTGAGAGGGTCGTTGACCCGGAAGTAGAGGACCGCGTTCACCTTCACCGACACGTTGTCGCGGGTGATGACGTCCTGGGGCGGAATGTCCATGGCGATCACGCGCAGGCTCACCCGCTCCATGCGCTCGACCGCGAACGGGACCAGGAAGATGAGGCCCGGACCGCGGATCGGCCGCACGCGGCCCAGTCGGAAGACGACCGCTCGCTCGTATTCCTTCAGAACGCGCAGGCTGGTGGCCACCGCCAGTGCGCCGCCGAAGGCGATGATCGCGTACAGGATCTCCATGGCGTCCATCACCGAAGGTTGGGGGCGGAGAGGCTCCTCGACCCCTCAACAGTAGCACGGTCGGGGATCCCTCCACAAAGAAGGCGACCCGGTGGCGGAGACGACCCCGGTTCGACAAGCTACGTCCCGTAGCGACCCGAGCCCCTCACCACGCACCCCCCGGAGGACGGACAGCTTGATCGGGCACAACGTCGAGCGGGAGGATCCAGGCGCAGGACCGGAGGCCGGGCCCGAGCCCGAGGCCCAGCGGCGGCTGCTGCACCGCCTGCAGCCCGTCCTCGGACTCGTACTGTTCTCCCTGGCCTTGTGGGTGCTGTACCGGGAGCTCCGGCACTACCGGCCCGGAGACATCGCCCGCAGCCTTCAGACCCTGCCCTCCGGGCGGGTGATCCTGGCCCTCCTGTTCACGATCCTCAACTTTTTCCTGCTCAGCGTCTACGACTACCTGGGAGTGCGCTACGCCGGGAGGAAGCTGGCCTACCGGCGCGCCGCGGCGGCCTCCTTCGTGGGCTTCGCGTTCAGCCAGAGCCTGGGATTCCCCCTGCTCACGGGCGCGCCGGCGCGCTACCGACTGTACTCGTCGTGGGGGCTCTCGGCCGTCGAGATCTCGCAGGTGATCGCGTTCTACTCGGTCACCTTCTGGCTCGGTGTCGGTCTCATCGGCGGAGCCCTCCTGGCGGCCGGATCCGGGCTCCTGCCGCCTCCGCTCGGGGGCGCCCTCGGCCGCTTCATCGGCGCCGCCGTGCTGCTGGTGGTGGCGGCCTACTTCGCCTGGACGCTGCGCGGGCGGCCCGTCCTCTCGGTGCGCGACTGGGAGTTTCCCCCTCCTGCGGCGCGCCTGTCGGTCGTGCAGCTCCTCGTCTCCCCGCTGGACTGGTCGCTGGCGGCAGCCGTGCTGTGGGTCCTCATGCCTCCGGGTCTCGGACTCTCGTACCCGGCGTTCCTGTCCATCTTCGTGGCCGCCCAGGTGGTCGGGCTGGCCAGCCACGTCCCGGGGGGACTGGGGGTGTTCGAGGCCACCCTGATCCTCCTGCTCCCGGGTCACGGGCTCCACGCCGCGGTGCTGGGGGCGCTGGTGGCGTTTCGCGGTGTCTACTACCTCCTCCCCTTGCTGGTGGCCTCGGTGGTGTACGGAGGCCTCGAGCTGCGGACGCACCGGGCCTACGTGGCCCGGTTGGGGGGCATGGTCGGTCGGTGGACCCTTTCCCTGGCACCGTACGTCCTGGCGGTCGCCACCTTCGTGGCCGGCGCGGTCCTCCTCCTGTCGGGGGCCACGCCCTCCATGGTGGGGCGGATCGCCTCCCTCGGACGCCTGCTTCCCCTCCCGCTCATCGAGGCCTCGCACTTCCTGGCGAGCGTGGCGGGTGCCGCCCTCCTCGTGCTGGGCTGGGGACTGTGGCGAAGGCTCGACTCGGCCTGGCACCTGACCGTCCCCCTGCTGGTGGCCGGGATCGTGTTCTCCCTGCTCAAGGGGCTGGACTGGGAGGAGGCCAGCTTCCTGTTCGTGCTGCTGGCCGTGCTCGTCCCGGCCCGTGGCCGGTTCTACCGCGAGGGCTCGCTGCTCGGCGAGGCCTTCTCCCCCGGCTGGATCGCGGCCGTCGGCATCGTCCTGCTCACCTCGGTGTGGCTGGGACTGTTCTCGTACCGGCACGTGGAGTTCAACTCGAGCCTCTGGTGGCGCTTCGCCCTGCGTGGCGACGCGCCCCGCTTCCTGCGCGCCACGGTGGGGGCGGTCGGGGTCACCCTGATCGTGGCCATCCTGAGGCTCGTGCGGCCGGCGAGCGCGCGACCGAGGCTGCCCGAGGCCGGCGAGATGGAGCGGGCCGAGGAGATCGTGGCCACCTCGCCGGTCGCCGCCGCGAACCTGGCCTTCCTGGGAGACAAGGCGTTCCTGTTCAGCGAAGCAGGCGACGCCTTCCTCATGTACGG
Source organism: Candidatus Humimonas hydrogenitrophica (assembly GCA_947581615.1). Taxonomy (GTDB): domain Bacteria; phylum Gemmatimonadota; class Gemmatimonadetes; order Palauibacterales; family Palauibacteraceae; genus Humimonas; species Humimonas hydrogenitrophica. The sequence goes on from CANPVD010000053.1 coordinate 30,916, forward strand.
GGCCGAGGGCCGCAGCCGCGTCGCCCTCGGGGACCCGGTCGGTCCGACCGAGCGCTGGCCGGAGCTCGTGTGGCGGTTCCGGGAGATGGCCGACCGGTTCGACGACTGGCCGGTGTTCTACCAGATCTCGCCCCGGCGCCTGCCTCTCTACCTGGACATGGGCCTCACCCTTCTCAAGCTGGGCGAGGAAGCGCGCGTCCCGCTGGAGGAGTTCTCCCTGGAAGGCGGCTCGCGGCGCGGTCTGCGGCGGACCATCGGCAAGGCGGAGAAGGAAGGATGCTCCTTCGAGATTCGGCCGCCGGCGGACGTTGCGTCGCTGCTCCCGGAGCTGCGCGAGGTCTCGGACGCCTGGCTCGAGGGCAAGGCGACCCGGGAGAAGCGCTTCTCGATGGGGCGCTTCGACGACGCGTACCTGACCCGCTTCCCGGCCGGTCTCGTCCGCCGCGAGGGACGCGTCGTGGCGTTCTCCAACCTGTGGACCTCCGCGGAGCGGACCGAGATCTCGCCCGACCTCATGCGACAACTCCCCGACGCGCCGGCGAGCGTCATGGAGTACCTGTTCGTCGAGCTCATGTTGTGGAGCCGGGAGGAAGGCTACCGCTGGTTCAACCTGGGCATGGCTCCGCTCTCGGGGCTGGAGAACCGGCCGCTGGCGTCGGCCTGGAACCGGATCGGCTCGCTGATCTACCGGTTCGGGGACCATTTCTACAGCTTCCAGGGGCTCCGGCAATACAAGGACAAGTTCGGCCCCGTGTGGGAGCCGCGCTACCTGGCGTCCCCGGGCGGGTTCGCCCTGCCCCGGATTCTCACCAACGTCTCGAGCCTCGTGTCCGGGGGCCTGGCGGGGGCGTTCACCCGCTAGATGCGCCCGGTCACTTCTTCAGCACGTCCAGCAGCCCGCTCCTCAGCGACTTCCACACATAGGCGAAGAACGTCTCCCCGGGCTGGCGGGTGCGGTCGACCCGGCCCACGCGCGGCTCGCGGTCCGCCGGCTCGGGGTTGGCGTCCCATACCCTCCGCTCGAGCACGACGGTGCCGATCCGGTCGAAGAGGCCCGGCGGCCCCTGGCCCGGCTCGGCCCTCCGCAGCGACAGGTCCCGGTAGAGGGCCCACACGCGGCCCGAGGCCCTCCGGCCGTCCAGCCGGAGGTCGAAGCCGACCGTGTCGATGGCGCCGCCCGTGACGCCGATTCCGGCGAGTGGAGCCGTCGCCGAATCCAGGGCGGCGGCCGGCAGCGACCCGAGGCCGCCGGTCAGCCTCGCCGCCAGGGAGTCCGCCGAGAGGTCGGCCGTCATCTGGGCCTGCAGGCGTCCCCTCCCGAAGAGCTCCGCCCGCATCCGGAGCACCGCCCGTGCGGAACCGTTCCCGGTGGCCTCGGACCGGGCCTGGCGGAGGAGCCTCGCCCTCGCGTTCGACAGGCCCAGCAGTCGAGCGCTGGCCCGATCGAAGCGCACGACGCCCCGGGGACCGCCGCCGGGTGGCGTCTCCGCGTAGATCACAGTGGCGTTTTCGACCGTCCCGGTGTCGAGCGCCAGCGGCACGCCTGCGCCCGCCACCCAGTCCGTGGGCATGCCCGGAGACGCCGAGTCCGCGGCCGCGGGAACCGTCTTGTCGTCCCAGATGGACAGCCGCGCCGAGTCCGTTCCGAGGTAGCCCGCCATGAAGCCGTGGTGGGACACCAGCCGCCCGAAATCCGCGTGCCGGAGCCGCACCCCGCGTGCGGCCAGGTCGACGTATTCCTCGCGGTGCCGGAGGCGCCCCACGAACTCCGAAGGCCCCACCGTGGGGTGCCACCGGAGCGCGCCGAGGCCGAGGGTCGAGTCCCGGGTCGAGAGGCCGAGACTGTCCATCTCGAGGACGTAGAGTCCGTCGGCGGTCACGTGCCGGTAGCTCGGCAGATCGACCCGCACGTCGCGGCTGAACAGCACCCGATCGCCCCCGGCCGGGCGGCCGGGCCCCGTCCGGAGGTCCTCCAGGGTCACGCTCAGGCCCTGCACCGAGTCGGCCGTCGATCCATCGTCCGCGGCCAACACGAGGTCCGCGTGCGTCACCCTCACCCGGCCGACGTCGAGCGCCGGGAGCGCGTTCCCGAGGCGTTCCTCGGGCGGGACCCTCGAGCCGGCCCGCGACTCGGCGCGAGTGAGCGCGTGGGTCCGGACCCGGACGCGGACGCTGTCGATGGCGAGCCCGGACATGGACAGCGACCGCCCCCGGAGCAGCGACAGCCGGTCCAGGCCCCGCATCCGAAGGCGAGCCACTCGCACGTCGGGACCCACGCCGCCCGGCTCCGAATCCGCCGTCACGCGGCGCACCCGCAAGCCGTCCACCTCCAAAGAGCCCCGCAGGAAGCTGAAGCCCACGTCTCGGATCCGGACCTCGAAGCGCGGACCAAGGCGATGGCCCAGCCGGCCGGCGACGAAGTCCGCATCCACCACGTGGTGGGCCACGAACTCGGCCGCGACCAGCGCCGACACGGCGGCCACCACGGTCCAGGTGAGGGCCTTGCGCCACGACGTCGAGCCGCGCCGCCGCTTCATCCTCATCGCGCCCTTCCCCCTTCCCATATCCGCACGGGCACGACGACGACCCGACCCGCCTCGACGTGCACGACCCCGAGGTCCAGCGAGCGTGGACGCGGTCGTCCGGGCTCGAGGACTTCCAGATGGAGACGATGGCGGCCCGCCGGGACCCGGACGCGCACCAGACGCACCCGGGCGGGCAGGAGATCGAGCCCGCGCGTGTCCGCCTGTTCGAGGAGCGCGCTGGTCACGTTCGCCGCCAGGCCGACGATCTCGCCCAGCGTCTCATCCTTCCTGGAGGCCGTCTTCTTGACCGCCTCCACCGCCACGCGCTTGGCCACGGCCCTGACCAGGGTGCGGGCGAGGATGCCGGGAGCCTGTCGGGCGAAGTCGCTGCGCACGGCGGTCGACACGTCGGCGACCCCCAGCTCCGTGGCGATCAGCGAGTCCGAGCCCACGCCGGGCGCCAGGAGACGGATCCGCGCGTCGGGGACGCGGCCCGCCGCGTACGTGGGCCAGGCCACCCGCAGAAGGTAGGGGTCGCTCCCCTCCCCGTGTCCCGGACCGGGGCCGTCGGAGACCGGCACCAGACCAAGAGACCGACGGGCTACGTCGTCGGCCACCGTCTCGCCGCGGCGGCGGGCGGAGACGTCCCCGGAGGCCGCGGTACGCAGCGCGGTGAGCTCTCCCGGCCACAGGAGGAGCGTCAGGGAGCGCTCGACCCGGTGCGCCACGAATCCGCGCTCCAGCACGACGACGACCGTACCCTCATCGACGCTCGGCCGTGTGCCCTCGCCCACCGGCGCCGGTCGGGCCTCCGCGGCCGGTACGGGGGTGGAGCCTTCGTCCCGCGTCGTGTCCCCGGCCGCCCGCCTCGCCAGTCGATAGGAGACCGCGGCCTCTCCGGATCGGCCGGCCGCCTCGAACACCGTCCCGGCGAAGGCGTGCATGGCCGCCGCCAGGCCCCGTTCCCCGGGATCCTCGCTCTCGTCCCCGGCCAGCGCCAGGCGCTGCTCGAGCCGGCGGGCCTCGACCGCCGCGTCCTCGTCGTCGCCCGTCGCCAGGTAGTCCAGGGCCCCGTAGTAGTGGAGGAAGAGGCGGTCGACGAGCGGCGGATCGTAGGCCCTCGTCCTGTCCCCGGTGAAGAAGGAGAGCAGCGTCCGGGAGAGGCTGCGCGTGTAGCGGTCCTCGGCCAGTTGGCTCGCGGCGCCGAGCGCGGCCCGGCTTCGGTCCGGCATCCCGGCGTAGTGCGCCAGGATCCCCTCGTACTCCAGCCGCAGCAGGTCGTCGCCGGCGTCGGCCCGATCCGGACCCGCCAGCGCCAGCGCCGAGTCGAAGCGACCCGCCACCAGCTCGTCTCGGACGCTTTGATCCCACCTCGACAGGCCGGAGGGCGCGCGGTCGAAGGGGCGCAGCAGGGCCGCGCACCCCGACAGCGCCAGGCAGGCGAGGAGGCCCGGGAGCGCGACGCCGCCCCGGATCCTCGCGGAGCGCCGGGGGCGGGGCCGGAGCCCGCCCGTCACGGCCGGACTACGGGTTCCGCTTCTCGAGGACGATGATCCGCTCACGCGCCCTGGCGATGGCATCGGCCATCTTCGCCGCCGCGTCGCCGCGCGCCTCGATCTTCTCGAGCTCGAGCTGGTGCAGGAAGAGCTTGTACTGGATCAGCGCCTCGATGGGGCGAAGCTGCTTGTCGAGCACCGTGGCGATCCGGTAGCCGATCATCGGATCGTCGGGTCGGAGCACGTCGGCCCGGTCGTAGCGGTTGAGGGCGCCGTCGAGGTCGCCGCTCGCCGCCAGGTCGTCCCCCTCCCGGAGGAGCTGCTCGGCCAGGGCGTCGGCCCGGCCGGCCGTGGTCGCGTCCTCGGGCTTGCTGACCAGCCGCACGCCCGTGGTCTCGTTGTAGGCGTAGCCAGCCACCCGGCCCTCGTCCAGCCGCACCATGGCCACGTCGGCCACGGCGTCCGAAGGACCGTGGTCCAGCGAGCGCGGCATCAGCACCACCGCCGGGCCCGAGCGCCGGATGCGCCAGGCCGCCGCGTTCGTGCGCGTGGCCGCCAACACCTGGGATTCGGACATGCCCAGCGCCAGCTCTCCGCGCACGAGGGCGTCACACACGTCGCCGGAGCAGGTGGCAAGCGCCTCGGCCCGGATGGAGTCGGCGCTCTCCCGCTCGGCGGCCATCCGCGCGGCCGCCGCCGGATCGGCGGCATCCCGTCCCGACGGGACCTCGACCCGGTCGCCGTTCTCCATGATCGGCTGCTCGTGGACACGGTGCGTGGCGCACCCGGCCATCCACAGGGAGAACGCCACCCCACCGGCGAGCGCCACGCGCGTGCCCGCTCCCCTCACCCACGGCGAACGGCGTTCCTCGATCGATCGACCCTGGATGTCCATGCCGCCTCCCCGCCTCAGAACCCGAACCGCTTGCGCTCGATGTACTTCTTGATGCGGTGCTGGCCCGTCCAGACCTTCACGTTGGATTGGACGTCGATGAGGGTGGCGTCGACCTGGTAATACACGATCTTCTCGCCGCCCTCCTCGTCCTCGATCGACTGGATCTGCCCCTGGAGCATATAGTTGGCGCCGAGCTCCTGGGCGGTGCGCGCGCGTGTGTCGGCGCGGGCGTTGTCCTGCTGGTCCTTGCGCTCCGCGCGGACCTCCTGCCGTTCCTCCGGACTGGCGACGACACGCACCTGGCCCGAGGAGACGAACGCCCGCTCCAGGTCGTTCACGAACGTCGAAACGGGAATGTGCTCGTAGCTGTCGTTGCGGAAGCCGCCCACGATGACGGTGGGCGGATTCCCGCCATGGTCACTCGCGTAGCGCTCGGCCCACCCATCCCCGAGGCTCTGCTCGATCAGCGCCTTCGCCACCAGACGTGAATCGGTGTCGTTCCAGCGGCCGGAAAGGTCGGTCACCGAGTTCGGGTCGATGCGCGACACGTGCTTGGGAGCGCACCCCGGCAGGACTCCGATGAGCCCCGCCACCACGAGGACCGTCATCCGACCGGCGATACTCCCCCGGTCGCCCACTCGAACCCGGTCCTGTGCGACCATGGCTCCCCTCCCGTTACTGGTTCGATCCGTTCGTAAGACGATCATGGCGCCCGTGATGTCACCGCCGCTCGATCGCGAAGTCCGCCACCCGGACATCCAGGTGGTGGTTGATGCGGAGCCCGACGATGCCGTCCGTCCGCAGCCCGTGCGCGCGGGCGAGGCCGGCCACCCTCGTGCCGTTCGCGAGGAAGTGCACCGAGTCCGCGTCGGCGCGGATCTCGAGCGCGTTCGTGGCTTTCCCGTCCGCGTCCGCCGCCCGCACGGCCTTCGAGGCCTTCCAGCCGCCCAGGAGGTCGTGCGTCTCGCCGCCCGCCCGGTGCTTGACCAGGAAGCGGCCGTCGCCCCGGACCAGAAAGTAGAGATAGTCCTGGTCGGCGCCGCCCAGGTCCCGTCCCCCCACCAGGAGCCCGTAGCCCTCCGGGCGGGAGGGCGCCCGGAGCTGGGCGAAGGTCGCCCGTGCGGCGAAGGCTCCCGACGCCGAGTCGGCCGGCCGCCAGAAGATGGCCGCGATGCGGGTGGTGACGTGGGCGCCCTCGCCCGCGGGCTCGAAGCGGACGCCCTGGATGGAGGCGGCTGGATCGTCGAGCCTGGCGCGCCACGCGGTGGACCCGGAGGCGTCGGGGGGCACGGGGACGGCCGCGGCCTGCTGGGCCAGGACGGCGACGGGCAGCGCGGACAGGAGCCATACGGCCGAAAGGGCACGCATCAGCATGGAAGCCTCCGGGAGCCGTGCAGGACAGGGGCGGGACGTACACGCCACGCTCTGGACCGCGGGCCACCCTCACCCGCACGCCGGCAAGATAACGATTCGGGACCCGGATCACACGCGACGCTGGACCGCCGGCGCCCGCGTTCCGAGATTGAGCCTTCGACCACACGGGAGCCCGCGGTCACATGGCCGCTCGACCTACCGGGAGGAAGTAGCATGGGCCGTCTGGAAGGCAGCACGGTGCTCGTCACGGGAGCCAGCTCGGGGATCGGAGCGGCCTGCGCGCGACGCTTCGCGGCATCGGGAGCCCGGCTCGTCCTGTGGGCGCGGCGCGAGGAGCGCCTCCGTACCCTCGCGGCCGAGCTCGGTGACGACCCGGGGTCGCCCGTGCGTGTGGCCGGCGTCGACGTGCGGGACCGCGCCGCGGTCGAGGCGTCGGCCGGCGCGCTCGCTCGGGATGGCGTCGTGCCCGACGTCCTCGTCAACAACGCGGGGCTGGCCGCCGGCCTCGATCCGCTCCAGGAAGGCGATCCCGAGGACTGGGACCGGATGATCGACACGAACCTCAAGGGGCTCCTCTACGTGAGCCGCGCCCTCCTGCCCCACATGCTGGAGGCCGGACGCGGACACGTCATCAACGTGGGCAGCACGGCCGGCCACCAGGTCTATCCGCGAGGGAACGTATACAACGCCACCAAGTTCGGCGTCCGCGCCCTGACCGAGGGCCTCAACCTGGACCTGGCGGGCACGCCGCTTCGGGCCTCCAGCGTCGATCCCGGCTTCGTGGAGACCGAGTTCTCGGTGGTGCGCTTCCACGGCGACGAGGAGCGCGCGGACGCGGTGTACGAGGGCTTCCGCCCGCTCGCGGCCGACGACGTGGCGGAGGCCATCCACTACGTGGCCTCGGCCCCCGAACACGTCAACGTGTTCCAGATCATCCTCCTGCCGGCCGCCCAGCGGAACGCCTACGTGGTCGACCGGGCGGGCTGAGTCGGCCTTCCTCAGTTCGCGGGGACCGTTCGTCCCCTGGCCCAGCTGCGGAGGCCGGCCACCTTCTCGGCCATCACCCGGGACAGCGGCCGCGTTCGGTTCGCTTCTTCCAGGATCCTCCCGGTGGTCAGCGACTCGCCGTCCGAGAAGGACGCGTACAGGCCGGCCACGATGACCTGCTCGAGCTCGGAGCCGCTGAAGCCCTCGGTGGCTTCGGCTAGGGCCTCCAGGTCGAACGCCTTCGGGTCCCGGTCCCGCCTGGCGAGGTGGAGGGCGAGGACCGCCCGCCGCGCCTCGCGGTCGGGCAGATCCACGAAGAAGATCTCGTCGAACCGGCCCTTCCGCAGGAGCTCGGGAGGGAGCCGGGACACGTCGTTGGCGGTCGCCACCACGAACACGTCCCCCTCGCGGTCCTGGAGCCACGAGAGGAAGCTGCCCAGGACGCGCATCGAGACGCCCCCGTCCCCCTCGCCGGCCGCGGCGAACGCCTTCTCGATCTCGTCGATCCACAGGACCACGGGAGCGAGGCGTTCCGCCATCTCCGTGGCACGCCGGAAATTGCGCTCGGTCTCGCCCACGAACTTGTTGTACAGTCGCGAGGGATCGAGCTTGAGGAGCGGCAGCGTCCACGAGCCCGCCACGGCCCTGGCGCTGAGGCTCTTGCCACAGCCGGGCACCCCGAGCAGGAGGATGCCGCGCGGGGCCGGGAGCCCGAAGGAGCGCGCCCGGGCGGGGTCGTGGAAGAAGGCCTTGCGCTCCTCGAGCCACGCGCGGAGAGCCGCGAGGTCAGCCACCTCGTCCAGCCCGGCGCCCGAGGGCCGATACTCGAGCAGCCCGTCCCGTTCGACCAGATCGCGCTTGGCCTCCAGCACCTCGTCCAGGTCCTCGGGACCCAGCCGCCCGTCTTCGACGATGACCCGGGTCAGGACCTTCTCCGCCTCGAGCAGGGTGAGGCCGTGCAGGCGCTCGAGCAGCCGGGCCCGGTCCTCGTCTACGAGCTCGACCCGCACTCGCCCTCGCTCGCGCAGGTCGCGCACCAGCCGGTCCAGGAGGTCCGCATACTCGGCCACGCCGGGTGCCGGAAGCCGCAGCCGAGCCGCGAGCGCCCCCACGGACTCGGGGAGCGCCAGCTTCCCGCCGGTCAGCACGAGGGCACCCGCCAGGTCGGCGTAGGAACGGGCGGCGTCGGCCAGCCTCTGCCCGACCACGTCGTCCTCGAGGTAGGCCCCCAGGCCGCGAAAGTGGTAGATGGCCGGGAAGCCCGACGCCTCCACGTGGGCGAGGGCCTTCGACGGGTCGGTCGACCCGTACACGGCGCTCTCCAGCCCGTCCCGCCGCAGCCCCTTGGTCCGGGTCCAGGTGAACAGGGGCAGGTCCACGGCGTCCGCCAGGTGACGGAGGAGCGAGCCGGCGCGCCCTTCCTCGTCCGTCTCCAGGACCACGAGGCCGTAGCGCGCCTTGAGCAGCAGCTCGAGGTCGGCCAGCGGGTCCCCCGCCCCGCCGGCCCCGACGGCGGCGCTCCCGCCGCCTGGCGTCATGGAAGAGGCCCCATCGTGGAGCCCTTCTTGCACCCGGCCGGCGCCAGAGGCGGGGGGCCCGCGAGGCCACCCCGCCGCCGTCCGGAACTCCTGCGCAGCGCGAGGCCGCCGTCATGAACCTGCATCATCTCTCTCCGGGTGAACGGGCTCCCGACGTCGTCAACGTGATCGTCGAGATTCCACGAGGCAGCCGCAACAAGGTGGAGTACGACCCCGACCTCGAGGCCTTCCGCCTCGACCGCGTGCTGTACGCGTCGTTGTACTATCCCGGGGACTACGGCTTCGTCCCCGGCACGCTGGCCCCGGACGGCGATCCCCTCGACGTGCTCGTCCTGGTCAGCGAGCCCACCTTTCCAGGCTGCGTCCTCCCGGCCCGCCCGCTCGGCGTGCTGGAGATGCGGGATGAGAAGGGCTCCGATGAAAAGGTGCTGGCGGTGCCCGTCGGCGATCCACGCTTCCGGGAGGCGGGCGACCTGGCGGACCTGCCCGGCCATCTGCTCGAGGAGGTCGAGTATTTCTTCGACATCTACAAGGAGCTCGAGGGCAAGGAGACGGCTACCGGAGGCTGGCTGGACGCCGGGCGGGCGCGCGACATCATCGCCCGCGACATGGCCACGTACCGGGAGCGCCATGCAGGCCGCGCCGGCTAGCCGTCAGCGCAGCGACCGCCGCGCCACGCGCGGCGCCTCGAGCGCACGCACCACGGGCAGCTCCGCGACCCGACCCGACCCGTACACCAGGCCCGAGAGCGCGCCCTCCTCGGTTCCGAGGAGCCGGTCGAAGGCGTTCCACCGGAACAGGCCGTAGCCCTCCGGCTCCAGGAGGGCGAACGCCAGTCGACCCAGGGGCTGCGCGGTGCTGACGTAGTAGGCGCCGGCGGGCAGCGTGCGCAGCCGGCGCTCGTAGCGGCCCTCCACGTCCAGGAGCGCGTGGCCCTGGAAGCGACGGTCGGCCCAGCGGAGGCTGTCGGCCACGAACACCTCGACCGTGTCCGTCCACGGGGCCCGGAGCTCGGACACCGCCAGGCCGTGCAGCCTCAGGAGCCGCGCGGTCGCTCCCTCGGAGGCGGGAAGGAAGTAGCCGGCCGGCAGGCGCCGGGTTCGGGCCGACCCGAACCGGTCCAGGATCGGGAGCCGGACCGTCCGCAAGGAGCCGGTCGGCTCGAGCACGGGCCGGCCCCGCGCCGAGTCTCCCGTGGGCCGCATGACTTCGAGCCGAACCGGCTCCTCGCCCCGGCTGACGGGCTCGAACCGGACCCCGAGCTCGGGTCGCGACCGTGCGCCCGCTCCCTCGAGCGTCGTTTGCCGATCCGCTTCGCGCTCCAGTCGCCGGATCTCACCCGCGTGCTCGGCCGCATAGCGGAGGATCTCCACGAGGAAGTCGTGGGAGACTCGCACGCGCGTGCGGAAGTCGGCGTGCGAGTAGGCCTCGCTGAGGATGGCCATGCGCCCGCGGAGTCCCACGTAGTTGGTCCCGTACCAGGCCAGGGGCGCGTAGGTCGTCCACGCCTCGGGATGCCTGGGGTCGCGCACGTTGCCGTACACGAAGATGGGCTCGCCGTGGTCCCGTTCCATGGCCCGGCGCACCGCGGGAAGGAGGGAGTCGCGCACGAAGCCCAGCGGCCCCGGAGGCGCGTCGGGCTGGAGCGGAGGCGAGTAGGTCAGCAGGTAGCCGTGGTGCGTGCCGTCGGTCGTGTGCAGGTCGACCATCAGGGCCGGATCCCAGCGGTCGTACACCCGCGCCAGGGAGGCCCGCGTTTCGGGAGCCTCCGCTTTGAGGTAGTCACGGTTGAGATCGAGGTTGAGACCATCCGGCCTGACTCCAACACTGTCAGGGCCTTGCTGCTCCGGTCGATGAAGGGCTCCGGGTCCGAGCGCGTCGTTCCCGTCCGGGTTGTAGACCGGCGCCACCAGCACGACGAGCCGCTCCAGGAGGGCGCGGCGGCGGCCGGCCAGCTCCCGCAGGAGCTGCTGCACCGCCTCCTTCCCCTCCACCTCCCCACCGTGGATGTTCGCCTGCAGGTAGACCACGAGCTTGCCGGACGCCGCCGCCTCGGCCGGGGAGGCGACAGTCGGCTCGGAGGCCACCACGAACAGGATCGGCTTGCCGAGGGCGGATCGCCCCATGGTCCGGAGCTGGATGGGGGCCCCCTGCGCCTGGAGGCTGTCCAGGAAGGCCGCCACGTCGGCCGTGGTCGACGTGGCGGCGTAGGCCGTGCGCTCCGGCACCGTGGCGGGTGACGGCGCTCCCTGGGCGCCCAGCGGCCCGGCCAGCCATGAGAGCGGCGCGGCCGCGAGCGCGGCGACGGCGCCGAGACGGGGTCCTCCGGACATGTGTCCCTCCCTCTCCGAGGACGGATCGCGCCCCGATGGTCGGCACGTCGCGCGCCCGATCCCAAAGGAGCGGCTCCCTGTCGAGCCGGCAAGCCGCCGGAACGCCCTATGCATGATTCTGCCACCGACGGATCGCAGGACTGCAGTACAGTGGCAAGGGGGAATCATGGCGAACGGTTGGATCATTGGCATCCTGGGCATCTGGATGGTCGTCACGCCCTTCCTGGGCTTCGCGAGTCTCGCGAACTCCTGGATCGACTGGATCGTCGGCGTCATCGTGGCGATCTTCGCCTTCACGATGACACGCGAGAAGCCGGGCCAGGGCTGGTCGGCGGGCATCGTGTCCATCTGGCTGTTCATCGCGGGCTTCATCGGTGGAGTCGTCTCGGGCGCCGGGGCATGGTGGAACGACATCCTGGTCGGCCTCGTGTTCATGGTGACCGGGTTCACGGCCCTGCCACACGGTCACACCCAGCACCCGCAGACCGCGTGAGCATCGCGTGAGAGGCGGATGGACGAGAGTCACCGCCTTCGTGCTCCCGCTGCTCGCACTGTCGGGAGTCACCGGCGCGGGCGGCCCCGGTCACTCGCCGGGGCCGCCCGCCTCACGAGCGGCCGGTCCCCCGGCCCCCGTCGACCCTCCAGAGCCTTCGGAGCACGCCATGACCCTCGACGTCGAGAGCCCCGCGTTCGAGCGAGGCGAACCCATTCCGGCGCGCTACACCTGTGACGGGAAGGACGTCTCGCCGCCCCTGCGCTGGTCCGGCGTCCCCGACTCCGCCGTGACCCTCGCCGTGCTGGCGGAAGACCCGGACGCGCCCCACGGACTCTGGGTCCACTGGGTGCTGTACGGCCTCGAGGCCGGCCGGAGCGGCCTTCCCGAGGGCGTCCCCACCCGCGAGGCCGTCCTGGACGGCGCCCTCCAGGGACGGAACGACTTCAAGAAGATCGGTTACGGCGGGCCCTGTCCGCCGGCCGGCCAGCGGCACCGCTACTTCTTCCGGGTCTATGCGCTCGACGGGCGACCGGAGCTGGGGGCGGCGGCGACCCGTTCGGAGCTGCTGTCCGCCATCGAGGGCCACGTCCTGGCCCAGGGCCAGCTGATGGGCACGTACCGGCGCAAGTAACCCGCTCCGGCGCGCCCAGGTTCGGCGGGTGATGGGCCCCCACCGTCCTCGCCTCGGCTCCATTTCGGCCGCGGTCGCCGGCCTCCTGCTCGTCACGGCCGGCGTCGGGGCCCGTCCATCCTTCGGGATCCGGGCGCGGGGATCCGTGCCCGGCCCGGCGGACTCCGCTGCCGTCGAGGCCGCCGCCCGCCGGGACCAGGCCCGGTTCGAGCGCGAGCGCCGCAGGCGCCTGCCGGTGCGGCGCGTCGCCTACGGCCCCTGTCCCGAGCGCGTGGGCCGCTTTTGCCACTGGTTCGAGGATGACGGCATCGAGCCGCGTCCCGAGCCCGCCTCCATAGCGCCCCTGCGCCGCCGGCTCCTCGACCGCCTGGACTCCGCCTTCGTCCGGCTGCCGGGCTCGCGCTGGATCTCGGGTCAGGTCGTCCGCTACGGGATCGAGGCGGGCCGGCCCGCCGACGCCCTGGTCGCCGCGCGGGCCTGCCGGACCTCGCGCGCCTGGTGCTCGCGACTGGCCGGCATGGCCCTGCACGCGCTCGGCCGCGAGCGGCAGGCCGAGGAGGCCTTCGAGGTCGCCGACCGCGCCGCGTCTCCGACCGAGCGCTGCCGCTCCAGCGACCTCGGCGATCTTCTGGAAGGCGAGGTCCGGGCCCACTACGAGCGGCTCCCCTGCCCGGGCCCCGCGCGCCGGGTGTTCGAGCGCCGTTACTGGTGGCTGGCCGATCCGCTCTACCTCGAGCCGGGCAACGAGCGCCGCGTGGAGGACCGCGTCCGTCGGCTCACGAGCGAGCTCGAGGCGGACGCGGCGTCGCCGTACGACGTCCGCTGGGGCGAGGACCTCTCCGAGCTCACGATCCGCTACGGATGGCCCGCCTGGTGGGAGCGGGTGCCGGGGGACCCGCTGCGTCCCGGGGACCTGGACAGCTGGATCGCCCACGATCCCCCGCACGGCCTCTCCTTCGTCCCGCGCGCCGACCCGCTCACGCCCCCGGGCGATCTCACCCCCGAGGCGTGGCGGCCGACCGATCCCCGGCCCCGGTCCAGGTACGCTCCGGCCTACGCCGACACCTTCGTGCGCCTGCCGAGCCGGACCATCGCGTTCCGGAGAGGCGACTCGGTCCTGGTGCTGGCGGCCTACGCGCTCCCGGGACCGATGCCCCCGGCTCGCCGGCCGTCCTCGAGCCGTGCGGACGGTACGGCCGACATCGCCGCCCTCCTCCTGCTCGCGGGCGGACCCGATGAGCCCTACGGCCGCCAGGCGCTGGAGCCGGCGCTCCGCAGCGGCGTGCTGTCCGCGCGAGCCCCGGCCCGGGCGCTCCTGGAGTCCGTCGAGGCCCTGGACCGGAGACGCCGGGTGGCCGCGCGGCTGCGCCGGGGCGTGGACCTCCGGCGACCACCGGAGGGGACGCCCGCGATCTCGGGACTCCTGGCGGGCCCGGCCATGCGTGCGCCCCTCTCGCCGGAGACACCGTCCGGCTCCCTCCCCGTGGCCGACGCCGACCCGCTCGGCGTCGCCGCGCGGCTCGTGCTCGCCGGTCCCGGACCCGCGGCCGCCCCGGTCGCGCGTCCCGGCGAGTCCCTGGAACTCTACTGGGAGCTGTACGGCCTCCCGTCGGGCGGCGGGGTCCGCGTGGAGATCACGCTGCGGGAGGACGACGCCCGATCCTTCGATCCCGTCGACCCGAAACCTCCTTCCCGGAGCCGCCCGCGGGTGCGGCTGGCCTGGACGGCGGAGCCGAGCGCCGGGGCGTTCCTCCGGCCCTACCGGGAGGCGCTGTCGCTGCCCCGGTCGATCCCGGACGGAGTGTACGCGGTAGAGGTTCGGGCCCGGGCGCCGGGCTGGACCACGCTCGTCTCCCGGGCCCCGATCCTGATCCGGGCCGCCGGATCCACGGAGTCCCAAAAACTACATCCGTAGTCGCAAGGTGGCGCGATCAAGAAGTGTTGATTAGTTTTGACACAGTGAATCTCAAGCTCCGCCATCGGACTGGAGAGGTTGCCATGAGGATACGCCGGACGCTCGGACCTCGCGGCACGATCCTCCTCGCGCTGGGAGCCTTTCTCGCCTGCGCCGTCGCCGGCCCCGTCCACGCCCGGGCGCAGGACGCGCCTCCGAGCGTACGGCTCGAGGTCCTCGGCCCCTACAGCTGGTCGCTGCCCATGGCGCGGATCCACCTGTCCCGGTCCGCCTACGCCGCCGTGTTCGAGGTGGAGCCCGGAATCGGGGCCGTGCTCCTCTATCCCGGCACCGGGTCCCGGGCCGGCACGCTGGATCGTGGAACGACCGCCTTCTCGCTCAAGAGCGCCCGCCTCGCTCTCGCCCGGCTCCAGTTCCGTCGGCTCCTCTGGCAGCGGTTCGACCTGGCCAGCCAACGTCGGCCGCGGGCCATCTACGTGGGGGTGGCCTCGGAGCGGCCCCTGCGGCTCGGCCGACTCGGTGCCGGACACGTGTTCGCCTACCCCGGTGGGGTCGCGGACGGCGCGGAGCCGCTCGTGCGTGCTCTCCTCGCCGAGGTCGCGCCCGGCGCCCTGCAGGGCGTGGGCGCCTCGTACGACGTGGTGAGCTTCCCCAAGTCCGGGCGCGACTTCGGCCTCGGCTTCGCTTCCCTGGTGGGCGCGGGCCTGGCTCCGAACGCGTGCGGGGCCGCCCTGAGCACGACGCCCCTGTACGCCTCCCCCGCCGGGTTCGTCCCTGGGCTAGCGGCCTGCGGCCGGGAGCCCTCCATGCTCGTGCCGATCGCGGCCGTGGCCCTGGGAGACTCGCTCGCGGTCCCGGCGCGCGGCAACGTGCCCCCCCGCGTGCCCACTGGCACGCCGCCGGACCGGACGGCCACCGACCCGGCCGACGCGGCGTCCACCGCCCGGACGGCCGAGCTCCTGCAGCGGGTCGCCGACGCCCGTCAGGAGGCCGCCGTCGATCCGGCGACCCTCAGCGGCCGGAGCCAGGACCTCTCGCGTCTGGGACTCACCGGCGCCGGGGGCCTGGCGCGGCGCATGACGGCGCAGGCCCACGCCGCCGACCTCCGCCTGCAGCATCGCCGGGAGCGGGTGCGGGGCGAGCACATGGCGGCGCGGCTGCGGCGCCTCGGCCTCCCCGTGATGTCGAGGAGCGGGAGGTCCGATGCGAACCGTCACCGGACCCCGGCCGCGCCCCGCGGCTCCGACACGCGGTCCGCCCCGCCGGTCACGGTGCACGTCCGCGCCGCCTCGCCCCGGCCCGTGGTGATTCGGACGCCCGCTCGGCGGGCGCCGAGCCACGCCCGGCCGTCGCACCCGGACCACGGGTCCTCGCCGCGGAGGCCGACCGGAGGTGGGAGCTGAGCCGGGCCGACGGGAAGCGGCGCGCGGCAGGAACGGCGGGGATCTCGGAGGGTATGGCTGGAACGAGGGAACACACGCGCAGGTTCCGGAGGTGGCTAGCATGATGAACCCCTCACGACGTGGCATCGTAGCCCGGTCGCTCGCCCTGGTCGCCGGAGCTCTCGCGTGCATGGCCATCGCCCTGCCCTCGTCCCTGCACGCGCAGGCCGAGGGAGCCGCGAATCCGAAGCCGCTCCAGGTCCACCTGGCCGCCACGGGGACCGGCGGCTTCCTGTATCCGTACGCCCACGTCGGCGTGTCCGGGCCCGCCTACGTGGCGGTGTTCGAGGTCCACCCCGACGTCGGCGCCGTCATGCTCTACCCGTTCACGCGCGCCCAGCGGGGGCGGGTGGCCCGCTCCGTGTCCATCGACCTGTCCGACATGGTGCTGGACCAGTACCGGCAGGAGTTCCGGCAGCTGACGCTCCCGAGGTTCGTGTACGCCTCGCGCGTCAGGACGCGCGGTTACCTGGTGGCGATCGCCTCGCGGCGCCCACTGGACACGAGCCTGCTCGAGGCGGGCCGGTTCCTGGAGTCCCCGGAAGCCATGGCCGAGCCCTACGACATCGTCGACCAGCTCGTGTCGCTCATCGTGCCCGAGCAGCCGGCCGGCGACTGGAGCTACGACGTTTACGGCTTCTTCAACGACCAGAATCGCGTGCTGGCCTACCTGATGTCGCCGGGTTACATGATGTACGAGCGTGCCCTGCTCGGCTATCCGATGACCTTCTGCTACGCCAGTCCCGACCCGGCCTACTTCAGTGTCTTCGGACCGGCCTTCTACGGACCTTGCGGCCTGACGCCCTACGGCTGGTACTCGAGCTTCGGCTCGGGCCTGGCGTACGGCGGCTGGAATGGGTGGGGCTGGGGCTACGGCTACCGGCCGCATACGCGCCGGGAGCAGCCGCGCACGGCGGGCCCCGTCGACACCCGTGGCATGAGACCCGGCATGCCCCGCGACCGTGACCGGGCCACGGTCGTGGACGACGCGCCCGGCTCGACCGTGATGGCCGGCAAGGTCGCCGATGCCCGGCACGAGCGTGAGGGCGTGACCGACGCGAAGAGGACGTCCGGCGCCTCGAGCCGGGACCCGGTGGACGCGGCCGAGCGCTTCCGGGAGATCCTCGATCAGCTCGGGGATGCCCGCAGCACCACGGAGGTCGGTCCGGCGATGTTGCTTCGCGACCGGGCCGCGTTCGTCCGAGCCGGCCTGCGGCCGACGCCTCACCTGGCCTTCCAGATGGAGGCTCAGGCGATCGAGGCCCAGCGCCGACTCGAGCACCGGCTCACCTCCATGGGCGTCCCGGCCGGCGAGGCGGTCGCCGCCGCCGGGCAGCGCGGAGCCGCGCCGCGGATCGACTTCCTGGGCGGGGGTAGCCCCAGGGTGGTCCGGTCCTCCACCCCACGCACCCCTTCCCGGAGCCGTGGCGCGTCGCCGGCCCGCCGCCCGGCCCCGGTCCAGGGAGCCAGCCGAGTGCAGCGTTCGCACCTATCCCACCCGGCACCCGCCCGGCCGCGTCCGGTATCTCGTCCGGCCCCGCGTCCCGCGCCCCGCATGCCCGTCCACACGGCGCCGAGGCAGCCGCGTCCACACCAGGATCACGGCGGCGGCGGCCACGGACACGGCTGACCGGCGGGGCTAGGGCCCGACGGCTCCTGCGCCCGCGGCTCCCGTCCGGCTCCCGGGTGGGAGCCGCCGCGTCTCTCCGTGCTGCAGCAGCCACAGGCTGCCGGGCGCCCGGGCATCGTCCCACGCGCGTCGTAGCCGCGCCGGCGGATCCTCCATCGGCTCGTCGGTGAGCCGGAAGGTGCCCCAGTGCACGGGGACCAGAGCACCGGCCCGCTCCTCCTTCCCCGCGCTCAGGTCGTGCCAGGCCTGCACGGCCTCCTCGGGGCTCATGTGCACGGGGCGCATGAACCAGCGAGGCTCGTAGGCCCCGATCGGGAGCAGGGCCGCGTCGAAAGGACCGAGCCGCCCGCCGATCGCGCCGAACTCGGGATGGTAGCCCGTATCACCGGCGAAGTACACCCGCCTTCCCCCCGCCTCCATGCTCCAGCCGCACCACAGCCTCCGGTTTCGGTCGAAGAGGCCCCGCGAGGCGAAGTGTCGTGCCGGCGTGCAGGTGACCCGGACCGGGGCGCCGCGCACCTCCTGCCGGACATCCTCCCACCAGTCCAGCTCCCGCGCTCTCCGGACGCCCCAGCGCGACAGGAGCTCGGCCACGCCGAGGGGTACGATCCAGCGCGCCGCCGGCTGCAGGCGAACCAGGCGCCGGACGGTGTCGGCGTCCAGGTGGTCGTAGTGGTCGTGGGAGACGAGGACCAGGTCCAGCGGAGGCAGCTCGGACAGATCGAGGGGCGGGGGCACCCAGCGCAAGGGCCCGGCGAATCCGACGGGCGAGGCTCGACGGCTCCAGATGGGATCGGTGAGCACGTTGACGGGCCCGAGCTGGAGCAAGGCGCTGGCGTGCCCCAGCCAGGTCACCGCCAGCTCGCCGTCCGCCGCCCGAGGACGGGGCGGCGTCGGACCGGTCGTGGAGAACAGGTCCGGGTCGCGGCGCTCGAACAGGGCCTCCAGCTTTCGGCGCGAGAAGCTCCAGCGGAGAAACTGGAGAAAGCCGTGGCGGAGATCACCCGGCCACGGGTTGCGGAACCGTCCGTCGGAGCGCCGGTGCAGCGACCCGGACGGGACCGCTCCGGAGCCGGCGACGGCCGGGGGCCTGTCGCGTCCGCGGGGCGGATTCATGGGGTCCAATGTGGAGCCGGGGCGCGCGCCGCGATACCCGACTCGGGGCGCGGCACTTCCCACGCGGAACGGACGTTGCCCATGCGGGTCCCTATACGGGTATGCTCGCCATGGAGATGGGCCGGGACGGACGCGGGCGAGCCGGAAATCCGACGTGAGGCGGTGGAGCATGGCGGCAGGCAAGCGACGCTGGATGGCGCTGGTGATCGCGGTTGTGGCGGCGGCCCTCTTCTCTCCGGTCGGTGCCCGCGCTCAGTACTTCGGCCGCAACCAGGTCCGATACAAGTCGTTCGACTTCAAGGTGCTCGCCACCGAGCACTTCGACATCTACTACTACCCGGGCGAGGAGCAGCTCGCCGAGAACACCGGCCGCATGGCCGAGCGCTGGTACTCGCGGCTGTCGCGCCTCATGGACGACGACCTCAAGGGGCGCCAGCCGCTCATCATGTACGCCACGCGCCAGGCGTACGACCAGACCAACATCGCCAACGTGGCCGGGAGCGAGGGCGTCACGGAGCCCTTCCGCCGCCGGGTGGTCCTGTTCTCCCAGGGTCCGCTGGCCGCCACCGACCACGTGATCGGCCACGAGCTCGTCCACGCCTTCCAGTACGACATCTCCGGCATCGACCCCACGACGCCCCTGTACGGGGCGCCCTCCATGAACGGGCTGCCGGGCTGGATGATCGAGGGCATGGCGGAGTACCTGTCCAAGGGCCCCCATGACCCGCTGACGGCCACCTGGGTGAGGGACGCGCTCCGCAGCAAGGACGTGAAGCTCCCGAGCCTCGGAGATCTCGAGAATTCGCGGAAGTACTTCCCGTATCGGTGGGGCCAGGCCCTGTGGGCCTACATCGGCGGTGTGTGGGGTGACAGCACGGTGCAGCGCATCTACAGGACCGCGCTCCGCACGGGTCGGGCCGGACCGGCCATCCAGGTGGTCACCGGGTTGCCGGCCGACACCGTGGTCCAGCACTGGCACGACGCCATCCGGCGGGAGTGGGGCCCGCTCATCGACTCCACCGACCAGCCGGATGCGTTCGGAAGGCAGATCATCGAAGGCTCCAAAGACGTGATGTACAACGTGGGTCCGTCCGTGAGCCCCGACGGCAAGCGGGTGGCCTACCTCTCCACCAAGAGCCGGTTCTCGATGGACCTGTATCTGGCCGACGCGAACACCGGCCACGTGATCCGCCAGGTCACCAAGACCGCGTTCGACCCGCACTTCGGGAACCTGGAGTCGGAGAGCTCGGCGGGCGCCTGGGCCCCCGACAACCGCCGCTTCGCGCTGGCCGCCGTGTCGGGCGACCAGCCGGTCATCGCCATCTACGACATGGACACGGGCAGCAAGGTCAAGGAGCTGCCCATGAAGGACCTGGGCCAGGTGTACAACCCGACCTGGTCGCCCGAGGGACGGCGAATCGCGTTCGTGGCCATGGAGGGCGGCCTCCTGGACCTGTACGTCGTCGACGTGGACACCGACGCGGTCACCCGGCTCACGCACGACGAGTTCACCGAGCTCCAGCCGTCGTGGTCCCCGGACGGCAGCCGCATCGCCTTCGTCACCGACCGGTTCGGGGCCGACCTGGGCGACCTGCACATGGGGCACTACCGGCTGGCCTCCGTGGACACGACCGGCGGGGACCTGCGGGGACTGCCGTCGTTCGACAGCGCCACGAACATCAACCCGACCTGGGCGCCGGACGGGAAGTCCGTGTACTTCGTGGCCGATCCGAGGGGCATCCCCGACCTCTTCCGGGCGGACGTGGGCTCGGGGCAGATCCGGCGGGTCACCAACGTGCTGGGGGGCGTGGGCGGGATCACCGAGCTGAGCCCGGCCGTGTCCGTGTCGTCGGAGACCGGCGCCGTGGTGTTCAGCGCGTTCGTGAACGGCTCGTTCAGCGTCTACCGGATCGACGATCCGAAGGTGCTGGCCGGCACGGCCGACACGACGACGACGTTCACCGACGCCGGGGCGCTGCCGCCCCCCGATCGCGCCGGCTCGGAGGTAGCGACACTGCTCGGGAACCCGCGACTCGGCCTTCCGGACGCCGCCACTTTCCAGCGTCACGACTACAACTCGGCCCTCGGCCTGGACTACGTAGCCCAGCCCTCGCTCGGGGCCGGGATCAGCTCGTTCGGGAGCTACATCGGGGGAGGCGCGGCGCTCCTGTGGGGTGACATGCTGGGGAACCACTCCCTCATCACCCAGCTCCAGCTCCAGATCGTCAACGGAAACGTCCTCAACGGCATCGGCGCGGTCGCCACCTACGTCAACCGGACGCACCGGCTGAACTGGGGCATCCAGGCCGGACAGATCCCGCAGTTCTCGCAGTACTACGGAGGGGGTGGCTGCGGGACGCAGAACGGGCGGCTCGTGTGCGCGGACGTGATCTACGACTTCTGGCAGACGGACCGGCGGGCCCTGGGCATGGCCATCTATCCACTCAGCTCGGTGATGCGGCTCGAGTTCCAGGGCGGGATCGAGCAGATCGGCTTCCACGCGGAGACCGAGACCCAGATCTTCGACTACATCACCGGCCAGCAGCTCAGCAACAACAGGGTCAATGCTGCGGCCTGCTCCGACACGGCTTCCTTCCTGACCAGCTTCTGCGAGCCCGGCTCCCTCACCGAGGGGACGGCCTCGGCCGCGCTCGTCTACGACAACTCGATCTCGGGCCCGACGGGGCCGATCCTCGGCCACCGGTTCCGCATCGAGGCCGATCCCTCGGCCGGGACCCTGAACTACGTGTCCGCGCTGGCCGACCTCCGCGAGTACGTCATGCCCTTCTGGCCCGTGACGCTCGCGGGCCGGGTCATGCAGTACGGCCGCTACGGGAGCGGGGCCGGAGACGATCGACTCGGCATCCTGTTCCTGGGCTACCCGACCCTGGTGCGCGGTTACAACTACGGGTCGTTCAGCACGGCCAACTGCGACCCGAACCAGCCGATCTCCCAGTGCTCGGAGATCAAGGTGTACAACGAGCTGTTCGGCAGCCGCATGGCGGTGGCCAACGCCGAGCTGCGCATCCCGCTGACCGGGCCGATCGGGGTGTTCCACACGGGCTCGCTGGTGCCGCCCGTCGACCTGTTCGGGTTCGTGGACGGCGGCGTGGCGTGGGGCCGTAACCCGGTCACGGCCAGTGAGCAGAAGTTGAACCTGAACCAGTACGGCGTGTCGAGCGCGGGCTTCGGCGGGAGGCTGAACCTGTTCGGCTTCGCCGTGGCGGACGTCTACTGGGTGAAGCCGTTCCAGAGACCCGGCAAGGGCGGCTACGTGGGCTTCGACCTGTCGCCCGCGTTCTGAGACCCTGACGGCGGGGGATCGCCGGGGCGCCGGTCGTGCGCCCCGACCTCCCTCAACACCTCGGTCACTTCACGGCCCTCGAGCGCGACCTTCCGGTGGAGGTCCCAGGCCAGCCAGGTCCGGGCGTCGTTCAGATGGGCCCGCAGCTCCGCCTGGTTCTCCTCGTCCTGGAGGGCCGGGTCGGCGGCCAGGTGCTCGAGCTCCACGATCCAGTCGGTGATCTCGTCGGCGGAGCTGAACCGCCCCACCGGCGGCTGCAGGTTCACGACCCGCCCGTCCAGCGGTCGTTGTCAGGCCGCACGTCGGGCAGCCGGTGGTCCGGGTCGAGGGTCACCGAGACCAGGGGCCGCGTGGAGGCGTAGCGGAAGGTGTACGTCCCGCCGGTCTCCCAGATCTCCACCGGAAGGCGCACCGTGCCGGTCGCCCCTCCCTCCTGCTCGACCCGGACCGTGGTCGGCATCGCCAGTCGGCCCAGGTTGGCGATCGTGATCAGCGAGCCCTTCGAGGGGTCCCCGTCCACGTAGGCGACCTTCCGCACCGCCTGGTCCAGCCGCCACGTCCGCAGGAACCACCCCTTCCAGAACCAGCCCAGGTCCTCCCCGGCCACGTCGTCGATGGTGCGGAAGAAGTCGGCGGGCTGCGGGTGCCTGTAGGCCCACCGGCGGATGTACGCCCGGAAGGCCCGGTCGAAGCGGTCCGGTCCCAGGATGTACTCCCGCAGCAATACCAGGCCCAGCGCCGGCTTGTAATAGGAGACAGGGTGGCGGTAGGCGCCCGTGACCGCATCCGCCCTGGAGTCGATGGGCGGAGCGTTCGGATCGAGGAGGAGCGGTACGATCTCGTGGGCCGGGTTGCCCCCCTTCGGGGCGTACTCCCCATCGCGCTTGGGCGCGTACTCGCCTCCGTTGAATGCGTCCGAGGCGTAGATGTCGATGAAGGTGTTGAATCCCTCGTCCATCCAGGCGTGACGACGCTCGTCGGAGCCCACCACCA
Organism: Candidatus Humimonas hydrogenitrophica; assembly: GCA_947581615.1. Classification (GTDB taxonomy): domain Bacteria; phylum Gemmatimonadota; class Gemmatimonadetes; order Palauibacterales; family Palauibacteraceae; genus Humimonas; species Humimonas hydrogenitrophica. Next base: position 53,591 of record CANPVD010000053.1, read on the forward strand.
TCGGGAACCACTCGTGCCCGAACTCGTGCGCGGTGACGCTCCACAGCCCCTTTCCCTTCGCCCGCACGCTGCAGAACACGATGCCCGGGTACTCCATGCCGCCCACCGGGCCACCCACGTTGACGGCGGTCGGATAGGGATAGGGATACCAGTGCTTCGAGAAGATCTCGATGGCCCCCTTGGTGTACTCCGTGGACCGCCCCCACGCCGAGTCCCCCGCCGCCTCCTGCGGGTAGGCCGACATGGCCAGGGCGTGCCGCCCGCCGGGCAGGTCGATGCGGGCCGCGTCCCAGACGAACGCCGGCGAGGCCGCGAACGCCACGTCGCGGGTGTGGTCCATGTGGAAGTGCCAGGTGAGCGGCCCGCTCCCGGCGGGCCGGGTCGAGGGTTCGCCGACCTCGCCCGCGCTCCGGATGAACACGGTCTCGTCGCTGCCGCGGGCTTTCTCGAGGCGCTCTCGCTGGCGCGTCGTCAGTACCTCGTTCGGGTTCAGGAGGCGCCCGGAGCCCACCACGAGGTAGCTCCGGGGCACCTGAACGGTGTAGTCGATGTCGCCGTAGTCCAGGTAGAACTCCCCCGTTCCGAGGAAGGGGAGCGTGTTCCAGCCGCGCACGTCATCGTACACGGCCATGCGGGGGTACCACTGGGCCAGGTCGAACAGGGGCCCGGCCTTCGTGTCCATCCAGCCCGTCCGCCCCCGCCCCCCGGCCGGAATCACGAACGAGTAGCCGATCTCGATCCGCACCCGCCCTCCGCCCGGGGCGAGGGCCCGCGTCAGCGGGATCTGCATGCGCGTTCCCACGATGTGCACGTCCGGATGCTCGCGGCGGTCCCCCTGGACGACCACCACCGAGTCGATGCGGTAACCCTCCGCGTCCGGGCCGGGAGCCGGCTGGTCCGCCATGCCCTCGCCCGGGACCAGCGCCCCACCCCGGGCGCCCGCCGTCCGCTCCGAACGCGAGCCCGGTCGCCGAATGTTCTGGTCGAGCTGGAGCCACAGGAAGCGCAGCGAATCCGGGCTGGCGTTCGTGTAGGTGATCATCTCGTGGCCGGCCAGCCGGTGGGCGTCCGGCTCGAGGCGGGCCTCGATCCGGTAATCCGCCCGGTTGGACCAGTAGGAGGGACCGGGGGCGCCGTTCGCGCTGCGGGTCGGCGTCGAGGGAAAGGAGAGGAAGCCGTTGTCGAACGCGGCGTGCGCGTCGTAGGGTCCGATCGTCGCCGTCGTGTCCGCCCCGGTCACCTCCCGCCTGGCCGGGACTCCGCCCGGCTCCGCGGCGGCGCCACGCGGCATCGCCAGCGACGCGACCCCGATCAGGAGCGGCAGGGCCCGGAGCCGCCCCCGTGGCCAGGCGGCGAAGGAGCGGCGAACGGATTCGAGTGTGGACTGCATGGCTGTCGTCTCCCGGCTGCGGCTCCGACCGCCGGCGCCCCGCGCGTCGGCTCGCCGAAGCTAGGCCTCCGGCACCGCCCGGCCAAGCGGGGGTGGCCCCGGCGCCGCGGGTTCACCGCGGGATCGATGCGCACGCGCCACACCTCGGGAGACGCTACGCGAGGACGCTCCGCGAGGCGATCGGGGTAATACCTTGCTCGCCAAGGAACTACGGAAGCAGCTCTCGGCCCGGATCCGGGCACGACGCTTGACCTGTCGGGGAAGCGGCATGTGCGAACGCACCACGGGCTCAACCCGGAGGCACAGGATGGACGTTCTGGCGTCTACACCACGCGAGCACGAGGACTGGATCGTGGCTGAAGTGACCACGGGACGGATTCGGCTGCGGCTGCGGGACGGCGGCGGGAGCCTGCGGCTGAACCGCGCCGGCACCCCGGCCGATCTCAAGCCGGGCGACGTCGTGAGACTGCCGGCCCGCGACCAGGCCTGAGCGGCCGGTCCGCCGACGGCTCAGGGAGCTCGCCACCGGGCCGGACCGGCCCGGTTCAGCGAATGAGCAGCACGGGCGTCTGGGCCAGGATCGCGACCTTGTGGCTGAGGGTGCCCAGGTTGCGGGTGGGCTCGTCCAGGTCCTGGCGGTGGGAGCTGAGCACGATGAGGTCGATGTCCTGCTCGGCCGCGTACTCCACGATCTCCCGGGCCCGCTCCCCGTACACCACCTGCTGGCGGTGCTCGAGTCCCGCTTCCTGCAGCGGCCGGCTCATGGCCTCCATTGCCGTGGCGGCTCGCGCCTCGAGCTCCCCATAGAAGTCCTCGAGCTCCTCGAACGGCAGATCGAGGGGCTCGATCACGTGGATGAGCGTCACCAGGGCCCCACCCCACTCGGCCAGCTCGCGCGCCCATTCCACGGCGCGACGGTTCTTGTCGGTCAGGTCCACCGGGACCAGGATGCGCTGGAACATCGGTCAGCCGGCCCGTCCGCTCGGCGACATCCGGTCTCCCCCGGAGGTGTCGACACCCAGCAGGGCGTAAGCGGGGCAGAAGCGCACGACGCCCGTCAGGAGCAGGACGCCTCCGACGATCCAGCCGGCGACGGCCCATCCCGACCTGGCCACTCCGAACAGCGCCGCGGCCACGCACACGAGCCCGATCACGACGCGGAAGGTGGCGTCTCCGCGCCCCACGTTACTGATGCTCGACATGTCGGCCTCCTCTGAGGATACGAGGCCAATGTCGAGCGGGGCCGGGATCGGCGCTGTCGGGAAGTTCCACTGCCGTCCGGTGGGAGCCTCGCGGAGAGCGGTGTAGGGAATCTCCCGCGCCACCTTACGTCTCGGAGCGGCCGGTGAGGTACAGGCGCAGCTTGCCGAGCGCCGTGTCCGACGTGAGCTCGACCACCGTTCGCGCCGCATCGTCGGTCACGTATACGCGCGCCTTGCGCCCCGGCCCGAACAGGCCCGTCCCCGGGATGACGACCGACAGGGCGACGACCGGGAAGGTCCCGGCCGGCGTGCGGAGGCTCTGCCGTCCGAGGACGTGAATGTGGACGGGGTTGTCCGTAGCCTGAAAGAACCGGGGAATCCGGTAGTCGCCGCCCGGCGCGAGCGGGAGCGTGCGAGGGAGGAAGAGGACGCCGAGCTCGTCCAGCGGGTTCGCCGGCATGACGCCGCTCGGACGCTCCCCCGGAGCCTCGCTGGCGGGCGAGCCCGGCAGGGGCGTGATCCGGTAGTGTCCGTCCGCGCCGTGCAGCTCGATGCGCAAGGCCTCGGTGTCCGGGCCCTCGTGCAGCCGTCGGTCGGAGCGGATCGTGTGCAGGGGGCCGGGAGCGATCCAGCTCACCAGGCTGTCGTCCAGGGTCAGGAACAGCGCTCCGCCGGTGACCTTGAGGGCGACCCGGTAGGCCTCGACGTTCTCGATCGGCTCGGTGTCCTGGACCGCCAGCACGGCGTGGCCCGCGTGGATGGGGCCCAGGGAGAGGCCGTACTCGAGTCGCTCGCCGGTCCGGAGGAGCGAGCCGGTCGCGAGGTCCCGAGCCGGCGCCGCCTTCGAAGGCCCGGCGGCCACGCCCCGATGCCGCGGCGCGGCGGAGAGGAGAGCCAGGGTTCCTGCGAGCACGATCGCGGTCCGCCGGTACGACCCGGGCCAGTCCCTCATTCGGCACGCCTCCTCGACAACGGGTCCGTGCGCCGTACCCACGGTGGCACACACTTCGCTGGCATACACCCCCGGGGCACGGATGGCTCCCGCCGGCCCCCAACGGCCCCGAACATACCGTCGACCCGGAGCGCTCGTGTCCCGTGGCGTGGCCCCGCCGGGATGCCTTCGGAAGGAGGGACACGCATGAACGTCCTCGTCGTGCTGGAGCTGGATCCGGACACCGGCGCCGACGACGATGCGCTGGCGCCGCTCGACTGGGTCCTGCAGCGAGCGCGGCGGGCCTCGGACCGGATCGCCGTCCTGCTGGTCGGCGCGGCCCCGGGGGCGCCGGCCGAGGCCCTCGAAGAGCGCGCCACTCGCCGGCTGGGCTCCTGGCCGGGCATCGCGCACGTCCGGCGCCTGCCCGGAGAGCCGCCCCGCGAGATCCTCCGCGTGCTCGGCCACGAGCCCTGGGACGAGCTCGTCGTCTCCGGAGGGACGCGCACCCCGGCGGGCAAGATCCGGCCGGGCAGCCTGGCCGAGTACCTCCTGCTCAACGCCCCCGTGACGCTGACCCTCGTCCGGTGAGTCCGGTGCGCTCGGCGACCGAGATCCTCCCGCTCCCTCCCTTCGGGCTCCAGGACGCACTCGGACGGCGCGTCTTCATCCGGCCCGCCGGGGAGGACACCGAGGCGCTGGTGGCCTTCTACGAGCGGTTCGATCCGGCCGACCGCGCCCAGGGGCTGCCCCCCACCGGGTCCGCGCGGATCCGGCCGTGGCTCGCGGTGCTCGCCGAGGGGCCCGGCGTCGTCGCGTGGCACGAGGACCACGCCGTCGGTCACGCGTCCCTCGTCCCCGACGGTCGGGGAGCGCACGAGCTCGTGGTGTTCGTGCTTCAGGGCTACCGGGGCACCGGCATCGGCACGACGCTGGTGCGCGCCCTGCTCGGACTGGGGCGCGCTCGCGGCGTGACCCGCGCATGGCTCACGGTCCAGCGCTGGAACCACGCCGCCGTCTCCGTCTACCGCAAGACGGGCTTCGAGCGAGCGGGCGAGGAGGGACTCGAGATCATCATGTCGCGCTCCCTCTGACGTCCGGACGGCCCGGTGCCGCGCACGCTCACCCTTCTCCACCGTCAGCCGCAGCCGGGCCACGTGTCGGCGGTCGGCTTCCTGCTCGGATTTCCGGGCATCGGCTGCGGGTCGGCCGACGAGCCCGCCCGCTTGCCGGCGGCCATCGAGCCGGGCAGGAGAGCGTGGAGCGGTTCAGCCGGTCCTCGGGGCGGCGGCGCGGAGTGACCGACCTCGCTGGCGCCGCGTCTTGCACTCGAAGGTGGGAACCCCCAGCTTGAGCCGGTCAGTTTTCGGAATCGGGACGGCGGAGACCCCGTCGTTCCCGCCGCGGAGCGACACCTCCCGACAGGGGTGAATCGGGCGCATGGCGAGCTCGCCCCAACTCGTAGCGCTGGAGATCAATCCCGACTCGCGCTTCGACGTCATCGACGTCGCGGCCCTCGTGCGAGCGCGGGACGAGGACTTCTTCCGGTCCTTCCCCCTCAGCCTGTGGTGCTCGATGCACACCACCGCGGGCTACCTGGAGCAGCGGCTGTGTGCGCGTCTCGGCAACAGCGAGCGCCGCGTGGGCAGGCTCGTGGGGCTGTTCCGCCGCCTGTTCCCGCACGGCGCGGGCTATCACCACGACCAGCTCGAGCTCCGAGACGAGCTGACCGCGGCCGAGCGCGCCCAGGAACCGGTCAACGCGGACTCACATCTCACCTTCATGAGTGCGGGCCTCACCAACTGCGTGACGTACCGCAACGAGCCCGCCTCGCCGATCTACTTCATCGACCTGGACGGCGTGAACGAGCACTTCCGCCGGGTGCGCCGCACGACCGTGGTGGGCTACCGCGAGGAGACGGAGGTGTACCGGGGCACCGTCGCCATCCCGGCCGCCGCCGAGCACCCGGTCGACTCCTTCAATCTCAAGGCGCCGGGCTTCGGTCTGTATCAGCACATCGAGGAAGTGCTGGCCGAGCGCGGCGTGCGGACGGGTCGGGTCGATCTTCGGCTGGCGCCCTCCGAGCGGCACGCCGGCCTCACGGTGAACGAGGCGGAGACGCTGCTCATGCGTAACGATTTGCCCGAGGCGCTGCGCGACCCGCTGCGCTACGTGCTGCGGCACGGCCGCCGTCTTCTGCGTCACCCCGCCACGATTCCGGGCAAGACACGCGAGTACGCCGTGTACGATCTCGTCCATCTCTACAACGAGGTCATGGACGTGCTCGGCGTGGGCCGCGCCATGGCCGACCGGATCCTGTCGCGCCTCGCCGCCCCCGCATGGAGGCTGTTCCGGCTCAAGCGACAGGTGAGCTTTCCGGTGATCGATGGCGCCGGCGGGGACGCGCCCGGCCGGATCGTCCAGGGCCGCTACCAGAGCCCCATCCTCATCCAGCACCGCCCGGCGGAGGGCGGAGTACGGCGCCTCGAGGTGGCCGTGTGGCGCTTCGAGTAGGCGCTACGTCCGCGTCCCCGGAAGGTCCCTGAAGAGCCTCTTGCCTCCCTCCCGGATGTGCCTCGCCGCCGCCCGGGCGGAGCTCCTCCCCGGCGGCCGCTTGAAGTCCGGACGTGCCTTCCGCAGACTGCCGGGCCAGCGTGCCCCGCGCCCCGCGCGCGGACACCGCGACCCGTGCAGACGGACCCCATGTCGGACGCCGAAGCGCTGATCGACCGCATCCGCCGGCTGGAGCGCGAAGCCCGGCCGCTCGAGCCCGGCGCCGCGGAGCGGCGTGCCATCCGGGACGTGGTCGTGCACCACGCCGAGGCGTTCCTCGAGCGACTGCCCGAGGCCCCGGCCTTCGAGGAGCGCGCGGACGCGGCGCGGGCGCTCGCGCGCCGCGTTCCGTCCGAGGGCCCTGCACCGCTCCACGAGCTCCTGGAGCTGTTCCGGTCGGCGGTGGAGGACACGGGCCTCAAGCCGTCTTCGCCCGGCCACCTGGCCTACATTCCGGGGGGCGGCCTGTACGCCTCCTCCCTGGGGGACTACCTCGCGGCGGTGACCGACGAATACGCGGGCATCCGGTTCGCGGGCCCGGGCGCGGTCGAGATGGAGAACGTGCTGCTGCGCTGGATGGCCGGCCTGGTGGGCTACCCGCGGGACGCCGCCGGCAACCTGACCTCGGGGGGCAGCATCGCCAACCTGGTGGCCGTGGTGGCGGCCCGGGAAGCCCACGGGCTCCGGGCCGCCGATGTCCCCGGCGCGGTCGTGTATCTCACGGACCAGGCCCACCACTCCCTGGAGAAGGCGCTGCGGATCGCCGGCCTGGGCGAGGCGCCGCGCCGTCGCATCGCCACGGACGCGCGGCAGCGCATGGACCCGGACGCGCTCCAGCGCTCCGTCGACCGGGACCGCGCCGCCGGTCTCAGACCGTGGCTCGTGCTCGCCTCCGCCGGCACGACGGACGTGGGGGCGATCGATCCGCTGGAGGCGATCGGCCGGGTGGCCCGCTCCCGGGGGCTGTGGTACCACGTGGACGCGGCGTACGGAGGGTTCTTCGCGTTGTGCCCCGATGTGCGGGAGCGACTGCGGGGCATCGAGGCTTCGGACTCGGTCGTGATGGATCCCCACAAGGGGCTTTTCCTCCCCTACGGCCTCGGCGCCGTCCTGGTGAAGGACCGGGCCGCCCTGCACCGCGCGCACCGCTACAGCGCCGACTACATGCAGGACGCCGTGGATCCCGGGGCCCAGGTGCCCGACTCCCCCGCCGAGCTCTCGCCCGAGCTCACCAAGCACTTCCGGGGCCCCCGGCTGTGGCTGCCCCTCCTCCTGTACGGCGTGGGTCCGTTCCGGGCGTGCCTCGAGGAGAAGCTCCTGCTCGCGCGCTATTTCCACGAGCGCGTGCGCGAGCTGGGGTTCGAGGTCGGCCCCGAGCCGCAGCTGAGCGTGGCCACCTTCCGTTGGGTCCCGGCCTCCGGGGACCCCGACGCCTTCAACCGGTCGCTGGTGCGCGCCATCCACGAGGACGGCCGGGTGTTCCTGTCGTCTACACGTGTAGACGGGCACTTCGTTCTGCGCGTGGCGGCCCTGACCTTCCGCACGCACCTGGACACGATCGACCTGGCGTTGCGGATCCTGGCGGAGAAGGTGGCGGAGCTCGAGGCGGAAGGCGGGGCCTGAGCCCCGGCTTCGAGCCTCGGGCGATCAGCGCCCCTCGAAGCGGGCGTCCCGCTTCTCGAAGAACGCCGCGAGGCCCTCGGCGAAGTTGGGCTCGTCCGCGATGCGCGCGAGCTCCTCTAGCTCGCGGTCCAGGTGGTAGTCCAGCCGGTCCACGCCATCGGCCTGGTGGATGAGCGCCTTGGCCACCGCGTAGGCGCGGGTGGGCCCGGCGGCGAGGCGTTCCGCCACGCCGTCCACGCGCGCCTCGAACTCGGCGTCGGGGAACACATCCGTGAGGAGCCCCGCCTCGAGCGCCTCGCGGGCGTCGAGACGGGGGTTCAGGAGGACCAGCTCGAGCGCCTTCCGGAGCCCCACCAGCCGCGGAAGGAAGAAGGTCGAGCTCTCGGCGCCCGTCAGGCCGGTCTTGGGATAGGCCCACTCGAACGTGGACCGCTCGGACGCGAACACCAGGTCGCAGGACATCGCGAGTCCGAAGCCTCCGGCCGCGGCCACGCCGTCCACGGCGGCCACGAACGGCTTGGGAGCCCGCTTGATCTCCGAGATGGTGCTGTGCAGGTACTCGAGGATCTCCTTGAAGCTCTCGCCGTAGCCGGACGCGGGGCCGTGTCCGTCGGGCTGCAGGTAGCCGAAGTCCCGCTCCTCCCCGCGCTGGCGCACGTACTTGAGGTCGGCGCCGCTGCAGAACACGCCGTTCGTGCCGCGGAGGACCACGCAGCGGACCTCCTCGTCCCGGGCCATCTGCAGCCCGGCCTTCCGGAGGTCGCGGGCGGTCTCCACGTCCAGCGAGTTGAAGCGCTCGGGACGGTGGATCGTGATGACGCCCACCGCGCCCCGGTGCTCCACCCGGATCGGCCCCGGGGGCTGCGCCTCGCCCGCCGGCCGCTCCTTCGCGGGCGCCGAACCGACCTCTCCCGGGCTCACCGGACCGCCACCCCGGTTCCCCTCCCCAGGATGGACGCGATCCACTCCTCCGTGACCACCGGAGCCAGGGCCGCGGCGTCGGTGTCGGCGAGCGACGCCGGGCCGGGGCGACCGTCCACGGCGAAGCCACCGTCGGCGAGCTCGACCGCGCCTCGCGCGAACAGCTCGGCGGCGCGCACCATCAGGGGACCCCAGGCCGTCTCCATCATCCAGCCCCTGTGCGCGTAGGCATACGCCCGCACGACATCCTCGGCGCCCCGGTGCGCCACTTCGGCCACCATCGAGTGCACCGGATAGGGGCCGCTCACCAGGAGCGGGGGGCCGGCGTCCAGCTCTTCCGTCGCCAGGTGGAGCGTGGTGCGGGTCTCGGGCTCCCCGGCCAGGATGGCGTCCCTCGTGGCGTGGAGGCCGTGGTAGCGCGGCCGCCCCGCCGCGTCGCGCAATCGGAGGTCGGCGTCGTGCACGTTGAGGATCCTCCCCGCGAACGCCTCGAGGAGCACCGGGCTCGCCACGAGGAGGTAGCCGCACAGGAGGACCAGGTCGGGCCGGAAGGGTTCCAGGATGGCCAGGGTGGCCCGGTCGTACGGCGGCCGCGCCGACCGGTCGCCCACCGACGTGCCGCGCCCCGCGCAGAACTCCGCCACGTCGTTGACGCTCACCGGCACTCCCGCGCCCACCGCGATCTCGAGTCCGCGGCAGCCCCGGTGGCTCGCCACCACCGTCACCACCTCGAAGCCGGTGTCGGGCTCCATCGACGCGCGCAGGAGATCCCCCAGGCCCGGGGTCCGATGCGAAGTGAGGACCGCCACCCGCAGGCGCCGCGGACGAGGCTCGCCCCACGTGCGCCCGCCGCCCGATTGCACCCGACGCCGCACCGCCGCCCTCAGCGTCCCCATCGCGAAGCTCATCTATGCCTCCCGTCCGATCAACAGATCCGTGGAAGTGGCTCACCGACCGGCTCCGTGAGGAGCCGACGTCCGAGGCCCGTGTCGAGGACCACCCGCCCGGGGTGGTCAGCGGCACAGGTGCCGATCACGGCGGCGTCGCGACCCAGGGGATGGGCGCGCAGGGCCGCCAGCACGTCCTCCACCCGCTCGGGCCGGATGCCCATGAGTGCCTTGCCCTCGTTGGCGATGTGGAAGGGGTCCAGGCCCAGCATCTCCGCGGCCGCTCGCACCGAGTGGCGGACGGGCACCGCGGGCTCGTCGATCACGATGCTGACGCGGCTCTTGTCCGCCATCTCGTGGAGCGCGCTCGCCACCCCGCCCCGGGTCGGGTCCTTGAGGGCCACCACCCCGGCGCCGCCGGCCTCGAGCGCCGCGCGCACGAGCCCGTTGATCGGAGCGACGTCGGAGAGGAGCTCCTCGTCGAACTCCAGCTCGTGGCGCCGCGCCATGAGCGAGATCCCGTGGTCCCCCACGGTGCCGGTGACCACGATTCGGTCCCCGGGCTGCAGACCCGCGTCGATCACCACCCGAGACGTGATCGCGACACCCGCGGTGTTGAGGATGAGGCCATCCACCTCGCCCCGGGGCATGACCTTGGTGTCACCGGTGATCACGGTCGTGCCCGCCTCGCGGCAGGTCTCGAGCATGGAGAGCTGGATCGCCTCGAGCTCCGTTCTTCGGAATCCCTCCTCGACCACCACGGCGCAGGTGAGCCCCAGGGGCTCGGTGGCCCCCATCATGGCCAGGTCGTTGACCGTGCCGGCCACGGCCAGGCGGCCGATGTCGCCGCCGGGGAAGCGAATGGGGTGGACCACGTGGGAGTCGGTGGTCACCACCAGCCAGCGGCCATCCGGCAGGGGGAGGGCCGCCCCGTCATCCATCGCGTCGAGCCCTACCCCCTCCATGGGAGCCTCCGCGTAGCCCGCCGCCAGCGTCTCCTCGATGAGGAGGCGCATGGGCACGCCGCCCGCGCCGTGCTTGAGAGTCACGAGCTCGTCGGGGCGGGCCGCCCTCCGGGCGGTCGGTCGGGGGATCGTGGTGCCGCGCGCCTGCTGCTCCATGGGAGTCACCGTCTCACAGGTCCGGGTGTCCGCCGTACTGGTGCCAGATCCGGCACGTGCCCTCCGTGCTCACCATGCAGGCGCCCACCGGCGTGTCGGGGGCGCATTCCTTACCGAACAGGGGGCAGTCCACGGGCGAGGCGATGCCGGCCATGATGTCCCCGCAGACGCACACCTGGGTGAGCTGTGAAGGGGCATAGTCCCACAACCGCCGCACGTCGATGTCGAAGCGGCGCCGCGCGTCCACGGGCGCGAACTCGTCGCGGAGGCGGAGGTTGCCATTGGGAACGTGCGCGATACCGCGCCACCGTCCGCCCGTGGTCCGGAACACGCGCCACAGCTGATTCTGGGCGTTCCGGTTCCCCTCCCGGGTCACGCAACGGGGGAAGGTGTTCACGACCCGGGGCGTGCCGTCCCGGATGAGCTCGGTGAGCGTCAGGAGCCCCGCCAGGATGTCGAGCGGTTCGAAACCCGCCACCACCACGGGAAGGCCGTGGCGCTCCACGAAGCGCTCGAAGATCGCCCAGCCGGTGATCGTGGCGGCGTGCCCGGCGGCCAGGAAGCCCTCGACGCGGGCCCCCGGCATCTCGGCCACGATCTCCATGACCGGCGGGATGTACTTGTGCGCCGACAGTACCGAGAAGTTCGCGGGCGGGTTCCCCAGGACGACCGCGGCCGTGGCCACGGCCGTCGTCTCGAAGCCGCTGGCGAAGAACACGACTTCCTCGTCCGTGTCGCGCGCCAGCTCCGCGGCCTGCGCGGCGCTGTACACGACGTCGACACGGGCCCCCCTCGCCTGCGCATCGGAGAGCGATCCCGCCGAGCCCGGGACCTTGAGCATGTCCCCGTAGGAGGCGATCCTCACGCCGTCCTGCGCGAGGGCCACCGCCTCGTCCACTTCGGGCACGTCGGTCACGCACACGGGGCAGCCCGGGCCCATGATCACGTCCAGGCTCCGCGGGATCAGCGTCCTCAGGCCGAACTTCGCGATCGACTGCTCGTGACTCCCACACACGTGCATCACGGCGACGGGCGCCCGACCCACCTGCCCACACACGCGGTCGATCGCGGCGGCCAGCGCCCGGGCCCGGCCCGGATCCCGGAAACGAAGCTCGGCGGCCTCGTCCGCCAGCGTCGCGCCCGCGGACCGCGCCGTGCCGGCGGCCGGGCTCCCCGCGTCCAGCGGCGCGCTCACCCTTGCTCCCCGGCGGTCATCGCGCCCCCGAGTCCCACGCCGCGCCCCCGGGCCGCCTCGATCTCGCCGCGCACGTCCCCGGCCATCATGTCGTCGGCGGCCTCCTCTAGCAGCATCTCGTACAGCGCGAGTGTCTCGCCTATCTCCTCGGCCGGGATCTTCCGGATCGCGAAGCCCACGTGGTTGAGGATGTAGTCGCCAGGCTCGACCGGCTCATCGACGACGTCGAGCCGCGTCTCGCGTTGAACGCCGAAGAAGTCCACGATGGCCACCTGGCCATCGACTTCGAGCACCTTGCCGGGAACTCCCAGACACATGTCAGGCCTCCTCGCTTCGCGCCAGGCGGGCGGCTCCGACCACGGCCTGCCCGTAGCTGATCGCACCGTCGTTGGGTGGCATCCGTCGCGGTCGCAGCACCCGCACGCCCCGGCTCCTGAGGCGCCTGGACAGCGACACCAGGAGCCGCGCGTTCTGGAACATGTCTCCCGCCAGCGCGACGATCTCGATCCGGTGCTCCGCGCACACCGCGCCCACGAGGTCGGCCGTGGCCTCGGCGACGCTCTCATGGAACGCGGCGGCCAGCCGGCCGACGTCTTCGCCCCGGTCGCGTCCCCGAGCCAGCGCCTCCAGCAGGGGCCGGGGATCCAGGGTCCACGGCCCGGCCGTCCGCCTGGAGCGGGGGAACGGCAGGGGCGCCGCCCCGCGATCTCCCGCCAGAGTCTCGAGGACCAGCGAGGCCTCGCCCTTGTAGCGCTCGAAGCGGAGGCCGGCAAGGACCCCCGCGGCGGCGCCGAACAGGCCGTCCATGGAGGAGCGGGCGGGGACGTCTACAGCCGTCACGTCGAACGCCCCGGCGCCGGTGACGGGCTCGAAGCGCACGTGCGCGACGCTCTCGAACGAGGTCGGATCCGCCACCAGAACCCTGGCGCCGCGCGCTCCGTCCTCGTCGGACCCGCGGCCCTCGTAGACCACGCCCACCACCCGTCCCAGGACACCGTGCTCGCCGGCCACGGCGGCGACGTGGGCGTGGTCGTGGTGCACGGACAGCTCCGCCCGAACCTCCGAACCACGTGCCAGGCGCAGCGCCAGGCGTCCGGCCTCCGCGTCGTGCACGACGACCTCCGGGGTCACCCCGTGAAGACGCTCGAAATGCTCGAGCGTGCTCTTGAAGTGGTCCAACGTCCCCAGCTCCTCCAGGTCTCCGAGTCGCGGGCCCGGATACGCCAGACCCTGCCGGGCGAGCGTGAAGGTGGTCTCGAGCCGCGAGCCGAGCGCCAGCAGCGGAACCGGCGTCGCGATGGGGAGCGGCACGGCTTCGGGGACCCAGCCCCGGGCACGGCGGAGGAGCACCGCCGAGCCCTCGACCACCCGGGCCACGCTGTCGTCGCAGCGGGCCGCGATCTCACGGTCGTGCAGGAGGAAGGCGTCGGCCGCGTGCCCGAGACGCTCGAAGCTCTCGCGAATGCCTGCGACCAGCGGCTCGCCATCCACCCTCCCACTCGTCAGGACGAGCGGCCGGTCCGCCCGCTGCACCAGGAGCCGGCGCAGCGCCGTGTCGGCGATCAGGATTCCGACGGTGTCGAGTCCGGGAGCCAGCGATGGCGCCAGCCCCGCATCCCGCCTTCGGCGCAGGAGAATCATGGGCCGCCTCGGCGCTTCCAGGTGGCGCGCCTCGTCATCCGAGACGTACGCCAGCCGGCGCGCCTTCTCGAGGTCGCGGACCATGACGCCGAGCGGCTTGGCCTCCCGACCGGTGCGTCGACGGAAGCGGGCTACGGCTTCCTCCTGCGTCGCGTCGACGACGAGGTGCACGCCCCCCGAGCCGCGTACCGCGACGACCTCGCCGTCCCGGAGACGTCGAGCCGCTTCCCCGATCGCCTCGCCCCCCGAAGCCAGCTCCACGCCCGAGGGGTCCGCCAGCCAGGCGCGTGGCCCGCACGAGGGGCACGCGTTCGTCTGGGATCCTTCCCGCCGGTCCCCCGGCGTGAGGACCTCGCGCTCGCACTCGGGGCACATGTCGAACGCCCGCATGCTCGTCCGGGCGCGGCCGTAGGGCACGCTCTCAATGATCGAGTAGCGCGGTCCGCACGACGCGCAGGTCGTGAAGGGGTAGCCCGGACGGCGGCCGCCCGGGTCCTCGATCTCCGCGTTGCAGGCCGGGCACGTCGCCAGGTCCGCGGGCACCACCGACTCCCGCGCGTGCCGGGCCCGAACGCGCGGAGCGGTGCGCACCCCTCCTGCACGGGTTCGGCCGCCCGCCGGGTCCGCCCGGGAGGTGGGCATCAGGTGGTCACGGTCGACGGGACCTGGGACTGGAGGAAGGCCGTCCACTCGTCCAGCCCCTCCCCCGTGCGAGCCGAGGTCAGGAAGAAACGCAGGTCGGGGTTCACCTCGCGTGCGAACGCGACGGCCCGGTCCACGTCGAAGTCCAGGTACGGGAGGAGATCCACCTTGTTGAGGACCGCGTAACGGGCCATCCGGAACATCTTGGGATACTTGACCGGCTTGTCCTCGCCCTCCGTCACGGAGAACACGACCACCTTGGCGGTCTCGCCCAGGTCCCAGCTGGCAGGGCACACCAGGTTGCCGACATTCTCCACGAACAGCAGATCCGTGTCCTCCAGGTCGATGGCCTCGAGTGCCGAGGTCACCTGCCGGGCGTCCAGGTGGCACGCGCCGTTGGTCACGACCGCCTGGACCAGCCGGTCCGTGTGGGCCGCCAGGCGATCCGCGTCGTTCTGTGTCTGAACGTCCCCGGTCACCACGGCGATGCGCAGCCGGTCCCCGAGCCGCTCCAGAGTCCGCTCGAGGAGGAGCGTCTTCCCGGAGCCGGGGGAGGAGACGAGGTTGAAGGACGGCACGCCCGCCGCCGCCAGCCGCGCGCGCACGTCGGCCGCCAGCTCGTCGTTGCGGGTCATGACCCTCTCACGTACGTCGATCGTCCGGACCGTCATCCTCCACCTCCAGGTACTTGACCCTGAACACGTCCCCCGGAGCCGGCTCGATGACCGGCCGGGCCGCCCCGAAGGGCGGGCTCCCGAGAAGCGCCTCCAGGCAGAATTCCAGGTTCGCCCGCTCCACGCCGGCGTCATCGCCGACCTCGAGGGCCACCACCCGAACGTCCCCCAGGCGTGCGGTTCCGACGTGCTCCTCGGTGATCCGGCAGATCTCGAGGGCCAGGCTCATCTCGTGCACGGGATGATCAGCCTGCGCGGACGCGCTCCGCCCAATCCAGGGTGCGATCCTCGGACGCGACCCGCTCCGCCCGGTGGCCCCAGGAGCGCAGGGTGGCGACGGCCGCCGCCACCAGGGTGGGAAGGGTGTCGCGCACGATCGGACTGAGCTCGGGCGACATCTCGACGCGCTCGGGCTGCAGGCCGATCGCCACGGTGTCGGCCGGGAGGCCGCCCCGGAACTCGGCCAGCGCCAGCACCTCCCGCAGGTCGATCTGGTGGGGAGAGACCTTGGTGAACAGGTAGCGCGGGAGCTCCTCGCCCCGGAGCACCACGAGGCTCCCGGCCGGCCGGCCCGCGTGGATCGCATCCAGGAGGAGCAGTCGCTCCGCGTCTTCGATGAGCCCGAGGAGATTCATGCCCCAGGTGCCGCCGTCCACCATCTCGACGGGCGGGGAGAAGCGCCAGCCGGAGCGGAGCGCCTCGAGCGCCTCGAGACCGACGCCGTCGTCCGCCATGAGAGGGCTGCCCAGTCCGAGCACCAGGGTGCCCGAGGGCGCCCGGGGCGCGAACGCGCCCCGGGCGGCGGAGTCACTCATCCTCGAACTCCAGGTCCTCTCGAACGAACTTCCCGCCGCTCACGATGGAGGACAGGGAGCCGTCCAGCTCGGTCACGTCGGCCCGGATGGCCAGGTAGACGTGGATCGGGAAGAAGATGACGAAGAACCAGGTCATGACGTGGTGCCAGAACCTGACGCCCTGCGCGCCGCCCAGCAGCTCGCGCACCCAGCCGAACGCGTCGTAGAAGAAGCCCTCCGGATTGGAGAGCCCGTACAGCGCGAAGCCCGTCACGACCATGAAGGCTCCCACCAGGTAGACGAGCGTGTAGCTCAGCTGCTGGAGGGGGTTGTGCCCCAGGTAGTGCGGGGCGCGCTCGGGTCGGATCATGAGGTACTTCTTCACCATGCGCCACAGGTTGCCCAGGTCGCGGCCCCGGAGCGGAAAGAGCGCCGGCAGGCGCTCGAACTTGTTCCCCGCGAACAGCCAGTAGAGCCGTACGATGCCGGTGGCCACGAACACGCCGGCCGCCGCGAAGTGCAGGAAGCGCATCCACCCCATGGCGTAGGACGTTGCGTTGCCCGTCCCGGTCATGAAGTAGGGCCGGCCGATGTAGAAGCCGGTAAGGGCCAGGACGACGATGGATCCGAAGGCCAGCCAGTGCATGGCCCGGATCGGCCAGTGCCACAGGTAGACCCAGCGGTAGCCGTGGACGGCGGGCCGGGGGCGCTCGCCGAGCGCCGCCCGGTCCCGCGTCTCCCTGGAAGCGGCTTCCGCGCCGCCCCCCCCCGGCCCCGCGTTCATCCCTGCACCTTCACGGTGGTGACCAGGTCTCCCTCGGCATCGAGGACGTGCACCCCGCAGGCCATGCAGGGATCGAAGGAGTGGATGGTCCTCAGGATCTCGATGGGCTGGTCCGGTTTGACCAGCGGGTGGTTGTCCACCAGCGAGGCCTCGTAGGGGCCCTTCTGGCCCTCCGCGTCACGCGGCGAGCAGTTCCAGGTGCTGGGGACGACGCACTGGTACCGGGAGATCTGGCCGTTCTGGATCTCCACCCAGTGGCCCAGCGCCCCGCGCGCCGCGTCCAGGTACCCGTAGCCGCGCGCCGTGGCGGGCCACGTGGACGGATCCCACTTCTGGTCGTTGAAGGTGGCCACGTCGCCGTTCTTGATGCGCCCGACCAGGTCATCGTACCAGTCCTCCATCTTGCGGGCGACCAGCACGGTCTCGATGGCCCGCGCCGCCGTGCGTCCCAGGGTCGAGAACAGCGCGGCCGGCCCCACCTGGAGCTTACCGAGCGCCTCGCCGACCAGGGCCTTCACGCCCTCGTGGCCGGAGGCGTACGCGACCAGCATCCGCGCCAGCGGCCCCACCTCCATGGGCTTCCCGTCGTAGCGCGGCGCCTTCATCCAGGTGTACTTCTCCTGGTCCTGGATGAACGTCCAGGGTGGCTTGGGCCCGGTGTAGTTCGGCACGGTCTGGCCCTCGTAGGGGTGCAGCCCCTCCGCCGGCGCTCCCTGGTACTCGTACCAGGAGTGCATGACCTCCTCGCGCACCTTCTGCTCGTCGTAGGGGACCACCTTCGTCAGGTCGTTGTCGAGGATGATCCCGCGCGGGAAGTAGAGGTGCTCGATGTCGCGGAAGTCGCTGCCGGCCGCCGGGAACATGCCCACGGCCAGGTAGTTCGGGACGCCCCCGCCGATGGACGCCCAGTCCTTGTAGAAACCGGCGATGGCCAGCAGATCCGGCCAGTACACCTGCTCCACGAACACGAGGGCCTTGTCGATGAGCGCCTTGATGTCGCTCAGTCGCTCGGCGTTGATGGTCCCGGTGTCGTCCAGGTTGATGGCCGACGCCATCCCGCCCACCAGGAAGTTGGGGTGCGGGTTCTTGCCCCCGAAAATGGTGTGCAGCCTGATCACGTCGCGCTGCCAGTCCAGCGCCTCGAGGTAGTGCGCCACGGCGATCAGGTTGACCTCGGGCGGCAGCTTGTAGGCCGGGTGGCCCCAGTAGCCGTTGGTGAAGATTCCGAGCTGCCCGGAGCTCACGAACTTCTGGAGCTTTTCCTGCACCGCCTTGAAGTACGTCCCCGAGTTGTTGGGCCACGGGGACAGACTGCGGGCGATCTGCCCGGCCCTGTCGGGGTCGGCTTTCAGCGCGCTCACCACGTCCACCCAGTCGAGCGCGTGCAGGTGGTAGAAGTGGATCACGTGGTCCTGCACGGTCTGCATGCCGTGCACGAGGTTCCGGATGATGGTCGCGTTGGGCGGGATCGTGATGTCGAGCGCGTCCTCGACGGCCCGGCAGGACGCGATGGCGTGCACGACCGTGCACACGCCGCAGATCCGCTGGGTGAAGGCCCACGCGTCGCGCGGGTCTCGCCCGTTCATGATGATCTCGATTCCGCGGAACTGGGTCGACGACGCCCACGCGTCCGCGATCATGCCGTTCTCCGCCTGCACCTCGATGCGCAGGTGGCCCTCGATCCGCGTGATCGGGTCGACGACGACCTTAGTCCTGGCCATGACGATCCTCCTCGTGGCTGGCGGAACCGCCGTCCGGCCCGCCGCCGCCCGAGCCCGACGCGCCCTCCTTCCGATGCCGCATCCGGTTCACACCCGTGACGACCGCGTGAGCCGCCACGCCGGCCGTGGCCCCGACCGCGAGCGCCGCGCCGATCGTGTCGGCCGTGCTCTCGATGCCGAAGCCCGAGACCTTGGGCATCCGCTGGTAGAAGGGAGTCATGGTGTCCCAGAACATCCGCTCGGTGCAGCCCAGGCAGGGATGCCCCGCCCCGATTGGCCAGCTCGTCTCGCCGTTCCACTGGAAGATCGGGCACGGCGAAAAGGTCGCCGGCCCCTTGCAGCCCACCTCGTACAGGCACCATGCCTTGCGCGCGGCCTCATCGTCGAACGCCTTGACGAACTGGCCGGCGTCGAAGTTGGCGCGCCGCGAGCACTGGTCGTGGATCCTGGCGCCGTACGCGAACAGGGGCCGGTGGTCGTAGTCGAGGTCCGGCAGGCGGCCGAAGGTCAGGTAGTGGACCACGGTGGCGGTGATCGTGTCCGCGATCGGTGGACACCCGGCGATGTTCACCACCGGCTTGTCCTTGACGATCTGATCGACGCCCACCGCCCGGGTCGGGTTGGGGGCCGCCGCCTGCACGCTTCCGAAGTGCGCGCACGCCCCGACGGCCAGGACGGCCGCGGCGCCCGCGGCGGCTTCTTCGAGGATGTCGCGCGCCGTGCGGCCGCCGATGGTGGTGTAGATGCCGCCTTCGGCCAGGGGCACGGAGCCCGTCACGATGAGAACGTACTCGCCGTGGTGGTCCTTCATCGCCTGCTGCAGCGCGCTCTCCGCCGCGGAGCCCGCAGCCGCCTGCAGGTTCTCCTGGTAGTCCAGGGAGATGAGGTTGAGGACCAGGTCTCCGATGGTCGGATGGGACGTGCGGAGCGCCGACTCGGTGCAGCCCGTGCACTCCTGTAGCGACAGCCAGATCACGCTCGGTCGCTGAAGCTGTTCGAGGGCTTTGGCGAGCTTCGGCGTGAGCAGGCTGCTCAGGCCGAGAATGGCGCCCATCTCGCCACAGAACTGGAGGAAGTCTCGACGGCTGACGCCGCGGCTGTGGAGATGTTCGCCGAGGGTCGCCCCGGGCTCCCAGGGATCGGTCAACGGAAAGTACATCGACCCACCTCCCGGATCATGAACCGCCGCCGCGCATGGCGCTCCCTCGCGGCTCGCCGGCGTGGACGGCTCCGTAGCGCGGACCGGTCGAATGCCAGTTCGCTTTGTCGGGCTTGTCCATCATGCTACGTAGCCGGCAACAGGCCGTCTGTCGGGAAGAGCGTGGCCCTGTCTGTACGTGAGGCGTGCGCAGCGTGTGGGGAGATCCCCCACCGGACCCCCGGACCGCGGAGCGGCGGGATGTCACCACACGCCGGAGCGTGCAACTCCCGACAGACGGCCGGTCTGGCGCTCCCTATCACTAGAGGTGCCGCCGGCCTCGACCCGGCCCGCGGCGACCCCGTCCGTTCCGCCCCCCAGCCGAGGACGGACCGTGAGCTCACGCGAAGCATCCACCGACGGCACATCCGGGGCGGAAATTCCGCCCGCGGGAGCCCTGCGGCGCCTGCTGGAGGTCGAGCGGGAGGCGGAGGAGGCCCTCGTCCTGGCCCGGACCGAGGCACGGGAGCTGGTGGCGGCGGCACGCGCACGAGCGCTCGCCTCGGAGGAGGACGTTCGCCACGACGTGGCTCTCGCCGGCCAGCGGCTCGAGCGGGAGATCCACGCCTGGCGTGACGAGCGACTGGCGGCCCTGCAGGCCGAATCGGAGGGCACGGCGCGCGCCTACGACGAGGCCGCCTCCACGCGTATCGGGAAGCTCGCGCGCGTCGTGGTCGACGAGATCCTCGCCTTCGACGAGGCCGGCGGGGCATGATCGTTTCCATGGCGCGGGTGCGGATCCTGGGACCGCGCGAGCGGCTCGAGGCCGTGCTCGGGGAGCTGCAGGACATGGAGGTCCTGCACGTGGCCCCGCCGGTGTCCCTGACCCCTCCCGGGGGCGCGCCTTCCGCGGAAGCACCGGGAGTGGAGGCGGAGGCGCAGGCGGACCGGAACGTGGCCACCACCCGGAAGCGCATCGAGGCGATCGGCTGGCTCCTGGAGCGGCTTCCCGCCACGGACGGCCGCGGACGAACCCGCCCGGACCTGCCCGACCGGAAAGAAGAGCTCGACGACCTCCTCTCCCGCCTCCACCGCGCGGTCGCGGCGCTCGGCGAGCAGCAGGTGGGACGGAGCCACGAGCGAGCCCGGGTGGCGCGCATGAGGGAGCTGCTCGAGACGTTTCGCGGTCTGGACGCGCTGCGCGGGCACTCCGGGGCGACCCACCCCTATTTCCTGATCGTCGAGACCCCGGACGGGCGGGCCGTGCAGGAGCTCCGGGAGGGGCTGGCCCGGCTCCTGGACGGCGGCTTCGAGCTGCTCGAGGGACCGCGGAGCGACGGCGAGACGCCGGCCGTGCTCCTGGTCCCCGGCGATCGCACCGGGGAGGTGGAGCGACTCCTGGCCGGCGCCGGGATCCAGGAGCTGCCGCTCACCGCCGGCGGTGCCGATGCGACGCGCTCCCCGGACGAGCGACTCGAGGCGCTCGACGCGCGCCTCGCCACGCTCGGGAGTCGCCTCGACCGGCTCGGACGCCGATACCGCGCGCCCCTGGAAGATCGCCTGCAGGCGGAGCACGACCGCCTCCTCGCCCTGGAGGCGCGAGCCAGCGCGGCCACCAGCCGGCACGCGTTCGTGCTGCAGGGCTTCGTGCCCGAGGACGCCGTGCGCCGGCTCGAGAGTCGTCTCCACGAGCGCGTCGGGCCCACGGTCGTGGTGGAGCGCCAGGGCCGGGAGGAATGGCAGGGGGAACTGGCGCCCGTCGTCCTCCACAATCCGCGGCTCTTCCGGCCCTTCGAGGCGATTACGCGCACCCTGCCCCTGCCCCGCTACGGCAGCATCGACCCGACGCCGTTCGTGGCCGTGTTCTTCCCGATGTTCTTCGGCGTCATTGTGGGCGACGTGGCCTACGGGACCGTCATCGCCGCCCTGGCCCTGCTCCTGCGCCGCGGCTCAGCGGCGGACGGCCTGCGGCGAAGCGTCGCCGAGATCGCCGGGGCATGCGCCGCGTTCACGATCGTGTTCGGCTTCCTGTACGGCGAGTTCGCGGGCGACCTGGGTCGACGCCTGTTCGGCCTCCGTCCCCTCCTCCTGGACCGCGAGGAGGCCCTGGTGCCCTTCCTGGCGCTGGCCATCGCGCTGGGGTTCGTGCAGGTCGTACTGGGGCTGGTGCTGGGCGCCGTCTCCTCCTTCCGGGGTCACCGGAGGGAGTCGCTCGGCCGCGGCCTCTCGGCCCTCATGCTCGTCCTGGTGGCCCTGGCGCTGCTGGCCGCCGTGGAGGTCCTTCCGCACGGCTTCTTCACCCCGGCGATCGTGGCGCTGCTGGTGGCCTTCCCGGTCCTGGTCGTCCTGGAGGGCTTCCTGGCCCCCATCGAGCTGCTGTCGACGCTGGGCAACGTTCTCTCCTACGCCCGTATCATGGCCGTGGGGACCGCGTCGGTGATGATGGCGGTGGTCGCCAACCGGCTGGCGGGTGCGGTGGGAGGCGTGCTGGTGGGCATCCTGTTCGGTCTCCTCTTCCACCTCGTGAACTTCGGACTGGCGCTGTTCGGACCCACCATCCACGGCCTCCGACTCCACTACGTCGAGTTCTTCGGCAAGTTCTTCAGCCCGGGCGGAACCCAGTACCGGCCCTTCGGGCATTGGCGACCGGAGCCCGGGCCTCCATCCAACCCCAACGCGGTGAAGGCCGCGAGGAGCGTTTGAGTTCATGGACATCTTGTGGCTCACCATGAGCGCGGCCGTGGCGATCGCCGTCCCGGCGCTGGCCACGGCCTGGGCCCAGTCGCGAATCGGCGCCTCGGCCGCCGCCACGCTGGCCGAGAAGCCCGAGCTGAGCACGACCGTGATTCTCATGATCGCCATTCCCGAGACGATGGTGATCCTCGGCTTCGTGGTCGCCCTCATGATCCTCCTCCAGGGCGGCGCCTGAGGCCGCCGACATGAGCCTGGATGCCCTGCTGGACGCCGTCGAGCGTCGCGGCCGCCAGGAGGTCGAACGCGTGCTCGACCAGGCCAGGGCCGAGGCGGCCGCCGTCGAGCGTGCCGCCGAGTCTCGCCTCGCGGAGCGCCGCGCGGACGCCCTCCGCGAGCTCGAGGCTCGTGTCCGAGGGGAAGCCGAGGCCCGGCTGGCCGCGGCCCGACGGGAGGCCAGGGCCCGGGTGCTGCGCTCGCGCGAGCGGCTTCTCGAGGCCGTGTTCGAGGCGGTGATGGCGGAGCTGCCCGACGCCGCCGCGTCCGAGCGGTACCGGAGCGCGCTCCCCGATCTGCTGGCCGAGGCGCTGCGTTGCGTGGACGCGCGCGGGGCCACGCTAGAGTGCGCCGCGCCGCTGCGCGACGAGGCACGGGAGATCCTGGAGGCTCCGGGCGTCGGCGGCCCGAACCGGCAGGACATCGTGGTCCGGTCCTGTCCGGAAGCGGACACGGGGATCCGGCTCCTGTCGGCGGACGGTCGAGCCCTCGTGGATGCCACCCTGGCCGCCCGCCTGGAACGGCTCCGGCCGCGACTCGCCATCGTCGTGCTGGCCGCTCTGGGTCCCCGGGCCACGGCGTCCGTGCCCCCGTCCGGGACGGGAGACCGACCGTGAGCGGCTGGTGGGGCGACGTGAACGCCCGGGCCCGGGGACTGGGCGCCGGCCTCCCCTCCGCCGTCGACCTGGCGGCCCTCGCGCGCGAGCGGAGCGTCCCGGGACTCGCCCGGAACCTCGCGGCGCACGGAGTGGGGGCCGGCGCCAGGCCGGCGGCCACGGCCGCCGAGCTGGACACGGAGGTGCGCCGCTGGGCCGCCGGGCACCTGGCCCTGCTGCGCCGCCGCATGGGTCATCGCCGCTCCCTCGCGGCGCGCGTGGTCCTCGACGACACGGACCGGCGCGCCGTGCGTGCCCTCCTCCGGGGCGCCGCGGAGGGCGCACCTGCCGCCGTCCGACTTGCGGGCGTCATCCCGTCTGTCCACCTCCCCCTCCCGCGGCTCGAGGAACTGGCCCGGTGCGACTCCATCGAACAGCTGGGGGATCGGCTCGAGCGTTTGGGGCACCCGGCGGCCGCGCCGCTCCGAGCGGCCCCGGGCGGAACGGTGCCGGACCTCTTCCGCCTCGAGGCCGCGCTGGACCGGGCCTACGCACGCCGTGCCCTGGCGGGTTCCCGCCGCGGTGGAGACCTGCTGGCCTTCGTGCGGGAGGAGATCGACCTGCGGAACGCATGGTCGATCCTGGCCCTCTCGGGCGCCCCCGGCGCCCGGGACACGGACGGTCTCCACCTGGAGGGAGGGGAGCGGATCTCCCCTGCCCGCTTCCTGGACCTGTGCGGCACCGACCCCGAACGGGTCCGGAGCGCGCTGTCCGGGACCTTCGGCGGCGGGCCCCTCTCCGACCTGTTCCGGGAGACGGTCTCGACGGCGGCGCTGGAACGGCGGTCCCTGGAGCTGCGGGCCGTCGCGTGGACGCGGCGCGGGCGAGCCCGCCCCCTCGGACCCGCGCCGTTCCTGGCCTTCGCCCTGCGGCTGGCGGCCTCCATCCACGATCTGGGCTTGCTGGTGTGGGGGTGCGCGCTCGACGCTCCGCCCGACCGGCGGCTGCCGACGCTCCACGAGGTCGCGTGAAGCGTCGAACCCGGATCGTGTGCACGCCGGCGCTCGCGCCGGGCTTCCGGCTCGCCGGGCTCCCCGTCCAGGAGGCGGTGACCGCCGCGGACGCCGCACGGGAGCTTTCGGCCCTGCGCCGTCGGCCCGAGGTGGGCATCGTGCTGATGGAAGAGGGGCTGTTCGAGGCGCTCGCCGAGGAGGAGCGGGCCGCGGCGGAGCGAGGGGCACTTCCCATCGTGGTCCCCTTCCCGGGTCCGGAGTGGGCACGGGCGGAGGACGCCGAGGCCTACGTGGTCCGTCTCCTGCGCCGGGCGATCGGCTACAGGGTGAGGCTCCGGTGAGCGGTCCGCTCGTGGTGATGGCGGCCGGCGCCCTGGCCAGACTGAGACCCATGCGCGAGGCGTCCCTGAACGAGCTCGTGCGGGTGGGAGAGGCGGGTCTCCTCGGAGAAGTGATCCGTGTGGAGGGCGACGTCGCCACGGTGCAGCTGTTCGAGGAGACGGCCGGTCTGCGCCTGGGCGAGCCGGCGCGCCCCACCGGGGGCCCGCTGACCGCCGAGCTGGGCCCCGGCCTGGCCGGCTCGGTCCTGGACGGCGTGGGGCGCCCCCTCGAGGCGGTGGCCCGGGCATCGGGCGCGTTCCTGCAACCCGGCGCCGAGGCGGCCACCCTGTCCCGGGAACACCGGTGGGAGTTTCGGGCCGCGATCCGCCCCGGATCGACGGTGGCCGGCGGAGACGTGCTCGGCACGGTGGACGAGAAGCCCGGGCTCGAACACCGCATCCTGGTGCCGCCGCGCGCGGCCGGCCGCATCGCCGCGCTCGAGGACGGAAGCTACACGGTGGACGAGCCGATCGGGGCTCTCGAGGACGGCACGGAGCTGCGGCTGGCCCAGCCATGGCCGGTGCGCGTCCCCCGGCCCGTGGCCGCCCGCCTGCGCGGCGACCGTCCCATGGTCACCGGCCAGCGCGTCTTCGACCTCCTGTTCCCCGTAGCACAGGGCGGCACGGTGGCGGTCCCGGGCGGATTCGGGACGGGCAAGACGGTCATCGAGCAGACGCTGGCCAAGTTCGCCGAGGCCGACGTGGTCGTGTACGTGGGCTGCGGCGAGCGCGGCAACGAGATGGCCGAGGTGCTGGAGGAGTTCCCGGCGCTCGAGGACCCGCGCAGCGGACGCTCGATCATGGATCGCACGGTGCTGGTCGTGAACACGTCCAACATGCCGGTGGCGGCGCGCGAGGCCTCGACCTACCTCGGAATGACGGTGGCCGAGTACTACCGGGACATGGGCTACCGGGTAGCGCTCCTCTCGGACAGCCTGTCGCGCTGGGCCGAGGCATTGCGGGAGATCGCCTCCCGTCTCCAGGAGCTGCCGGGCGAGGAGGGCTACCCGACCTACCTTTCCAGCCGCCTCGGGGCCCTGTTCGAGAGGGCCGGCCGCTGCGCTCCCCTCGGAAAGCCGGAGCGCGAGGGCGCCGTCACCTTCGTCGCCGCGGTATCTCCCCCCGGCGGCGACTTCTCGGAGCCGGTGACCCAGGCCTCCCTCCGGGCGGCGGGAGCCCTGTGGGCGCTCGACCCCGCCCTGGCCCACCAGCGCCAGTTCCCCGCCGTCGACTGGGAGGTGAGCTACAGCCTGTACGCCGGGCCGACCGCCGCGTGGTTCGCCGACGAGGTGGGAGCGGATTGGCCGGATCTGCGCCAGGAGATCCTCACCCTGCTCGAGAGGGACCGGGAGCTCCGGGACGTCGCGGGGCTCGTGGGACCCGAGGCGCTGGAGGACGGCGATCGACTCCTCCTGCAGGTGGCGAGGCTGGTGCGGGAGCTGCTCATCGGACAGAGCGCGGTGGACCCGGTGGATGCGTTCTCGCCGCTCGCGCGGACGCACGCGCTCGCCGGGCTCCTGGTCGCGCTGCGGGACGGGGCGCGCTCGGCGATCGACCGCGGCCGCGCGCTCGAATCTCTGGACCTGGCCCCGGCCGTTCGCGCCCTGTCGGCCGTCCGGCGCGCCGGCCCCGACGAGCTGCCCGCCCGCGTCGTGGAGGCCCGCAGCGCCATCGCGGCACTGCGCCGAGAGGGGACGGCGGGGGACCAGCCGGCCGGCGGGGACGTCACGGCGGGCGAGGGGGGAGCGTGACCGCTCCGGTCCGGACCTACCGCGGTGCCGCGGGGGCCAGCGGCCCCCTGCTCTACCTCCCCGACGCCCGGGGCGCCGTGCTGGGCGAGTGGGTGGCGCTCGAATCCCCCGGCCAGCCGGCGCGACGTGGCCAGGTCATCGAGGTGGGCACGCAGCTCACCGTCATCCAGCTCCTCGAGGAGAGCCACGGGCTGGCCCCGGCCAGCACGCGGGTCAAGCTCACGGGCGAGCTCGCCGGCATGCCCGTGGGCCTCGAGCTCCTGGGGCGGGTCCTGGACGGGGCCGGGAATCCCCTGGACGGACTCCCCCGTCCGGTCGGAGAGGCGTGGCGACCCGTGTGGGGAGCCCCGCTCAATCCCGTCCGCCGCGCCCGACCGGCGGACGTGATCGAGACCGGGATCTCGGCCATCGACGGCCTCAACACGCTGGTCCGGGGGCAGAAGCTCCCCGTGTTCTCGGGACCGGGGCTGCCGGGGCTCGACCTGGCCGCCCGCGTCGTGGAGAGCGCCCGCGTTCCCGGTGGCGAGCCCTTCGCCGTCGTGTTCGTGGCCATCGGCATCACCGAGCGCGAGACCCGCGGCTTCCTGGAGCGGTTCGAGGACCGGGAGGCGCTGGAGCGCACCGTCGTGTTCCTGAACCGCACGAGCGACCCGACGCTCGAGCGGCTCCTGGCGCCGCGGCTGGCCCTCACGGTGGCCGAGCACCTGGCCTTCGAGGCCGGACTGCACGTGCTGGTCGTCATGGCGGACATCACGCACTACTGCGAAGCTCTCCGGGAGATCGCGGCCTACCGGGAAGAGATCCCGGGGCGCCGCGGCTACCCCGGCTACATGTACACCGACCTGGCCACTCTCTTCGAGCGGGCCGGGATCCTCCGCGACGGGACGGGATCGCTCACACAGCTCCCGGTTCTCACCATGCCCGATGACGACATCACGCATCCGATCCCCGACCTCACGGGCTACATCACAGAGGGCCAGATCGTACTCGGACGGGACCTTCACCGGCGCGGCGTCTCTCCACCGGTGGACGTTCTCCCCTCCCTGTCACGGCTCATGAAGGCCGGCATCGGCCGGGGGCGAACGGCGTCCTTCCACCGTGCCTGGGCCGACCAGATCTACGCCCTGTACGCGCAGGGCCGCGAGGCCCGACTCACCGCCGCGATCGTGGGCGAGGCCGGACTCTCGGAGGCCGACCGGAGGGCCGTCGGGTTCGCGGACCGCTTCGAGGGCGAGTTCCTGGGGCAGGGAGACCGGCGTCGCTCCTTCGACGAGACTTTCGCCGTGGGCTGGACGCTGCTGGAGTCCATGCCCCGCGACGAGCTGCTCCGCATCGACGACGAGACCTGGGCCGCACGGCCGGGCGCGGACGGAGGCTGACCGTGGCCACGGCGCGAGGCCCCGCCCCCACACGCTGGAACCTCCTGCGCACGACCCGCCGGCTGGGCCGCGTGCGCAAGGGAGCCGAGCTCCTGAGCCGGAAGCGGAGCGCGCTCGTGACCGAGCTGTTCGGGCTCGCCCGTCCCGCGCTGGAGGATCGCACGCGGCTCGCCCGACGCGCCGCCACCGCCTATCCGGCCCTCCTGCGGGCGCTGTCGGCCCGCGGCGGCGCCGACGCGCGCGCACTGGGTTGGCCGAGCCGGGACCCCGAGATCGAGATCGAGCTCCACGAGACGTGGGGGGTCCGCGTGGCCGAGATCCTCGGAGCCCCGGGGATCCGGCGCACTCCGTTCGAGCGGGGCGTGGCGCCCGCCTGCACCGGCCCGTCGGTGGCCGAGGCCGCCGACGAATTCGAGGACTTCGTGGCGCTCCTCCTCGAGGCCGCCTCCCGGGAGACGCAGATCCGCAGGCTGGCCCGGGCCCTGGCGCGTACTTCGCGGCAGGTCAACACCCTCGAGCAGCGCGTGGGTCCGGACCTGGCGAGACAGGCGGCCGAGATCCGGCGCACGCTCGAGGAGCGCGAGCGGGAGGACCATCTGAGGCTGCGGCGGCTGGGCGGGAAGAGGCGCGGTCCGGCCCCATCGCTCGAGGAAGCCGGAGGCGTCAGCCCTTGGGGCTCACCGCGTACCCGATGATCGTGAGCGTCACGATGTAGACGATCATCGCGATGCCGAGCCACACGAACAGGCGCGTCCGCTGGCCCCGGACGGACGGCCGGTCCAGCACGGGAACCAGGAACAGGAGCAATCCCGCCAGCCCGAAGCCCAGGATGCCCACCGCCTCCCCCTCGAACCCGAGAATGTAGGCGGGAAGGTACTTCAGGGTCTGGAACATGAACATGAAGTACCACTCGGGCTTGATCCCCACCGGCGCCGAGGCGAACGGATCGGCCTTCTTCCCCAGCTCGGCCGGAAAGTAGGCCGCCAGCGCCGCCAGGACGGCCAGCGCGGCGAGCCAGCCCACCAGGTCACGGAGCGCGAAGTCCGGGAGGAACGGGATGCTGCGTGGCGGCTTCTCCTCGCTCTCCACCTCGGGCGGGACGCTCATCCCGTGTCTCTGGACCAGGTACACGTGCAGTCCCAGCACGAGGAAGACCAGCGCCGGCAACACGGCGGTATGGAGCGCATAGAACCGGGTAAGCGTCGCTCCCGTGACGTCGTTCCCTCCACGGAGCACCCCCAGCAGGAACTGACCCACCCACGGGACCACACCGACGATCCGGGTGCCCACCGTCGTGGCGAAGTAGGAGAGCTCGTTCCAGGGAAGCAGGTAGCCGGTGAAGCCGAGCGTGAGCCCGAGAGCCAGCAGCACCACCCCCGTGAACCAGGTCATCTCCCGGGGGGCTCGATAGGCCCGCAGGAGGAGCACGCTGAACATGTGGATGAACAGCGTGAAGATCATGAGGTTGGCCGCCCAGTGATGGATGGAGCGGACCAGCCAGCCAAAGTGCACATCGGTCATCAGGAACTGGATCGACTCGTACGCCCCCTCCGCGTTGGGCCGGTAGTAGAACAGGAGGAGGACGCCGGTCACGACCTGCACGATGAACAGGAAGAGGGTCATCCCGCCCAGATAGTACCAGATCGTGTGGCGGTGGAGGGGGACCCGCTTCTTCTTCCCCAGACGTTCCATCTCGCCCAGGATGCCCACGCGATCGTCGAACCACGCCCGGAGAGCGCGCAATCTGCTGTTCGTGCCGCTCATCCGGCCTGTCCCCGACTCACGACGATGCGGTCACCCTGCACGTTGACGACATACTCGGTGAGCGGCTTGGGAGGCGGACCGGACACGTTGATGCCCTGGAGGTTGTAGTGCCCGTTGTGGCACGGGCACCAGATCTGGCTCAGGTCCGCGCGGTACTCGACGATGCATCCCAGGTGCGTGCACACGGCGGTGAAGGCGCGAAGGTCTCCCGTTGGGGTGCGAATCAGAATGGCCGGCTTGTTTCCGAACTTGAAGATCTGGCCCGAATTGGACTTGACGTCCTCGGGCTTCACGGACAGCGCCACGCTGTTCGCCGCCGACTGGGCCTCCTCTGGAGGGACGATGTAGCGAACGATGGGATAGAACACCGCCGCGGCGACTCCGCCCGCCCCGAGGCCCAGGATCCAGTTGACGACCTCGCGGCGGCTGGCGCCGTCACGCTGCGAGCCGTCCCGGGGCCCGTGTGCCTGGCGGACTTCCTCACCGTCCATGGCTTCCCTCACCTCCGTTCCCGCGCTGCTTCCCTTCTCCGGGTCGGGTGGGCCTCCCGGCCCTGTGGATCTTCAGCACCAGCATGACGATGACCAACAGAATCAGCGCTGCCGAGACCGCCAGGCCCAGCCTCCGGACCTGGAGCTCCTGCAGCGCGTCCCGGCCCCGGGTGGCGGACTGGTCGGCCACCTCGAGCCCGGGGTCGATCTTGGCCCTGACCGAGTCCACGGAGAACGAGTGGATGGCGGCCCGCGCCTGGATGAGCGCGTTCCGGGCGTTGCCGAGGTTGGCCTGGGCCTGGCTCACTTCCATGCCGGCGTCCGCGGCACGACCGAGGATGGAGTCCGCCACCTGCATGCGGTCCGCCAGCGAGTCGATCAGCGAGCGCTCGCCCGTGGCCACCTGCGCACCCTTGCTGTCGGCCGTGTGGCACCGGCCGCAAACCGCGCTGTCCCCGACCCCCAGGAACGCGTCCGTGGGCGCGTGAATCTCGTGGTTCCCGTGGCAGGTGACGCATCCCGGAGCCCCGATCATGCTGAAGATCTCGGAGTGGAAGCTGGCCTCGAAGCGCCCGGCCTGCACGGCGTGACACTGACCGCACACGTTCACCACACTGGACACGCCCGGAGGGGTCGCTCCGTGGCTGCCGTGGCAGTCGTTGCAGGTCGGCGCAGACAGGTCGCCCTTCTGCGAGAGCGTCGCCCAGTGGACGCTCTTCTCGTATTTCTGCAGCTGATCCGTCGGAATCCCATACGGCTTCATGTAGTCCGCATCCGCGTGGCATCGGCCACAGGTCTGGGACACGTGGACGGGGTATACGTTGGACTTCGGGTCCGACGGAGGGCGGATCGAGTGAATGTGGTGGCAGTCCGCGCACGTGGCCACCAGCGTGTCCCCGGCCGCCAAGCGGCGGCCGTGCACGGAAGTCCGGTACTCGGCGACCTGGTCGACGCGCAGCGACGGGTTGAAGCGCTTCATGAACTGCGCGTCGGAATGGCAGCGTCCGCACAGCTCCGGAATGTCCCGCCGCGAGGGGATGCCTATGAAGCCCTTCGCCGGGTCCATGGCGCCGAAGCCGGAGTCCTTGTCATCGCCGCCGTGGCACGCGACGCACCCGAATCCCTTGCTCGCGTGGATGTCGTTGTGGAACGCCTTCGCCGGCGCCGAGAAGCGCTCGGAGTCGAGGGACCGATGGCAGCTGACGCAACTCTCCTCCGGCTGCGCGGCTCCCGCTCCTCCCGTCGTGTCGGCGCTAGCCGCTCCCGTCGTGTCGGCGGCGTTCGCGATCGTGTCCCCTCGCGGCGGGGCGGCATCCTGCGTTCCCTGGGCGAGGCCCGGTGCGGTTCCGGCGGGCGCTGCGGCCAGAGCGAGGGCGAAGCAAGCGACGAGGGCGCGCACGCTCATCGCGACCTCGCGCTCAACGACTGCAGGTAGGCCGCCACGTCCGCCGTCTCCTGGGCCGTCAGCGACGGCCACTTCGTGTCCGGGGCGGTCGTCCCGGACACGGTCAGGTGACTCCACAGGGCGGCCAGGACCGCGGGGAAGGAGCTCAGGTCACGGACCTCTCCCAGGTCGCCGGCGTGTCCTCGCCCCGCTCCGTTGAGCGTATGGCAGGCGAGACATCCCTTGCCGCGAATCAAGGCTCGGCCCGTGGCGGGGTCACCCGAGGTGGAGAAGTAGCGCGCGGAATAGAGGTAGGCTACGAGATCGGCCATCTCGTCCGGACCCACGGTCGGCACCGCCATGCCGCGGCGCTCCATCCCGGCGATCATCGCTGGAGCCTCGTTCCACATGGCCGCCGCGAAGTCGATCAGCGTTCGGCCCGTGCCGCGACCCGTGAACACCGGTCCCTCGTGTCCCGGCCCCGTCCCGTCGTGGCAGCTGGCGCAGCCCTTGGCGTCGAACAGCTGTCGTCCCATCTCCGCGCTCCCCGGCAGCACGTAGAACTGCCCTTCGCGCGGCGCCTGGGCCCGGGACTCGAGGAAGGAGATGAGGTCGAGGAGCTGCTGGCCGGTGAACGTGGGGCGCTGAATGCCCAGCGTGCGCATCTTCCGCATCATGGTCGGACCGTGGTTCCACAGCGCGGCGGCCACCACGATGGGCGAGCCGAACTGACTGAGGAAGTCCAGGTTCGGACCCACGACCCCGCCGGACCCGTCCACCTGGTGGCACCGTATGCACTGCTTCTGCGAGAACAACCGCTCGCCCCGGAGCGGGTCTCCCTGCTGGCCGAACGCGTTGACGGTGGACAGGAAGGCGGCCAGGTCGCCGGCTTCCTCCGGCGTGAGGTGAAACGGCTTGACGTCCCGCTCCAGCATGCGCGCGCGCATGCCCGGGATATGGTTCCAGACGTCGGCGGCGAGGCCGAAGAAGGTGGGTGGCCCCTCCAACCGGCCGAGGTCCGGGCCGATGTGGGCACCGATCCCGTTGATGGCGTGACAGCCCGAGCAGCCCTTGGAGCCGAAGACCCGGGCGCCCGTCAGAGCGCTCTCCGCGGAGGGGGAGGGCTGCTGCTGCGCCGCGAGGCGGCCCGTGGCCATCGGCCCGGACGCCACCAGCGCCACGATCCCCACCAAACCCAACATGCCCTTCCGCATAAGGCCAGTCGCCGGGAGGCGCACCGGGCGCATCACCGAAGGAGCTCGGCAGCCGCGAGACGAAGGGCCCTCCCCGCGGTGCCCATGGCGCGAGCTCCCGGCCCCGCTCCTAGCTCTTCCCCTGGCCCTTGTCCTCCGCCTTGGCCGGGTGATGGCACACCGGACACATGTCGCTGGTGCGGCCGGCGTGGCTGGCGGGAATATCCGGCACGTTCTTCATGGCCCCGGGCTTGTGGCACATGAGACATTCGCTCCGTCCCTCCGTCTCGTGTGGGATCGCCGGCGGCGCGGTCTTCTGGACCTCGGCGTCCGGCGCGTGACACAGGAGGCACTCCTTGACCGTGCGGCCTTCGTGGTCCGCGGGCATGGCGGGCACCTTCTTCATCGCGCCCGAGTGGCACATGACGCAGTTGCTTCTCCCCTCGAGCGAGTGCTTGACGACCGGGGGAGTCTTCCACTGCGACGCCGCGGGCTTGGCTGGCGCTTCCTTCTCCTGCGCAGCCGCCGGAGAGGCGACGAGGGCTCCGAAGAGAAGTGCGACGGCACCGACCGAAGCTAGACGATTCATGACGGCTCGCTCCTTAGAAGTACTGGAGGATCGACCCTGGAAGTCCTGGAGGATCGACCCTGCACTCTAACGTCCCTCCCGGACCTCAGCAACGACGGCACCGGGGCGCCCCGACGTCGCGCCACCGCCTTACCGCGGCGCGCACCCTGCGCGACGGCCACGCGCAGATTGGGGCGCGAGTAGCCCTGCGGCAGTAGGGAAAAACCCGACAGGACCGGTGGGGAGATCCGCTACCGTTTCGAGGCGCTGGCTCCGGGCGCAGTGCCCTGTCACGATTCGTCATGGGCCCGATGCAGGTTCTCCCCACGAACGCCGTCGGGAAGTTCCCGACAGCCCCACGTCGGCGCCTTGTGAATAATGGTACTTGAGTTTCGCCGCCCCGCGGCGAGCCTCCCCGGTTCCTCGACGAGGGGGCGTTCGGAGGGGGTCGACACCGTGTGGTCGAATCGATTATGATAGAAGCGTCTAAGCATTGGGACTGCACTCCCCTGGACCGGGTCGTGGACGACGCGACCGGCCAGTGTCACGCCGAGGGCCACACAGGTGGCTCCAGGCGATCAAGCACCTCGGCACGCGAGGTCTGCCTGTCCCGGCCCCGATCCCGAGTCCGTCACGTTGGAGCCCGGTGAGTGAGCGGTCCATTCGGGCACGCGTCGAGCTACTAGCTCCCAGGAGCGTTCTATGCGATCCGTTCGTTGGCTGTCACGATTCCTGGCCGCCCTGGTTGTGGTCGGCGGTGTCCTGGCCACCGGCTGTACGGACCGGGTCACGGTCTTCAAGCAGAAGCCCTTCTTCGACCAGCCGCCGGCCGGGGCGGGCGACTTCCTGGGCTACAGTGACGAAGCGACCAAGACGACGGTGTGCGGTGACTGCCACGTCGGCGTCCAGGCCAGCTGGGTCAAGACGAAGCACGCCAGCGCGTGGGCGGACCTCGAAGCCTCGGGGCACGCCAACGACACGTGTCGCTCGTGCCACACGGTGAACGAGCTCGGGAACGCGACGACCGACTCGGCCGGATGGGAGACCACAAAGGACACCCGCTACCAGGACGTCCAGTGCGAGAGCTGCCACGGTCCGGGACTTCAGCACGTCGAGAACCCGGATGCGAGCCAGCCCATCCCATCCCTGGCGGTCCAGACGGACACCACGAGCCTCACGAACGGCTGTGCCGAGTGCCACAACGGGACGCACCATCCCTTCGTGGAGCAGTGGGCGCTCTCGAAGCACGCCACGTTCATCAACGGGATCGACGGGCACGCGGCGACGACCGAGGGCTGCGTCGAGTGCCACACCGGCCAGGGCGCGCTGAATGGCTGGGGCGTGACCGGGCCCTACCTGGAGAAGGATTCGTCGACGCCGCTACCGATCGTGTGCGGGGTGTGCCACGACCCGCACGGAAGCCCGAACCTGCACCAGCTCCGCTTCCCGATCAACACCAACTCGATCGACGTGCACCTGTGCGCCCAGTGCCACAACCGGTCGGCGCAGCCCGACGCTGGCGCGCACGGCCTGGCCCCGATGGCGCCCGAGGCGCAGCTCCTCGTGGGCGCGGCCGGCTACTTCCCACCCAACCTCGACCTCACGCAGTCCGACTCGATCCACGGCACGCACGGCAGCACGGCGAACCCGACCCTGTGCACCACGTGTCACGTCCACGCGTACTCCACACAGTTCAAGGACACGGGGGAAGCGTTCTCGGCGGTGGGCCACACCTTCAACGCGCTCCCCTGCATCGAGAACGGGGTCCCGTCGGGTAACCTGGACTGCGCGATCACGACCGCCGCACGGAGCTTCGATGCCTGCACGACCTCGGGGTGTCACGGTGACGCCTCCTCGACGCGGTCGGTCCTGATCTCGCGGCTGATCCTCGTCAAGGAGCGCTCGGACACGCTTCATGCGATGCTTCTGCGGATCGACGCCAACCTGGACGGCGCGGGCGGCCCGATCGATCCGAACGACGGCGTGCTGACGCCGGCCGAAGGGGCGTTGTTCAACTACAACCTGGCCAACTGGCTGGAGGAAGTGAACAAGAACAACAACCCCGGCTACTACCCGAACGGGTTCACCAACCAGTACGTCAGCCTGCTGGGCTCGACGGTCCACAATCCGTTCCTGCTCACGGCGCTGCTGGACGGGAGCATCAACCAGCTGGCAAACACGTATTCCGCGGCCAGCACGAGCCCGATGTACCTGCAGCAGATCAAGACCGAGATCACGGACATCAAGGCCAAGGGCCAGGTCCACTGAGGCCGTCCGTGCGAGATTCCAGGGAGGCGGGCGGCCCCGGTTGGGCCGCCCGTCGCCCGGTTCGAGCCGCCCCTCCAACCCTCATTTCACGCAGACCATGACGACCAGCCCCGGGCGCCTACGCCATGTGGGAGCGAGCCGTGCGCGGTGGATCCGGCGAGAGCTGGTCTCGCTCGTCGTGCTCGCGGTCGCGATCCCGGCGGGTCTGGAGGCGCAGGGCTACAGCGCCAACGTGCAGGCGGGCGTGGCCTCGGTGGAGCTCCGCCCGCTGGTCCGTGACAGCGTGCCCGAAGCCACCGTGCCCGGCCAGGGCCTTCTGCGGCGGCTCCCCAGCGGCATCGTGGCGACCTGCATCCCGGGCGAGTACTGCCGGTGGTACGGGTCGGGCACGGTGCGCTCGCTCACGACCGTGACCCAGGAGATCCACGTGGCCGCCTGGCCAGGGATCCGGGGGCTGGCGGTCCACGCACACCTGCGCGGCTGGTACGGAAGCGATGGGCAGTGGCCGCTATCGAGTCACAAGCTCGAGGTCATGACGGCCTACCTCAGCTACGATATCTCCCGGTTCCACTTCGAGGGCGGCCGACAGGACCGATACGACGGCCTGGGTTACCGGAATTACGACGGGCTCTCGGCCCGTTGGGACGGCCTCGAGCCCCTGTCCCTCGAAGCGTACGGCGGCTGGTACCTGGCTCCCAACCTGGACGCGCCGCTCACCAGCTCGCTGATCTCGGATGCCGATCCCCTGGCCTCGATCAACGACCGCGGGCTCGTGTTCGGAGGCGAGATCCGGGCCCACGCGGGTCGCCGCCTCTCCGGTTCGGCGGTCTACCAGCGGGTGATCCGGACCGACCGCCTGGCGCTGTACTCGGAGCGCGCGGCGCTGACGGCTCACGCCTTCCTCGGGCCCGCCAGCGTGGACCTCTCGGGGCGGTACGACTTCTCCTTCCAGCAGCTCGACCAGGTCCACGCCCGCGTCTCGGTGCCCATCCGACCGACCCTGGACCTCACGGCCGAGTATCGGCACTACCGTCCCTTCTTCCCCCTGTGGACGATCTGGGGTGCGTTCAACCCGGTCGGCTACGACGGCGGCAGCGGAAGCCTGGCCTGGCGGGTCCCCTCCCTCGGTCTCGACCTGCAGGCCGGCGGCGGCTACCGCTGGTACGAGAACTCGAACACGGCGGGGGGAAACCTGGCGGGCTTCAAGGACACGGGCTGGCGCGCCTTCGGCGGCGCCAACTGGGCCTCCGACGACTGGTTCGCCAACGGCCGGTACCAGGCGGACATCGGGCCCGGCGCGGCGGACATGGGCGGAGACCTGTCCGCCGGGCGTCGCTTCGGCGGGAAGAGCTGGCTCGCCCTTCGAGCCACCTCCACCCGCAGCTTCGGGGAGTATCGGCTCGGTGACCAGCGGCTCACCGGCGCGGGGCTCATCGGGTCCGCTCCGGTCGGCGACCTCCTGTTCACGGGGAGCGCGGGCTTCTACCGGCTGTCCTACACGGACCGGCCGGCGATCAAGGACTGGACGCAGTTCCGGATGTTCGTGGGAGTGGGATACCACTTCGGCAGCGAGCCGACGGTCGCGTCGGTCCTCAAGGGGTACGGCCAATGAGCCTGCGCTGGCCAACACGAATCGTCCTGGCGCTCGCCTTCCTGACCCTGGCCGGCGGGCCCTGGGCCGGGTCGCCCCTGACCGGCCAGGACACGACGGTCGTCCAACGCCCCTTCCCGCACGCCCGGCACGTCGGACTCTTCCCGACCTGCGACGGCTGTCACGCGGGGATCCTGAGCGGGGACTCGGCGAAGTGGCTCTCCGTGGGGCCCGAGTTCTGCCAGGTGTGCCACGATGGCGAGACGGTGAAGAAGATCGAGTGGACGACGCCCGAGCACCCTCGGACGAACCTGCACTTCACGCACGCCAAGCACGCGGCCGGATTCGAGCAGCTCGGGGCGCCGCCCGCGAAGTGCCAGACCTGTCACCAGGCCGAAGGCGGCACGAAGCCCATGCAGGTGGTGATGGCCAGGCCGGCGCTGTGCGGGGCGTGCCACTCACCCGACCACCTGTCGCTCCAGAACGACTGCGCCACGTGCCACGATCCGCTCACCCGGGCGTCGAACCTGAGGACGTCCGACATCGCGGGCTTCCCCAAGCCCCCCTGGCACGATTCGGCCGACTTCCTCTTCCAGCACGGAGCGGAGGCCTCCGCCTCGGGCGCGGTGTGCTCCGTGTGCCACGCCCGCCAGAGCTGCACCCGCTGCCACCTGAACGCGTCCCAGGTGGAGCCGATCCAGGCCCTCGGGCCGGATCCGCGCGTCGCACAGCTGGTCCGCGGGCGAGCGGGCCAGTGGCCCGAGCCGCCCAGCCATCGCGACCGGGACTGGGTCCTGTCCCACGGAGCGACGGCCCGGACCTCGCTGTCCACGTGCGCCGACTGCCACGCGGCCTCGAGCTGTGCGACCTGCCACCGCGGACCGCGGGCCGGGTTCCTTTCGCAGATGCCGGGGGCCGTCGAGGGAGGACCGTCCGGGGTGCGCATCCACGCGTCGCCGCCGGGGCACGGGCCGGGCTTCGCCACCCAGCACGGGGCGACCGCGGCCTCGGGTGCCATCGACTGCTCCGCGTGTCACACGAAGGTCCAGTGCACGGCCTGCCATCGCGGGGGCGTGCCCTCCTCGCCGGCCGTCCACGCCCCCGGCACGGGCGGATCGGGAGGAGGGAACGAGCCAATGAGCCTCGGGAGGCCGAGCGCGCGGCCCGGGGAGCCGACGACGCCGAGGGACGAGCGTCTCCCGCTGCGGAGGCCCGAGCCGCGCCCGGTGGTGTGGTTCGCCTCGCTGCGGACGACCGTTCGGACCGGGCCACGAACCGTGCCGGACACCACGCCCCCGACGTCCACGACCTCTCGAGGAAACGGAGGACAGGCGGGCCCGCGGACCGGCGGCTTCCACCCACCCGATTACGTGCTCCGACACGGCGCCGACGCCTTCTCGCGTCGAGTCCAGTGCTCGGAGTGCCATTCGGCCCAGGCCTTCTGCCTGACCTGCCACGAGAAGATGGGCATCGGGCGGGGAGGCACGGCCGGCAGCCCCGCCTTCCACGATGCCGAGCCCAACTGGCTGATCGTGCACGGGCGGGCCGCCCGACAGAACCTGGAGACCTGCACCTCCTGTCACCAGCAGAGCTCCTGCCTGCGCTGTCACAGCGCGAAGTTCGGATTCCGCATCGACCCGCACGGTCCGGGCTTCGATCCCAACCGCATCGCCGACCGCAGCACGATCTCCTGCGGAATCTGCCACTTCTCCATCCCCAAGGGCGGAGGCGGGGGCTGACCGAGTTGGCATGAGGGTCCGCGCCCTACCATCACGACCGGAGCATGCCGGCGAAGCCCCAGGGGAGTGTCGCGCGGAATGCGGCCCCCGCGACGGCCGGGTATACTGGTTGGGGCGTGCGGGGCCTTGGGTCGTCGAGATCGAAGAACGGGTCGATGGACGAATGAGGAGGCCTGGTGGTGGACGGACGGTGGGATGGGGGGACGGGTTCGGGAGGAGTGAGCCGTCCGCCACGGAGCCACACGTGAGCAGCGGTCCGTTCGCGACGTCGCCCCGGCAGGGGCGGCGGCCATGGTAGAGCCTACGGCCTCGCCGCTGGCCACGGACCCGCTGGCGTGGCGACCGGCCTTCGGGGAGTACGTCCTCGCCGGCAGTGTCGCCTTGCTGCTCCTGGGCGCCCTGTCGGCGGTCGTGCTGTACCTGATCCCTTCTGGACCGCTGCAGCTAGAGGAGCTCCAGCCGGCCTACCAGGTCGCGCCGGAGGCCAACTTCCCGGTCAACAGCAGTCGAATCGTCAACTGGGGAGACCAGGTCATCCTCGTCGTCCGCACCGGGGACCAGTCGTATTCCGCGCTGCAGGGCACGGCACCGACGGACGGCTGCATCCTGAACTGGAACGAGACGTCGCTCCGCATCGTCTCACCCTGCACCCACCTGGTCTACGACCTGCGTGGCAACGTGGTCCGGGGCCTCTCGACCATCCCCCTCCAGCACTACCCGGTGTTCATCCGCGATGGCGTCGTCTACGTGGCGAGGCCGTAGAATGATGTCCCGAGACCCGAAGGCCGCCAGGGAATGGTTCGTCCGCTTGTGGGCGGACCTGAAGGCCAGCACGGACGCGAGCCTGCTGGTGATCCTCCGCTTCGTGGGCCTCCTGTACGGGCCGCTCGACACCCGACTTCCGATCGGCAAGGCCTTTCGTAAGGCTCTGCGGCACCGGCTCTCGCCCGAAGCGGGGTGGCGTCAAGCGTTCGGCGGAATCGCGTATCTGCTGTTCATCATCCTTGTGGTCACGGGCGTGCTCCTGTCCTTCTACTACCGTCCTTCCACGCAGGAGGCCTACCAGAGCATCCAGCACATCGTGTCCGGTGTCTCCTTCGGCTGGCTCATGCGCGACCTGCACGTGTGGGCGGCGAACCTCGTGGTCCTGGGAGCGCTGCTCCACATGGCCCGCGTGTTCTTCGGCGCGGCCTACAAGCCTCCGCGTGAGACCAACTGGATCGTGGGCGTGCTCCTGCTGTTCAGCGTGTTCGCGTTCGGCGCGACGGGCTACCTCCTGCCATGGGACCAGTGGTCGTACTGGACCGTGACCGAGGGACTGGACATCCTCGCCCGCACGCCCCTCGTGGGCGGCTGGCTGGTCAGGATCCTGCGGGCCGATCCGATCGTGTCCGGCGCCACCTTGAGCCGGTTCTTCGCCATCCACGTGATCGTGCTCCCGTGGCTCGTGCTCGGCCTCCTGGCCCTGCACTTCGCCCTGGTACGGAAGCACGGCGTCGCGCCACGCGTGAGCGCGAACCGTACGGGCAGGACGGGCGTTCCGTTCTTCCCGTACCACTTCCTGCGGATGGTGATCACCGGAACGCTCGTCGTGGCCGTGGCCCTGACGGCCGCCCTCCTGTTCCCGCGTCCGGTCGCCGCTCCGGCCAACCCCGCGCAGCCCCCGGGAATGCTCTTCTCGACCTGGATCCTGGCCGACGTCTCTCGAGCCCTGATCTACTACCTGGGCGGCTGGGGCTTCGGCGCGTTCCTGCTGCTCGGAGCCGGAATGGTGCTCCTGCCCATCTTCGATCGCTCTCCAGAGCGTCGGCTCCGCCGCCGACCGATCGTGGCCGCCCTGGGCGTCCTGTTCTTCCTGACCTTCGCGACCGCCTGGGGGGCCGGGTGGCGACTCCGCTCCATTCCGACCACGACGTCGGGTGAGCTGACGCCGTTCCAGAAGCAGCCCACCGGAGCTACGCCGGGCGCTCCCCTGCCGAGTATCGCGCCTGCCAGCCGGCCGGCGACGTCCGGGTCGGACACGACGAATTCCGGGGGTGCGCCGTGAGGGCCGCCGTGCTGACCGCGCTGCTCACTGCCACCTTCGTCGCTGCACCAGCGGCGGGAAGGCCGGCTGCGGCTCGCCCTGCCGGACGTACCGCTCCGACGCTTCCGGCGCAGGTCCCCGGAGCCACGGCCGACACCGCCAACGGCTGCCTGGCATGCCACGCGGCACAGCGGCGAGCGGCGACCGAAGGGATCCACGCGGAGCACGGCGTCACCTGCGTGAGCTGCCACGGCGGTGACCCGGCCGCCGTCACGCTGCCCCGGGGACACAGCGGGCACTTCGTCGGCACGCCGGACAAGGCGGCCACGGCGGAGCTGTGCGGCTCGTGCCACTCGGATCCCGACCGGATGCGGGAATACGGCCTGCCCACAGGACAGCTGGCCCAGTTCCGCTCCAGCAAGCACGGGCAACTGCTCTTCGGCCAGCACAACAACGACGTGCCGACATGCACGGACTGCCACGGCACGCACATCATCTACCCGCCCTACGATGCCCGTAGCCGCGTCTATCCGACGAACATCCCGGGGACCTGCGCGAGCTGCCACTCGGACCCGAAGCTCATGGCGAAGTACCACATTCGCACGGACCAGTTCGCGCAGTTCCGTAACAGCGCGCATGGCGTAGCCCTGTTCCAGGACCAGAACTTCGCGGCGCCCACCTGCGTCGGTTGTCACGGCGCGCACTCCGAGCTGCCGCCCACGGTGACCGAGATCGCCAGCGTATGCGGTCGGTGTCACGTGCTCGTCGAGCAGGAGTTCGCGAAGGGACCGCATGGGGCCGCCGCCCGCGCCGGGAAGCTGCCGGGCTGCCTGGCGTGCCACAGCAACCACGGCACCGAACGCGTCCCGGCGGACAGCATCAGCGCCACGTGCGACCGGTGCCACGGATCCGACTCCCAGGTTCACCAGTTCGCGGTCGACATCCAGCACCGCGTCGTGCAGGCCACGGCGGACATCCAGTCGGCCGAGCGGGCCATCGACCAGATGGCCGCGGCCGGCGAGCGCGTCGGCTACTATCGATTCCGGTACAAGTCGGGCCTGACGTACTTCCGCGAGATCGCCCAGAAGCAGCACCGCCTCAACCTGGACACACTCGACGACCTCGCTCGTCGGGTGCGGTCGGTGTCGATCGACCTGGACTCACGGGCGAAGGGCACCCAGGAAAGTCGTTGGGAGCACAAGCTCCTGCTCCTCCCGGTGTGGTTCCTGTCGCTGTCCGCGGTCGTGCTCGCTCTGCTGGCGCTGCGCGGTCTCCGGAAGAGGGACCGGGACTCGGACTCTTCCGAGACGTAGGCTATGTGGCCGACCATACGCCGGCGGATCGCTCAATGGGGCATCGTCCTGCTCCCGATCGTCATCCTGGCGGTCATTCTGATCAGCGTAGGCACGGTCGGCTTCGTGGAGGTCTCCAGCCAGCCATGGTTCTGCAAGAGCTGCCACATCATGAAGCCGTACTACCAGTCGTGGTCCACCTCATCACACCGCGACGTGCCCTGCATCAAGTGCCACATCCCGCCCGGGGTGAAGTCCGAGGTGAGCCAGAAGATCCAGGCCGCCAACATGGTGGTGAAGTACTTCACCGGCGCCTACGATACGCGGCCGTGGGCGGAGATCAGCGACGCTTCCTGTCTGCGATCGGGCTGCCACGCCAGCCGTCTCATCGAGGGTGCGGTGGACTTCCACGGAGTCCGGTTCGATCACGCCCGGCATCTGGGGGAGATTCGGCGTGGCATGCAGCTCCACTGCACGAGCTGCCACTCGCAGATCGTGCAGGGAACACACATCGCCGTGACGGAGGGCACCTGCTTCCTGTGTCACTTCAAGGACCGGCCGGCTGACCAGCCCCTGGGCGGCTGCACCGGGTGCCACCCATCGCCGCCGAGGGTCACCTCTCCCGAGGGATTCGTGATCGATCACCCCCAGTTCGTACGGGACCGGATCGACTGCCTGTCCTGCCACAACAAGGTCACGCACGGAACGGGTAACGTCGACGAAGCGCGCTGCGTGAGCTGCCACAACGAGCCCGAGCGTCTGGCCAAGATCAACGAGACCACGCTCCTGCACACGGTTCACGTCACGCAGCACAACATCGCGTGCATCCAGTGCCACACCCCCATCGAGCACCGCATCGTTTCTCTCACCACGACCGTGGAGCTGGACTGCCGGAGCTGCCACAAGTCCGTGCACGTGGATCAGCAGAAGATGTTCGCCGGCATCGGGGGACACGGGGTGGAGCGCACGCCGAGCTCCATGTACAAGGCACGCGTCTCGTGCGTGGCGTGTCACGACCAGGCCAGGAGCCTTCCGGGACACGACACGGTCAACGTGGCCAGCGAGTCCTCGTGCCTCTCCTGTCACGGCATCAAGTACGCCAACGTGCTGCCCGGCTGGCAGAAGGAGATGAAGCGGAAGGTGGGCCTCGTAGCCCCGGTGGTGAGCGCGGCCCGATCCGCCGCGGCGACGGTCCCCCTGGCGCGACGTAACGTGGCCGACAGTCTCCTCGGTCTCGCGCAGTCGAACGTCGAGTTCGTGCGCGAGGGCAAGGGCGCCCACAACGTGGTCTATGCGGATCAGCTCCTCCGCGCGGCCCTCAGGCTCGTGCGGCAGGCCGTGCAGGAGGGCCGCCTGCCGTACCGGATGCCGACCGTCGATCTCGGCCCGCAGGTGAGCGAGACCATGTGCCTGCAGTGCCACCTGGGCATCGAGCAGCAGAAGGGCACGTTCCAGGGCGCGTCGTTCGATCACACGGCCCACGTGTTGCGCGCGGGGCTGCAGTGTGGTGACTGCCACACGCCGTTCTCGAACCACGGCGGCATCACCCTCGCGTCGACCGCGAGCTGCAACGCCTGTCATCATCCGGTCGTGCAGCCCCGGAACTGCGCCACCTGCCATGAAGGTCCGGGTGGGGCGCCGTCCCAACCCATCACCCTGCCCCAGGGGACCTTCCCGCACGGGCCCCACATCGAGGCCAACCTCGCCTGTACGGCGTGCCACACGGCGCCGATGATGAGCGCGCGGGACCTCCAGTGTGACAACTGCCATGCGCAGCACCACCAGCCGACCGTCACCTGCCTGAACTGCCACCGGGGCGGAGTCCTGGCCCTGCACGATCGCCAGAACCACGTCCTGTGTGCGCAGTGTCATACCTCGGTCCCGGCGTTGACGCACTGGACGCGGCAGGTGTGCACGGTGTGCCACGCGGACAAGACCGACCACAACCCCGGACGGCCGTGCAACGTGTGCCACCGGGTGCCGGCCATGGGAACGACCCGCGCGGCCGTGCCGGCCGGCGGCGGCGAGGAATCGCCTCAATTCCACTAGCACGGAGGGAGGCTCACATGCGCTCCGTGGTTGGATGGATCTGGCTCCTGGGCGCTTTCGCGCCCGGGCTCGTCGGAGTCCGGACGGTGTCGGCGCAGGCGACCAGGCCGGCGTCCACGCAGGTCGTGGAGTGCACCAAGTGCCACGCCGATCACGACCTCCTCGCCGCCAACGCGACCGGTCCGCGGCGGGACTCGGCCCTCTACGTGACCGGTGCGGTCCTGGACAGCTCCGTGCACCGATCGTTGCAGTGCACGGACTGCCACCGGGGCTTCGAGGCAGGCTTCCCCCATCAGGTCAGCCAGGTGGTGGTCCCCTGCTCCACCTGCCACGAGAAGGAGGGTCGGGACTGGGCGGCCTCCATTCACGCCCGGAACGCGGAAATGGTCGGGGATGCGCCCACCTGCGTCGGGTGCCACGGTAGCCACGGGATCCGTGCCGCCACCGACCCCCGGTCGCCGATCTACCCCCTCAACGTGGCCGGACTGTGTAGCCGCTGCCACGCGGACCCCCGTATCATCGGGCGCTACTTCACGGGGCCGGGCGACCAGGAGGCCCGCATCGCCGCGACCGCCTTCCCGAAGAGCGTCCACGGCATCGCGCTCACCCGCGACGGGCTCGTGGTTTCGGCCACCTGCTCGGACTGCCACCGGGCGCACCTCATCCTGCCGCCCGATTCGGCGCGGTCCTCGGTCAATCGGGCCAACATCCCGCGGACCTGCGGGAAGTGCCACGCCGGCGTGGTCAAGGTGTTCGAGGCCTCCGCCCACGGGCCCGATTACCCGCCGCAGCCCGGGATCGCCGAGGGGCACCCGCGGCCGGTGTG
Source organism: Candidatus Humimonas hydrogenitrophica (assembly GCA_947581615.1). GTDB lineage: Bacteria > Gemmatimonadota > Gemmatimonadetes > Palauibacterales > Palauibacteraceae > Humimonas > Humimonas hydrogenitrophica. Next base: position 98,085 of record CANPVD010000053.1, read on the forward strand.
CATCGACTGCCACTCCGCGCACGAGATCGTCCGCGCCGACCGGCCGGCCTGGCAGCGCAGCACGGTCCGGAAGTGCGGGAGCTGCCACGAGCACCTGTACGAAACCTACTTCGAGACCTACCACGGCCAGGTGACGCAGCTGGGATCCAACCTCGCCGCCAAGTGCAGCGACTGCCACACGGCGCACGACATGCGCTCCCCCACGGACCCCAGGTCCACGGTGTTCGCGGCCAACCTGGTCCACACCTGCAGCCAGTGCCACGAGGGCGCCAACACCAACTTCGTCAAGTACTACGCGCACGGTGACCCCACCCAGCGCACGCGGTACCCGCGCCTGTACTGGCCGTGGCTGCTCATGACCGGGCTGCTGGTGAGCGTCATGGCCTTCTTCGTGATCCACAGCGTGCTGTGGCTGATCCGGAACGGCATCGAGCACCGGCGGGGCGGACACGGCTCCGACGGACCCGGGGGCGGAGTGCCGGGCGGCGGCGCACCCGCGGCGGAATCCCCCACGAGCGGAGGGAGCGCGTCATGAGCAGGCGGGCGATGGACGCCGCGGGCCGAGGCGCGGGCCCGTACATCCGGCGCTTCACCGGCTTCCAGCGGACCCTTCACGTCATGGTGATCGTGTCCTTCCTGGGGCTGGTCGCCACCGGGCTGCCGCTGCGCTTCGCGGCCGCGCCCTGGGCCCGCGGGGTGATGGACCTGTTCGGGGGCCCGGTGGCCGCGGGCCTGATTCACCGCATGTGCGCGATCATCACCTTCGGCTACTTCTTCGCGCACGTCATCCAGATCACCTACCGGATGCTGAGAGTCGAGGGACCGAAGAAGCTGCTGTGGGGGCCGGACTCCATGGTCCCCCAGCCCAGGGACATCCGCGACCTCATCCAGATGTTCAAGTGGTTCTTCGGGAAGGCACCGCACCCGGAGTTCGAGCGGTTCAGCTACATGGAGAAGTTCGACTACTGGGCGGTGTTCTGGGGAGTGGCCATCATCGGGACCTCGGGGCTCTTCCTGTGGTTCCCGACCTTCTTCGCGCACTTCATGCCGGGGTGGGTGTTCAACATCGCGACCATCGTGCACGGCGACGAGGCCCTGCTGGCCACGTCGTTCATCTTCACGATCCACTTCTTCAACGTGCACCTGCGGCCGGAAAAGTTCCCGATCGACACCGTGATCTTCACGGGCCGGGCCACCACGGAGTACATGCAGGAGGAGCACGGCCTCGAGTACGAGCGGCTCCGGCGCGACGGCCGGGTCGAGGAGCGGGTGGTGCCGTCGGCCTCGCGCGCGGCCTACCTGTGGTCGGTGACGGTGGGCTTCATCGCCGTCGGGATCGGTACGATGCTCATCGTCCTCGTCCTGTGGGCTCTCCTGGCATGATGCAGTGCGACGCCCCGACGTAGTCCTCGTCCACCCTCCCAGCGTCTACGACTTCCGTCGCAGGGCGATCTTCTACGGCCCGATCAGCGACGTGATACCGTCGTCGACGGTGTTCGAGATGTACCCCATCGGCTTCGCGACCCTGGCGGCCTTCCTCCGGCGCCACGGGCGGCGCGTGCGCATCGTGAACCTCGCCCTGCGCATGATGCGGAGCCGGCGCTTCCGGCCCGAGCGCTACCTGCGGCGACTCGAGCCCCGGCTGTTCGGCATCGACCTCCACTGGCTGCCCCACGCGCACGGCGGTCACGAGGTCGCGGCCCTCCTCAAGCGGCTGCACCCCGACATTCCGATCGTGTTCGGCGGTATCTCGGCCAGCTACTTCCACGAGGAGCTCATCCGCGACCCTTCCGTGGACTTCGTCCTGCGCGGCAGCGTCACGGAGCCCTGCCTCCTGGAGCTCGTCCGGGAGCTGGAGGGAGATCGCCGATTCGAGCGGGTCCCGAACCTCACCTGGAAGCAGGACGACCGGGTGAGAGTCAATCCGGCCTCCTTCGTGCCCCTGTCCTTCGACGATCTCGACTACGATCTGGGCTACATGATCGGGCAGGTGGTGGGGCGCCTGGACTTCTGGACGAACGTCCCGTTCCACGCCTGGTGGCGGCACCCGATCACCGCCGTGTTCACCGTGCGCGGCTGCGGAAGGGGCTGCGTGACCTGCGGCGCCTCGGAGGAAGCCTTCCGCGGCTTCATGCCCGGCATGCATCCCCTCCTGAGGAGCCCCGCGTCCATCGCCCGCCAGGTCCGGGACCTGGCCGAGCTCACGCGCGCCCCGATCTTCCTGGTGGGGGACATCAACGACGGCGGGCCCAAGTACGCCGAGGCCGTCGTCGAGGCCCTGAGAGCCACCGGCGTCTCCAACCGACTCGTGTTCGAGTTCTTCCGCCCCCCGCCGGGGGCGTTCGTGGCGCACGTCGAAGCCTGCCTGCCGCATTGGGGCGCCGAGCTCTCACCGGAGAGCCACCACGAGGAGATACGGGCGAGGCTGGGCAAGGCCTCCTACACCAACGCGGAGCTGGAAGAGGGGATCGAGACGATCCTGGGGGGACGCTGCGAGCAGCTCGACCTGTTCTACATGATCGGGCTCCCGGGACAATCCTACCGCCACGTCATGACCACCGTGGATGCCATCGAGGCGATCTTCCGACGCCTGGACGCGCGCGTGTCCGCCTTCATCACGCCCATGGGCCCGTTCATCGATCCGGGGAGCGTCGGCTTCGAGCACCCCGAAGCCACCGGCTACCGGCTGCGCGCCCACACCCTGGCCGAGCACCGGGCGCTCCTCGAGCAGGGGGACTGGGAGTCGATCCTCAACTACGACACCGACGCCATGACCCGGACGGAGATCGTGGACGCCACCTACGACGCCGCCGAGCGCCTCAACGACCTCAAGCTGCGCTACGGACGGATCGAGCCCGCCCGCGCCGCCGGCGTGGCCCGGCGCCTGACGGAGGCGCGTGCGCTCCGCCGCCGCATCCGGGAGGCGCAGGGCCGGCTCGACCCGGAGGCCCGGCTCGCGTTGCTGGGAGAGATCCGGGCCTACTCGGAGTCCACCGTCAACGACAAGGCCGAGCTGTTTCCGCCGGGAGCCTTCCTGCGAAACTTCCGCCTGGGCGGGATCCTGCGGCTCCTGGCGAGAGATGTCCTGCGCCGCGGAACTCGCCGACCCGAAACTCGCCGACTCGGGTCCGCCCTCCAGGACGCCCCGGCCGAGACCGCCTCCACGCCCTGAACCCCGGTGCGGGGGCCCGCACGGCCCCTACGGACTCAGGTGGAGTCGTGACGGGGCGTGGCGCCCGTCGTGCCCTGGGACATCCCCGGATGCGCCATCCCCGCCGGCGGCATCATGCCCGCGTGCGGCACGTTGTGGGCGCCCGCGGCCTGACCCATGCTCCCCAGGTGGGCCCTGGCGGAGTCGGCGGCCGCGGTGTGGCCGAGGGCGGTCTCCGCCATGTACATGCCGAACCAGGCCGCCGTGAACTCCGGGGCCATGTTCGCCGCCTGCCGATAGTGGCCCAGGGCCTTGTCGTAGTCCTTGGCCCGGTAGGCCGTGTTGCCGCTGTCCAGCTGCGCGCTCACGGCGGGCGGGACCTCGGCGCGGGACATGCGCGCTCCCGTGTCCGCGGCGCTGCTCGACGCGGCGGCGCTGCCCTGCCCCCCGGCTCCGCCGCCGCCGCAGCCGACCACGGCCAGGCCGACCGCCAGGAGAACCGCCGATGCGTGTATGTTCCTCATTGCCCTCTCCCCGGATGTTCGATCCAGTCCGCTACGAAGATGTTCGTCTCGCCCGGCAGGGCGCCGCGCCGGTTGGACTCGAACACGAGCCTGCGGCCGTCGCGTGAGAACATGGGAAATCCGTCGAAATCGGAATGCGTGGTCACCCGTTCCAGGCCGCTACCGTCCACTCCGATGAGGTACAGGTCGAAATCCCTCGAGGAGGGATCTCGCATATTGGAAGCAAAGATGATCCTTCGTCCGTCCGGATGAAAGTAGGGTGCGAAGTTCGCGGCTCCGTTGTGGGTGAGCTGGCGCTTGCCCGAGCCGTCCGCGTGCATCACCCATAGCTCCATGACGGAGGGACGCACCAGCCCACGCTTCAGGAGGTCCCTGTAGCCCGCCTCCTCCCTCGGCGTCGCCGGGTGGTAAGCCCGGTAGACGATGAGACGCCCATCCGGCGAGAAGAAGGGGCCCCCGTCGTAGCCGACCTCGTGGGTGAGCCGCCGCACGTTCCCCCCATCGGGGTCCATCGTGTAGATTTCGAGGTCGCCATCGCGCATGGACGTGAACACGATCCGGTTGCCGTCCTCGGAGATCGTGGCCTCGGCGTCGTAGCCGGGCGTGTCGGTCAGGCGGCGTAATCCCGATCCGTCCGGATCGGCCGTGAAGATGTCATAGTCGTACAGCGGCCAGACGTAGCCCTGACCGTAGTCGGGTCGGGGCGGGCACGCCGGCGCCGCCAGGTGCGTCGAGCTGTACAGGATCCGGCTTCCATCGGGGAAGAAGTAGGCGCAGGTCGTCCGTCCGCTCCCCGTCGACACGCGGCGACGGCCCCCACCATCCACGTCCATGATGTAGATCTGGTCGCACCCGGCGCCGCGGGGCGTGGCCTGGAAGATCAACCGGCGGTCGTCCGCCGAGAAGTACGCCTCCGCGTTCTGACCCTCGAAGGTGAGCATGCGGAGGTTGCGCAGGTGACGCTCGCCTGGCTCCGGCGCCACGAACACGGGCGCGGCGGTGTCGGAAAGTACGGTGCCCGCTTCGGCCGCCGCGGCGAGCGTCGGAGCCGGCGACAGCGGTGACAGGGCGGCGAGGACGACCGTCCACGTTCCGACCCGAGCCGACCCTCGAATTCTCTTCGACCTGGAGTGTAGAGCCATGTCTTATCCGGTGGTGGAGGGATCCCGACTTCACGTGAGCCGGCTCGGCTCGGCCGCGCCGCTGGTCGTGGCCCTGGTCTTCGCTCCGCTGGCGAGCCTGGCGGGCCAGGCCGCGTGCCCGGCGCCCGCCGGTCTCACGGGCGGCGCGTCCCAGCCCGAGGCCACCGTCCGCTACCTGGCGGACGACGCGCTCGAGGGACGGCTGGCCGGCTCGCCCGGGGCCCACTGTGCCGCCCTTTACGTGGCCGACCGGTTCCGCGAGGCGGGACTGGAGCCGGGCGGCACGGGCGGCTACCTGCAGACCGTTCCTCTGGCCAGCGCCGTCAACCCTCACGCGCCCGGCGGCACGGGCGTCAACGTCGTCGGAGTGCTGCCCGGCTCGGATCCAGCGCTGGCGGGCCAGGCCATCGTGATCGGCGCCCACCTGGACCACCTGGGCCGCGGGCCCTTCGGCTCCCTCTCCCCGGAGCGTGCCGGCGAGATTCACAACGGGGCCGACGACAACGCCTCGGGCGTGGCCGCCCTGGTCCTCGTGGCCCGCCGGCTGGCCGCCGGGCCCCACCCGGGGCGAACCGTCGTGTTCGTCGCCTTCACGGGCGAGGAGATCGGCCTGCTCGGCTCCTCCTTCTACGTCCAGCACCCGAGCGTGCCGCTGGACTCGACCGTGGCCATGCTCAATATGGACATGGTCGGGCGCCTGGGCCACGACCGGCTCATCGTCTACGGCGTCGGCACCAGCCCGCAGTGGTCCGACCTGGTCGCGGACGCGGACCTGAGTCCGGGCCTGGAGCTCGCCTACCAGCAGGCCGGGTTCGGGCCGAGCGACCACACGTCCTTCTACGGGAAGGGCGTCCCCGTCCTCCACTTCTTCACCAATCTCCACCAGGACTACCATCGCCCCTCGGACGACTGGCAGCAGATCGACTTTCCGGGCATCATCCGGGTCGCAGAGCTCGTGGCCGGAATCGCGAGTCGGGTGGCCGACCGACCGGAGCGCCTGACGGTCGTCCAGGGGGTCGGCCATCGACCCGAAGCGGGCGAGGGCGGAGGGTATGGCGCCTACCTGGGCACGGTGCCTGATTTCACCTTCACGGAGCCGGGAGTACGCCTGGGCGGCGTCACGGGCGGCTCGCCGGCCGACCGGGCCGGTCTCCGCACCGGTGACGTCATGATCGGCTTCGGGGACGGCGAGATCTCGGACCTGTACGCGCTGACCGCCGCCCTCCGGTCGCACGCCCCGGGCGACACGGTGGCCATCACGGTCCTGCGTGACGGCACGGAGGTCCGCGTCACGGCCGTGCTCGGGGACCGGGCCCGGGACCGTCAGTAGCGGAGCCCGGCCGGAGCGAGGCCGACCCTTTCACGCCGGCCGCACTCCGTTGGTCCTAACCGAGAACGAGGGAGCGGCGGCGGAGGCGGCGAAACCGCAACGGATCCACGGAGACCGGAGATGCACGAAGGCATGATCGAGGCATGGACGGGTCCGGGACGGCCCCACCCGCATCCGTGAGCGGGAGGGGCGCGGTCCGGATCCGGGACGCGTCCGTCGCGGCCTGGGTGGAGAAGCACGGAGCCGAGCTGCGCCGGCACGTGGAGCGACTGCTCCCGGGGCCGGACGCCGCGGACGATGTGCTCCAGACCGTGTGGATCACGGCGCACCGCAAGCCTCCCGAGGCACGCGAGGGACCGGCGCTTCGAGCCTGGCTGTACCGGGTCGCCACCCATGCCGCCCTCGACCGCCTGGGCTCCGAGCGTCGACGGAGGCGCGCGCTGGAGGGCCGGGCCCTGTTCGTGGCCCCGGAGGCGCGTCCGGCGCCCGACGCGGCCCTGGAAGGCCTGGGTGAGGGAGCCCGCCTCCGGGTCCGGGAGCACGTGGCCGCGCTGCCCCCGAAGCAGCGGCAGGCCGTATGGATGCGGTGGGCCGAGGGCCGCAGCTACGCCGACATCGCCGCGCGGCTCGGGTGCTCCGAGGAGAGCGCCCGCGGCAACGTCTACCAGGGGATGAAGCGGCTCCGGTCGGAGCTGTTCGGATTGTGGCAGGAGGAGGCGGGAGCATGAGCGGACAGCCCTGCTGGGTTTCGGAGGAGGGCCTCGTGGCCTTCGTGGCCGGCGAGCTCGAGCCCGAGGCCGAGGTGGCGGTGGCCCGTCACCTGGCCGAGTGCGATGCCTGCCGGGAAGAGGCGGTGCAGTTCCGGCTGCTCGGAGCGGCGATGGCGGAGGAGGCGGGCGCCGAGGCGGTGCGCTGGCACGCCTTCTCGAGCCCGTTCGGACGCATGTACGTGGCGGCCACCCCGGGGGGACTGGTCCGGGTATCCTGGCAGCAGCCCGGGGACGACGCCTTCGAGGCCGAGCTCCACGACCTGCTGCCGGGCCGGCCGGTCCTGCACGATCCGACCGATGAGGTCCTGCTCGAGACGGAGCGTCAACTGACCCAGTACTTCGCCGGCGAGCGGGAGTCCTTCGACCTCCCCGTGGACCTCGAGACCCTCCCCACCTTCTCGCGGAGGGTTCTCGAGGCGCTGCGGGAGGTCGAGTTCGGTAAGGTGGTGGCCTACTCGGACCTGGCCCGCCGGATCGGACGGCCCCGGGCGTCGAGGGCCGTGGGCAATGCCCTGGGACGGAACCCGGTGGCGATCGTCGTGCCCTGTCACCGGGTCGTGCGTCAGGACGGGTCGCTGGGTGGCTACGGCGGCGGGGTGGAGTACAAGGAGCGCCTGCTGGCGGTCGAGGGTCGCCAGGACCTGCTCCGGGCGGGCTGAAGCGCCGAGGGGGCCGTGGCTCGGTGGTCAGGCCGCCGTCGCGCCAGGGACGAGCCGCACCCCGGCCGCCAGGGCGTCGTCGAAGGCGATCTCGGCCTGGTCGACCCGGACGATCCACGCCGGATAGCGCTGGACGACCTCCACCGAGACGCCCGGGAGCACGCCCAGACTGGCCAGCGCGCGGCCCTCGGGACTGCGGGGCTCCTCGAGACCCGCCACGGTCGCGCGGTCTCCCGGCTCGAGATCGAGGAGGGTGACGCGCGCGGTCCCGGGCGCCGAACCCAGAGACGCTGGTCCGGTCGACCCTGCACGGCGGCCCGCGCCGAGTCCGTTCAGGATGCGGCGCAGGAAGCCGCCACCCTTCCCGTGGGCCCGCACCCTGCCCCGCTCCATCCAGGCCGGCTCGACCGGGTTCTCGTAGCCGCAGTGCGGACAGCGGACGTACCGGCAGGCTCGCGCCAGCGGGCACCCTACACAGGCTGGCTGCCCCCGATCCTCCCGGAAGCTGCGAGCACACAGGCCGCATTCGACCTCGCGACTCGCCCGACCGGAAGCCACGGCCGCTGAAGCCGGCGACGGGGCGCTCACAGGCCGATCCCCCGCAGCGTGAGGTTCAGCACGAATCCGACGCCGAACGCGAACGTCACCGCGAACGCGAAGATCCCGGCCGCGATCTTCGGTCCCCGCTCCTTCCACATCATGAGGAACTGCGCCACACAGGGTACGAAGAGGGTGAGCGTCACCGCCGACACGAGGAGTCCGACCATGTCCAGGGCGCCCGTCCGCTGGAGCTCGTACAGGCCGGCGGCCCCGTAGTCGCGCCGGAAGAAACCGAGCAGGAACACCGACGCCGTCTGCCGGGGGAGGCCCAGCGCGCCCACCACCGGGTGGAGGAGGTCCAGGACCCTGCCCAGGAGCCCGGTGACCTGGCCCGCCCACAGGAGCACGCTGGCCAGCATGAACAGCGGAATGACCTCCAGCAGGTACCAGTGCAGCCGCGTGGCGGTCTTCCGGACCACGTTGGACGCGCGCGGCACGCGCAGGGGAGGTAGCTCCATGTGGAAGGACGCCGAACGCCCCGGCAGGACCCGCGCCCCCACCGCCCCGATCAAGAGGAAGGTGCCGGCCAGGACCGCCACCCACAGCCCGAGTGCCACGGGCTGCCCCGAGAGGATGGCCAGGATCACACCGAGCTGGGCCGAGCAGGGGATCGCCAGGGCGAGGAGCACCGTGGCCAGGATCCTCTCGCGCCGCGTCTCGAGCGTCCGGGCGACCATGGTGGCCATGGTGTCGCACGCGAACCCGAGCACGATGGGGATCACCGCCTGTCCGTTGAGGCCGATCCTCTTGAACAGCCGATCCACGAGCAGGGCCAGCCGCGGGAGGTAGCCGCTGTCCTCGAGCACGGAGAAGAACAGGAAGAAGGTGGCCACGATCGGCAGGATGATGGCGATCGCATAGCGGAGGCCCAGGGTGAGGAGCCCGTAGTCGCCGACCCACAGCCCCCGTAGCCACGGCCAGGGAATCCCCCGGAACAGGCCCTCGAGGAACGGATTCACGTGACCCAGGAAGAGGGAGCGCTCCAGCCAGTCCACCAGGATTCCGGCCCCGAAGTGTCCCACGAACTCGTACAGCCCCAGCCACAGGACCACCAGTAGCACCGGGATCCCCGGCAGGGGCCGCCCCAGCCAGCGGCCGAGCCTCTCGGCCACCCTCACCCGGCGTTCACCGGTGGCCTCGAGCACGTCCCCGGCCACGGAGCGCGCCACCTCGTGACGCTCCACCGCCGACCGGTAGGCCGTCCCGTCTCGCGTCCCGGCCGCGGCCCGGCGCAGAGCCTCCAACGCCCGCCGTCCTCCGTCCGTCTCGGCGGCCTCCACCATCGCCCGCGTGTCCTCATCTCCCTGGAGGAGGAAGGACGCGATGGCTCGCCGGGGCATGGCATAGCGGCCGGACAGGGCGCCCTCCAGGGCCTCGATCGCCGCGGCCACGTCGGGGCGCCGCCCCAGCGGCTCGGGCGGCTCACCCGCGCGGATGGCTCCGAGGATCGCCCGCTCCAGCCCTTCCACCCCCTGCCCCGTCACCGCCACGATCGGGACGACGTGCAGGCCGAGTCGACCTGCGAGGAGGTCCGGTCTGAGCTCCAGGCCGAGACGTCCGAGCTCGTCCACCATGTTCAGGGCGAGCACGAGGGGCTTTCCGAGCTCCATCAGTTCGAGCGTCAGGGGAAGGGACCGTGCCACGCAGCGAGCCTCGACGACGTGGACCAGGGCGTCGATGCCCTCCTCGAGCACCAGTCGCCGGGAGACGCGCTCCTCTTCGGTGGTGGGCGACAGCGAGTAGAGCCCGGGCGTGTCCACGACGCGGACGACGTGTCCGTCGAGTCGCCCCACCCCGTATGTCACCTCGACGGACGTTCGTGGATAGTTGGAGACGGTGACGTAGCGCCCGGTGAGGCGGTGGAAGAGCGTGCTCTTGCCGACGTTGGGCGCCCCGACGAGAGCCACGCGCCAGGCGGCCTCCTCCGGCGAGGTCGCGGTCGGGCCCGGCGCCCTCCCTTCCGGCCGGGACGGAGGGCACATGGGACAGGCTCTCGACCCCTCGAGGGCGGTGCGTGCGATTGGAGCGTTCGGTCGCAGCCTCATGTCTCGGATCGATCCGCTCCGCCAGGAAGAATGAGACCCGGTATCATTGTCTGCAGGCTAACCCCCGGGCCGCGGGCCGTCTGTAGGGCTTGGTCCTTGCAACACCGTGGTGGGCCGCGGAAGGGCCGTGTGGGGAATCCCCCCTCGCGGGGGCGCAGAGCACCTTTTCGACGACCCGAATGGAGTTTCGCACGACTTGCCCGTAGGGTATTTCCCTACAGCACGCATACATAGGGTAGGGTAGATCGGTATACCGACAGGCGGGACCGGCAGCGGCCCGCATGGCGCCTACGACCCCCCGGAAGGAGAATGGACATGTTCAAGAAGTTGAGGAGCTCCGCCGCCCTTGGCGGGCCACTCTCGTTGGTCGCGATCCTGGTACTCGCCGGGGCGCGAACGGGCGAAGCCAGCGTGTCGGCCGGAAAGGCCATCGCGCTCAAGGACGTTCCGATTCCGAGCTTCTCCCGTCAGACCGGTCTGGCCTGCTCGGCATGCCACACCGCGTTCCCGCAGCTCACGCCCTTCGGCCGCCAGTTCAAGCTGAACGGCTACACCATGATGGGCGGTGAGCAGAAGATCCAGGCCAAGAAAAAGAACGGCGGCACGTCCCTCCAGCTGGGCGTGATTCCGCCCCTGTCCTTCATGCTCCAGAGCGCATACTCGGTCGTGAACACGAAGGTGCCCGACACGCAGAACGGCGACCTTCAGTTCCCGCAGGAGTTCAGCGTGTTCGTGGGCGGCGAGATCGCGCCGAAGCTCGGCTCGTTCGTACAGATTACGTACGACCCGGAGGGCGCGGCGCTGGGCCTGGACAACACCGACTTCCGCTTCGCGACCCACAGCTCCGTGGACTCGAAGGACCTGACGCTCGGACTGACCCTGAACAACAACCCGACGGTCGAGGACCTGTGGAACTCGACGCCGGCGTGGGGCTATCCGTACGCCTCGTCCGAGGTCGCTCCCGGACCCTCCGCCGGCACGCTGGTGGACGGCGCGCTCGGCCAGGAGGTGGCCGGCCTGGGCGGCTACGGGATGTTCGACAACAGCCTGTACGGGGCCTTCACGCTGTATCGCTCGGCCCAGCAGGGAGCCCCCCAGCCGCCGGACGTGACCGCGGAGGGCGTGATCAGCGGCGTGGCGCCCTACTGGCGTGCGGCGCTCACGCACGACTGGGGGACCAACTCCTTCGAGCTCGGCACCTTTGGTCTGCACGCGCAGATGTTCCCCAACGGCATCAGCGGCCTGACCAACAAGTTCACCGACGTGGCCCTGGACGCGCAGTACCAGCACATCACGGCGCAGGGAGCGCTGACCGCGCACGGCGCGTTCATCCACGAGAAGCAGACCCTCGACGCCACCTACCAGGCGGGCGAGTCGGCCAACCCCACGGACAATCTCAACACGGTTCGCGGAGACCTCTCCTACCACTGGAACGACGCGGGCCTCGGCCTGACCCTGGGAGCCTTCTCGACCACGGGCACCACCGACCCGGGCCTGTACGGCCTCGCGGCGGTCGATGGCAGCGCCACCGGGAACCCCAAGACGAACGGCTTCATGGGCCAGATCGGCTACATGCCGTGGCTCAACACGCGCTTCGTCCTGCAGTACGTGCTGTACAACGATTTCAACGGCGGCAGCACGAACTACGACGGGTTCGGACGCTCGGCTTCCGACAACAACACGCTCTACCTGCTGAGCTGGATCATGTTTTGACGGCTCGCACCGCGTCTCGCGCCGGGTCCCGGTGACGCCTTCTACGGGCTCGAGGGGTATGCGGGAGCTCCGACGGCTCAGACACGATGGGAGGACTAGATGACAAAGGTGAGACTCGCGGCCACGATGGCCGTCCTGTTCACCCTGGCCCTGGTCGGAGCGGCCGCCGCGCGCGAGCCGCACCCGGCGGTGGCGACGTGGGGAAAGGACGCCAGGTTCGACACGGCCGCCCAGATCACCGAGGCCATGATCGATGCGGGACGGAAGATCTTCCACGGACCGGGCAGCTGCTTCGCCTGCCACGGACAGAATCTCCAGGGGACCGCGATCGCCCCGCGTCTGAGCGACTCCACCTGGAAGAACGGAGATGGGAGCTACGCCGACATCGTCAAGATCATCACGAACGGCGTGTCGGGAACCGCCATGGTGTCGCACCCGGGAGGCATCAGCGATGAGCAGCTCCTCGAGGTGGCGGCCTACGTGTGGGCGGTGAGCCACGGGAAGGCCAAGATCTAGGAATCACCTCACCGGTGAACGAAGAGGCGGGCCCGTGATCGACGCGGGCCCGCCTCTTCGTGTGCTCCTGCCCCGTCCCGGCGGACCCCTCTCGGGCACCCGCCGGGGGGCACGGCTCAGTGGTTCTGCGCGCTCACCGCGGCGGGCTCCTCGCCCGTCACGACGATCGTCCCCTTCATTCCAAACGACTGGTGCGGCACGCACAGGTAGGAGTAGGTGCCGGACGGGAAGTACCGGGGGTCGATCACGAGCTGGTACGTCGCCCCCTTGCTCACGAGGAAGGGGCTCATCTCGGGAGGCGGTCCCTTGGCGTCGAACGCGGCGCGGCTGGCCGCCATGATCGTGGGGAAGCTGCGGGAGGAGAGTCGTCCGCCCGCCGGCTCGTTCGCGAACTCGACGTCGTGGGGCGTGTCGGTCGTGTTGACCCACCGCACCGTGTCGCCCGGCACGACCGTCACGTTGGACGGGACGAACTTGAAGTTCTCCATCTTGATCGTGACCGTTCGGGGGCGCCGGGTGTCCTGCTGGGCCGCCGCGCTCGTGGCGGTGATCGCCAGCGCGACCAGCACGGCGCCGATCACGAGCTGCAGCGTCCAGAATAGATCTATCTGTCGTCGCGACACTTTCGGTCTCCGGACTGTTCGAGTCATCCATCGCCCGGGGCCCTCGGCCCCGGGACCGAATTCTCACAGCCGGAATAGAACAAAGCGCGGGCCCCCCCACCGTCGGGAATCTCCCCACGAACAACGTGGGGCAACTCTCCATCGGGTGTGAGGGGCCCGCGCCTACAACTGTAGACGAGGTCGGGCGCCGTCTACATCAGTCGGCGCCGCGCCCCCGGGCCGCGTGCGCCTTGAGGAACGCCTCGATCCCGTTGAGCTGATCCGTGGTCAACGTGTCGACCTGCATCAGGCGCATGTTCTGCTGCATGCGCGGGACGACCTCGCCCCACTGGGCCGCCGTGTGGGCCTTGGGCGAAGGCGTCTGGTGGCACACCGTGCAGCGGCTGATGAAGACGGCCGCCTCCGGACCGGACGGTACCTCTCCGGCCTTCGCGACGGGGAGGGCGTTCCGCGTCAGGTAGGCCCCCAGGGAATCGATCTGCTCCCCGGTCGGCAGGGACCGGTACTGCACGGCCGAGCGCAGCTGCTCGCCTCCGACGCGCTGCAGGAAGGGCCCGTTCACACGGCTCTCGAGCAGGCTCATCCGAAGCTCCATACGGCGCAGGAGGATGGGCCACTCCGCCGCCGAGTGCATCTGGGGCGTCGGCAGCCAGTGACACTGCGTGCAGTACGCCTGGAGGAGTCCGGCTCCCGTGCTGTGTTGCTCGGGCAGGGCGGCCGCCGTGAAACCGGACGGGGGCAGGCCCGTGCCGAGCGACGCCACCGCCCGCCAGCGCTGGGCTCGGCTCAGACGCGAGAACTGCGGACCGGCCAACTCCTCCATGAAGCTGTCCGCCCGCGCCACGATCGTCGCGTTTCCCGCGGCCTGACCGGCCTGCCCCGCCTGCGACGCGCCTCCTGGCCCGCACCCCACCAGGGCGAGTCCCGCCACCGCCAGCCCAAGAGGGATGGCCCAGCGGCCACCCCTGCTCTCCGTGCGCGACGAGGCCGGGTGCTCGCCCGCCACTCCCTCGCTGCCCATGCTGCCTCCCTCGTGCTGTGGCGCGGCCGACCTGTCGATCGTTCGCGCTCCTGTCGTCCCCTCACCGATCTCGTTCGAGGTCACCGGGACCGAATGGGCCGGCCGCCCGATGCGCTCTACGCCGGGCGGCGCGGCCCATACGGCACCGCAACGCTCCCTAGAGTGCCTCGGAAGCACTCCGGACGCAATACGTGGAGACGCGAGGGATGCCGTATGCTGGTGGGAGACCGTATGCGAGCAGGAGGAGGCCGCGCGATGCAACGGATCGAAAAGGCCCTTCCATCCGGCGCTGGCCCCCACTATCGTGTTGGCTTAATGGATACATCCTCCTCCCCCTCCCCGACCATCGACGACGGTGAGCGTCGCGCCCTGGACGCGCTGCGCGAGGCGCTGGGATCCGACTTCGAGATCCTCCGTCCCCTGGGTCGCGGCGCCGTGGCGACCGTCTACCTTGCAAAGGATCGGGCCCTCGGCATCCCCGTGGCCGTGAAGGTGCTGCGTCCGGGCAAGGCGGCTGACGAGACGGCCCGCAAGCGCTTCGAGCGGGAGGCGCGGGCGGCCGCATCGCTGTCCGACCATCCGAACGCCGTCGCGGTCACGCGCTTCGGTCGTCTCCCCAACGAGACGCCCTACCTGGTCATGCAGTACGTGAAGGGCCGCACCATGGAGGAGCGGCTCAAGGCCGAGGGACGGCTTCCGGTGCCCGAAGCGACCACCGTGCTGGCCGAGGTCGCCTCGGCCCTCGCCGCGGCGCACGAGAAGGGGATCATCCACCGGGACGTCCGTCCCGGCAACGTGATGTGGGACGAAGAGAAGCGCCGCGCCCTCCTGACGGACTTCGGCATCGCCGCGGTGCTGGATGCCGACGGGTCCGACTCCCCGCGCCTGACACAGACGGGAGAGCTGCTCGGGGACCCCCGCCACTCGAGCCCCGAGCAGCTCACCGGCGTAACGGTCACCGAGTTGAGCGACATGTACGGGTTCGGCCTGTTGGGCTACGAGCTCCTGGCCGGCCGTGGGCCCTACGAGGCGAGGTCGGCGGCCGACTGGATTCGGGCCCACCTCCAGCAGGAGCCCAGGGACCTTCGCGAGCTCCGGCCCGACGTGCCCGAGCCGCTGGCCGACCTCCTGCGACGCTGCCTGGCCAAGGAGCCGCGCCACCGCCCCTCGGCCCGGGACGTAGCCCGTGCCCTGGCCAAGCAGACCTCGCCCGCCGGGGGGACTCAAGCTGGCCACCCGGAGGAGCACGACCTCACGAAGCTCATCAAGCGGCGCGTGCCCCAGATCGTCCTGATCGTGGCGGGCGCCGGCGTGGGCCTCATCCAGCTGGTCGGCTCCCTGAACGACCTCCTGCCTCCCAAGAGCCAACTCCTGACCGTGATCTTCGTCGCCGCGGCCGTCCTCGCCTCGGCGGTGATCGCGTGGTTCCATGGCGAGCGCGGACGGCAGCGCGCCCCCATCGTCGAACGGGTCCTCCTGGGACTCATCGGGGTCGCCTGGCTCGCGGTGACGATCGTGGCGCTCGTCGAGTGACGGGAGTCCTCTGGACAGTCCGACGCGGAGCGTGCGCATGAGCGATACGACAGTCGCACCGCAGTTCTCGGACATCGACGCCTGGGGCGCGACGCACCGCGGCAACGTGCGTCCGGACAACCAGGACCACTTTCTCCTCGGGGCGCTGTCGTGCGGGGTGACCGTCGAGTGCTCCAGCCTCGCGGTAGGGCCGGGCGAGCTGTGGCAGGCCGAGCGCCTCGCGACCCTGGCCGTGGTGGCGGACGGAGTGGGCTCTTCGGGCGGCGGCGAGCAGGCGGCGCGTCGCGCCGTCGAGGGACTCGTCTCGGCCGTGTCGCGGTCCTTCCACGAGGCAGCCAGCGTAGAACCCGAGGATCCCGAGGCGTTCTCCAGGATGCTGAACGCCGCGGCGCTGGACGTCCACGAAAGCCTCCTGGCCGAGGCGGAGAAGGAGGCCGACGGTCGGCGCTTCGCCACCACGGCTACCCTCTTCCTGGGCCTGTGGCCCCACGCCTACCTCCTGCAGGTGGGCGACTCCCGCTGCTACGTCTTCCAGGAGGGCGAGCTGACCCAGATCACGCGCGATCAGACCCTCGCGCAGGACCTGGTGGACAGCGGCGCCCTCACCCGCACGGTCGCCGAGCGCAGCCGGTGGGCGCACATCCTGTCCAGCGCCATGGGGGGCCAGCAGGCCGTGCCGGTGGTCACGCGCGTCACGCGGGACTGGGGCACGGTCGTCCTCCTGTGCAGCGACGGGCTCACCAAGCACGTCTCCGACGAGCGCATCCGGGAGCGGCTGGCCTCCATGACCAGCGCCCGCCAGGTGGTCGAGCAGCTCATGCAGGATGCCCTCGACGACGGCGGCACGGACAACATCACGCTCATCGTGGGGAAGACGCTCGAGCCGTCAAGCGGGGAATGCGCGGTGCCCGCTCGGTGACGTCGCGGGCCGCGGCGTGAGCTTCGATCCGCCCAGGAAGCCGGCGGCCCGGGCGGCAGCGCCCCGGCCGGTCGTCACCACGCTCCCACCGATTCGCCCGGACGCTCCACCGATACCCGATGCCTGACCAAACCGGAGCCCGCGGCGCCGCCGAGGTCGCCGCCACCGCCTCGCGGAGCGCCGGGCTCAAGCGCGAGCTCCGGCTGGTCGATCTCGTGCTCACGCAGGTGATGTTCATCGTGGGCGCACAGTGGGTGGGCACCGCGGCCATGCTCGGCCACGAGCAGATCGTTTACTGGCTGCTCGCCATGGCGTTGTTCTACCTGCCGCAGGCGGCCGTGGTCATCTTTCTCAACCGGCGCATGCCGCTCGAGGGCGGCCTCTACCAGTGGGCCAGGATCGGGTTCAACGACGGGGTGGGCTTCCTGGTCGCCTGGAACCTGTGGATGTTCGCGCTCATCCTCCTGGCCTCGTACGGCGTCGTGATCGCCGACACCTTCAGCTACGTCCTCGGGCCGAGCGCCCACTGGCTCACGGGCACCAAGTGGTACGACGGCGCGGTGACGGGTTGCATGGTCGCGATGATCATCCTCGTCTCCCTGTACGGGCTCCGGATCGGAAAGTGGATCCACGACGCCGGGGGGCTCGCGCACCTCCTCACGTTCGCCGCCCTGCTCGCGATGCCGATCTTCGCCTTCACCCACCACACGGTGGTCGACCCTCACCCGTTCGCGGCAGCCATGCCGAGGGCGAACCTGCTGTCGGTGAACATCTTCAGCAAGCTGGCGCTCGGAGCCCTCACCGGCTTCGAGTACGTGGCCATCCTGGCCGGCGAGACGCGCGATCCCGGCAAGGCCATCGGCCGCTCCGTGCTCATCGCCACGCCGGTCATCGCGCTCATGTTCATCCTCGGCACGAGCGCGGTGCTGGCGGCCACGCCGGCGGGCAAGATCGACCTCATCGCGCCCATCCCGCAGGCGCTCACCTACGGGCTCCGGTCGTTCGGGTGGGCGGTCTACATCGTCCCCGTGCTCACGATGCTGCTGCTCATGCGGCACATCGGGAACGTGAACCTGGTGTTCGCGGCCAACGCGCGGCTGCCGATGGTGGCCGGCTGGGACGGCCTCCTGCCCGGCTGGTTCACCCGGCTCCACCCGCGCTACCGGACGCCGCTCAACTCCATCCTGTTCGTCGGCGCGGTGACGCTGGTGTTCGCCGCGCTGAGCCTGGTCGGCGTAGGATTGCAGGAGGCCTTCCAGCTCCTGGACAACGCGGCCGGCGTCCTGTATGCCCTGTGCTACCTGGTCATGTTCGCGCTGCCACTGGTCGGCCTGCGCGGGTTCGCGAGGGCGCCCCTGTGGCTGCGCCTGGCGGCCGTGTCGGGGTTCGCGGTGACGCTGCTCTACATCGTGCTGTCGGTGTTCCCGATCATCGACGTGAAGAGCTGGACGAGCTTCGCCGCCAAGATCATCGTCGTGGTCGTGATCGCCAACCTGATCGGGGCCGCGCTGTACCGCGCCGAGAAGCGGCGGCAGGGCGAGCGCGAGGCCGAGGTGGTGAGCGCGGTCGGCGCGTAGCGACGGCATGGCGCCCGCGGCCAGTCTGCACATCTGAACCAGAGGAGCACCGAGACATGCCGGAGGCCCTGGAGCCCGTCCGACCCATCACGCTGGAGGAGATCCGCGACGCGCGCTCGCGCATCGCGGGCGTCGTCGTGCGTACCCCGCTGGTCCGGCTGGAGCTGGGACCCGAGTATCCCGAGATCCGGCTCAAGCTCGAGAGCCTCCAGCCGATCAACGCCTACAAGCTGCGCGGCGCCGCCAACGCCGTGGCGCTCCTTCCCGAGGCGGAGCGCGCTCGCGGCGTGTGGACGATCAGCGCGGGCAACGCGGGACAGGGGGTGGCGTACGCGGCGAGGGCCGCCGGGGTGCTCTGCACCGTCGTCGCCATCGAGACGGCGCCCACCTCGAAGCTGGAGCGCATGCGGGCGCTGGGAGCGCGCGTCGTCCCCGTCTCCTACGACGTCGCCTGGCAAGCGCTCGAGGCACGCCAGTACCCGGGAATCGAGGGCACCTTCGTGCATCCCTTCGACGACCACGACTTCATCGCCGGACACGCGACCATGGGCCTCGAGATCCTGGAGGACGCGCCCGATGTGGCCGCGGTCGTCGCCGCGATCGGCGGAGGCGGACTCGTCACGGCGCTCGGAAGCGCGATCAAGGCGCTCCGGCCCGAGATCGACGTGTGGGGGGCCGAGCCGGAGACGGCCGCGCCCGCGGCGCGGTCGTTCGAGGCGGGGGCCCCGCAGCGGTTCGACGCGTGGGAGGCCTCGTTCGTGGACGGCGCCGGGGGCAAGAGCGTGTTCCCCCGCATGTGGGAGCGCATGCGCCCGGTGGTGGACGGCTCGATCGTGGTCACCCTGGACGAGACCCGGCGCGCCATGCGGCTCATGGCGGAGAAGGCGCGGGTCATCACCGAGGGCGCGGGCGCACTGCCGGTGGCCGCCGCGCTCACGGGCAAGGCCGGCCCCGGGCCGATCGTGGCCGTCGTGTCGGGGGGCAACATCGACCTCGACACGTTCGCCGAGCTGATCCGGGAGGCGTAGGGTGGAGCGATGACCGATCCGTACACCTGTTCGGGGGGAAATCCGTGATGTCCGAGCCACGCGTCCGATCGCACCGCCCCGCCGCAGCGGGAGCCACCACGCCGCGCGGCATCGCGGCGCTCATCACCATGGCGGCGGCGCTCGCCACTCCTTCCCTCATCGCCTTCACGGCGCTCGCCCTGCCGCCCTCACCCGCCGCCGCGCAGCAGCCTGCCCTCTCCTCCAACGTCCTCCGCTACGTGGCCGTGGACACCCCCGT
Source organism: Candidatus Humimonas hydrogenitrophica (assembly GCA_947581615.1). Classification (GTDB taxonomy): domain Bacteria; phylum Gemmatimonadota; class Gemmatimonadetes; order Palauibacterales; family Palauibacteraceae; genus Humimonas; species Humimonas hydrogenitrophica. The sequence continues at coordinate 117,495 of CANPVD010000053.1, forward strand.
AGTGGCCCTGACGCACGTGCGAGTCATCGACGGGACGGGGGCGCCGGCGCGGGCGGACCAGACGCTGGTCATCCGGGCCGGGACGATCGCCGCGCTGGGGCCGGCTTCGTCGGTGAAGGTGCCGCCGGGCGCGGACGTGATGGACCTCGCCGGGAAGTCGGTGATTCCGGGCCTCGTCATGATGCACGAACACCTGTTCTATCCCACCGGTCCGGGGGTGTACGGCAACACCGCCGAGAGCTTCACGCGACTCTACCTGGCCGGCGGCGTCACCACCATGCGCACGACCGGGGACATGAACGGCTACGGTGACCTGGCCATCGCGCGGGCCATCAAGGACGGCCTCAAGCCGGGTCCGTGGATCGACGCCACCGGTCCCTACCTGACGGGCGCGGGGAACCGGTTCGAGCAGATGTACACGCTGAAGGGTGCCGCCGACGCGAAGCGCATGGTGGACTTCTGGGCTGATGCGGGCGCCACCTCCTTCAAGGCGTACATGAACATCACGCGAGCAGAGCTCGGCGCCGCCGTACAGGAGGCGCACGCCCGCGGCCTCAAGATCACGGGGCACCTGTGCTCGGTGACGTACCGCGAGGCGGCGGACCTGGGCATCGACGACCTGGAGCACGGCTTCTTCGTCTCCACCGACTTCGTGGAGGACAAGAAGTCGGACCAGTGTCCCGGGCAGCGAGCCGGGATGGCGGCCCTGGACCGGGTGGACCCGGCCGGGCCCCGGTTCGGCGCCCTGGTGGACACCCTCATCGCGCACCACGTGGCCGTGACCTCCACCCTCACCGTGTTCGAGACCTTCACGCCCGGCCGGCCGCAGCCCCCGGGGCTCGACGTCCTGGACCCCATCCTGAAGCAGCAGTTCGAGAAGACCTACGAGCGCATCCAGCAGGACACGGCGTCCATCTATCCAGAGCTGTTCGGGAAGGACATGGCCATGGAGCGACGCTTCGCCCGGGCGGGCGGGCTGCTGCTGGCCGGCACCGACCCCACCGGCTACGGGGGCGTCATCCCCGGCTATTCGGACCAGCGGCAGGTCGAGCTCCTGGTCGAGGCGGGGCTCACGCCCCTCGAGGCCATCCGGATCTGCACGCTGAATGGCGCCATCTACCTGGGACGCGCCGACCGGATCGGCTCGCTGGCCGTGGGCAAGCAGGCGGACCTCGTGGTCATCGATGGCGATCCGGCCGTCCACATCTCCGACATGCGCAACGTGGAAATGGTCTTCCGCCAGGGCGTGGGCTACGACCCGCGGAAGCTGATCGCGAGCGTGAGAGGGGAGGTCGGGTTGTTCTGATGCGTCTGCGGCCGTGCGTGGAGGCACCCGGTCGTCGCACGGTGCACCCCCTGCGGTGATGAGGCGGAAGACATAGGAGGAGGCCCCATGACAGCTCCGGATCGACGCCACGGCATCGCTGGATTCCTGCATTGTGCGGAGGCGGGCGCCGCCGCGGGGCTCCTGGCCGCCACCCTCTCCAACCGCTACCGAATCGAGCGCGAGCTCGGCCACATTCGTCCCCCTCTCCCCGGGAGGCATCCCATGCTTCGCCGTGCTACCGGTGTCCTGCTCGCAGCGCTCGCAATCCTCTCGGTGGCCCCGCACGCGCTCCAGGCGCAGCAGCGACAGTACATCGCGCCGCGAGCCGCGACCGACACGACCACGCTTCCCTTCAGCGGAGGCGTCCTGGTCGGCAACACGCTCTACCTGAGCGGCACGATCGGCCTCCTGCCCGACCAGACCGTGCCCGCCACGGCCACCGAGGAGGCGCGACGCGTGCTGGACAACATCAAGGAGGCGCTGACCCGGGCGGGGATGACGATGGACGACCTGGTGCAGGTGCAGGTGTTCTGCTCGGACCTCTCCACGTACGCCGACTTCAACAAGGTGTACCGGACCTACTTCACCAAGGTCTACCCGCCGCGCGCGTTCATCGGCGTGGCCCACGTGCTGTTCGACGCCCGGTACGAGGTGCAGGGGATCGCCGTGAAGGGCTGAGGCGAGTCGCCCCCCAAGCGCCGCACCGGTGGAGGCCGCGCTCCCCCTATCCCCCCGCCAGAGCGCCCACGACCAGGAAGGGCTCCCGGCCCGCCGCGACCGCCTCGGGGAGCGGCGTGTCGGGCGGTTCGAGGGAGAGGTCCCGCCCGCCGGCGAAGAAGCGGAGGAAGTCCCGGCGCTCGCACGTGACGTGATCGCGGATCGTGCCGCGCAGCACCGGATAGGCCTCCTCCAACGCGTCGAGCACGGCCTCCAGGGTGACCTCGCCCGCCACCCGGAGCGCGACTTCGCCCTCCACGCGGGCCAGCGTCCGCAGGTGGAAGGGCAGCTCCACCCGTACGAGCCGGCCCTCCCCGCCAGCCCGCGGGGTGGCGTCGCCGGCGGGCGCGTCGGGACTCACGGCAGGGTCTGCACCTCGACCGCCAGCACGGCCGGGAGGTCCCGGACGATGGGCTCCCACCGGTCCCCGGAGTCGGCCGACGCGTACACCTGGCCGCCCGTCGTGCCGAAGTAGATCCCGCACGGCTCCAGGGCGTCGGCGGCCATGGCGTCGCGCAGGACGTTCACGTAGCAGTTCTCCTGTGGAAGGCCCCGGGTGAGCGGCTCCCACTCGCCGCCGCCGGTTCGGCTCCGGTAGACCCGGAGCTTCCCTTCGGGTGGATAGTGCTCCGAGTCGCTCTTGATCGGCACGACGTACACGGTCTCGGGCTCGTGCGCGTGGACCTCGATCGGGAAGCCGAAGTCGCTGGGGAGGTCGCCGCTCACCTCGTGCCACGAGTCCCCCGCGTCGTCGCTCCGCATGACGTCCCAGTGCTTCTGCATGTACAGGACCTCGGGACGGGCGGGGTGGAGGGCGATCCGGTGCACGCAGTGGCCGATCTCGGCCTCCGGGTCGGGCATGTAGTTGGACACGAGCCCGCGGTTGATGGGACGCCAGGTGGTCCCTCCATCGACCGTGCGGAAGACGCCCGCCGCGGAGATGGCCGCGTACATCCGGTGGGGATCGGACGGGTCCAGCAGGACGGTGTGGAGGCAGAGGCCTCCGGCGCCCGGGTTCCAGTGGCTGCCGCCGCCGTATCCCCGGAGCCCCGACACCTCCTGCCAGGAGGTCGCCCCGTCGGTCGAGCGGAACAGGGCGGCATCCTCGACGCCCGCGTACACCGAGTCCGGATCGTCGAGCGAGGGCTCCAGGTGCCACACCCGCTTGAACTCCCAGGGATGGTCGGTGTCATCGTACCACTTGTGCGTGGTGAGCGGCTTCCCGGTCTCCTCGGAGGTGTCGTAGGCGAACTTGTTGCTCACCCCGGTGGGCATGCCCTCGGAGACGTCCGGCAGCTTCTCCCCGCCGGGCGTCTCCCAGGTCCGGCCACCATCGCTGGAGCGCTGGATGATCTGCCCGAACCAGCCCGAGGTCTGCGAGGCGTAGATCCGGTCGGGATCGGCCGCCGAGCCCTTCATGTGGTAGATTTCCCAGCCGCCGAAGTGGGGGCCGCTCACCTCCCAGCTCTTCCGCGTCCCGTCGGCGGTGAGGATGAACGCGCCCTTCTTGGTACCGACTAGCACCCGCACTCCGCTCATGGCGTGCTCCTCGAACAAGGGACATCGGCCGCTTCGCCCGCGGGAGCGAGCCGCCCTCCCGTGACGCACACTACATGTATATGCATCTATCTTCGGAGGGCAAGGCCGGGATCCGTCGAATACGCCCGGCCCCGTTCACGGGCAGAGCGGGCGGGTCGGGGTCGTACGGCTCGGGATCATCCGCGGAAGCGGAGGGGGTGGGATTCGAACCCACATGGGGCTCTCGCCCCGCCGGTTTTCAAGACCGGTGCATTGCCGTTCTGCCACCCCTCCGGCCGGGTCAAGCTAACGCGCCGGGGACCGCCTTCCCACCGGGCGACGTGAGGGGCACGGCCCGCCCCGTGGCGCGCGGCCCCCTCCCCTCCTACCCTCCCCTCCATGCCAGAGGAACCCTCGTCCCGACGCTCGCTGCGCGAAACACTGGCCGGAAACCCCCTCGGCCTGGGGATCACCTCCTTCTGGGCGGACGTGGCCGGAGAGATGATGTACCCCCTCCTGCCCGCCTTCCTCACGGTCGTGCTCGGCGCAAACGCGGCCTTCCTCGGCCTGGTGGAGGGCGTCGCGGAGAGCACGGCCAGCCTGCTCAAGCTGGCTGGCGGGTGGCTCTCCGACCGGCTCGGCGTCCGGAAGCCCCTGGCGGCGTGGGGGTACGGGGTCGCGGCCGTGGCCCGGCCCCTCCTGGCGCTGGTCACGGCCCCATGGCAGCTCCTCATCGCGCGTGCGGCGGACCGGGCCGGCAAGGGGATCCGGACCGCGCCCCGCGACGCGCTCCTGGCCGGCTCCGTGGACGCGGACCGCAGGGGTGTCGCCTTCGGGTTCCAACGGGCCATGGACAACGCGGGGGCCGTGGTGGGCCCGCTCGTGGCCGCCGGCCTCATGGCCCTGTGGGCCGGAGGCTACCGGCGCGTGTTCGCGCTCTCGGTGATCCCCGGGGTGCTCTCGGTCCTGGCCATCCTGCGGCTCACCCGGGAGGTAGGTCCCCGCGCGGAGGCCGACGGCCACGCTGAAACCGGCCGTGCCGGAGCCGATCGCGCCGCCCGCCCCGCCCGCCCGCGCCTGTCGCTCGGGGCGTTCGGTACACCCTTCCGCGGCTACCTGGGCGCGGTCTTCCTGTTCACCCTGGGCAACTCCTCGGACGCCTTCCTGCTTCTCAGGGCCGGACAGCTCGGCGTGGCGACCGCCGCCATCCCGCTCCTGTGGGCGGCCTTCAACCTGTCCAAGACCGCCTGGAACCTGCCCGGCGGCCTCCTCTCGGATCGGCTGGGTCCAAGGCGTTCCATCCTGATCGGCTGGGGGCTGTACGCGCTCGTGTACGTGGGCTTCGCCGTGGCCGGGCGGACGTGGCACGCCTGGGCCCTGTTCCTCGTGTACGGCCTGTTCTACGGCCTCACGGAGGCCCCCGAGCGGGCCTACGTGGCCCAGATGGCTCCCGAGGGACTGCGGAGCACGGCCTACGGGACCTTCCACTTCGCGGTGGGGCTCGCCGCCCTCCCGGCCAGCCTGCTGTTCGGCGCCGTGTGGGAGCTGGCGAGTCCGGAGGCGGCGTTCCTGACGGGCGCGGGGGTGGGCGTGGCCGCGGCCGCCCTCCTGCTCCTGCTCACGCCCTCGCGGACGGCGCGGGCCTAGAGGGCGGTGGCGACCGGCTCCGCTCCGGCCGCCTCGACCCACTGTCCCGGGCGGTTGCCGGACCGAGCTACTTGCCCGGCGAGTCTCCGATCCGGGACCAGCGCACGGACGTGAGGAACGGCAGGGGACGGGGCGACGAGGTGTCGTACGACCAGTACAGGAAGGCCAGCTTCCCCTCGAAGCGCGAGCGGTCCAGGAAACCCCAGAAGCGAGAGTCGAGGCTGTGCTCGCGGTTGTCGCCCATGACGAAGTACTTGTGGGGCGGCACCACGATGGGGCCCCAGTTCTCCAGCGTGGGGCGGTAGGTCTTCCGGTCCACGCCGGGAGCCAGGAACTGGTACTGCCACACCATCCACGGGTGGGTCTCGTCGGGCACGGTCGAGTCGTGGACCACGTAGGGCTCGACCTGCGGCTTCCCGTTCCGGATGAGCGTGCCGTCCCGCATGGACAGCGTGTCGCCCGGCACGCCGATGACGCGCTTGACCACGTCCACGTCCGGCTCCCAGGACGGCCGGAAGATCGCGATCTCGTCCCGCTGCGGGTCCTTGTAGCCGGGCAGCCGGGCGTGCGTCCCGGGAATGGGCGCCCCGTAGGCGACCTTGTTCACCATGAGGACGTCGCCCACCAGGAGCGTATTCTCCATGGAGCCCGACGAAATGTAGAAGCTCTGGAGGAGGAAGGTCCGGACGACGAGGAAGAGGACGACGGCGAACAGGATCGTCTTCGTCCACTCCCACAGGGCGCTGGTAGGCGCGGGCGGAGCGGTGGCCGCCTGACCGCGCTTCGGCGAAGCGGCGCCGCCCTTCGGCGATCCCTTCCCCGCGGGCCCTCCTTCCGGCCCGCTCGCCTTCGACTTTCGCTTTCTGGCCATCGGCCCCCGTCGGAATGGATGGTCGGACGCCTCCGAGGATAGGGTCGCGGCGCCCGCGGGGCCACACCGGTGCTCGGCCCTCCCCGGGGGTTTCGCGGCCGCCTCGGGCGCCGCTAGCTTGCGGCGGCCGCCACGGCGGTCTCCGTGAGAGCCCCGGCGTCCGCGGACGCGCTTCCCTGGGAACCCGCACCGGGAGTGACTCCATGCACGGCCCCGCCTCCGACCGCGCCTTCCGTGCGACCCTCGCGGCCGCCCTCGCCGTCCTGGCCACCTCAGCGTGCCTCGCCGGCGTCTCCACGCTCGCTCGGGCCCAGGATGCGAGCGCGGTGTCCACGAGCGGGCGTCTGACCCTGGACAAGTACATGGACATGGAGGGCGTGAGGGACCCGAGGCTGTCTCCCTCCGGCCGAGAGATCGCGTACGTGCGGAGCTGGATCGACCCGATGACCGACAGCCACAAGTCGGCTTTGTGGATCATGAACGCCGACGGCACCCGCAACCGCTACCTCGTCGAGGGGAGCTCCCCGCGCTGGTCGCCCTCGGGCGACCGCCTGGCCTTCCTGGCCTGCGGCACGGCCGGCGGGGACCGCAGCGCCCTGGAGGAGTGCGAGGAGGGCTCCCACCGCCAGGTCTACGTCCGCATCATGGAGGGAACGGGCGCGGGCTCGGTGACGCAGGTGACCCGGCTCACCGAGAGCGCCTCGGACGTGGCCTGGTCCCCGGACGGCGGGGCGCTCGCCTTCCGCTCCTTCGTGCCCTCGCGCCAGAAGTGGACGATCGACCTGCCGCACCGCCCCGAGGGCGCGAAGTGGACGCCCGACCCGCGGGTGGTGGATCGCCTGGACTACCGCGCGGACCGCCGGGGCTTCCTCCCGAAGGGCTTCCGCCACCTGTTCACGGTCCCGTCCACGGGCGGCACGCCCCGCCAGGTCACCGAAGGGAGCTGGGACGATGGGGCGCCCGCGTGGAGCCCCGACGGGAAGACCCTCTACTTCGACGGACTCCGGCTCCCGGACGCGGACTACCACCTGCGCGAGTCGGAGATCTACGCGGTGGACGTGGCCTCGAAGCAGGTCCGGCAGCTCACCCATCGACACGGACCCGACCACTCCCCGGTCGTGTCCCCGGACGGGAGACACATCGCCTACGTCGGGGTCGACTCCTCCCACTGGACCTACTCGGTGCAGAAGCTCCACGTCATGGGAGCCGACGGGTCCGCGCCCCACGCCGTCGAGGGGGGCCTGGACCGGAGTCCCTCCGACGTCACCTGGGCGCCCGGCTCGGACGGCGTCTACTTCACGGCGGCCGACCACGGCGTGCACGACGTGTTCTACGCCGACGTCGAGGGCCACGTCCGCCGGGTGACCCATGGCGAGCACGTGCTGTCGCTGTCGGAGGTCGGGAAGGACGGCACGGCCGTCGGGGTGATGTCCACTCCGCACCGCCCTGGCGACGTCGTCTCCTTCGCCGTGGACCATCCTGATCCGCGGTGGCTCACGGCGGTGAACCGGGATGTCCTGGGCGATGTCGAGCTCGGGAACCTGGAAGAGATCGAATTCAGGTCGAAGGACGGTCTCCCGGTCCAGGGGTGGATCGTCAAGCCGCCCGACTTCGACCCGGCCAGGAAGTACCCGCTCATCCTCCACATTCACGGCGGGCCGTGGGCCATGTACGGCGTCGGGTTCAACTTCTCCTTCCAGGACTTCGCGGCCAACGACTACGTGGTCCTGTACGTCAACCCGCGCGGCTCCACCGGCTACGGCTCGGACTTCGTGCACGGGATCGAGCACGCTTATCCGGGCAAGGACTTCGACGACCTCATGGCGGGCGTGGACGAGGTCCTCAAGCGCGGCTACGTGAACCCGAAGGACCTGTACGTGACCGGCTGCAGCGGCGGGGGCGCCCTGTCGGCGTGGACGGTGGGCCACACGCACCGGTTCGCGGCCGCCGTGGTGCGCTGCCCGGTCATCGACTGGCTCTCCTTCGTGGGGACGACGGACGGGCCCTACTGGTACCACAATTTCGCCCACTTCCCGTGGGAGGACCCGGCCGAGCACCTGGAGCGCTCGCCCCTCACCTATGCGGGGAACGTGACCACGCCCACGCTGCTCATGACCGGCGTGCTGGACATGCGCACGCCGATCTCGCAGACGGAGGAGTTCTACGACGCGCTCAAGATCCGGAAGGTGCCGACGAAAATGATCCGCATGAACCGGGAGTATCACGGCACCGGATCGCAGCCGTCCAACTTCCTGCGCACGCAGATCTACATCATGAAATGGTTCGGCGAGTACATGACGGACGACGTCGCCGCGGGCCGCAAGGACGGCCATCTGGCCGGGGGAGCCTAGGTCTTCCGTCCGGCCGCCTGCGGCGCGGCGGTCTCGAGGGGGTGCGGCGGTCTCAGCCCAGGAGGGCCGCGCCCCCCACCACCAGGACCACCACCCCGACCGAGATCTTGAGCGCCGCCGAGGCGGCCCGCCCGAGGACGGCCCCCCAGCCCACCCGGGCCGCGGTCGGAGCGTGCCGCGTCTCCCACAGCGCCGCCGCCGCCGCTCCCACGAACGTGCCGAGCACGCCCGCCACCAGGGTGCCCACCACCGGCACGGGGGTGCCGATCGCCGCGCCCACGAGTCCGCCCAGGATCGCCCCCCAGAACGCGCGTCCCGAGCCCCCGTAGCGCGCCGAGATGCGGCGCACCAGGGCCCACTCGGCGGCCTCCGCCGCCGCGACGAGCCCCACGAGGAGGGCCAGTGTGCCCCAGCCGACGCGTCCCACGACCGCTCCGGCGATCGGAACCAGCAGCATGAGCCAGGTGCCGGGCAGTCCGAGCGGGACGAGGAGCAGGCACAGGGCCATGAGAACAACCCCGAGGACCAGCACAAGGGTGGTCATGGAACGATGCGGGCGCGCACTCCGTTGAAGGGACGGATCCCGGCCGCGTCCGGCTTGCGGCCGCCGGGAGCACGCTCCTATGGTGGCTGAGGCCGGACGGTCGCGCCAGTCCAGGGAGGTATCGCCGTGCACGAGCGCCTCGCATCCCGCACGGACCTCGTCGGCTTCACGGGGCTCATCGCCGCCCTCGTGGCCGTGTCCGGCGTCCTCCGCCCGGCCGCGGCGCAGGAGCCGGGCACGCTGGTGGGGCGCGTCGTCACCTCCTCCGACCGTGCGCCCGTCGCCGGGGCCCGAGTGGCCGTCGTCGGCGCGGGAGACACGGCCGTCACCGACGAGGACGGCCTGTTTCGATTCCGGGGCCTCACCGCCGGGTCCCTCGTCCTCCGTATCGAGTACCTGGGCATGCGGTCCCGAAACGTCCCCGTGGATCTCGATCCCCGGCGTCCCTCGTCCCTCGTGGTCGCCGTGCGAATGTCGGTGATCCCCGTGGCCGAGCTCTTCGTCGCGGTGGACCGCAGCCTGCCGGTGAGCAAGCTGTACGACTTCTACCGACGCATGGCCCACGGGCACGGCTACTTCTTCACGCGTGCGGACGTCCTGCGCAGGCACCCGGCCCGCGTCACGGACCTGCTGCAGCGGGTCCCGGGCATCGACGTGGGCCCACACCGGCTGGGGCGCATCTCGGTGACGATGGGGCGGCGGAAGGGCTGCGTGCCCGAGTATTATGTGGATGGGGCCCGGGCGCCCTACTTCGATCTGGACGACCTCCAGCCCGCCGACCTGGCCGGCCTCGAGGTCTACCGGGGGAACTCAGAGGTCCCACTAGAGTTCAAAGCGTTCGAACGATGTGGAGCGATCATCGTCTGGACGCGGGATCCGGGGGCCGGGGACTGACACACGGAGCCCGATGCCCCGGGCGGACGTGACCGCGCCCCGAACGCACCGGGAGGACGACGAGACCGTGCCCCGAAAGACCCACGCGCGACCCCGCCACCGGAGCTCCTCGGCTACCATCCTCCCGGCGATCCTCCCCCTCCTCCTGCTCCTGGCCTCGGCTCTCCCGTTGCGAGCCCAGAACAGGCAGGAGAAGAGCGAGCTTCCCGTCGACACGACGGCCACCCTGACGGGCACGGTCGTCTCGGCCATGACGGGCGGTCGCCTGGCCAACGCGCGGGTCGTCCTGGTCACATCCGGCTTCGGTGCCTTCACGGACAGCACCGGGGCGTTCCGCATCCCCAGGGTCCCGGCCGGGCTGGACACGGTGGAAGTCTCGCTGCTGGGGTACGCCAGTGCCAAGGCCCCGCTCCTCCTCCAGAAGGGGGCGACCACCACGGCCACCTTCTCGCTGAGCCAGACCGTGCTGAGGGTGGAAGAGCTCCACGTGGAGGTGAAGCGGGCCGCCGGCATGGGCAAGCTGGCGCAGTTCGACGAGCACCGCCTCCACGGGCTGGGGTTCTACATCACCCCGAAGATGATCGAGCAGCGCCACGCCCAGCACCCCAGCGACCTCCTGCGCATGGTGCCCGGTCTCGAGGTCGGTGCCTACAACCTGGGCCACGCCAACGTCCGGGTGGTCCGGGCCACGCTCAACTGCAATCCGCCGATCTACGTGGACGGCATCCTGAGCCCCAGCCTGTCGATCGACGACCTGAACCGTGACGACATCATGGCCATCGAGGTCTACCGCGGGCCGTCCGAGACGCCGGCGGAGTACGAACAGGGGCGCAACAACTGTGGGGCCGTGGTCGTGTGGACGCACGAAGGGGGCACGCAGGATGGGCACTGAGGTGGCCGGGCGGGACGGGCGTGCGGCGCGGGTCGCCGGCGCCGGGCTCGCATGGCTCCTGTACACCCTGCTCCTTCCGGCTGGCGCCACGGCCCAGCAGTCGGGCGCCGACTCCGCCGCCGCGGCGGGCTCGGACACGGCGGGGACGGCCATCCGGGCCGGGGAGCGCACGGCGACCCTGGAGGGCACGGTGGTGTCGGCCATGACGGGGGGCCCTCTCTCCAACGCGCTGGTGTCGCTCAAGGGGACGCAGCTGGGAGCTTACTCGGACAGCACCGGCCACTTCGTCATCGAAGACGCGCCGGCCGGCCTCCTGCCCGTGGACGTGCGCCTCCTGGGCTTCGCCGACCAGGAGGTCCAGGTCAGGCTGCAGGCCCGCGCCATCACGCACGTCACCCTGCTCCTGAGCCAGACGGTGCTGAAGGTCGAGGCGCTCCACGTGGAGGTCAAGGCGGCTCCGACCGAGGCCAAGGAGCTCAAGGGGTTCTATGCTCGCATGCACCGCACGGCGGGCTACTTCATCACGCCCCAGATGGTCAAGAAGCTGGCCCCCGAGCACCCGACCGACCTGCTCCGGGTCGTACCGGGCGTGCAGGTCGGTCCGTGGCAGCTGGGCCAGGGCGCGCCGGTCTACTTCACCCGCAGCCGGTTCGACTGCAATCCCTACCTGATCGTGGACGGCCTCCGCATGCGCGACATGACCATGGACGACCTCAACGAGGCGGATATCCTGGCCGTCGAGGTCTACCACGGTCCGTCGGAGACGCCTCCCGCCTTCCGGTTCGAGGAGGGCTCGTGCGGCACGATCGTCGTGTGGACCCGGAGCGGGGGCGCCCCGGCCGACACGACGGGAGGCTGAGCGGCGGCGCGGCGCCGGCCTCCTAGGGCTCGATCACGATCTCGACCTGCGCGGTCTCGCGGAGCTCGGGGTCGAGCGAATGGTAGACGCTGCAGTACTTGTCCAGCGACAACGCCACGGCCCTCTCCACCTTCGCCCGGTCCACGTCGCCCCGCACCCTGAAGCGCAGGCGTAGCCTCGTGTAGCGCCGCGGCGGCTCCTCCCTCCGCTCGCCCCCCATCTCCACCGTGAGTCCCTCCAGCGGCTGGCGGCCCTTGCGCAGGATGTCGACCACGTCGATGGCCGAGCAGGCGCCGATGGCCTCCAGGAGCAGCTGCGTGGGCGAGGCGCCCGCCTGGCCGTCCCCGTCGATCGACGTCACCTTGCCACCCCGCGTGACCCCCTCCAGCCGGAAATCGTCCTGCCACGTCAGGGTGACCATCGCGTCCCGTCGCTCCATGCCCTCTTTCTCTCCTGCTCGCCTCGATCGACGCTCGCCCCGCGCCCGTTGCGGAGCCTCTGCGAGGCAGGAATGTTGAGCCGTACGGACCCGGCCGCCACTGCGGCCCCTCCGCGAGACCCGTCCCTGAAACCCGCCCTCGGGAGCATCCGTAGGTCGGGGTGGAGGTGATACGAACATGATCGAGATGCTGATGATGGGCGTGGCTGGCGCGGGCGTGGTGACGGGCTACATCGCCGTGCGCCGGTTCGTGCGCGACCGACTTCGCTACGTGGATGCCGTGCGCAAGCCGTCGGCCCCCTTCGTGGCCGGCGCGGTGGCCACCCTGGCCGCGGCGCCGGTGGCGTGGATCCTCCCCGTCATCGGCGGGGGATCGGCGATCCTGTTCGGCCTGGCCATAGGGGCGGGCGTCGCCTCCGGTCGCCGCGACATGAAGCGGCTGCCGCCAGGCTGAGCCCCCGGCGGCGGCCCTTGCCGCCGCGGGGCGTCCCCCCGACCTTGCGCCGCTCTGGGGCGGTCCGGGTTCCGCGGCGCGGAGGACGAGGTTGGGGGGAGACGGAATCCAGGAACGATCGGAGGGCTGGCGCGTGGGCGTCGCCCTGGCCGTCGTCTACCTGGTGTGGGGCTCCACCTTCCTGGCCATCCGCTTCGCCGTCCGCACCCTCCCTCCCCTGCTCATGGCCGGGACCCGTTACTCCGTGGCCGGGGGCGTCCTGTATGGCTTCTTGAGGCTGAAGGGCGCCCGTCCGCCGTCGCGCTCGCAGTGGCTCGGCGCCCTCGTGGTGGGGGCCCTCATGATCGGACTCGGGAACGGCCTCCTCACCTGGTCGGAGCTCGTGCTCCCGTCGGGCACGGCGGCCCTCCTGGTGGCCGCCATGCCGTTGTGGATGGTGCTCCTGGACTGGCTCGTCTTCGGCGGGAGGCGGCCGCGGCTCCCGGTCGCCGTCGGCATCGTGGCGGGGTTCGCCGGGGTGGCCCTTCTCCTCGGTCCCTCGCGCGGCTCGGGCGGGGGACACGCCGCCCTGCTCGGCGGCATCGCGATCCTGGTCGGCACCCTGGGGTGGGCCTACGGGTCCCTGTGGTCGCGGGGCGCCGCCATGGCCGACCCACCGCTTCTCGGAACGGCGTCGCACATGCTCGCCGGCGGCCTGACCCTGGTGACCGCGGGCCTTCTTCTGGGCGAAGGGCACGGCCTGTCGCTGCGCGCCGCCTCGACGCGCTCGCTCCTCAGCTTCGCCTACCTGGTCGTGATGGGCTCGCTGGTCACCTACACCACCTACATGTGGCTCCTGCGTCACGCGCAGGCGTCGCTGGTCAGCACCTACGCCTACGTGAATCCGGTGGTGGCCGTGTTCCTGGGCTGGCTGCTGGCCGGCGAGGCCGTCACGGCTCGCACGCTGGTGGCCGCCGCCGTCATCGTGGGCGCGGTAGCCGTCATCGTGACCTTCCGGCGCCCTCCCCGACCGCGTGCGGCCGGGGCGCGGGGCCGATTAGATTGACCGCGGTTCCACCCAGGTACGACACGCTCCCGCACCCGACGGAGGCGAGCATGCGCGAACCGATCTACCTGACCCTACTCCTGAGCGCCGCCGTGTGGGCCTGCGGCGGCCCGCGGGACGCCCGGGCCCGCGAGGAGGGTGGCCGCCGCTACGAGGAGCGCGTGGCCAGCGAGCACGTCGGGGACCGCCCCACCGCCAGCCCGGCGGCGCGGAGCCTGCCCCACGTCGACGTGGCGGACACCACGGTGACGTACGGAACCGTGGACGGCCGGGCGCTCACCGGCTTCCTGGCCACGCCCCGGGATGGGAACGCCACCGGGCCCGCGATCCTCGTCATCCACGAGTGGTGGGGCCTCAACGACAACATCCGCGCCATGGCCCGCCGGCTGGCCGGGGAGGGCTATACGGCCCTGGCCGTGGACCTGTACGGCGGCCGGGTGGCCGAGACCGCGGACCAGGCCATGGAGCTGGTGCGCGCGGTCGACGAGACCGCGGCGAAGGCCAACCTGCGGGCGGCGTACCGCTACCTGGTGGGACGAGGGGCCGGAAGGATCGGCGTGATCGGATGGTGCTTCGGTGGAGGCTGGAGCCTGCAGACCGCCCTCCTGTTCCCCGACGGCCTGGACGCGGCCGTCATCTACTACGGCCACCTCGTGACCGACCCGGCGAAGCTCGCCGGACTGGGCGTGCCGATAGAGGGGCACTTCGGGGCGGAGGACTCGTCGATTCCGGTGAAGGAGGTACGGCGCTTCGGAGAGATCCTGGATTCTCTGGGCGTTGCGGAGCACATGTACGTCTACGAAGGGGCCGGGCACGCGTTCGCCAACCCGTCCGGGACGCGCTACGTGAAGGCGGCGGCGGACACCGCCTGGACGCGCACGCTGGCCTTCCTGGCCGGGCACCTGAAGAGCGGGACCTGACCGCGTGGAGATCCGGCCCCTCGCAGACTGGAGCGAGTACCGGGCCTGCGAGGCCCTGCAGCGCGAGGTGTGGGGGGAAGCGTTCACCGAGCTGGCCCCGGCCAGTCTCCTCAAGATCGCCCAGCACGTCGGTGGGGTCACCTCGGGTGCCTTCGACGAGACGGGGGCGCTGGCGGGATTCGTGTACGGTCTCACCGGCCTCGAGGACGGCCGGCCGGTGCACTGGTCCCACATGCTCGCCGTGCGGGAGACCCACCGCGGGCGGGGCCTGGGGAGGGCCCTGAAGCGACACCAGCGCGAGCGGCTCGTGGCGGCCGACATCCGGACGTGCTACTGGACCTATGACCCTATCATGTCGTCGAATGCACACCTCAATCTGAACCATTTTCTAGCAAGAGTGGATCGCTACGTGGTGGACATGTACGGGGAGACCGGCAGCCACCTGCACGAGGGGCTGGGCACCGACCGGTTCGTGGTGGTGTGGCCTCTGGACGAAAGCGCGCCGGACCCGTTCGACGCCGCGGACCCGGAGCGCGCCCTGCGCGAGGCCGAGCTCGGGAGGTTCACCGCGGCGCCGCTGGCCAACCCCGGCGGCGCGGAGGACACCCCGCTCCCCGACGGCCCGGCGGTCCGGGTGGCGATCCCGGCCGACGTCCTCGCGGTGCGCCACCGGGACCCCGGGGCCGCCCGCCGGTGGCGCACCTCCACGCGCCGCGCCTTCCGTCACTACCTGGGGGCCGGCTACCGGGTGGCGGGATACGTGCCCCCGGCCCCCGGCGACCCGGAGGGACACTATGTCGTGCTCCCTGGTGAACCTCCGTGATCCCGCCCCTCCGTGCCGACCGCCTCGTGCTGCGCGAGCTGAGCATGCCCCTGCGGCAGCCGTTCCGCATCTCCTCGGGCGAGATGTCCGATCGGCGCGTGTTCCTCCTCGAGCTTCGCCACCCGGACGGGGCGGTGGGATGGGGCGAGTGCGTGGCGGGCACGAGGCCCAACTACAGTCCCGAGACCACCGACACGGCGTGGCTGGCCATCACCCGCTGGCTGGCGCCCCGGGCGCTGGGACGGGAGTTCGCCGGTGCCCGGGACGTGGCTCCCGTCCTCGCCGAGGACATCCGGGGGCACCTGATGGCGAAGGCCGCCGTCGAGATGAGCTTCTGGGCCCTCGAGGCCGACCTCCGGGGCGAGCCGCTGGCGCGGCTCCTGGGCGGCACGCGCGACCGGGTCGCGGCGGGCATTTCGCTGGGCATCCAGGAGAGCCCCGCCGCCCTGGCCGAGAAGGTGTCCGCGGGCCGGGACGAGGGCTACCGGCGGATCAAGGTCAAGATCGAGCCGGAACGCGACGTGGCCTTCGTGGCCGCGGCCCGGGCCGCGGCCGGACCGGACCTGCCCCTCAGCGCCGACGCCAACGCGGCCTACGGACGCGGGGACGCCGAGCGGCTCGCGGAGCTCGACCCCTTCGGCCTGGTCTACCTGGAGCAGCCGCTCGAGGCGGACGACTTCCTGGGCCTGGCGCGGCTGCAGGCGAGGCTGCGGACGCCGCTGTGCCTGGACGAGTCGATCGAGTCGGCCGCCCGGGCCGCGGACATGCTGGAGCTGGACGCCGGGCGGGTCATCAACCTCAAGCCCGGCCGTGTGGGCGGCTTCGCCTCCTCGCTGGCCATCCACGAGCTGTGCCGCGAGCGCGGTGTCCCCCTGTGGTGCGGCGGCATGCTCGAGAGCGGCATCGGTCGGGCGCACAACGTGGCGCTCGCCTCCCTGCCCGGCTTCACGCTGCCGGGCGACCTGTCGGCCAGCGCCCGTTACTGGGAGCGCGACATCGTCCGGCCCGAGTGGATGCTCGAGGCCGACGGGACGCTGCGGGTCCCGCTCGAGGAACCGGGCATCGGTGTCGCGGTCGACCTGGACCGGATCGACGATCTCACGGTGCGAAGGGAGATCATCGAGGCCTGAGGAGAGCCGGCCGCGGCCCCGACCCCGGGCCTCAGCCCGTTCGCTCGCGCACCCGGCGGACGACCTCCCGATAGCGCTCCCGGACCTCGCCGCCCTCCGGGGGGGTCCCGCCACGGGCCACGCGCCGCCCGCCCACGTAGACGTCCCCCAGGTCCGCGCGAGACGCCCCGGTGACCAGGGCATCCAGGACCGCCTCGCCCTCCTGGCCCAGCCAGGGCGCCGCGTCCTCGTCCAGCACGACGAGGTCGGCGAAGCGGCCCGGCTCCAGCGAGCCCACGGGCAGGCCGAGCGCCGCCGCGCCGCCGGCCGCGCACCGGCGCCACAGGGGACCGCCCAGCCCTTCGGCCCCGGCCAGCCGCGCGCGGGCCCCGGACGAGAGCCGCTGCCCGAACTCCAGCCAGCGCAGCTCGCCGACCGCGTCGATGCGGACGTTTCCGTCCGAGCCCACCGCGATCACGCCGCCGCTGGCGACGTGCTCCGCCGCGGGGAACAGGCCGTCCCCGAGCCACGCCTCGGTCAGGGGACACAGCGCCGTCGTGGCGCCCGCGGCGCGGATCCGGACGAGCTCGCCCGGCGTGGCGTGCGTGGCGTGCACCAGGGTCCAGCGCGCCCCGAGGGGCGTGTGCCGGTCCAGGAGGTCGATGGGCGTCGTGCCGTGCGCCGCCCGGCACGCCTCCACCTCGGCCGGCTGCTCGGACACGTGCACGTGGACCGGGAAGGCGTCGCCCAGCACCTCGCGCGCTCCCTCGAGCAGCGCCGGCAGGTGCCCGGGATCCACCGCGCGCAGCGAGTGGGGCGCCACCCCCAGGCTCCAGGCCGGTCCGGAGCGTCCGTCCCGCGCGGCCTCCTCCGATCTCCGCCGTGCCGAGAGGCCGGCGAGGAGCCGGAGGTAGCCCGGCAGTCCTCCCGTGGAGAAGGGCCGCTGCTCGGGGCGCAGGGGCTCGCCGAAGCCCCCGCGCTCGTACAGCACCGGGAGCAGGACCAGCCGGATGCCCGCGTCCCGGGCGGCGCCGAGGATGGCCTCCGCCATGTCCGCGGGACCCGCTCCGTCGGCGCCGTGGTGCAGGTAGTGGAACTCGGCCACGCTGGTGAACCCGGCGGCCAGCATCTCCCCGAACGCGAACCGGGCCACGGCCGCCACGTCTTCGGACGTGAGCGACTCCGCCAGCCCGTACATCGCCTCGCGCCAGCTCCAGAAGCTGTCCTCGCCCCGGCGCGCCTCGCCGCGGCCCGCCAGGGCCCGCTGGAAGGCGTGGCTGTGCGCGTTCGGCATGCCCGGCAGGGCCAGGTAACCGTCCCACGGGCCCGGGTCGGGCTCCACGGCCGCGATGCGACCCTCCTCGTCCACGACCAGGGCCCGGCCCTCCGCCAGGCCGCCCGGCTCGAGGAGATAGCGGAAGGAGAGCCTCATGCGTCCGCCCGCCATGTCACCCTGCCTCCGATGACGGTGGCGACGCAGGCGTTGGGCCGGTGGTGGTAGAGCCACGTCTCCACGTCCGGCGCGTCGAGGATGGCGAAGTCGGCGGCCTTGCCCTTCTCGAGCGATCCCGCCCGCTCCTCCTCTCCGCAGGCCCGCGCGGCGATCAGGGTGGCGCCCTTGAGCGCTTCCGCGGGCGTCAGCCCTCCCTGGACGCAGGCCAGCGTCATGGCCAGCGGCAGGTGGTAGCTCGGAGCCGAGCCGGGGTTGAAGTCGGTCGCCACGGCCACCGCGACGCCGTCCCGCACCATGCGGCGGGCCGGAGCGGGGGGGGCGCCCAGGTAGAGCGAGGCGAGCGGGAGCGCGACGCCCACCGTGGACGCGGCCGCCAGCGCCCGGATCCCGGCGGGCGAGACGTGCTCGAGGTGGTCGGCCGAGACCGCGCCGAGCTCGGCCGCCAGCTCGGCGCCGCCGCCGTCCCTCAGCTGGTCGACGTGGAGCCGGGGCGCCATGCCGTGCTTCCGGCCCGCCTCCAGGACCCGCCGCGCGTCGGCCGGCGTGAACGCCCCCTCCTCGACGAACACGTCGCAGAAACGGGCCAGCCCCTCCTCGGCGGCCGCGGGGACGATCTCCTCGCACACCAGCCACACGTAGCCTTCGCGGTCCCCGGCGTACTCCGGCGGCACCGCATGTGCGGCCAGCAGGGTGGGCACCAGCGCCTGCGGGACGCGCTCCGCCAGGCGGCGGTAGACCCGCAGGAGCTTGATCTCCTGGTGGAGGTCGAGCCCGTAGCCGCTCTTGGCCTCCACCGTGGTGACGCCCAGGGCCAGCATCCGCTCCAGGAAGCCGGCGGCGCGCTCGACCAGCTCGTCCTCCGACGTCTCGCGCGTGGCGCGCACGGTGGCGAGGATGCCGCCGCCCGCCCGCGCGATGTCGGCGTAGCTCTCGCCCCGGGCACGCCGCACGAACTCGTCGGCGCGCCACCCGCCGAAGGCCAGGTGCGTGTGGCAGTCGACCAGGCCCGGAACCACGAGGCGGCCGCCGGCGTCCAGGTCATCCTCGGACTTCCAGGCCGCCAGGCGCCGGGGCATCTTCGCCTGCGGCCCGGCCCAGGTGACGCGGCCGTCGTCGTCCCAGGCCAGCGCCGCCTCGGGGACCGCGTGGATCTCCCCCTGCCCCCCCTCGGCCGCGCAGGTGGCCAGGAGGCCGATGTTGCGGAGGGCGGGCACCTCAGCCGATCCCGGAGGCCGGGGGACCGTCCAGCATGGGGACGTCGACGCCCCGCTCGCGGGCCGTGTGGATGGCCTCCTCGTAGCCGGCGTCAGCGTGGCGCGCCACGCCCGAGCCCGGGTCGGCCGTGAGCACCCGCTCCAGCCGCCGGTCGGCCATCTCGGAACCTTCCGCCACGCACACCATGCCGCCGTGGATCGAGTAGCCGATCCCGACCCCGCCGCCGTGGTGGAGCGACACCCAGCTGGCCCCGCACGCGGTGTTGAGGAGCGCGTTGAGGAGGGGCCAGTCCGCGATCGCGTCCGAGCCGTCCTTCATGCCCTCGGTCTCCCGGTTGGGCGAAGCCACCGAGCCGGTGTCCAGGTGGTCCCGCCCGATCACGATCGGGGCGTCCACCTTCCCCTTCCGGACCAGCCAGTTGAAGCGCAGCCCCATCTCGGCGCGCTCGCCGTACTCCAGCCAGCAGATCCGGGCCGGGAGCCCCTGGAAGTGCACCTGGTCCTGCGCCTTCCGGATCCAGCGCGCCAGGCTCTCCTTCTCCGGGAAGGTCTCGAGCACGGCCCGGTCGGTCTCGTAGATGTCCTCGGGGTTCCCGGACAGCGCCGCCCACCGGAAGGGGCCGGCGCCGCGGCAGAACAGCGGGCGGATGAAGGCGGGCACGAAGCCGGGGATGTCGAACGCCTCGTCCAGGCCGCGGTTGTCGGCCACCTGTCCCCGGATGTTGTTGCCGTAGTCGAAGGTGATGGCGCCCTTCTTCTGCAGGGAGAGCATGGCCTCCACGTGGCGGACCATGGAGTCGAGGACGCGGGTCTCGTAGCCCTCCGGGTCGTCCTCGCGCATCCGCTCCGCCTCCTCCAGCGACACCCCGCTCGGGATGTAGCCGATGCGGAGGTCGTGGGCGGAGGTCTGGTCGGTGAGGAAGTCGGGGACCACGTCGCGGCGGTCGAGCTCGGGGATCACGTCGGCCGCGTTCCCCACGAGCCCCACGCTGAGCGCCTCGCCCTTCTCCTTCGCGTCGAGGACGAGCTCCAGCGCCTCGTCCAGGTCATGGGCCAGCCGGTCGCAGTAGCCCGTGTCCACGCGGCGCCGGATCCTGGTCTCGTCCACCTCGACGCCCAGGAAGGCGCCGCCGTTCATGGTGGCGGCCAGCGGCTGCGCGCCCCCCATGCCCCCCAGGCCCGACGTCACGACCAGGCGTCCCGCGAGGTCGCCACCGAAGTGCTGCCGGGCCGCCTCGGCGAAGGTCTCGTAGGTGCCCTGCAGGATGCCCTGCGTCCCGATGTAGATCCAGGAGCCGGCCGTCATCTGTCCGTACATGGTGAGGCCGAGGGCCTCAAGGCGCCGGAACTCGTCCCAGGTGGCCCAGCGCGGCACCAGGTGCGCGTTGGCGATGAGCACGCGCGGTGCCTCCTCGTGCGTGCGGAACACGCCCACCGGCTTCCCGCTCTGCACGAGCATCGTCTCGTCGTTCTCGAGGCGGCGCAGGGTGTCGACGATGGCGTGGTAGCAGTCCCAGTTCCGCGCCGCCTTCCCCGCCCCGCCGTAGACGATGAGCTCCTCGGGCTTCTCGGCCACCTCGGGATCGAGGTTGTTCATGAGCATCCGGAGGGCCGCCTCCTGGTGCCAGCCCTTGCAGGAGAGCTCGGTGCCGCGCGGGGCGCGGACCGTCTCGGGTGCGGCGGTGGTCGTCATCGGTGCCTCCAGCGGTTGGTCGGATCCCGGGGCGCGCCGCCCCGCCTCATCGTAGATCCCGCGGCCGTTACGGGCCAGCGGGCCCGATCTCGAGCCCGGCCTGGAGAGCGCGGCCCGCCACCGGCTGGCCGAGGACGGCCGCGGGCCGACCCGGCTGTCGCGCGGGGCGGGCCCGACCGTAGCTTCGGCCGCGCCCGAGACCGATCCACACTGCGGCGGCCGGAGGACGATGCGAACATGCGACGGCGGACCGCGGGAGACGCGGTGAAGGGCCGCTTCCCTCCCGGGATCCGTTACATGGCGGGAGCCGCCTTCGGGTTCAGCCTCATGAGCCTGTTCGTGAAGATCGCCGGACAGAGGCTGCCCACGGCCGAGGTGGTGCTGGCCCGCGGCGTCGTCATCGTGCTGGTGACGCGCGTCCTGCTGTGGCGGGCGGGGATCGCCCCGTGGGGGACCAGGAAGGGGCTCCTCCTCTTTCGCGGCCTGTTCGGCTTCGCGGCGGTCGGCTGCTTCTACTACGCCATCGCCCACATCCCGCTGGCCGATGCCACGGTCATCCAGTACACGAACCCGGTGTGGACGGCGCTCCTCGCCGCCGCCGTGCTGGACGAGCATCTCCGCCCCGTGGAGGTGGTGGGCACGGCCGCCTGCCTGGCCGGCGTCCTGCTGGTGGCGCGCCCCTCCTTCCTGTTCGGGGCCGAGAGCGCCCACCTCGATCCCCTGGTGGCCGGCATCGCCCTCGCCGGCTCGATGCTGAGCGCGGCCGCCTACGTCACCGTCCGCAAGCTCGGGGAGAGCGAAGACGCCCTGGTGATCGTGTTCTACTTCGCCCTGGTCAGCACGGTCGGGTCTTTTCCCGTGGCCGCCACCGAGGCGGTGTGGCCCACGGGCGCGGAGTGGCTGGCGCTGCTCGGCGTGGGGGTGACGGCGCAGGCGGCCCAGCTCCTCATGACGCATGGTCTCAAGCGGGAGCGGGCCGGCCGCGCCATGGCGGTCGGCTACCTGCAGATCGTGTTCGCCGGCCTGTGGGGGGCCCTGTTCTTCGCCGAGATCCCGGGCCTGTGGAGCTACGCGGGCGCCGCCCTCGTGGTCGCCGGCACCTGGATGATCGGCCGGCGGGGGACCTCGGGGGCGGCCTCAGCCTAGAGCTCCGCGCCCTCCGACTCCGAGGGCGGCCGACCGCCCGGCTCCAGCCCCATCCACGCTCCGTACAGCTCCGGCCGCCGGTCGCGCCAGAACAGCCGGCGGGCGTGGGAGCGCTCGCAGGCGGCCGGGTCCACGTCGGCGATCACCAGGTCCTCCTCGCCGCTCGCGCCCCTCGCCGTGACCCGCCCCTCGGGGTCGACCACGAACGACTCCCCCGCGAACGCCAGCTCGCCCTCCTCGCCCACGCGGTTGCACAGGGCGGCCCAGTAGCCGTTCTGGAAGGCCGCCGCGCGCACCTCGGCCTCGTACAGCCCCTCGGGCCACTCGCCGGCCGTGCCGGCCTGCGGGATCACGACCAGCTCGGCGCCGGCCACGCCCAGGGCGCGCATGTACTCGGGGTAGTGGCGGTCGTAGCAGATGGCCACGCCGACCCGCCCCACGGCCGTGTCGTACACGGGCGCCCCCCGGTCGCCGGGATGGTAGTACGCCTGCTCGTGGAAGCCCGGGTAGTCGGTGATGTGGACCATGCGGGTCACGCCGAGGAGCGAGCCGTCGGCATCGATCACGGGCGAGCTGTCGAAGCGGCGGCCCCGCTGGTCCACCTCGTACAGGTTGAACACGACCACCAGGGAGAGCTCCGCCGCCCGACGGGCGATCCGCCCGGTCGTCGGACCCGGCACGGGCTCGGCCAGTCCGTCGGAGCCCTCCCAGCACCGAAGTCTCGGGAAGAACGGCTCCAGGGCCAGCTCCGGGAACGCCACCAGCCCGGCGCCCGCCTCCGCCGCCCGCCCCATCGCCTCCAGCGCGGCCCCCAGGTTCCGCTCCCGGTCCGGACCCGCCCGTCCCTGCACCAGCGCGATCCTCATCGGCTCCTCCGCGCGTGTCCGCTCCGTGCCACCCTCGAGGTGCGCATCCTACGCCTTGCCGCGCGCCGGGTCACGGTCCGAGATTGGCCCGCCGCTCCCGCGGCCGACCCGGTCCGGGAGCGCGGTGCCCAAGAACGGTCTCAGCAGGGAGTCCTCACATGATCGACCTCGGCCCCGTCCGACCCGGTCCGTCCCGGGTTCGCCTCCTCCTCCTCGCCGGCTGCACCCTCTGCCTGGGATTCCTCCTCGCTCCGCCGGGCGCGGCGGCGCTGCGCGCGCAGGAGGCCGGACACGGCGGGGCCGCGACCGAGGGCGTCAAGCCGCTGCCCACGATCGAGGCGAAGACGAAGGGCATGGAGCCCATGCCCGGCTACTTCGACCTCTACTGGGACGGCCAGGCCGACAAGCTCTACCTCGAGGTCGACCGCTTCGACCACGAGTTCCTCTACCAGGAGTCGCTGGCCACGGGGCTCGGCTCGAACCCGGTGGGCCTGGACCGGGGCCAGGAGGGCACCACCCGCGTCCTGGTGGCCAGGCGCGTGGGCCGCAGGATCCTGTTCGTCCAGCCCAACCTCGGCTACCGGGCGCGCAGCGGAAGCGAGGCCGAGAAAGCGGCCGTGCGCGAAGCGTTCGCCCCGGGCACGGTGTGGGGCTTCGACGCGGTGGCCCGCACGGGCGACCGCTGGCTCGTGGACGCGACCCCCTTCTTCATCCGTGACGCGCACGGCGTCGTCCAGACCCTGAAGCGCACCGGCCAGGGCGACTTCAAGCTGGACGCGAGCCGCAGCACGATCTACCTGCCCCGTACGAAGGCGTTTCCGAAGAACACCGAGGTCGAGGCGTGGCTGACCTACACGAGCCCCCGCCCCGGGCCGCTCGTGCGCCGCACGGCCGCCGACGCGGAGGCTGTCTCGATGCGGGCCCACTACTCCCTCGTGCAGCTCCCCGACGACGGCTACCGGCCACGCCGCGCGGACCCGCGCGTCGGGACCTTCGCGGTCGACTTCCAGGACTACGCGGTCCCCATCGACCAGGACATCCACGTGCGCTGGGCCACGCGCCACCTCCTGGTCAAGAAAGACCCGACGGCGGCCGTGTCCGAGCCGGTGAAGCCGCTGGTCTACTACGTGGATCCCGGCATCCCCGAGCCCATCCGCAGCGCCGTCATGGAGGGCATCTCCTGGTGGTCCAAGGCGTTCGAGGCCGCCGGCTTCGAGAACGCCTTCCAGGTGAAGGTGCTGCCGGACAGCGCCGACCCCATGGACCTGCGCTACAACATCGTGCACTGGACGCACCGCCGGACGCGCGGCTGGTCGTACGGCGCCTCGGTGGTGGACCCGCGCACGGGCGAGATCCTCAAGGCCAACGTCAACCTGGGCAGCCTGCGCCTGCGCCAGGACCACCTCATCGGTCAGGGGCTGGTGCCGAGCTATGCGGGAGCGGCGGCCGACGGCGCCGGGATGGGCACGGACGCCCGGGGCGTGGGTGGCTGCGACTACGGCCAGGGACCCTCGTTCGGCTACCTGGCCGACCTGGACCCGAACACGACCCCGACCCAGATGGCGCTGGCCCGCGTCCGCCAGCTGGCGGCGCACGAGGTCGGCCACACGCTGGGGCTGGCGCACAACTTCATGGCCAGCACCTACGGCCGGGCCAGCGTCATGGACTATCCGGCGCCGGTCGTGAAGATCCGCGACGACGGTACGCTCGACCTGTCGGACGCGTACGGCGTGGGCGTGGGCGCCTACGACCTGTTCGCGATCAGGTGGCTGTACAGCCAGTTCCCGAAGGGCACGGACGAGGCCGCCGCCCTGGACTCGATCGTCCAGGACGGCCTCAAGAGCGGGTACGGCTTCATCACCGACGCCGACGCGCGGCCGGCCGGCGCCGCCCACCCGCTGGCCGCCCTGTGGGACAACGGCTCGAACCCCGTGGACTACCTGGAGCACGAGCTTCAGGTCCGGAGGGTGGGACTCGAGCACTTCGGTCCGGATGTGATCCGGAAGGGCGAGCCGATGGCCTCGCTCGAGTACGTGCTCGTTCCGCTCTACCTGCATCACCGCTACCAGCTCAACGCGGCCGCCCACAGCCTGGGAGGCGACGATTACCGCTTCGCCATGCGGGGTGACGGCCAGACGCCGAACACGCCGGTGGCGCCGGCCCAGCAGGAGAAGGCGCTCCGGGAGATGCTCTCGACGCTGGATCCCTCCTTCCTTGCCATCCCGAGCCGCATCCTGGACATGATCCCGCCGCCAGCCTACGGGATGGCGCCCGGCGAGAGCTTCGACTCGCGCACGGCGCCCGTGTTCGACCCGCTGGGCGTGGCCGCCTCCTCGGCGCGCTTCACGCTGGACCTCATCCTCCAGCCGCAGCGCATGGCCCGCCTGGTGGCGCAGCACGCCCGGAACCCGAAGGAGCCCGGCCTCGGCCAGGTGCTGGACCGGACGCTGGACGCCACCTGGCGCGCCCCCGCCCCGGACGACGGCTACCGACTCGCCATCCGGCGCACGGTGGACCGGGTGTTCCTGGACCGGCTCCTCGAGCAGGCCGGGAGCGGCCGGAACACCGAGCTGGTACGGGCCGAGCTCGACGCGGGAGTTCGGTCGCTGCGCGACTGGCTGGCGGCGCGGCCCCACGAGGATCCCGTGCAGGCCAAGGCGCTCGAGGACATCCAGCGCTGGATGGCGCGCCCCCAGGGCACCACCCCCCCGGCGACCGTCGAGCCGCTCCCGCCGGGCGACCCGATCGGCAGCGGTGGCGGCGGGCGCTGAGCGCGTCCTCGTGAGACTCCCGCGCTCGGGCCGGTGAGCCCGACGGCAGCTTGCCGCCCGCGCCGGGGCGGGCGAAGTTGTGCCCGCCCCGGGGGCCGCCCGCTCGGCCCCTCGTCCGACCCGCCGCATCCCACGCCGGAGCGCGCATTCCTCGAGGAGGCGGAGCACGCATGAGCACCCCGACGTCGACGCCCGACCCCACCGACCGTTCGGACAGGCCCGGCGCCCCGCCCCGCGACGGCTTCTTCGGCCATCCCCGCGGGCTGGCGACGCTGTTCTTCACCGAGATGTGGGAGCGTTTCAGCTACTACGGGATGCGCGGCATCCTCATCCTGTTCATGGTCGACGCCGCGGCCACGGGCGGCATGGGCCTCACCGACAAGAGGGCCGCCGCCATCTACGGGCTCTACACGGCCGGCGTCTACCTGCTGGCCCTGCCCGGCGGCTGGATCGCCGACCGCATCCTGGGCCAGCGGAACGCCGTGTTCCTGGGCGGCATCGTGATCGCCTTCGGACACTTCAGCATGGCCATCCCGACCACCGGGACTTTCTTCCTGGGGCTGGCGCTCATCATGGTCGGCACCGGGCTCCTCAAGCCCAACGTGAGCTCGATCGTCGGGGAGCTGTACCCCGAGGGCGGCGCGCGCCGCGACGCCGGCTTCTCGGTGTTCTACATGGGGATCAACCTGGGCGCCTTCGTGGGACCGATCATCTGCGGTTTCCTGGGCGAGAAAATCAACTGGCACCTGGGGTTCAGCGCCGCCGGAATCGGCATGGTGCTGGGCCTGATCCAGTACAAGATGGGCGGCAAGTACCTGGGCGATTGTGGCCACATGGAGCCCGAGGAGCAGGCGCGCCGGCCCGCGGCGGTGCGCGCCCTCGTGGCCGGGCTGGCCGCGTTCGCCGCCATCGCCGCGGCGCTGTGGCTGCTCCAGGCCGGCGGGATCGCCCGCATCACGTTCGAGAGGGTGGCCGAGGGCGCCGCCTACGTGATCGTGGGCGTGGCGGTCCTCTACTTCGGCTCGGTGCTCGCCTTCGGGGAGCTCACGAGCGAGCAGAAGAAGCGCGTGGTCGTGATCTTCCTCCTGTTCGCGGCGGCGGCGCTGTTCTGGTCGGGCTTCGAGCAGGCCGGGTCGTCCATGAACCTGTTCGCCGAACGGCTCACCGACCGGACGGTGTTCGGGTGGCAGGCCCCGGCGAGCGCGCTCCAGGCGGTGAACCCGTTGTTCATCATCATCTTCGCGCCGGTGTTCGGCTCCCTGTGGGTGTGGCTCAACGCCCGGAAGCGCGAGCCCTCGATCCCGGTCAAGTTCGGCATGGGCCTCCTCCTGCTGGCCGTGAGCTTCCTGGTGATGATGTGGGCGGCCACGCAGGCGAGCGAGACGCACCGGGTCACCCCCTTCTTCCTGATCGCCGCCTACTTCTTCCAGACGTGCGGCGAGTTGTCGCTGAGTCCGGTCGGACTGTCGAGCGTGACGAAGCTGGCGCCGAAGCGGCTGGTGAGTCAGATGATGGGCACGTGGTTCATGGGCTCGGCGCTCGGGAACCTGGTGGCCGGGCTCGTGGCGGGGCAGTTCCAGAGCATGCCCCTCCCCGAGCTGTTCGGGCGGGTCGCCCTGTGGGCGGCGGCGGGTGGCTTCCTCATGCTGCTGTTCTTCAAGCCGATCAAGAAGCTCATGGGCGGCGTGCGGTAGTGGACGCCCGTCCGCGCTTCATGCCCTCCGGGCTCACGCGGCATCAGCGCCGTGTGTACGGCGCCGTGACGATCTTCTTCATCGTGGTCTTCTTCGCGCTGATGTGGCCCGTCTACGCCCTATTTTCGGGCATCCGGCCCATCGTCCTCGGCATGCCCTTCTCGCTCGTCTACCTGGTCGTGATCCTGGCGGCCTCCTTCCTGGTGCTCCTCGGCGTGTTCACGTGGGAGGGCCGCGCCGAGGGCGGGCCCGACGAGGGGGACGGCCGCGCGGCGGACGGGCCCGGCGCGCAGGACGGCGTGGGGCGCCGCTGATGCCCGACTGGGTCATCATCCTGGGCGTGACGTTGGGCTACCTCCTGGCCTCGCTGCTCGTCGGACTGGCCTCGGGAGGCGAGGCGTCGAAGACCACCGAGGGTTACGTGGCCGGCGACCGGTCGCTGGGCTTCGTGATCCTCTACTTCATCATGGGCGCCTCCATCTTCAGCGCCTTCGCCTTCCTGGGGGGTCCGGGCTGGGCGTACTCGCGGGGCGCCGCGGCCTTCTACATCCTGGCCTACGGTACGGTCGGCCTCGTGCCCTGGTACTTCTTCGGGCCGCGCATCGCCCGGCTCGGACGCCGGCGGGGCTACGTGACCCAGGCCGAGCTGTTCGCCGACCGCTTCCAGAGCGCCGGGCTGTCGGGCCTGCTGGCCGTGGTGTCGCTGGTGGGCTTCATCCCCTACCTCATGCTGCAGATGACGGGGGCGGGCTACGTGTTCAGCGTGGTGACGGGCGGGAGGATGCCGGTGTGGGCGGGGGCGCTGCTCGCCTACGGCGTGGTCCTGATCTACGTGTTCCGGAGCGGCGTCATGGGGGTGGGCTGGACGAACACCTTCCAGGGCATCTTCATGATGGCGCTGGCCTGGGGCCTGGGCCTCTACCTGCCCCACCGACTGTACGGGGGCGTGGGCCCCATGTTCGACGCGATCGCGAAGGCGGCGCCGAAGATGCTCCAGGCCCCGGGCCTGGGAGCCGACGGCCATCCGTGGAGCTGGGGCGCCTACTCGAGCGCGGTGGCCATCTCGGTGCTCGGCTTCGGCGTGTGGCCCCACACCTTCATGAAGATCTACACGGCGCGCAGCGAGCGGACGCTCAAGCGGACGATCGTGTGGTATCCGACCTTCCAGATGTTCCTGGTGCCGATCCTGTTCATCGGCTTCTCGGGGGTCCTGGCCTTCCCGGGGGTCCATCCCGCGGACAAGATCCTCCCGACGGTGGTCACCTCGATCGGGCTCCCCCCGGTGGTGGTCGGCCTGTTCTGCGCCGGGGCCCTGGCGGCCTCGATGTCGACCGGGGACGCGCTCCTGCACGCCGCGGCCTCGGTGACGATCAAGGACCTGTGGCGCCCCCTGTTCCGGCCCGACCTGGCCGGCGACCGGGAGCGCAGGCTCATCCAGGGGCTCGTCATCCTCATCGGGGCCCTGGCCTACACGCTGGCCATCTTCGCCCACATGTCCCTGGTCGCGCTGCTCCTCCTGTCGTACGGCTTCATCGCGCAGTTCTTCCCGCTCCTGTGCGCGACCTTCCTGTGGCCCCGGGCCACGCGCGCCGGCGCCGTGGCGGGGTTGCTGGCGGGCTTCGTCGTCACGGTGATCTGGAACTTCGTGCCGGTCCTGCAGTGGCAGGGGATCCGCGCCGGCATCTGGGGGGTGGCCGCCAACGTGATCGTCATGGTGGTCGTGTCCCTGGCCACACCACCCATGGACGAGACGCACGTAGCGGCCTTCGTGGTGAGCTAGGGCCCGGTCCCCCCGCGGTCAGGCCTCCCCGCCGGCCGCCTTCCAGGCCATCGGCCACGCCCGGGCCAGCGCCTCGTCGATGTCGAGGGCCCGATCCAGCGCCGACAGCTGGATCGACTCCCGAACCGTGTGGGCGAGCGCCTCGTCGCCGGGCCCGATGCCGATCACGGTGGAGCCGTGCGCCACGAAGTGCCCGCCGTCGGTGGCGAACTTCCACAGGCCCACGGGCGGCCGCGACCCGATCGCCCGCTCGAGGAGCTCCACGGCCGTGGTCACGGCGGGATCGGTGGCGGCGCGCACCCAGGACGGATTGACGGCCGGCACCTCGCGCACCAGGCCCGTCCACGTCGTGTGCTCGACCGCCGGCACGAGGATCTCGGCCGAGGCGCCCGGGACCGCCGCGGCCGCCTCCTCGAGGGCCGGGGCGAGGAGGGAGCGCAGGATCTCGGGCGTCGTGTCGGGTCCCGTGCGCACATCCAGCGTGAGCCACACCTCCCCGGGAACCACGTTGCGGCTCACCTGGTCGGTCCGGACCAGCGTCGGCGCCACGGACGTGGGCCCGAGCTCGGGGTCCTCCGGGAGGGAGACCGAGGGGAGCCGCTCCAGGAAGCCGGCCACCACGTACAGCGGGTTCACGCCGCGCTCGGGGACGCTGGCATGGACGCTCCGCCCGGTGGCGTGGAGCCGGAGCTCGGTCCGCCCCCGGTGCCCGCGCCGCAGCTCGTTGGAGCTGGGCTCGCCGATCACCACCAGGTCGGTGGCGAGGCGCTCGGCCAGGTGGCGGGCTCCAAGCCCCCCGATCTCCTCCTGGACGACCGCGCTCACGTACACGTCGGACGGCGGGCGCGCTCCCTCGGCCAGAAGGCGGGCGACGCCGTGCACCTGGGCCGCGAGCGGGCCCTTGATGTCCACGGCCCCTCGGCCCCACACGCGGCCATCGGCGATCTCCCCGCCGAAGGGCGGATGGGGCCAGCGCTCCGGGTCCCCGACGCCGACGTGGTCCAGGTGGGTGTTGAACATGAGCGACGGCCGTCGCGCCTCTCCGCGCACCAGGCCGACCACGTTGCCGACCTCGTCCACCGACACCTCGTCGTAGCCGAGCGCCTCCATCTCGTCCCGCACCACGGCCGCCGTCCCCTCCTCCTCGCCCGGCAGCCCGGGCGTCCGGATGAGCCGCTGCAGGAAGTCGACGGTCCGATCCCGATCGGGCATGGTCCTCCTCGTGTCCGTGTGTCGGCGCCGTTCCCGGGGCCCAACCTACGCCCCGCCCCGTCCCGGCGCCTCGTTGCGCGCCCCTCGGTCGGGGTCCTAGCATCCCGGACCCGCGAACCCCGGATGGAGAACCTCTTTCGATGGGATCCGAGATGACCCGCCTCACCCTTCTCCTGTGCGCCCTGGGCCTCGTGTGCCCGCCGGCCGCCGCCGTGGCGCGGGCGCCGACCGCCACGCCGCCGCCCGACACGACGCCGGCGAGCGTGACGCCCTCCTCCGCCGCTCCGCCGGTGCGCTACGAGATCCGCTTCCCGAACGCCGCCCACCACGAGGCCGACGTGAGCGTCACCTTCTCCGGCCTCGGGTCCGCGCCGCTCGAGCTGCAGATGAGCCGCTCCTCGCCCGGTCGCTACGCCCTGCACGAGTTCGCCAAGAACGCGTACGGGCTGGCCGCCGCCGGACCGGACGGCGGGGCGCTGCCCGTGGAGAAGGTCACCCCCTCCCGCTGGCGGGTGTCGCGGCACGGCGCCTCCGTCACCGTGCGCTACACGCTGTTCGGGGACCACGCGGACGGCACCTACCCGGGCATCGACCGCACCCACGCGCACCTCGACATGCCGGCCGTCTTCCTGTACGCCCGCGGGCTGGAGGACCGGCCGATCGAGGTCACCTTCCGCCTCCCGGAGGGTTCCGGCTGGAAGGTGGGCACGCAGCTCGCGCCCACCTCCGACCCGCAGCGCTTCACCGCCCCCGACCTCCAGTACTTCATGGACAGCCCCACCGAGCTGTCCGACTTCGACGAGCGCGCCTGGCGCGAGCCCTCGGGGGACACCGCCTACACGATCCGGCTGTTCGTCCACCAGCGGTGCTCGAAGGAGGACCTGGACCGCTACGAGTCCATGGTGAAGCGGATCGTCCGGGAAGCGAAGGCCGTGTTCGGGGAGCTGGCGCCGTACGACTACGGCACCTACACCTTCCTGGCCGGCTACCTGCCCTGGGTGCACGGGGACGGCATGGAGCACCGGAACTCCACCTTCCTGACCAGCACCCGGCCCCTGGCCGACTCCGCCGACGCGGTGCGAAACCTGGGCGCCCTGGCCCACGAGTTCTTCCACTCCTGGAACATGGAGCGCATCCGCGACCGGGCCATCGAGCCCTTCGACTTCTCCCGGGTGGACATGTCGGGGCTGCTGTGGTTCGGCGAGGGATTCACACAGTACTACGGGCAGGTCGTCATGGAGCGCGCCGGCTTCACCGCCCGGAAGGACTACCTGGCGAGCCTGGCCCGCACGCTCGACTACGTGATCGACTCGCCGGGCCGGCGCTTCCGGGGCCCGATCGGGATGAGCCGCTACTCCCCCTTCGTGGACGCGGCCCGGTGGGTGGACCGCACGAACGCGCCCAACACGTTCATCTCCTACTACAGCTACGGCGCGGTGCTGGCCCTGGGGCTCGACCTGGAGCTCCGCACCCGCTACCACCTCACGCTCGACGACTACATGCGGGCGATGTGGAAGCGCTACGGCCTCACCGGCACCCCGTACACGCTGGACGGGCTGCGGGCGACCCTGGGGCGGGTCACGGGCGACACGGCCTTCGCGCGGCGCTTCTTCGCCGAGGACATCGAGGACAGTCATCTGCCCGACTTCGCCGCGCTCCTGGGCCGGGCGGGGCTGCTGCTGCGCCCGGCGCACCCGGACCGGGCCACGCTGGGCAGCGCCCGCCTCGAACCGGGCGACGGCGGAGTCCGCGTCGGCTCGGGCACCCTGATCGGCAGCCCGCTCTACACCGCGGGGGTCGACATGGGTGATGTGATACATGAGATCGACGGACATAGAACCATGTCTTCACAAGATATCCATGAAGTCATTGCCTCCCATTCGCCGGGAGACAGCGTCACCCTCGTGTACGCCGCGCGCGACGGGCGGCACCGGGCTCGGGTGGCCCTCACCGCGGACCCCGCCCGCGAGATCGTCCCGTTCGAGGAGGCCAGGCGGCCGGTCACGGACACCATGCGACGGCTCCGGGAATCCTGGCTGGGGTCGGAGGTCTCCGGGGGCTCGTGAGCCTCGACCTCCGGCACGACGTCCCGCTGGCGCCGCTCACCACCCTGGGGCTGGGAGGCCCGGCCACGCACCTGGTCGACGCCGCGGACGCCGCCGGCCTCAGGGAGGCCCTCGACTGGAGCCGGAGCCGGGACCTGCCCGTCCTCCTGCTGGGCGGCGGGAGCAACCTGGTCCTCCCCGACGCGGGCTACCGGGGTCTGGTGCTCCGGACGCGCGTCCCCGGCCTGGCGTTCGAGGCCCGGGCGGGAAGGGTCGTGGTCCGGGCGGGGGCCGGCGTCCCGTGGGACGAGGTCGTGCGGGCCTCCGTCGAGCGCGGCCTGGCGGGCATCGAGTGCCTGTCCGGGATCCCGGGATGGTGCGGGGCGGCGCCCGTGCAGAACATCGGGGCGTACGGCCAGGAGCTGGCCGAGACCCTGGTGGCCGTGACGGCCTACGACCGGGACGGCGGGGAGGTCGTGCGCCTTCCCTCCGCCGCGTGCGGCTTCGGCTACCGGAACAGCCGCTTCAAGTCCGCCGACCGCGACCGCTTCGTGATCCTCTCCCTCTCCCTCGCCCTCGCGCCGGACGCCCGTCCGCGACCGCGCTACCCGGAGCTGGCCGACGCCGTGGCGCGCGAGGCCGACCTCGCCGCGCTGTCGCCCGGGGAGGCCCTGCGGCTGGTGCGGGAGCGCGTCCTGGCCCTGCGGCGCGCCAAGTCCATGGTGATCGACCCGGACGACCCCGACACCCGCTCGGCAGGCTCCTTCTTCCTCAACCCGGTGCTCGGCGCCCGCGCCTTCGACGGCCTGGTCGAGAGGCTCGCGGACCACGGCATCTCGGCCCCGGTCCCATCCTATCCCGCTCCCGGCGGCGTGAAGGTCCCGGCGGCGTGGCTCGTCGAGCGCGCCGGCTTCCACAGAGGCCAGCGGCACGGTGGCGTCGGAATCTCGTCGGCCCACGCCCTGGCCCTCGTCAACCGGCACGGCACCACCGCGGAGCTGCTCGAGCTCGCGGTGTCCATCCAGGACGCGGTGGAGCGCATCTCGGGCCTGAGGCTGGAGATCGAGCCCACCATCGTGGAGAGTCCACCCGCCTGATCGGACCGACCGCGACGCCGGGCTGTACAGACGGTGCCGGCCCCTGTTCACTTGTGGCCGGGTCGGACCCGCCGGTACGGCCGCACAGGCCGTCGCGCGGCGGGCAGGCGTTTCACCAGGAAGCGGCTCACCAGGCATGAACGACCACAACCTCGAACGTCCCCGACTCCCGGAGCCGATCTCCGGCCTCTGGGAGATCGCCATGAACCTCTCCTGGCGCTGGAATCCGCGCGCCCGGTACCTGTTCCGGAGGCTGGATCGGCCGCTGTGGCACCGGACCCGGCACAATCCGGTCGCCATCCTGCAACGGGTCGACCCCGGGCGCCTCGCGCGCCTGGCCGAGGACGCCGACTTCCGCCGTCTACACGACGAAGTGCTGGCCACCTGCCGCCGCGAGGAGTCCCGCGAGGGCACCTGGATGGCGGCCGAGCATCCCGAGTTCGGGGACCGCCCGGTGGCCTACTTCTGCGCCGAGTTCGGGCTCCACAACTCCGTCCCCATCTACTCGGGCGGCCTCGGCGTCCTGGCGGGAGACCACTGCAAGGCGGCCTCGGACCTGGGCGTGCCCCTGGTGGGCGTGGGGCTCCTGTACGTGAAGGGGTACTTCGACCAGACGATCCGGCTGGACGGATGGCAGGAGGACATGGAAGCGGCCTTCGACCCGGCCTCGACGCCCCTCGTGCCGGTCCCCGGACCGGACGGAGGCCGGGTGGTCGCCCGGCTCGAGGTCAACGGCCACGACCTGGCCATCGGAGCCTGGAAGCTCCGCGTGGGCCGCGTGCCCATCTACCTCCTGGACACGGAGCTGGAGGAGAACCGGCCGGAGGACCGTCAGCTGGCCAGCCGGCTGTACCCGGGCGGCCGCCTGGAGCGCCTCCAGCAGGAGTGGATCCTGGGCGCCGGCGGGGTCCGGGTGCTGCGTGCCGTGGGCGTGGACCCCGCGGCGTGGCACGCGAACGAGGGCCACGCCGCGTTCATGCTCCTGGAGCGCGTTCGCGAGCGCATGGAGCGTGGCTCCACGTGGGAGGAGGCGGTCGAGCGTGTCCGCGCCACGAGCGTGTTCACCACCCACACGCCCGTGCCTGCGGGCCACGACATCTTCCCGCTCGAGCAGGTCGAGGCCTGCGCCACGAGGCTCCTGGACACGCCGGGCATGAGCCCCGCGCGACTGGCCGAGCTCGGGCGGGGCCTCGAGGGGCCCGGCGGCTTCCACATGACGGCGCTCGCCATCCGCCTGTCGGGCGGCCTCAACGGCGTGTCGGAAACGCACGGGCGGGTGACGCGGAGGATGTGGCACCCCCTGTGGCCCGGCCGCTCCGTGGAGGACGTCCCCGTCGGACACATCACCAACGGTGTACACCTGTCGACCTGGATGTCCCATTCCCTCATGGAGTTCCTGGACGGCCACCTCGGGGCCGGCTGGGTGCATCGGCTCGCCGACCCGGCCCTGTGGGATGCGGTCCGCGGGCTGGACGACGAGGGCCTGTGGCGCGTGCACAAACGGCGCAAGGAGACCCTGCTCGCCTTCGTGCGCGAGCAGGCCCGCCACCGGTGGGCCGAGCACTGGGGGGACAGCGGGCACCTCGTCGGCGCGGGTACCCTCCTGTCTCCCGACGCGCTCACGATCGGCTTCGCGCGCCGCTTCGCCGAATACAAGCGCGCCGACCTCCTCTTCCGGGACGCCGACCGGCTGCGCCGGCTGGTCACCGACCCGCGCCGACCCGTCCAGGTGGTGTTCGCCGGAAAGGCGCACCCGGCGGACGACCAGGGAAAGCGCATCCTGCAGCGCGTGTACGAGGCGGCCCGGGACCCGGGGTTCGAAGGCCGCATCGCCTTCCTGGAGGACTACGAGCTGCACATGGCCCACCGCCTCGTCCAGGGCGTCGACCTGTGGCTCAACCTCCCGCGCCCGCCCCTGGAGGCGTGCGGGACGAGCGGCATGAAGGCTGCGCTGAACGCGGTGCCACAGCTCGGCACATGCGACGGTTGGTGGGCCGAGGGCTACGAAGGCTCGAACGGCTGGCAGATTCCCCTCGCCCCGGACGAGGAGGACGTCGACGCGTGGGACGCACGGCACCTGTACGAGCTCCTGGAGGAGCGGGTCGTTCCGCTGTACTACGAGGGCGAGCACCACGCCGCTCCACGCGGCTGGGTCGCGGTCATGAA
Organism: Candidatus Humimonas hydrogenitrophica; assembly: GCA_947581615.1. Taxonomy (GTDB): domain Bacteria; phylum Gemmatimonadota; class Gemmatimonadetes; order Palauibacterales; family Palauibacteraceae; genus Humimonas; species Humimonas hydrogenitrophica. The sequence continues at coordinate 153,042 of CANPVD010000053.1, forward strand.
GGAGGCCCTCCGCGTCGGCGGAAGCCGTTTCACCGCGCGCCGGATGGTCCGCGAGTACGTGTCGGACTACTACATCCCCGCCCGGAGAGGCACGCCCGACGGTCTGCCGGTCGAGGCCGGTTGACCGCGTGAGGCCGACTCCGCGAGTCGTCCACCTGGTGGCGGAGTACTGGCCCTACGCCCAGACCGGGGGCCTGGCGGAGGCCGTGCGCGGCCTCGCCGTCCACCAGGCCCGCTCGGGCATGCGCGTCACCGTCGTCCTCCCCCTGTACCGGGGGGTCCGCGAGGGCCCGGCCACGCTGGAGCCCGTGGGCCCGGCCGCCCCGCTGACCCTCGGCGGCGAGCAGCGAACGGTTCGGGTGTGGCGCGCCACCGGCGAGGCGGTCGAACCCGGCCCCGAAATCCTCCTCCTCGAGCACGACCCGTTCTTCGACCGCGACGGGCTGTACGGGGAAGGGGGCGCGGACTATCTCGACAACGCTCTGCGCTTCGCGCTGTTCGGTCGCGCCGCGGCGGAATGCGTCGTGGCCCCGAGAGCCGCGGAGCCCGGAGGGGAGCCGGTGGTCGTCCACGTACACGACTGGCACGCCGCCCCTGCACTGCTGTACTTGCCCGCCGGCACGGGGACGGACCGCGCGGCCCGTGTGCTGACCGTCCACAACGCCGCCTTCCAGGGCCGCTTCCGCATCGACCTCGAGCCGGCGCTGGCCCTCCCCGGGGCCGCATCGACCCCCGGGGCCGCATCGGTCCACGGGGCCCTCGAGTGGTACGGCGAGCTCAACTTCCTCAAGGCGGCCCTCGTCCTGGCCGACATGGTCACGACCGTGAGCCCCACGCACGCCATGGAGCTGTGCACGAAGGAAGGGGGCTTCGGGCTCGATCCCATGTTCCGCGAGCTGGGGGATCGGCTGGTCGGGATCCTCAACGGGATCGACACCGAGCTGTGGGACCCCTCGGCCGACGAGTACGTGCCGCCACCCTTCGCGTTCGGCCCGGACGACCTCTCGGGGAAGGCGCGGGCCAGGGAGGCGCTGCAGCGAGCGGCGGGGTTCCCCGTCCTGCCGGATGTCCCCCTGTTCGGCATGGCGGCCCGTCTGGCGCGACAGAAGGGCATCGATCTGCTGCTCGAGGGCCGTTGCCTGGAGAGCGCCCGGGCCCAGTTCATCCTCCTCGGAAGCGGCGACCGGTGGTACGAGGAGAACCTGGTGGCCCGCGCCCGGGCCGACCGGGTCGTCGTGGACCCGGTGTTCAGCGAGCGCAAGGAGCACGAGCTGATGGCCGCCGCCGACGCGCTCCTCATGCCGTCCCTGTACGAGCCCTGTGGCCTGACGCAGATGCGCGCCCAGCGCTACGGCGCCCTGCCGGTGGCGCGCCGGGTCGGAGGGCTGGCCGACACGATCGAGGACGGCGTGACGGGCTTCCTGTTCGGGGCCTTCGAGCCCGGGGCCCTGGACGACGCCGTGGACCGGGCCATCGAGGCCTACGGCGACGCGGCCGGGTGGGACGCCATGCGCCGGACGGCCATGCGCCGGCCGTTCGGCTGGTCGGAACCGGCGGACGCCTACGCGGCGTTGTACGACCGGGCGCTGGCACGACGCGGAGGCGCCTGAGCCGACCGAGGCGAGAGCGGGAGCGCGGCCCCCGGCTGGCCCGGAGGTGGCGCCCCGCATAGTTTTCTGGTCGGAATCTGTAACCAGTGCCGTTCGGCGTCTCCAGAGAGGGGTTCGGATGGCCCGGCACGACGCGCGCACCCAGTATCGTCTGGCCCTGGCGGCCGGCCTCGTCGGGTCGGTCGTCTTCCACGGGCTGCTGCTCCTGTTCGCCCCGGCCTTGCCCATCGGCGACGCCGTCGCGCGGGCGAGCGCACTGCAGGTGGTCGAGATCCCGCCGGCGCCCACCCCGGCTCCGCCGGAGGCGCACGTTCCCGCGGACCCGGCCCCCATCCCCACGCCGGCCATGCCGGTGGCGGCGGCCCTGGACGCGCCGCCCGACGCGCCCCAGCTGATCCCCTACGAGATCGCCCCCAAGCTCGAGAACCCGGCCGAGGTCCAGCGCATCCTCCAGGAGCTGTACCCGGCCGAGTACCGGGACCAGAGGATCGGGGGCGTGGTGGTCCTGTGGCTGTACATCGACACCGAGGGGAACGTGGCCCGCGTACTGGTGCGCGCCCCCAGCGGACACGCGGGCTTCGACGAGGCCGCCCAGGAGGTCGCGCACCGGATGGCCTTCCGTCCCGCCTTCATCCACGGCCACGCCGTCGGCGTGTGGGTCTCGCAGGGGATTCGCTTCACCGTGCGCCAGACGGCCGACACCAACGCCCTGCGCAGCCTCCGGAACGACGACCACCCCGTGGCCTCGAACTCGAAGGGAGACCGCGGGCTCTAGGCGTCCGTCCCGCCGCCGCCCTCCTGCCCCCGGCCGACCTCGGCCAGCTCGCTCGCCTCTCGCCGCCGGCGCGCGTCCAGTCGCTTCCACGTCGACAGCCGCACGGTGACGTGCACCCCGAACAGGGCGGCCCCCACGACCTCCAGCGACCTCCCGGCGACCACCACCCACCCCCCCCCGGCCAGGGCGCCGGCGGCGGCGCAGCCGACGCCGGAAGCGAGCGCGGCCGCTCCCGAGCCGGCCACCCGCGCGGCCGGACGTCGACCGCCGGCGCGCGGGAGGATCCAGTAGGCCACGCCGAGGGCGAGCTGCACGAGCCAGCCGACGAGGAGGAGCTCGACGTGGACGGGGGCGAGCCGCGCCAGGCTCGCGGCGACGGGCGGATCGAGCGGAGGCACGGCCAGGAGCGCCGCGCCGAGGAGCGCCCCGAGGACGAGGCAGACCAGCGACGCGCGCACGGTCCACACGGTGAGGCGGGGCACCTCAGCTCCCCCGCGCGCGCGGCCACAGGACGGCCGCGAAGGCGAGGAGCGCGGCCGACTGCGCCAGGGCCGACAGCGCGAGCAGTGCGGCCCACGGCCCCCCCGTCCCGGCCGCCCGCGCCGGCTCGGCCACGATCCGCAGGCCCAGCCCGCCATACAGGAGCGCGTACACGGCCCACAGGGGCCGGTCCCGGCCCCGGGCTGGAAACAGCCAGTGGGCGATGCCCACCACCAGGCCCGTCAGCCAGCCGACCACCAGGAGGTGCACCCGGACCGGCTCGAGGGCCGGCAGGTGGACCCCCCCGCCGGGCAGCGCGCCCAGGACACCGACGGCCAGGCCGAGGGCCAGGCAGCCCAGCGCCGTGCGAACGAAGGCGCGGCTGACGGGGGGCACGCCGACCTAGCCGGGCAGGACGGGCAGCACCGCCACCCAGACGTGCTCGTCGGCCCGGTAGGAGCGGTAGGCCGAGGCGTCGAACCGATCGGCCCGCTCGGCGCACAGCTCGTAGTAGAGGGGCTTGGGGTCGTGGTCGTTCACGATCGTGAGCGCCTGCCCGGGCCCAAGACCGTCGAAGCGCTCGTGGACGGTGGCGTGCTTGGCGGGCCCGTCGAGCCTGCGCACGTCCAGGAGGTACGGACCCTGGATGGCGCCCGCGTCGTGCACCGGCCGTTCGGGCCGGCCGGCGCGGGCGGACTCGCCGCGCGCAGCCCGCTCGGGGGCGGGCTCCCGGAAGGCCCCGCCGCAGCGGTCGTCGGTGCCGCCCGCGGCGTCTCCGGCGTCCGCGTCCGCCACGTCGGCCGCTTCCCTCGCGTCCCCCGCGGCGCGCCGCTCCGCGCCCTCCTCTCCCGCCGCCCGCTGGAACCACACGCGCCAGTCGTCCGGCGCGAGCCGCTCGGCCCGCGCGCTGAACCCGCGCTCTCCGAGGACGGCGTACAGCGGCACGGGCTCGAAGGGCGCCCGCAGCCGCAGGACGTGGCCGGCCGGCACCCGGCCGGCGTGCTCGAGGATGGCGGCCAGGGGCTCCTCCCCCCGGGCCAGAATGGGCCGCACGTCCAGGTCGTGGACGAACGCCTCGGGGACCGTCTCCGGGCTGGCCTCCGGCGCGGAGCGTCCCTCCGGGCCGGCGTTACGGATCGAGAACAGCTTCATCGTGCACCTCGGTCTTCGGAGTCTCGTTTGGAATCGCGCTTCGGGTGCAGCATCGGGACCTGCCTCGTCCGGGCCGGTCGCGCTCAGCCCCAGCCGCGGATCATGTCGGGATGCCAGGCGGGCTCGGCCGTGTAGCGGAGCTCCACCTCCCCCACGTGGGGCAGCGCCTCGAGCGTGACTCGCATGGCCCTCTCCAGGTGGCCGGCCAGGGGACAGCCGGGGGTCGTGAAGGTGTGGACGACTCGCACCCCCTGCCCGGTCCACTCGATGCCGTACACGAGGCCGAGCCGCACCACGTCCAGCCCCACCTCGGGATCCACCACCCGACGAAGGGCCGCCGCGATCCCGGCCGCGCCCGGGTGGAGCAGCGGCGCCCCACCGGCGCCCGACCCGCTCACGCCGGCCTCCGGCGCGCCACGGCGGCGAGCTGGACGGTCTCGACCAGGGCCCCGCACGCCAGGAGGAGCGCCGCGGCGCGCGTGACGGCGGGCGAGCCGGCCAGGATGCCCCCCACCAGCCCGGCCGCGCCGACGGCCTGCAGGCCGACGGACGCGAGGGCCGGGCCGCGAGCGAACAGCTCGGCCACCATGGGCACCGGCCGCTCCGAGGCCACCGGCCCGAAGCGGTGATGCCACACCAGGAAGGGGAGGATCTTGTACTGGTGTCCGGCCACGAACAGGCCGAGTCCCCCCACCACCAGGGCCGCCACGTACGCGGTGGCCAGGCGGGGAGACGCGCCGGGCATCAGCATGGCGGGAACGCCCAGCACCACCGCCACGGCGAGCAGCGCCAGCGCGACGGCCACCAGCCGCATGCCCGGATCGAGCGAGGGACGGCGGCGGCCGCGGAAGTGGAGGGCTCCCTGCCCCACGAACGCCGCTCCGCCCGCGGCCAGCAGCCCTCCCCCGGCCGGCAGGGCGGACAGGGGGAGGACGTGGTGGACCAGCGCCAGCACGGCCGCTCCCAGCGCCAGGAGCCACGCGGCCGCGCGGCCGGGCTCCTCGGTGACCCCGTGGCTGAGCAGGAACATGGGCAGCAGGCGCCGCGACACGCCCACGATCACGAGGAGCACCCAGCCCACCGCCGCCACGTGCAGGTGGAGGGCGATGAGGAGGAAGCGTCCCGGCCCGAGGAAGCCGGTGCGCAGGTTGACCGCCAGGAGCACGCCGAGCGACACGGCCACCACCAGGAAGGCGTCCGCCGCGGCCAGGCACCGCCAGGTGGTGTCGCGGCGCGCGGCGCCGCGCAGGGCCGCGGCCAGGTGCCAGGCGAACAGGAGGAGCCCCGTTCCGAGGGTCGCGGCGCCGGCGATCACCATCCCGGTCCGCCCCGTGGCCAGCCCGCACACGAACAGGCTCACGCCGCCCACGTGGAGGCCGAAGGTGAGGTGCCCGAGCCGCCGCGAGGGGAAGCGACCGCCGAGCGCCACGGGCAGGAGCTGGTACAGGGCCCCCATGATGGAGGTGGTGATCCAGCCGAGCGTGAACAGATGCGTCACCGCGGCCACGCGCGGATCGGCGTAGCCGCCGCGAGCCAGTGAGGGAGCCAGGACCGCCAGCCCGACGCCGCCAGCCACGTAGAATCCGAGCCCGGCCAGGAGGTGCTCGGCCGGCAGCGCGAGCGGGGGCGCCGAGCCGGGGATCGGGACGACCCGTCCGCCCGTGCGCGCGACCGGGTCGGGCGCGGGCGCGGCCGGAGCGGCCGGAGTCCGGGCGGCGACCCCGATCCCCTCCACCTCAGGCCCCGGGAGCGCCGGGGTCGCGGGCCGGGGCCCCGGGCAGAGCCTCGATCAGGGCTCCGAGGTCGAGCCCGTGCAGGCGCGCGGCCTCCCGGAGCGGCAGCTCGCCCCCGCAGCACAGGTCGAGCCCGTGCCCCAGGAGGACCTCCCGCGCGCCGGGGATCCGGCGTACGATCTCGTGCAGCGTCCACTCGGGGAGCCCGGTCGTATCGGCGGTGGCGGGGCGCATGGCGAACCTCCTGGTGCGTGGATCGGGGCCTGCTGCGACCTCACGATGGGACGACCCCGGTGGGTTGTCAAGATTGTCATCATGTTTATATTGTAAATGTGGCCGGTCGGGCCCGGCGTGCTATCGTTCGGAGTTGATGCCGCCCCGGACGGCGCCCGGGCCGACGATGCTCTTCCCTCGACACACAGGCACGAACGTGAACGACATCGACACCCACATGCCCGAGGAGCTGCTGGCTCCCGGCATGACCGATACGCGCCGCCGACTCCTCCTCCGCCTCAAGCGGCACGGAGCGATGACGCTGGCCACGATCTCGGAGGCCTTCGATCTCTCCCCGGAGACGCTGCGCAGCCACCTGCGCGACCTGGAAGCGGAGGGCGTGGTCGAGCGGGCCGGCGTCCGCAGGCACGGGCGTGGCCGGCCCGAAGTCATCTACCGGCTGGCCCCCGCCGCCGAGCGCCTGTTCCCGCAGCGCGAGGGCGAGATGCTGGGAGAGCTCGCCGCCTTCCTGGTCCGGAGCGGCCGCCCGGACCTCATCCACGGCTTCTTCGAGGAGCGCATGGCCCGCCGGCGGGCCGAGGCGCTGGAGCGCGTCGAGGGGCTGGAGGGGCGAGCCCGGATGGAGGAGATCGCCGACATCCTGACCGAAGAGGGCTTCATGGCGGAGGTGGAGACCTCGGCGGACGGCGAGTCCGAGCTGCGGCTGTGCCATTGCCCGATCCGGGAGCTGGTGGACGTGTCGACCGTCCCCTGCAAGGCCGAGATCGGGCTCATCCGGGAGCTGCTGGGGGACCTGGCCCGCCACAGCTACATTCCGAACGGCGAGCCCGCCTGCAGCTACTCGCTCCGGCGCCGGGACGGCGCCAGGGACGAGCCGGCCGCGGAGGCCGCCGGGTAGCGACCGGCTCCCCGCCGAGCACGGGGCCCTCTTCGTGCGACGCGTGGCAGGCATCCTGCTGCGCGTGGCGGGGCGACCGATCCGATGACCCTTCTCCCCTCAGGCGGGAATCCCGCTCCTGGACATTCCGACAGCCCTGGCGTCCATCCTCCGGCACACGGCCGGCATGGCCTGGAAGATCGCCTGGGGCCTGGCGCTCGGCTTCACGATCTCGGGCGCCATCCAGGCCTTCGTGTCCCGCGAGGAGATCGCCCGCCACCTGGGCCGGCCCACGCCCCGGGCCCTGGCCCTCGCGAGCTTCTTCGGCTTCGCCTCCTCGTCCTGCTCCTACGCGGCCGCGGCCATGAGCAAGACCCTGTTCCAGAAGGGGTCTCATATCGTGAACGCCACGGCCTTCCTGTTCGCCTCGACCAATCTCGTGATCGAGATCGGCCTCATCCTGTGGGTGCTGCTGGGATGGCAGTTCGTCCTCGCCGAGTTCGTCGGGGGGATCCTTCTCATCGCCGTCATGGCCGTCCTGCTGCGCTGGTTCGCGCCCGCCGGAGTGTTCGAGGAGGCTCGCCGTCACCTCGAGGAAGCGGGGGAAGAAGGCCACGAGCACCACGGGCACGGGGGCACGCTGCCCGCCTCGGCACTGCTCACCCGCCGTGGGCTGGCGGCGACGGGACGCTACCTGTCGACGGACGTGCGCATGGTGGGCAAGGACATCGTCCTCGGCCTCGTCATCGCGGGGACGCTGGCCGCGGTCGTGCCCCGGGCCTGGTGGCAGGCCCTGTTCCTGACTGCGGGCGGCGGTGGCGCCGTGCATCCGGGGCTGTGGGTCAGCATCGAGAACGCGGTGGTGGGTCCGGTGATCGCCATCGTGTCCTTCGTGTGCTCGGTGGGCAACATCCCGATGGCGTCCGTGCTGTGGGCCGGGGGCATCTCCTTCGGCGGGGTGGTCGCCTTCATCTTCGCCGACCTGGTCACGATCCCCATGGTGCTGGTCTACCGGCGCTACTACGGGTGGAAGCCGGCGCTGGTGTACGCCGGCTACCTGCTGGCCACCATGGTGGTGACCGCGCTGCTGGTGGACGGCCTCTTCCGGCTCACGGGCCTGGCTCCGTCGGTCCCGGTGGCGGCGCGCCGGGGGCTCGAGCAGGTGGACTACTTCGCGTGGGACTACACGACGTGGCTCAACTTCGTGTTCCTGCCGCTGGCGGGGGTGCTGTGGTGGATGGGCTCGCGGCGCGCCGAGGTGGGGGCGCACCGCCGCGGCGGGTAGTCGGCCCGGCCCCTAGCCCGCCACGCCGTACTGGGCCACCGCCTTGACCACGTCGGTCGTGCTCAGCAGCCCGACCAGAGACCCGTCCTCCATCACGAGCACCCGGTGGACGCCCATGCGCAGCATGTAGCGGGCGGCGTCGCGGATGCTGTCGTCGGGGCCGACCGAGGACACCTTCCGGGTCATGATCTCCTCGACGGTGTGGTCGTCGAACACGTTCCACTCGGGCGCGTCGGGGCTGGCGAGTCGCTCGACCACGTCCACCCCTGCGTCGGCCCAGTAGGCCAGGAAGTAGGCGGCCGTGGGCTCGTCGGGCGCATCCGCGGCGCGCTCTTCCTCCTCCGAGAGACCGTCGGGCTCGGAGGGAAAGTCCCGTTCCGTCGGCGAGCCCGGCGCGTCGGCGGCGAACATGGCCAGGTCCGAGGCGCTCACCACGCCGACCACCTCGTGGCCGGCGAGCACGGGCAGGCCCGTCACCCCCGACGTGGCCAGCGTCTCGGCGGCTTCCCGCAGCGTGAGGTCAGGCGACACGGTCACCACGTCCAGCGTCATGACGTCCCGTACGCGTAGCATCTCGCGACTCCTCGGACTCGTGTCTCGCGTCCCCGGCGTCCCCCGCCCTCGCGCCGGCCGCCGGAGCCATCCGGCCCCGTTGCGCGCAAGCTAGGGCGGGCCGTCCCGAAGGGCTGTCCTGCACTTCCCGTTTCGAGATGTGGGGGATTCTCGCGGCGCGGCGGCCGCATCGTGGAGCGGGCCCGGCGCCGCTGGCAACCAGCGCCCGCGACCGCCGGCCGCGTCCCCCGCGCTGACGTCCGCGTCGACGTCCGCGTTGACGTCCGCGCCGCCGGCCGGCATCGTGCGGCCGCGAAGGATGATCAACCCCACCAGGAGCCGAGCATGTCCCGTCCCGTCGACGCCGCCCCGGGCCGCGCGCCCCGCCGTCCGCTGGCCCTCGCCGCGGCGCTCGCGGCGGTGCTGGCCGTGCCCGCCGCCCTCGCCGCGGCGGCCCCGCTCCTCGCCGCTCCGCCCGCGGCGGCCGACACGACCTTCGGCGCCCTGCGCTGGCGCTCGATCGGTCCGTTCGAGGGAGGACGCGTCGAGGCGGTGACCGGGGTGCCCGGCCAGCCGAGCACCTTCTACTTCGGGGCCGTGGTCGGGGGCGTGTGGAAGACGACCGACGCGGGCGGCCACTGGAGGCCGGTGTTCGACGGGCAGCCGATCGCCTCGATCGGGGCGATCGCGGTGGCGCCCTCCGACCCCAACGTGATCTACGTGGGCACCGGGGAGCCCGACCCGCGCGGCGACATCTCCTTCGGCGACGGGGTCTACAAGTCCACCGACGGCGGCAAGACGTGGACGAACGTCGGCCTGCGCGACACGCGCCACATCGGCGACATCGTGGTCGACCCGCGCGACCCGGACGTGGTCTACGTGGCGGCGCTCGGCCACATGTTCGGCCCCAACGAGCAGCGCGGCGTGTTTCGCTCCACCGATGGCGGCAAGACGTGGGAGAAGGTCCTGTACCGGGACGAAAACACGGGCGCGGTCGACCTGTCGATCGACCCGAACAACCCGCGCGTCCTGTTCGCGGCCCTGTGGCAGGTTCGGCGCCGCCCGTGGCAGCTGGTGAACGGCGGGCCGGGCAGCGGCCTGTACGAGTCCACCGACGGCGGCTCCACCTGGACGCAGGTCCAGGGGCGCGGCCTCCCCCCGGGCACGCTCGGCCGGCTGTCCGTGTCGGTGTCGGGCGCCGACGGCGAGGTCGTCTACCTGCTGGTCAACCACAAGACGAAGGGCGGCCTGTACCGCTCCGACGACGGCGGGGCCACCTGGACGCTGGTCAACGACAGCCAGACGATCCAGCAGCGGCCGTGGTACTACTTCCGTGTGTACGCCGACCCGAAGGACCCGAACACGGTCTACGTGTGCAACTTCCTCTTCCACCGCTCGACCGACGGGGGCCGCACGTTCGGCACGATCCGGCTGCCGCACGTCGACAACCACGCCCTGTGGATCGACCCGTCGAACCCGGATCGCATGATCGAGGGGAACGACGGGGGCGCCACGGTCACGGTGAACGGCGGCCGTGACTGGAGCTCGGAGTCCAACCAGCCCACCGGGCAGTTCTACCACGTGAACGTGGACGACCGCTTCCCGTTCTGGCTGTACGGCGCCCAGCAGGACCGCGGCACGATCGCCATCGCCAGCGCCTCCTACCGCGGCGCGATCACCGACAAGGACTGGTACAACGTGGGCGGCGGCGAGAGCAGCTACGTGCTGCCCAAGCCCGGCGACCCGAGCGTCGTGTACGCGGGCTCCTACTTCGGCTACACGACCCGCATGGACGTGAGCACGGGCCAGACCCGGAACGTGAGTCCGTGGCCCCTGAACCCCGAGGGCGCGCCCGCCAGGGCGGTCGAGTACCGGTTCAGCTGGGTGTCGCCCACCGCGGTCGACCCGCGCCACCCGAACGTGGTCTACGCCGGGTCGCAGAAGCTGCTGAAGTCGACCGACGAGGGGGCGAGCTGGACGGAGATCAGCCCCGACCTCACCCGGAACGACACCACGAAGCAGGTGCGCTCGGGCGGCCCGGTGACGTGGGACAACGTGGGGGCCGAGTACTACGACGTGATCTACACGATCGCCCTGTCGCCGAAGGCCGAGGGGGAGATCTGGGTGGGCTCCGACGACGGCCTCGTCCACCTGACCCGGGACGGGGGCCAGCACTGGAGCGACGTCACGCCCAAGGGGATGCCGACGTGGGCCAAGGTGAGCCTCATCGAGGCCTCGCCGCACGACCCGGCCACGGCGTACGCGGCCGTGGACGCCCACAAGGCGGACGACTTCACCCCGTACTTCTACCGCACGCACGACTACGGGCAACACTGGACCCTGATCACCCGCGGGATCCAGGCGCCCTCGTTCGCGCGGGCGATCCGCGAGGACCCGGCCCGCAAGGGCCTCCTGTACGCGGCCACCGAGCTGGGCGTGTACGTGTCCTTCGACGACGGCGACCACTGGCGCTCGCTGCAGACGAACCTGCCCACGACCTCGGTGCGCGACCTGGCCATCCAGCAGGGGGCCCTGGCCATCGCCACCCACGGCCGCGGCTTCTGGATCCTGGACGACCTGGCGCCGCTCCGGGGTTGGTCGCCGGAGGTGGCCTCGGCGCCGCTGCACCTGTTCACCCCCGACACCGCGTACCGCACCGAGGCGGCGGGCGGCCGCGTGTCACCCGGCGAGGCGGCCGGCCAGAACCCGCCCCGCGGAGCCATCCTGGACTGGTCGCTGGCCTCGGCCGCGCGGGACTCCGTGCGGCTGGAGGTCGTGGACGGGAGTGGGAAGGTCGTGCGGAGCTTCCGGCGCGAGCTCGGGGGCTCCGGCGCATCGTCGGGCGGTGGCGCGGCGGGCTCGAGCGGCGGACGCGGCGGCGCGTCCGGCGGCCTCTCCGCCCACGCCGGCGTGAACCGCTTCGTGTGGAACCTGCGCTACGCGGGCGCCCCCGCTCTGCGGGTTCCGGGCGGCGCGGTGTTCGAGGCGGGCGGTCCGGCGGCGCCGCGCGCCGTGCCGGGCGACTACACGGTCCGGGTGACGGTGGACGGCCACACGGCGACGGCGCCGCTGCACGTGGCCCTCGACCCCAGGGTGCACGCCAGCACGCAGGACCTGCAGGCGCAGCTCGATCTCATGCTGAAGCTGCGCCAGGCGATGACGGACGATCACGTCGCCTTCAACCGGATCGCCGGCGTGCGCGAGCAACTGGGCGTCCTGGAGCGGCAGCTGGGGAGCGACCCGTCCCACGCCTCCGTGGTCGCGGCCGTGAAGAAGCTGGACGAGCGTGCCGACTCGACCGCGACGCAGCTGTTCCAGTTCCGCGCCCGGGTCCCCAAGGAGCTGTTCATGAACCACCCGGCCACCCTGAACGTGAAGCTGGCCTCGCTGCAGGGCTCGGTGGACGCGGCCGACGCGGCCCCCACCGCGCAGCAGGTGGACGTGTACGACCTGCTGCGGAAGCGGCTGGACGGCGTGCTGGCGGAGTGGAGCGAGATCCGCACAAAGGAGATCCCGGCGCTCAACGAACAGCTGCGCGCGGCCGGGATCGGACCGGTGTTCGTGCCGGGGACGGGAGAGGAGTAGGCGCCGGGGCCGATTCGGGCTCGGGCGGGTCGGCCGGACCTTTCAGCTGAAGCGTCCGGGGGATCGATCCGTGATCGCCGGACTCCGGTTCCCGCCCTTCGGGCTTGACGCCTCGACGGGGTCCCGGCTAGATCAGTTTCGGTTTTTGAGTCCTGATCTGGCGTCCGTTCGCCGCCCTGCCGACGAGGAGCCCCACCGTGCACGCTGCGGCTTACACGCGACGCCTCTCTCCGCTCCGCGTCACGACCCTCCTCGTGGGAACGCTGAGCCTCGCCGGCTGCGGGGGTGGAGGCGGAGGTGGAGGCACGACCGGGCCCGAGACCGGCAGCCTGTCCGTGACCACGGCGACGACCGGTCAGAGCCTCGACCCGGACGGTTACACGGTGACCGTGGACGGCGGGCAGGCGACCTCGATCGGGACGAACGACTCCAAGGCGTTCGCGAGCCTGTCGGTGGGGAGCCACGAGGTCCAGCTGGCCGGCGTCCGGGGCAATTGCGCCGTGGGCGGCGACGACCCGCGATCGGTGTCGATCGACGCCGGGGCCAGGACCGGCACCCTGTTCGACGTCACCTGCCAGCACGCCCTCGTCGACCAGATCGCGTTCTCGACGACGCGGGATGGCAACATCGAGGTCTACGTCATGAACCCGGACGGCTCGGATCCGGTCGACCTCAGCAACGATCCGTCGAGCGACGGGAGTCCCGCCATCTCTCCGGACGGGACGAAGGTCGCGTTCGTGACCTACCGGGACGGCAACAACGAGATCTACGTCATGAACGCCGACGGGTCCGACCCCGTCGACGTCACCAACGACGGGGCTGCCGATTTGGATCCCGCCTGGTCGCCCGACGGCAGCAAGATCGCGTTCGCCACGGACCGGGACGGCAATCTCGAGGTCTACGTCATGAACGCCGACGGCTCGAATCCCGTCCGCCTCACCCACAACTCGGCCAACGACCGGTGGCCCGCGTGGTCTCCCGACGGATCGCAGATCGCGTTCACGTCGAGCCGGCCCGGCAACGACGACATCTACGTCATGGACGCCTCCGGCTCCGACCCCGTCGACCTCACTGACAACCCGGCGGAGGACACGGACCCCGCCTGGTCGCCCGACGGGACGCAGCTCGCCTTCGCCACGAACCGGGACGGCAACCTGGAGGTCTATGTCATGAACGCCGACGGCACGAGTCCCGTGCGCCTCACCCACGGCTCGGGCGTCGAGGTGGGTCCGACCTGGTCCCCGGACGGATCCAGAATCGCGTTCCAGGGCGACAAGAACGGCGTGGCCGACATCTGGGTCATGGACGCCGACGGCTCCAACCAGGTGGACATCACCCTGACCTCGGCCAGCGAGAGCGGGCCAGCATGGAGCCCTGTCCAGTAGAGCCCGGAACGAGGAGCGTACCATGCACGCGAAGACCCGAGCGCGACTTCTCTCCCCCCTGCTCGGCGCAGCGCTCCTCGCCGGGACGCTGAGCCTCCTCGCCTGCGGAGGCGGTGGAGGCGCCACCGGCCCCGCTGCGGGCAGCCTGTCCGTGGCGACCGCGACCACGGGGCGGGACCCCGACCCCGACGGCTACACGCTGACGGTGGACGGCGGGCAGGAGATCTCGATCGGGACGAACGACTCGCACACCTTTCCGGGCCTCTCCACCGGGAGCCACGACGTCGAGCTGACCGACGTCCGGGCCAACTGCGGCGTGGGCGGCGACGACCCGCGATCCGTGTCCATCAGCGCCGGCGCGACCGCCAGCACGACCTTCGACGTCACCTGCCAGCACGCGCTCATCGACCAGATCGCGTTCATGACGAACCGGGACGGCAACTACGAGATCTACGCCACGAACGCCGACGGCTCCGACCCCGTCGACCTCACCAACGACCCGTCGAGCGACCTGGACCCAGCCGTGTCCCCCGATGGCACCAGGATCACCTTCACCACGGGTCGGGACGGCAACGCCGAGATCTATGTCATGAACGCCGACGGCTCCAATCCCGTCGACCTCACGGACAACTCCTCAGACGATGAGGTGCCCGCCTGGTCACCCGACGGCAGCAAGATCGCCTTCGCCACGGACCGGGATGGCAACGCCGAGATCTACGTCATGAACGCCGACGGATCCGACCCCGTCGACCTCACCGACGACCCGGGGGCCGACTTCTATCCGGCCTGGTCCCCCGACGGATCGAAGGTCGCTTTCACCACCGACCGGGACGGCGCCTACGAGGTCTACGTCATGAACGCCGACGGCTCCGACCCGGTCGACCTGACCAACAACCCGGCCGACGACAGACAGGCCGCCTGGTCCCCCGACGGCTCGAAGATCGCCTTCGCCACCCACCGGGACGGCAACTTCGAGGTCTACGTGATGGACGCCGACGGATCGAATCCCGTCCGCCTCACCCACGGGTCGGGCCTGGAATGGGCTCCGACGTGGTCGCCGGACGGCTCGAAGATCGCCTTCCAGGGCGACAAGAACGGCGTGCCGGACATCTGGGTGATGGACGCCGATGGCACCAACCAGGTCGACATCACGCAGACCGCGGCCCTGGAGGAGACTCCCTCCTGGAGCCCGGTCCAGTAGGCTCAGCGCCAGGTGCGCCGCAGCGGGTGCGCCTCCGTGTTGAACACGACGAGGGAGGTGTCCGCCGCCCCCGCCCACGTCCTCAGCCCCAGGGCCGAGTCCGGCGAGAACAGCAGCCACGCGTACTTGAGGGTCTCGGCCAGGAAGTAGGAGGGCATGCGGTCGGCGCGCTCGCCCGTGCGGACGTCCTTCAGGGCGGCGAAGCCGGCGTCGGTGCGGCAGTCCTCGACGATCGCCTCGAACATCCTCCGCCCCATCTCGCGGTAACGGACGTCGCCGGTGGCGCGCCACAGGTAGAAGGCCGACTCGAGGGCCTCGGGGCGGAGCTCGTAGCCGGGGCGCACGATGTTCATGGCCCGGTAGTCCATGACCTCGGGCTCGATCCCCCACCGCTCCCACATGGTGTCGACCGAGGCCATGAGCGGCACGGCGCGGCCGAGGAGAGTGTCGGCGAGGACGGGCATGGAGTCGGCGCGGAGCGCCTCCGAGCCCAGGGTCAGGGTGCCGGGGAAGAAGGCGTCGAGCGCCCCGAAGTGGGTGGCGCCGCGCTTGCCGGTCCGCATGTCGGCGTGGCCGTACCAGGCGCCGGTCGGGCCGCGGTCGGCCAGGTAGCGACCCGCGGCCGAGGCGCTGGAGCTCCACATGCGCAGGAAGTCCCGGTCGCCGAACAGGACGTACGCCTTGAGCAGGTACTCGTAGTAGGAGTCGATCCCGCCGCTCACGTGGCTGTCCGTGCTCTTCCACGCCCCTGTCCGGACGTCGATGGCGCTCCCCACCAGCCCGATCTTCGAGCGCCGCTCGTACAGTGCGGTCACGGCGCGCTTGGCGTCGAGGTAGTAGATCGTGTCGCCGGTGAGCTTCGAGAGGGTCCCGAACTCGAGCATGAGGGTGCCGACCTCGGCCGGATTGCTCACCGGCCCCGAGACGGCGCCGGTGCGGAGGTTCACGAAGCGGTAGGGCATCCCGGTCGGCGAGCCGAACGCGGGCAGGAGCCGGTGGCCCAGGTCCTTCGCGAGGGCCAGGAAGCGCGGGTCGCCGTCCATCTGGTAGGCGGACAGGAGCCCGCCCAGCATCCGGATCGTGACCTCGAACATCTGCACGCGCTGGTTCCGGTCGAAGGAGAGGCTGTCCAGGATCATGCCCTTCGCCCGCGCGGCGTCGCTCTTCAGGCCGAGGAGGAGCATGGTGTCGAAGCCGTCGACCGGGGTCATGAGCAGGGAGCCCCCCTCGTACCAGTCGCGAGGGCCGCGGCTCAGCGGCCGGAGCTCGTCGTGGCCGGCCGCGTAGCGCGCGTACCCGTCCCAGGCGTGGGCGAGCTGGCCGCGGACGGCCGCGGCGAGGGGCGCCCACACGGTGTCGCGAGGGGCGGAGGAGGCAGCGGAAGCGGAGGCCGCGCCGCCGGCGCTGGGGCGCGAGGGCCCGCCGTAGAGCACGTACAGGACGGCCAGGAGCGCGGCGAACACGAACAGCGGCACGAGCACCCGCGCCGGCGACCGACGGCGGCCGTCCCGGTCGGGGTCTCGACGCCCGCCGCCCGCATCGTCCCCGGCCATCAGGCGCTCACCGGGATCCGCCCTCCTCGCCCTCCATCTCCTGGCCTATGGTCCCCTTGAGGGGCCCCTCCTTGATGAAGGCGGCGTCCTTCCGGTAGACCGGGTTCGTGGTGTCGGCCGGGAGGAGGTGCCAGCCGCCGTCCAGGATGACGGCGCCGGCCACCGAGGCCATGGCGTGGTGGTAGATCGTGTCTCCGGTGGGGTTCTGGTAGATGCCGGTCACCCGGTAGAGGTGGTTCGCGTAGATGCGCTTGCCGAGCCCTGTCCACCCGTAGAACGCCTTCACGGGGACGTGGTCGATGGTGCCGTCCGGCTTCGTCACCGGCTTCACGTCGAACAGCACCTTCCCGGCGGTCATGTCCTCGAGCTTGAGCTCGACGGCGTGCGGGTGCAGGTGGCCGCTCATCCCGATGATCCGGCCGCCCGCCTCGGGCCTGGCCTCCCACGTCTTCACCGTGCGACCGGGCGGCAGGTCGAAGGCCATGCTCCCGTCGCCCTTCTCGCCGAACGGGTACTCGACGTCCATGGAGAAGGGCTCGACCTTCCACAGCGGGAAGATACGACTACGAGTGTAGGCGAGAACCAGCCGCACCCGCACGCCGTGGTAGTCGGTGCCCGTGGGGTTGTAGAGCATGGTCATGAACAGGAAGGGCGAGCCCTTGCGGACCGGGATCCCGAACAGCCAGCCGGGGACGCGGACGGCCGGCGTCTCGGAGCCGGCGGCCAGGATGCGGCGCATGATGGGCGAGAACAGGGTGCGGGCGTCCGGCTCGAACAGGTTGGTGTGGTGGAGGACGGCGTGCGGCACCGGCCTCCCCCGCCCGTCCACGATCTCCACCCGGTAGGCGTGGATGGTGGCGTCGAACGGGAAGGTCCCGCTCTGGACGGGGATCTGGGTCACCTGCCAGGGGCCCGAGTGGGCCGGAAGGTCGGTGGGCCCGACCTCGAGCACGAGCTCGTGCCGTTCGGGCCGGTCGATGACCTGGGCCTGGTCGCCCTGGACGGCGGCCGGGGGCCGCGAGCCGGGCACGGCCTGGGCCCTGACCGCGGACGGAGTCGTGAGGGCCGAGAGGGCGGCGAAGGCCGCGCCGAGCGCCGCGGCGGCGAGCACCAGGAGCGTGGACGGTCGCTGGCCGTTCAGGGGTCCCCCGGGGTTGCGGGTGGTCACGATCCGGAGCCCAGTTTATGGGGGCGCGGTCCCGCGGGACAGGCTCGGTGCGCGCGAGCCGGAGTGGAGAAGCCGTGACGGCTGAATCCTCCGGGCGCCCGGACGCGTTGGGGACGGGGACGGCCCTGTCGATCGGGGCCACCTCGGCCGAAGTTGGACCCGGATCCGGAGCCGCCCGGAGCGTACTGTCGAAGGAGAAGAGAGAACCGTGAACAAGACCATCAGAAGCCGCGTCCACCGTTCGAGCACGCCGCGCCCGTCGACCGCCGCCTTCGCGTGGGCCGTGGCGGCCGTGGCCTTTCTCGCCGCCCCCGCCGCCGCCCGTGCCCAGCAGGCGTCGGCCGGCTCGGGGCCGCTGTACGAGCCCCGCAACGTGAAGGCGGCCTATGCGGCCGGCACCCGCTCGCGGGACGGCATGCCGGGCCCCGATTACTGGGAGAACCACGCCAGCTACCGGATCACGATCGACGCCTCCCCGCCCGACCGCACGATCCACGGCTCCGAGGAGGTCGTCTACCGGAACTCGAGCCCCGACTCGCTCCCGGCGCTCATCATCAAGCTGCTCATGAACGTCCACCAGCCCGGCGCGCCCCGCTTCCGAGGCGTCTCGAAGGACTTCATGACCTCGGGGGTGCACATCGACAGCTTCGCGGTGAACGGCGCCGCCCAGGAGTGGAAGGACTTCCCGTACGCCTTCACCTGGAAGCCCGTGAAACTCCCGGCCGCGCTCATGCCCGGCGACTCGGTGCGGCTCCACTTCACCTGGCACTACGACCTGGCCGAGCGGGCCAGCCGCGAGGGCGTGATCGACTCCACCACCTACTACATCGCCTACTTCTATCCGCGCGTGGCCGTGTACGACGACTACGAGGGCTGGGACACCATGGAGCACACGCCCAGCCACGAGTTCTACTCGGACTTCAACGACTACGACGTCACCGTGAACGTGCCGGCCGGCTACGTGGTGTGGGGGACGGGGACGCTCCAGGACGTGGACCGGCTGCTGCAGCCGGGGCCGCTGGCCCGCTTCAAGAACTCGTTCACGTCGGACTCCACGATCCACGTGGCGACCCGGGAGCAGATGCTCGCCGGGAAGGTGACGACGGGAGGCGGCGCCGGCGCGACCAACGCCTGGCACTTCACGGCGAAGTACGTCCCCGACATGGCGTTCGGCCTCTCGAACCACTACGACTGGGACGCGGCCAGCGTGCTGGTGGACGACGCCGGCGGGCGCCGGGCCAGCGTGCAGGCGGCCTACAATGACACCGCCTCCGACTTCCATCACATGGTCCAGTTCGGGCGGCACTCCCTGGACCTTTTGTCGCACACGTGGCCCGGCGTCCCCTACCCGTACGAGAAGACCACCGAGTTCCAGGGCGGCGCGGGCATGGAGTACCCGATGATGGCCAACGACGCGGCCTACAAGGACTCGACCATGTCGCGCTTCGTGGCCGAGCACGAGATCGCCCACACCTACATGCCCTTCTACATGGGAATCGACGAGACCCGCTACGGCTTCATGGACGAGGGCTGGGCGACCACGTTCGAGTACCTGCTCGGCGTCGAGGACATGGGCAAGGCCCGGGAAACCAAGTTCTTCGACCAGTTCCGGGTGAACCGCTGGGCGCACGACAACTCGGCGGCCGAGGACCTGGCAATCACCACCCCCGGCGACATCCTGGGCGGCGCCGCCCTCGGCATCAACGAGTACGGGAAGGCCGCCATCGGCTACCTGGCCATGAAGGACCTGCTGGGCGACGCGACCTTCAAGAAGTGCCTGCAGGCCTACATCGCGCGCTGGCACGGCAAGCACCCCAGCCCGTGGGACTTCTTCTACACCTTCGATGACGTGGCCGGCAGGCCGCTGGACTGGTTCTGGACGAACTGGTTCTTCAGCGACCATTACATCGACCTGGCCGTGGCCGACGTGGACAGGGCCGGGGACGGCTACGACCTCACGCTCGACAACATCGGCGGGATGGACGCGCCCGTGGACCTGGTCCTGGGCTTCGCCGACGGGAGCTCGAAGACCGTCCACGAGACCCCGGCCATCTGGGAGAAGGACCAGAAGCGGGCCGTCGTGCACGTGAAGACGGACGGTACGCTGACCAGCGTCGGGATGGACCACCAGATCTGGGTGGACGCCGACACGTCCAACGACGGGTGGAAGGCGAAGGGGAGCTAGGGGCCGGCGAGCGCGACAGCCAGGCGGTCGGGGGCGAGCTTCCCGCTCACCGGTTCGCCTCGTCCACGGCGCGCTCCATCCGCTTCACCCAGCCGGGCACGACGCGGAAGTAGTGCTCCTCCCTCTCCGCCGGCGACTGCAGGTAGATGAGGCCTCCGTCGTGGCCTACGGCCCACGACCAGCCGGGCGTCTGGCTGAACTGCGGCGCCACGGCGAGGAGCTCGGGTGCGCCGACGGGCGGATCGGCGCCGGGGTGGATCCTCACCTCGTAGAACTCCCAGTCCCCCTCGTCGGTCTGCTCCGTGTAGACCAGCTCGGTCGCCGACAGCCATTGGGGCTCGTTGCCCCGGGCCGCCACCGCATAGCGGTGGTCGAGGGCCGGCCAGGGCTGGAGCGTCAGGTCTCCGGCCGAGCTCCCCTGGTACGCGATCCAGTGGTGGTCGGGAGCGATCGAGAGGAATTGGCCGGTGCTCAAGCCCAGGGAGTCCACGCGACCCTCGGAATCGACGATCAGGGCCGATTGGCCGCCGGGCACGCCGACGAGCAGCGAGTCCGCGGACAGGTACATGGAAGGCCGTAGCGTCACGGAAGGTGCGATGGTCGCGAGAACGCGGGGCGGCTTCGAGGAGTCCAGCAGCCGGGAGACGAGAGACTCGCGACCCGGCTCCTCGCTCACGGCGTAGGCGATGCGGTCCCCGCGCGGGCCGAAGACCGGAACGTCGATGAACGCGCCCTCGGCCACGGTCTGATGCGTGCCCGCCTGCAAGTCGTAGACGCGCAGCTCCTGCTGCTGGATGCCCTCGACCACGGTGGCCAGCCGGCGGCCATCGGGGCTCTCACGGAAGCGGAGATGCGCGGCTTCCTCCAGGGGCAGGGGCTCGATGCGCCCGTCGGCGGCGATGCGCACCAGGCGACCCACGGCCGCGTTGGTGCCCGGCAGGTAGACGAGCGTGCCGTCCCGGGTCAGGTCGAACTGTCCCGTGCCGGTGTAGTCCTCGCTGCGCACCCCGGGCACCAGGGAGACCGAGCGCCCCACCGTGAGGGAGTCGAGGCTCTCGATGCGCGTCGCCATGATGCTTCCATCGATCCCCATGTAGACCAGGTACCTGCCGTCCACGACACGGAAGTCCGCGCCGCGCAGCAGCGCGGGCTCGCCACCTTCGGCGCCCACCTCATGATGCCAGTATCGGATGCGGTCCGGGTTCGACAGGTCACGGCTGGAAGCGAACTTCTCGGAGCGACCTCCGCACAGCACCTGGTCCTTCCGGACGAGGACGGGGTCCAGGCAGTATCCTCCGACCGTGACCTCGCGTGCGCCGCCGCCCAGCGGGTCGATCCAGCGGAGCGCACGGCCGTTGTCGTCGCCGAAGAAGATCCGGCCGTCCTCGGCCCACGCCCCCCCGAAGGAGAGGGTGATGGACGCGACGGCCGAGCTGCTTCGTCCGTCGATGTCCATGACCTTCATCTGGTACCCGTTTCCGACGGACATGCCGACGGCCAGGCGCTTGCCATCGGGCGAGATCAGCGGCGTGGTGTACGCTCCCTCGCTGCCGGGAATCGCGTGGCCCTCTCCCGTCTCCAGGCTCCGGTACCGGAGCTCGGTGGT